>NZ_OY762961.1:2760000-3360000 GCF_963666745.1 uncultured Desulfuromonas sp. | reverse complement strand
ACCAAGATAATCCTCGGCGGACTGTTTCATCTTCTGCAGAATCATCGCTGAGATTTCCGGAGCGCTGTATTTTTTACCGCGCGCCTCGACCCAGGCATCACCGTTATCCGCTTTGACAATGTTAAACGGGCTGATTTCGATATCTTTCTGCACCGCTTCAGAATCGAATTTACGACCAATCAGACGCTTGATGGCAAACAGGGTGTTTTCCGGATTGGTGACCGCCTGACGTTTAGCCTGCTGACCGACCAGACGCTCGCCACTTTCGGTAAAAGCCACCATGGACGGTGTGGTACGCGCACCTTCAGAGTTCGCAATAACAGTGGGTTCGCCACCTTCCATAACGGACACACAGGAGTTTGTGGTCCCCAAATCAATACCAATAACTTTACCCATGATCAATTCTCCTTAGCGGGTTGAAATAGTGTGTTTAAATCAATTTTATTTATCTGTGTCTGCACAATCAGCATCAGCCTTCACCGCAGCTTTGGAAACCATTACCAGAGCCGGGCGTAGCAGACGGTCATTGAGCATATAACCGGACTGAAGGACCTGAACCACCGTATTGGGGGCGCACTCAGCGCTCTCCTGCTGCCCCATTGCTTCATGACAAGCCGGATCAAAGGGCTTACCGTGGGCGTCCACCGGAGTCACATTGAATTTTTCCAGAACCTTTTGAAACTGGCTTAATGTCATCTCGACGCCATCGAGCAAACTTGAGCTGTCGGCATCATTTTCACGGGCATGACAGACAGCACGCTCAAGATTGTCGATCACCGGTAAAATTTCGCGCAGGATCGACTCATTGGCAAACTTGCTCAGCTCCTCTTTCTCTCGCTGCATGCGACGACGGAAGTTTTCCATATCTGCGCGCGCCCGAAGATATTGTTCTTTTTGCTGCTCCAGCTCGTCGCGACAGGCAGCCAGTTCCGCCTTGACGGCGTCAAGGGCTGAGGGGCTCTCGTCAACAACGACCTCTGCCTCAACGGCTTGTTCAGCATCTTCAACAGTTTGGCCTGTTTGCTGCTCTTCAACTTGCGGGTTTTTCTTTTTTGACACGGTCACAATTTCTCCTATTCTGACTCTATTTTCAAAACACGACTGACAAGCCGTGCCGTGTAATCCACTACGGGAACAACCTGAGAATAAGCCATACGGCTCGGCCCAATCACACCAAGGCTGCCAAGAATCTGATCTCCGCGGGTATATTTTGCGGTAATCAGACTGCAGCCTTCAAACTCCTGATATTCGGACTGGCTGCCAATATAAATCTGCACCCCTTCAGCCTGTTGACTTTTATCCAACAGATGGATGAGGTGGTGTTTTTGTTCAAAGGCTTCAAACAACCGGCGCATCCGTTCAATATCGGAAAATTCAGGTTGATTGAGCACATTGGACACCCCTTCGATGATCACCTCATCTTCAACATCTGTAGTGAACACTTTGGTTGACAACGCCAAGGCTTGACGCATCAATTCGTCATAACGCGCTTTTTCTTCGCGCATTTGCTCGACAATCCGCGCCCGCACCTGCTGAATGGTCATACCACTCAACGAGTTGTTCAGATAGTTGGTGATCTGCTCCAGCGTTTGCGCACCGGGCATGTCCGTTCCCAGCTCAATGATTTTGTTCTGAACCAGTCCAGAACGAGACACCAGAATCACCAGCAACCGCCCCTGCGACAGCGGCAGAAACTCGATATGGCGAAAGATCGTGGCATCAAAACGGGGAGCAAGAACCAAGCCGGTATAGCTCGACATGTTGGACAGAATCTGCCCGGCCCTCTTTAACAATTCCTGGGTACGCAAATTATCCGACGAACACAACGTATCAATATTCCGCCGCTCTGCGTCGCTGAGATTGCGTACTCTCAGAATCGTATCCACATAAAAACGATAGCCCTTGTCTGTGGGAATCCGCCCGGCCGACGTATGGGGGGAGGCAATATACCCCATATCCTCCAGATCGGCCATGACATTGCGCACCGTAGCCGGCGACAGCGGCAATTTCTGCTGTCGGGCGATGGTCCGTGATCCCATCGGCTCTCCAGACGCGATATGTCCTTCAACAATCGCTTCGAGAATACTCAGACTACGTTCATTGAGTTCCATGACAACCCACGTAACACGAAAAACAACAAGCCGGACAAAACCGGCTGGCAACACGCATCTTTAGCACTCAAACATCCGGAGTGCTAACAGTGGTGAAGATAACAACGCCCCTACCCTTTGTCAAGGTACACACCCGGCAAAAAAACACCTGCTTTAAAATAGGAATTTTTCGATGTGATAATCGTAGAGAAGCCAGTCTTTCGGCAAAAAGTAATAGCGCTCGCCACAACGGTGCAAAGCCTCTTTGCTGTCACTGATCGCTTCGGAAAAGCAGGCCGAAAAACGGACACCATAGCGTTCAAGAAAAGCAGCATCATCAATCCCCTGTTGACACCTTAACGCCAGATAGACCGCTTCGGACAAAGCCTGTTCGCGTGAAAAGGTCTCAATCAGCGTTCGGGCATTCTCACCTGCATGAATCGCGCGAAAATAGTCATCCAGATCATCAGGACAGTGCCACCGTTCACCATGCCCCCTATCAACGAAACTGTGCGCTCCAGCGCCAACGCCGAGATAAGGCTTTCGTTGCCAATATCCGAGATTATGTCGACACTCTTCGCCTTCCCGGCAGAAATTGGAGATCTCGTAATGATTGAAGCCATCCTGTTGCAACTGCTCAGACAACAGCAGGTACTGACGTCGGTAGTCCTCCTCTTCAATCTGGCACCAGCTGCCACCTTGCTCCCATTGCGCCAGCGGCGTGCCCTGCTCGACGCTTAATCCATAGATGGCGACATGCTCAGGATTCAACTCGGCAAGACGGCGGCAACTCTCGATTAAGTCTGTTTGACTTTGACCCGGCAAAGCAAACATCAGATCCACATTCAACCGTTCAAAACCGGCCAACCGTGCATTCTCCACAGTCTCCACACCCTGACGAACACTGTGAATTCTTTGTAACCAGTTCAATTGACCATCATCAAAGGACTGCAGACCAAGCGACAGACGGTTCACGCCGGCATTGCGATACCCCTGTAAGGCCATACGATCAACGGTACCGGGATTAACCTCCATAGAAATTTCAACATCAGGGGTAAATGAAAAATGGTGCTGGGCGCATTCGAGAAGAGAGTTTACCTGAGAGGGAGACAAGAGGGAGGGGGTGCCACCACCGAAGAAGACTGTCGAAAAGCAAGAGTCTCCGAACCACTCACGGCTAAACGCTAAATCCTGACACAACGCTTCGACGTAGTCGTCCAGATCACATTCCCGGCCAACCAGGGAATAGAAATCACAGTACGGACACTTGTGGCGACAAAAAGGGATATGAAAATAGAGTCCACTCACATCAATTTTCCGGGGTAGACACAACAACGCCGGACTCGTTAAAAAGTCCGGCGTTGAGGTACGACAATTCTATGCTGTATCAGCCTAGTGGAAATGGCTGGCATTCAGCCACATGTGCAGGGCAATACTGGCGGCATAGCCCAGAGCAATTGCCGGGGTAAACACCAGATGGCGACCAAAGGTGTAAATACCACGTGCGGTACCCATCAGGGCAACACCGGCAGCGGAGCCAATCGACAACAGGCTACCACCTACACCAGCTGTCAGGGTAACCAGCAGCCAATGGCCGTGAGACATGTGCGGCTCCATGGTCAAAACAGCAAACATAACCGGGATATTATCCACAACGGCTGACATGATACCGACCAGAACGTTGGCCTGGAAAGCACCGAGACCGGTGTACATCGCATGGGAAGCCATCGCCAGGTAACCGAACTGACCAAGACCGCCAACACAGAGGATAACACCGTAGAAAAACAGCAAGGTATCCCATTCAGCGCGGGCAATCTTGCGGAACAGATCAAAACCGTGATGGCTTTCTTCACTGGTCATATCCATCGGGCCATCGGCCATCATGGCAGCATGCTCCTTACGCTTGATGTAATAGGAGAACATACCGAGGTAACCAAGGCCAAGCATCATCCCTGCTGCGGGAGGCAGATGCAGGAAGTTGTGGAAAGAAACCGCTGTCACGATGGTGCACAGAAACAGGAACATGACGCGGCGTGCTCCGAATTTCATCTTAACCATTTCGTCGAGAGCCTGCGGTGTCTCTTTGCTGATCATAAAGTTCATGATCAGGGCAGGCACCAGCCAGTTGACCAGAGAAGGCAGGAACAGGGCAAAAAACTCACCGAAATCAACCATACCCTTTTGCCACACCATCAATGTGGTAATATCACCAAACGGGGAGAACGCGCCACCGGCATTGGCACCGACAACAACGTTGATACAGGCCATAACAACAAAGCGCTGATTGGAACCACCCACGGCCATAACAACCGCACCCATGAGCAGAGCGGTGGTCAGGTTATCGGCGATCGGAGAGATCAGGAACGCCAGCAAGCCGGTCAGCCAGAAGATTACACGCAGCGAAAAGCCACGGGAAACCAGCCAGGAACGCAGTGCCTGAAACACGTTGCGCTCTTCCATGGCATTGATGTAGGTCATGGCCGAGAGCAGGAACAGGAACAGTTCAGCATACTCGATCAGATTGTGCTTGATGGCTTCATGCGGAACAGCCGGATCAATATGCTTGTAAGCAATCGCGACCAGCACCCAGATGATACCGGCGGCCAGCATAACCGGCTTACTTTTGCGCATGTGCAGTTGCTCTTCCATGATGACCAGACTATAGGCACCAACGAAGAGAATCAGGGACAGAATACCCAAGGCGCTTCCAGTCAGATCATGAACCTCATGACCCCCTCCACTACTGGCAAACGCAGGCACTGCCATCAGAATGAACAAGAGTGTAAATAAGCTTTTCAAAACTTCCCCCATAACAAAAAAAAGAAATTAAGGAATAAACACGGCGCTACTGCCAGCAGAAACAGTGTCGCCAACAATCAAATACATACATTCATCAACATGGAAACTGACGACCTCTCGTCAGCCTTTTACACTTGTTGCCCATACCTTTAATTTATTGGTCTACCAAACCAAAGTTCATTTTAATATCACCTGCCCCCTGAGGGTGTCAACTATTCAAATCCCCATTTGTGACTTTATGCTGTTTTTGGTCCACGCATTATTGTGTATACAAAAAATATACGGCATTCCAGGCAGTTGCTTAATTTTCACTAAACAACGGAATCGTCATACGGCGACCGAGTCAACGCTTGCAGGAGAGAAAGCGCATAGGCTATACTTCAACGATTGTTTGCAGTGAATTTTTACGCTTTTCAACAGGACGCCATCATCATGAAACACGATGTAACAGCTGCTGCTGTGCAGTTTAATATTTCTCTGGGCGAGGTTGATCAAAACCTGTCAACAGCCAGTGAGGCCTTGCGGCGTGCCTCAGCCCGTGGTGCACAACTGGCCGTGTTGCCCGAAATGTGGAGCACCGGCTACGACTACCGCCGTCTGGCTCAGCTCGCCGAGCAAACCCCACGCGTACTCATCGCCCTGCAATCCCTGTCACTCGAACTGGACATGGTGATCGTCGGCAGCCTGCCCGAAAAGGAAGGCTCATCGCTGTACAACACCCTATATGTTGTTGACCAGGGCAAACAGGTCGGTTTTTACCGCAAACTGCACTTGTTCTCGTCTATGGGCGAAGACCGCTTTCTTTCAGCAGGTCAGGTTAGCACCGTGGTTCCAACGTCCATTGGCCGCCTTGGGCTGGCCATTTGCTACGATTTACGCTTTCCGGAACTGTTCAGGAAACTGGCACTGGAAGGGGCCGAAATTCTGTGCATTCCAGCCGAATGGCCAAAACCTCGCCAGGAACATTGGCGCACGCTGTTGCGCGCGCGTGCCATTGAAAACCAGATGTTTGTCGTCGCGGCAAACTGCTGCGGCATTCAAGGCAAGCTCGACTTTTTCGGCATGAGTCTGTTGATTTCAGCTCGTGGAGATATTCTTCAAGAGGCGGGGGAGCAGAATACAGAGCTGGTTGCGACGTTCTCCCATGAGGAGATGGTCAAGTATCGCAGCCAAATCCCCTGTTTCAAGGACCGCCGCCCGGAAGTTTATGGCAAACTGCCCTGATTAGAAGCGTTAACGCCCTTCCAGCGGCTGCGCAGAAGAACGGAAGCGTTGCGGCACGTCGTCCAGACTGGCGGCAAAATTAAGTTGCCCATCCTGATCGACATAGATGAATTTCGGAGAGGATTCATCCGGATTGCCAGTGGATTCCGTCGCGGAAACGCCCTGATCCAAAACCACCGGGGCAACGGCAGTCGTTTCTGTCGGCGTATTCAACAAGCGGCTGCGGAAGCCGCGATAAAACTCCTGAAACTCGTGGAGTACCGGCACAGAGGTGTCCGGATAGCGCAGCAGAAACTGATCAGCGACAAAAAGTAAAACGACAAAACACAGCGTCCAGATAAAAAACGAAAATAATTTTTTCATTGTTATCCTGTGCAGAAAAAGAGATCACATTGCGCAGCTAATTTATTCACACCTGACCCCAAAATGCAACCAGCCATACAAAGGATTTTGCTGGAGGACAAAGGAGCTCGTTCATGTCGGATACCGTATACGATGTTGTGATCATTGGTGGTGGCCCTGCTGGTTTGACTGCCGGACTGTATTGCTCACGCGCCCGTCTCAATACCCTGCTGATTGAAAAGATGATTCTTGGCGGCCAGGTGATGATCACCACCGACGTTGAAAACTATCCGGGCTTTCCCGGTGGTATTACCGGACCGGAACTGATGGAGCGGTTTCAAACCCACTGTCAGGAATTCGGCTTGCTGGTGACAACCGGCGAAGTCAGCACCATTGTCAACGAAGGCAAAATCAAACGGATCAAAACAAGCGATGGCGATCTGCTGGCCCGCGCCGTGATCATTGCTACCGGCGCCCAACCACGCAAGCTGGGTATCCCTGGTGAAAAAGAGATGATCGGCCGCGGTGTTTCTTACTGTGCCACCTGTGACGGTGCGTTCTACCGTAATGTTCCCGTAGCAATCAACGGCGGCGGCGACACCGCCGTGGAAGAGGCCATGTTCCTCAGCCGCTTTGCCAGCAAAGTCTACCTGATCCACCGCCGCGACCAGCTGCGTGCCGTTGAAGTTCTTCAGGAACGCTTGAAAGCCAATGACAAGATTGAGGTCCTTTGGAACAAAACGGTTCAGGAAGCCAACGGTGACAACACCGGCCTGACCCATCTGACTCTTGAAGATACCCAGACAGGTGAACACAGCACCCTCGAAACCACCGGCCTGTTTGTCGCCATCGGTGTCACGCCAATCACCCATTTCCTCGAAGGCGTCGTCGATCTTAATGCTGATGGTTATGTCATCACCGACAACCAGTGCCAAACCTCCGTTGAAGGTATTTACGCTGCCGGCGATGTCCGCTCCGGCGTTCTCAAGCAAATCGCTACAGCTGTCGGCGATGGCGCAACCGCTGCATGGATTGTCGAAAAATACCTGTCTGAAAACGAATAAATCTTTTCCCCGCTTAAAACCGGAGTTTGCCCTTGCGACTCCGGTTTTTTTGTGTCTATATTATTTAACTTTTATAATAATTATATTTAAATAAGAGATTACCATGCTGGCTAACTTATTATCTGGTGCATTGATTGGCATTGATGCCTACCCCGTCGAGGTCGAAGTCGATGTTGCCCAAGGCCTGCCACAGTTCTCTACGGTCGGCCTGCCGGAAGGTGCCGTCAAAGAGAGTAAAGACCGGGTCAAGTCAGCCATAAAAAACAGCGGCTACGATTTTCCGGTGCGGCGCATCACTGTCAATCTGGCTCCGGCAGATATCCGCAAAGATGCGGCATCCCTTGATCTACCCATGGCCTTGGGCATTCTTGCCGCCACCGGGACCGTTGGCGAAAAAGCCCGGCGCTATCTCTATATGGGCGAGCTGTCCCTTGATGGACGCATTAAACCGGTGCGCGGCACCCTGCCTGTTGCCGCCGCCGCGAAAGACTGGAATCTCGACGGACTGATCCTGCCGCGTGACAATGCCGCTGAGGGCGCGGCCGTTCAGGGACTCCCCGTGTATCCGGTTGACAACCTTGCTCAGGTGGTCACTTTTCTTAACGATGAAAACGAGCTCCACCCGCTCACCGAGCCGTCACTCCCTCTGGCACCCAGCAATTTTCTCGAAGAGAATTTCAGTGAAGTCTGTGGTCAACAACATGCCAAACGTGCTCTCGAAGTCGCTGCCGCAGGCGGCCACAACATCCTCATGGTTGGCCCTCCCGGCAGCGGTAAAACCATGCTGGCCCGTCGCATCCCCACGGTTCTGCCACAACTTGATTTCAGTGAAGCATTGGAAACCACTAAAATCCACTCCGTATCCGGGCTGTTGGGCCACCATGAATCTCTCATCCGCCAGAGACCATTCCGTGCACCTCATCATTCTATCTCCGATGCCGGATTGATCGGCGGTGGCACCATTCCCCGCCCCGGTGAGGTCAGCCTGTCGCATAACGGTGTACTGTTTCTCGACGAACTGCCCGAGTTCCGCAAAAATGTTCTCGAAATGCTGCGACAACCCTTGGAAGACGGGCAGGTGGTCATTAGCCGCGCGGCACTGAGCCTCACCTATCCGGCTAACTTCATGCTGGTCGCGGCCATGAATCCCTGCCCCTGCGGCTACCTTGGCGACAGTCATCACGCCTGCCACTGCACGCCGCAACAGCTGCAGCGCTACCGCATGCGCTTATCCGGGCCTCTTCTTGATCGGATCGATTTACACATTGAAGTGCCGCGCGTCCATCATCAGGACCTGGTCGACAACCAGAGCGGAGAATCGAGCGAAACCATCCGCCGCCGGGTTGAACTCGCCCGTCAGGTGCAACGCGAACGGTTCCACAAACATCAGCTCTACATCAATGCTCAGATGCAATCGCGTCATATCCGTACATTCTGTGCACTCCAAAGCGAAGGCGAACAACTTCTCGCCCAGGTCACCCAACGCCTCGGCCTGTCAGCACGCAGCTATGGCCGCATCCTCAAAGTCGCCCGCACCATTGCCGACCTGAGTGGCGAACAAAACATTCTTCAACCCCACTTGGCCGAAGCAATTCAATACCGTTCTCTGGACAGACCGGTACATCGTTGAATTTGAAGTAACCTTTTGAAAGCAATCAGCCAGAGCATCTTTTCAAGATTGGCGGTCATTGAAAAATGGAAACAACGAAATACATAAAGCAATCAGCCAAGCGAGTAGCTATTTTTTCGTTGTTGATACTACCCTTCTTTTTAATCGGTATAAAAGTTGGATACAATAAATGGGCAGGGGATATCAAGCCTATTCCATGGGAAGATTTTTTGGCATTACTTCCTAAAGCCATGATCATTTACACAGCCAATGTAATATGTTTTTTCATCATTTATACAATGATGTTGATCTTCCTCAAGGGCAGTAATGACTCATATATCTGTACGGAGTGCGAAAACGTATTAAAAAAATGGCAAATGGACAAAAACAGCGGCAAGTGCACAGTCTGTGGTTCCAACATGGAACCCCTGGAGGGGTTTTACGAAAGGCACCCTGACAAAAGGGATTGATGCACGGAAAGAATCATCTCTCCTTTTAGTCAAACCCACAGAAGCAGGTCTTGAATTACAACATTCCCCCTAACAATGCTTCAATTCAAGACCTGACCCCATGGGTGCCTTCTAGTGTTAGCAGGAAAAAAAATGGAGGTTCAAATGTCTTCTTTGATAAAATATTTACTGATTTTTTTTATTTTGATACTGCTATCAGTTATGTTTAATAATATAGCATTGTACGTAATACTGTATTTTGTTCCAATAATAGTATTGATTCAAAGAATTATTTTATTGTTATTCGATGGATTGTGGTTTTGTTGTAGTGGAAAAATAGTAGAGTTCAATGTTAACAAGATTGGCATTAACCCATTTTCTTCGCTATCTGAAAGTGAGTTAGAGAATGTGTTTGATAATTACATATCAGTAACTTATGAGTATTCTGTTGGAAAAAAAACATTTAAATCTAAAAGAATAAGTCTTGATCTTTTCAAGAGAGGATATAGAGACCTCGAAATTGAGTGTGATAAAAATATATTGGCGATGAAAAATTGCAGTGAATGTTGTTTATATCATTTAAAGATTTTTCCTAGCTTTTCTGTTTTAGAAAAAACAACTAGGCATATATATTCTAATTTATTTTTATTGTTCTCATATTTATCTTTTAGCTTATTTATTTATTTGCTTGTAAATACCTCTGTTTACAGTAAATGAAAATTGTAAGCGCACCTCTAAGTTTATCACAGTTCCTACTAGGGCTCATGGCGAGGTATTACAACATTTGGCTATCTTGTCTCTCCCCTTAGCACTCAACATGTAACAGTCATGTCGTACGGGAAAGGGGTGTATAGCTTTGCCGCCCGGAAAATAACCAGAACGGGCATGGGGTCTTGAATTGCAATATCCCTCTATTTGGGCCACAAAAAAGAATTTTGTTGCTTGATTACTTTTCTACATCCCCGATCTTGATCGGCACTCCACCACTATCTAAATAGTCCACTCCATAGCGAATCAACCCCAAAAGCCCCCGGCCATATCATGACCGGGGGCTTTTTATCAATTACGGCCTTTCACATCACTCTGGAATATTGGGCAAATGAGTGATCTGGCCTTTATGGTTGCGCAGGGTGTATTGCTCGTCGTCCTTGTCGATCATGTAGTAATCCGGCATCAGCGGAATCTTGCCGACATTGGTGGCCACCACATACATGGGCTGTGCCAGACCGGTGGTGTGGCCACGCAGGGCATCGCGAATCAGCTCTGCGCCTTTTTCTACCGGTGTGCGAAAATGGTCAATGCCCGGTGCCGCTTCACAGTAAAAGACATAATAGGGACGGATACGGACGCGCAACAGCTTCTGATGCAACTCGCGGAAGGTCTCGACATCGTCGTTGATCCCCTTGAGCAACACCGCCTGGTTGCCGACGTTGACACCGCAACACATCAGATCGTACACCGCTTGGGCGGTCTGTTCGGTCAACTCTTTGGGGTGGTTACATTGGGTATTGAGCCAGATCGGCACCCTGTGGTTACCACCAAGAATCTCCTGCAATTCCGGTGTGATGCGCTGGGGCATTACGATCGGCAGCCGCGAACCGAAGCGGATCATCTCGATATGGGGGATGGCGCGCAGCCGCTCAATCAGGGTGGCAATTTTTTCATCGGGTAACAGCAGCGGGTCGCCACCGGTGATCAGCACATCACGCACTTCAGGATGTTGGCTGATCCAGTCCAGCCCCTCATCAACATTGAAATCGAGGGCCAGATCACCATCGACCACCAACTCCTTGCGAAAACAGTGACGGCAGTAGATACCGCAGGTTTGGGTGACGGTAAAGGCGACACGATCCTTGTACTGGCGGGCGATACTGTCCGGCCGCACCTCTTCGGTGTCACGGTTTTCCTTCCACACCAGATAGTCGTCCATGCCGTAGGTGTTGTGCTGTTCCTGACTGGAGGGGATCACCTGCTTACGGATCGGACACTGCGGGTCATCCGCATCCATCAGCGAGGCAAAATAGGGCGTAGTGCCCCAGGTGGTGGTGTTATTTTCGAGAATCCGCCGCTCTTCGTCGGTGAGATTCACATACTGCTCGAGTCGTTCGATGGTATTGACAAAGTTAGCCAGTTGCTGCTGCCATGTTTGCGTGGTGGCGCCACGGTCATCAGACATGTGTTCCCCTTTGTGTTGTGTAAAACCTGTGCTCCATTGAGCGTCTTGCGGCTAAAAGAAAAGGTGCTGTATCACGCTGTCACGAAGCTGTTACAGAGCCTTGTACCAGACATTCATACTTTCCAATTGACCGAAAATCTGGGTGTTATTGACCAGCGTGCCGGTAAAACGATACCCGTGCTTGCTGAAGGTGATGTTCATGCCGAACGAATAGGCTCGGGCAATGGTGAAGGCAGTACGGATACCGTGCTGGCGCATATCCTGCTCCATCTTTTCAAGCAGAAAACTGGCCAGACCGGCACCACGTTGATCCGGATGGGTAGCAAAGTCGGTCATTTCGACATGCTTTGCTGCGAGATTCATCTCTGAAGAAGAAACCGCGACGAGTTCACCGTCATGACGAAAGCCATGATAGATCACGTCGTTGTCCATGGTCTGGCGTAGATAGTCCGGATCATGAATAGGAAACGGATAGGAGGCAAAAACCACTTTGTACAAAGCAGCCATGTCCTCGGCATCCTGCGGACCAAGCAACTTGCAGCTGTAGCCACCGGGCAGGCGGGCGTCGGCAAAAGACACGGTCGGCTTGGCCTGAGCGGCAGCCAGCACATCTTTCACGGTGTCGGCAAATTTCTCCTCGCTGCGTTGCGCATCGACAAACCGGCTGATGAACACGCCTTCCTGCTCTCCGCCAAACAAGCCGGGAACGCGTGCTTCCACCATGAAGCCATACTCCAGAAAGGCGTTCTCAAGTGTTGCCGGCACCTTGGCAAACAGTTTGCTGTAACGGTGCTGCGCTGCTAACTTTTCAGCAAAACTGATCACCTCGGGCAGGTCGCGCTCATCCACCTTCATCAGGTAGACCCGGTCATTACTTTTGCCATGCTGCAGCAGCGAATGTTCAAATGTGACGATCTGATCACTCATTGTCCGCGTCGTTCCATCCTTTCGTTATGTTCCGGGGTGAGTGAAATGGTGTCATCATGATCGGCTAACAGCTTCTCAATGCCGATAGCGCGACATTCCTCAGCTTCATCCAACTGCAGCTGCAGATCACAGGCCTCACAGTTGCGATCACAGAAATACTGCTCGTAGCTGTCCGGCTCTTTGTAGGTGGTGATCACCCCTTCATAGTTGCGCAGCACCACCTTATTGGTCGACAGCGAGACGAGATAGTTGGGATTGAGCGGAATTTTGCCGCCACCACCGGGGGCATCCACCACGTAGGTCGGCACGGCAAAGCCGCTGGTATGACCACGCAAGCTTTCCATGATCTCAATCCCTTTGCCGACCGGCGTGCGAAAGTGGGTCAGCCCTTCCGACAAATCACACTGATACAAATAGTAGGGGCGGACCCGATTGGCGACCAGCTTGTGCACCAGGGCCTTCATGATCCGTGGGCAGTCGTTGACTCCAGCGAGCAGAACCGTCTGATTGCCGAGCGGAATACCGGCATCGGCCAGTTTGCGCACCGCCTCTTTGGACGAGGTCGTGATCTCGCGGGGATGGTTAAAATGGGTATTGATCCAGAGCGGATGATGTTTTTTCAACATCGCCACCAGGTCATCGGTAATGCGGTAGGGCAGCACAACAGGCATACGGGTTCCGATGCGCACCACTTGAACATGCTCGATTTTGCCCAGCTCGGTGAGAATCCAGTCAAGAGAATCGTCTGACAGCATCAGTGGGTCGCCCCCGGACAGCAAGACATCGCGGACCACAGGATTGGACCGGATGTAATCAAGACCGGCTTCAATTTCCTGACGTCCGGGGACGGTATCCTGATCACCAACCTTGCGTTTGCGCGTGCAGTGTCGGCAATACATGGAGCAAATATTGCTGATATGAAACAGAACGCGATCCGGATAACGGTGGGTAATCCCAGGGGCCGGGCTATCCTGATCTTCTGCCAGTGGATCCGCCATCTCATGCTCCAGAACCTGCAATTCATCAGGGACGGGAAAGGCCTGACGAAACACCGGATCGTTGGCATAGTCGTCGGCATTGATCAGCGAGAGATAATAGGGCGTAATGGACAATGGAAAAGTTTCAACGGTCTTCTCGACGCGCTTGCGGTGCTCAGGTTCGAATTCAATACCGAGCAGCTGTTCAAAGGCATCGACACTTTTGATGCATTTGCTCATCTGCCATTTCCAGTCTTTCCATTTTGATAAAACGATTTTTTCATCACCGAGCTGTTCGGCAATATCCTGCTGAGCTTTGTTAAAAATCGACATGTCGCTCTCTTGAGATTTGAGGGTGAATAGACACTTGCACAAGGTTTTTCCAAACCTGTTGCAAGAGTCTCAATAAAAAAAGGCCAAGATCGCTCTTGGCCTTTATGTTCCAGCTGACGCACGTCAGCCTTACTTGAAAATTAGAAATTGTCTTTTGCTGTTTCGTTGCGCACCAACGCACCGGTTTCCAATACCGGTGACGCATCAATATTGCCGGCCTCCATCAGTTCCACAATTCGTTCCAAAGCCATCGTGATGGAGACCTGTTCCAATTCCGGCAGTCCATTCAGCCCGTTTGCCAGATTTTCCTGCAATGACGACGGGTTTTCGTTCACCAGATCATAGCCTGACGCCGTCAAAGACACCTGCACCACCCGCCGATCCTTTTCACTGCGATGACGTTCAGCCAGCCCTTTCTGCTCAAGGCGATCGAGAATGCCAACGATGGTGCTCGGGCTCAAATAAACACTACGCGCTAGGGCAGAAGCTGTCATCGGCCCCAATTCAGCCATGGCTGTCAAACAGGCCAGTTGCGGACCGGTAATATTGTACTGCATGGCCAACTTACGGGAGTGAAGATCGACGGCACGTATCACCCGGCGCAACGATTGTAAAATCCGTAAATCGTAACTGCTTTTCGGTACATCGGGGGTCTCATGTGAGTCACGATGTTCTGTTTCAACGACCTGAGGAACAAACCCCGTGTCATGACGATAAGAATTAGAAACATTCATCACAAAATACTCTTATTGAAATAGTTTGAACTGAAATTATTTCTATCATAAACAAGTTACCTTTGTCAAATATCCCTCAACATAGAAGCACTTGACAGGTTCATGAAAAACAGGCTAGACAGAGGCGCACGCCTTTAATGACATTCACCTTAACACCCCATCAAGGAGGGATTGATGAAACGCTTTTGCTCTATCGTTGTGATGGTCCTCTTGCTTCCGGTTTCGTCTGTGTTTGCCGCAGATGCACCGGGAACCTGGAAAGATCAGGCGGAACTCGCCTATGTCGATACCAGCGGCAACACAGAGGTCACGACACTGTCTGCAAAAAACAAGTTGTCTTATCAGTTTACAGACAGAATCACAGGTCTGTGGAAAGTGGAAATTCTCAACGGCAAGAGCGATGGCGAACGCAATGCCGAATCTTATTTCACAGAGCTGCGGGGTGACTACGCCTGCACGGAATTGCTTTACTACTATGCCCAGGCCAGCTGGCTGAAAGATCGCTTTGCCGATATCGATTCCCGTACGGTTCTCGGTGCCGGTAGTGGCTATAAATTTTTGACCGGGCCCAAACACTTTCTGCGTGGCGAAGCGGGTCTGACCTACACCATGGAAGAGCTGACTGACGATTCCGATGATCAATATGTCGGTGGCCGTCTATTCGGACAATATGATTACCAGATCAGTGATTCGAGCAAATTCACCCAGAGCGCCGAGCTGTTTCTCGACCTGGAGCAGATGAGCAACTATCGCCTTAACTCGGAGACCGCGCTGACCACTGCATTGAACAGTGTGCTGTCGTTCAAGACCAGCTATGTCATTAAATATGACAATGAGCCGGCAGACGGCACCGAGCACACGGATACCATTTTGGCGGCATCGCTGGTGGCCAATTTCTAAGCAGCCTTATCCCTGCGTGGTGGCTATCCACAGATAGTCGCCACGCAAGCCATCCCTTCCCTACACCACACTGAATTCAGCCATTCTCAGAAATTCCGATAATAGATCTAGAAACTATTGGTCATACATATTGGCCAGAGTTCAGCCCGCTGTGCTATATCCCCCTGCAAAGCCCGTAACATCGGCAAACAATTGCCGCGCCCCGTTTCGAAAGTTGCACAATGAAACACCTGCTTTGTATTTTCCCTCTTGTGGCTATCGCCACCGTACTGAGTTCGTCTGTGGCCCTGGCAACCTCACCGTTTTCCGCGTACATCGACCTGCGTTATCGCTACGAATATCAACACCATTTCAACCTGAAGGCCTACGGCGAACAACCGGTCAAAGGGGACAGCTGCGATGGTTTCTGGCTGCAACGGCTGCGTATCGGCGGAAGCTGGCAGGCGAGTGACTGGCTGACCATTGCCATTGGCTTACAAGATTCACGAGTCTTTGACAGCGCCCTGGAGAATGACACCTACTTCTACAACAAAAAAGTCGATCACGAAAAAAACGCGTATGAAGACCAGTGGGAACTCTACCAGACGTATCTGGATCTCACACCGTCGCAACACCATGACCTGAAACTTCGTCTTGGTCGCCAATCCATCTCTTATGGTAACAACCGCATTTTCGGCCCCGGCAACTGGGGCAACAGCGGCAGCTATCATTGGGATGCCGCCAAACTCTCCTGGCATCAGGGCGACCATTTTTTTGACCTGCTGTGGGGGGCGCACATCATCCACGAGCCGGAACAATACTCCTTGCGGCATCGCCACGAGAACTACGGCGGCGGTTTCTACAGCCATATGCGAATCAATCCCCAATGGGCCATTGAACCTTTTTATGTTGTCAAATACGACGACCATGACAGATTCAACGGCGAAAGCGGCACAGGTGACTTGATCTGCCATAGCCTCGGCAGCCGTGTTACCGGCCAGATCGGTCCGCTTATTCTCGATGCCACCCTGGTCGGCCAGTGGGGCCATTACGGCAAAGACGACTTGCGCGCCTGGGGCGCCCATTTTCAACTGGGCCACTGTTTTTCAGCCTGTTTGTGGCAACCAAGCATCCATCTTGATTACAGCTATGCCTCAGGAGATCGCGATCCGGATGACGGCACCTGTCAGACGTTTCTCGGCGTATTCGGTTCACGCGACAGCATGTATGGACGCATCAATTTGTTTTCGTGGAGCAACCTGCACGATGCCCAGGCGACCTTCATCGCTAAGCCACGTAAAAACCTGAGCCTCACCATGGAGCTGCATCGCTTCTGGCTGGCCGCCAAACAGGATGGCTGGTCCCTGAACAGCAGTGCCTATTGCGACAAAACCGGCAACAGTGGCTCCCATGTCGGTGATGAGATAGACCTGTTCGTTCAATGGCGACTGCCGTCCCTGCGCGATGTCAAAGGGGAGAAAATTACCTTGCGCATTGGCTACAGCCGTTTCTGGCCGGGAGAGTTTACCAAAAATGTCGCGGACAATGTCGCCGCAGACTGGCTGTTTGCCCAAGTGCAATACAGTTATCGGTTTTAGGATCAGAACGGATGAAACCTGATTGGAAGCACCGCCTATGGCGCATTATCGGACCCGCCTTGTTGATTGTCCTTATCTGGCAACTCACCGCACTCGCGGTCAGCAGTATACGCGGTGTCGCCTTTCCCACCCCGTTGACCACCTTACAGCGACTGGCAGAACTGATTGCCGATCAGCCTTTGGCGGGACACAGCCTCTTCCACCATATCGCCGTCAGCCTGACGCGCTGGCTGGATGCCTTTGTGATCGCAGCCCTGTGCGGCATCGCTTATGGCCTGTTCAGCAGTCGCTGGAACGCGCTACGCGAACTGACCGCCCCCATTCCGCAGTTGCTGTTATTGATTCCCGGTCTGGCATGGATTCCGGTGGCCATTCTGGTTTTTGGTATCGGTGAAGGAGCAACCCGTTTCATGATTGCCATGACCGCGTTCGCACCGATTGCCCTGGCCACCATCAACGGCATCAAGGGTGTTAATGTCCATTACATCCGCGCCGCTCAGATGCTCGGCGCTTCATCAACCACCCTGTTTTTTCAGGTTTTGCTGCCCGCCGCGCTTCCTGCTGTGATCAGTGGCTTGCGCATCGGACTCGGCAACAGCTGGCGGGTGCTGGTGGCTGCTGAAATGGTTGTTGGCAGTGGCAGTGGTCTGGGATTTTCCATCATTGAAGCACGCTGGAGTCTCGACTATCCGTCGGCGCTGGCCTGCGTCGTGGTGATCTGTTTGATCGGTCTGATTCTGGAATACGGCCTGATTCGCCCTCTTGAAAAACGCACACTGGAGCGTTGGATGGTGCAACGGAGAAATCGCGATGTTTAAATTTGACGCTGTCTGCCTCGGCTATCCATCGGCACGTCGCGGCCAGGGACAACCCCTCAACATTATTGACAAGCTGTCGTTGACCCTGCATCCAAACGAATTTATCTGCGTTCTCGGTCCCAGCGGCTGCGGTAAAACCACACTACTCAATCTTGCTGCCGGATTTCTCAAACCGGACCAGGGGCAGGTCCTTTTTGACGGTGAAACGATTCTCGGCCCCTCGCCGCGACGCGGTGTCGTGTTTCAGGATGCCACCCTGTTTCCATGGCGAACCGTCCTGGGCAATGTCATGTTCGGCTTACGCCGTCAGGGTATGCCGCGCCATCAGGCCCGCAGTCAGGCCATCACCATTTTGACCCAAGTTGGTTTGGGAGACCATATTGACGCCTGGCCGGTCACCCTCTCCGGCGGCATGCGCCAGCGGGCAGCGCTGGCACGCATCCTCGCCCTGAACCCGCAAGCTCTGCTCATGGACGAGCCGTTCAGCGCTCTGGATGCCAACAGTCGCGAACACCTGCAAGACACGTTGCTCGATTTATGGCACAATCAACCACGTACGGTGCTCTACATCACCCACAGCGTCGAAGAAGCCGCCTATCTGGCAGATCGGGTATTGATCTTTGGTCCTGCGCCGCATCACGTATGCGCAGACCTGTCCGTTCCTTTAGCGCGCCCTCGCTATCGCTCCAGCAGCGAGGTTCAGCAGTTGGCCCGCACCTTACGTCAACAGCTCAATCAGTTGCCGTGCTGCCTGAAGCCTTTGTCTGTAAAGGATTCGTCATGAAAAAAGGACTGCTTATCGCTCTAGTGCTCTGTCTGTTGCCGGCACAGGGCTTTGCCGGAGAGCCATTGCGCTTCGCCTTTCAGAACCGTATCGGCAGTGTGCTGCCGATTATCGCCATCAAACACGGCTTCTTTGCCGATGAAGGTTTGGACGTTATCACCCAGATGTTCAGTAGTGGTCCAGCTTGTGCCGAAGCGCTGACTTCAGGCGCGGCAGATATCGCCACCATGGGCGACACCACGGCCCTGATCGCCCTGTCTCGCAATCTGCCCGTGCAACTGCTGACCAGCCATGCCAGCGGCGAGCACCGTCATCGTCTGATGGTCATGAACCCGACCATCACGACTGTTGCTGATTTGCGCGGTAAACGGATCGGCGTTAAAAAAGGCACCTCAACCTATGGCGGACTACTAAAGGTTCTGAGCCACAATGGCTTAACGGAACAGGATGTCCAACTGATCAATCTGAGCCCGGCGACATTGATCGAAGCTCTGCAGGCCGGGTCCATTGACGCCTTTGCCGCCAGTGAACCGACACCGTCCATGGCAGAAATGCGTCATGCACATCAACTGGTCACATTCGGCGGTCTTGGCAATAACTATCCCATTCTTATCGTTGCTCAGTCCCGTTATATCAAGGCGCATCCGCAACACATTGAATCTTTTATGCGTGCCCTGCATCGAGCCCTGGAGTTTTTACAGCAAAATCCCGGTCCTGCCGCTCAGATTGTCGCCACCACGCTTAACCTGCCCCTGAGTGTCATTAATCAGGCCATGGCGCGTCACGACTACCACCTCAAACTGGACGAAAACATTCTCGCCAGCCTGCGAGACACCGGCGACTTTCTGTTACAACAAGGGATTATCCGCCAACAGCCGAAGTTGCCGCAACTCGGTTCAGTAATGGCGGGAAAGTGACCCCGCCCAGATCCAGCCTTCGCGCCGAGCCAAAGCTTCATCAGGTGGCGGGAGAGTCCGGCCTCGATAAAAATCCGCAGCGGTCAGAGCACAGACAGCAGCATCCGCTGCATCATCCGAGGCAGCAACAACAGCTGAGACGCAGGACCAGTCCAGAACGGATTCCAACCCCGCCAAATGTCCCCCTTTATCTCGAACCCCATGAACCAGACGGGTTGCCGCCGGATACACCTCAATAGCCCGCCAACGTTCGTCTTCACACGGTGCCCAGGCCAGAGGGATCGGCAAACCAGTGGCCTCCCGCAGCTGCTGTAACAGTGTCAGAGCCATATGGGCGGTACGGGCAATCAGATTGGAACCGACATCAAGGGGTTGCTTCCCCAACCGTTGCTTGATCTCAGTATCGGTATAACGCCGAAACATGGCATGAGCCTCGGAGCTTAGCGCCATACCGGCCTGATGATTTACCAGTTGCCGGCCCATGGCTTCGGGCCAGCCGAGCGGAGCATCCAATCCCAGAATCACCTCATCGTCTCTGCTGACCCAGTCGAGGATAAGATCAAGAGCGCCGTGATGGCGATCACCGACGGCACAGCGCTCTATGATGACGCGATCATCGTGTAACACTCCCAACGCGACACCGGTTTTTTGTGGGCGGGTAGCGCAATCGATGCCGATGAAGTGGGGCATTGTTTGTTCCTTTTCTATTTTAGCGTTAGGTGGTTCGACTCGGACACTCTTGCGCTGGCAGGCATTATCCGTTCTTGCTAACGTGACGTGGGCAAAAACCCAGCAT
Organism: uncultured Desulfuromonas sp.; assembly: GCF_963666745.1. NCBI lineage: Bacteria > Pseudomonadati > Thermodesulfobacteriota > Desulfuromonadia > Desulfuromonadales > Desulfuromonadaceae > Desulfuromonas > uncultured Desulfuromonas sp. The sequence continues at coordinate 3,339,484 of NZ_OY762961.1, read as the reverse complement.
GTTTGTAACAGGACTCAAACAGTTTGCCGACGATCATCGCGTTGACATTCACTACGTTCGGTGCTGCTGAACGGCAGGGCTTGGCTGCTAAATAACATACCACTGAAGGGTGGGCACCGTCCCACCCGTTTGATCGATGCCACACTAGAGATAAAGAAAGGCGAAAGAGTGTTATCAAAGTTTTACACCAAAGCTGATAACACGCACGATTCGCCGAGCTGACAGACGGTTGAAAACCGTCTGTGGAGCCCATGGACGGGCGGCCACCATCTCTGATGGTGTAAGCAAGACGGAAACAGACTCAGTGTGGGTGAGTCCAGGTTCAGGAGAAGTTACGCTGGTTTTTGCATACTTTTGAGCGGCCAGTCAAAAGTATGTCGGCTGCCGGGACGAAACCCGGCGACCTTGACCTTGTCTCGATCTTGAATCTAAGTGGTTAAAAAGCCATCTTACGACAACCACCAGGGCCGCTGCGATTGAAACAAGTGGGGCGGATTCATTGGCCGGGTGCGATAGCGACGTGCTCCTTCCGGCAGCAAGGCCATGAGACGATCAATACGCTGTTGCAAAGGAGGATGCGTACGTAGCAGGCCGAGTTCAGCGGGACGCGGCAGGCGGAAAACGTTCCACCAGCGTTGTTGAGCACCCTCCAGTTTGACCAGAGCCGAGGCCAACCCCTGAGGATCTCCAGTGAGACGCACGGCATTGAGATCAGCGGCAAACTCACGCACCCGCGAGATGGCCAGATGCGCCAGGCTACTCAGCAACGGAGCTCCCATCACCAGCAACACCACACCCAGGTTCAGCGAGGCATTGGAAAACAAGAGCATCGGCAGACTGATCATAATCATCAGCATGGTCATCGCCGAGAGCATCTGCGTAAAACGGTTAGCCAGGTCGGAAAAACGCAACACCTGCAAATCACGCTGCTGAATGTGACTCAGTTCATGGGCCAGCACACCCGCCCACTCTTCATGATTCAGCAAACGGATCAGCCCATCACTGACCGCGACGGCCGAACGCTCAGGGCTGCCGACAGCAAAGGCATTGGCCTGGCGATCCGGGAGATAATAGAGATCCGGCACCCGCGGCAAGTTGGCGCGCTGCGTCAGCTGCTGCAACAGATGATACAGTTGCGGGGCCTGATGGGGAGACAGCGGCTGAGCGCGATGCCAGCGCATCACCTGTTGCGGTGACACCGAGCTGCCCGCCAGCACAACAAAGGCGAGAGCAACTAGCCACAGGCCACTGCTGCCCCACACCAACCAGCCGAGCAAAGCCAGATAGCCGACGACAAACACCAGCAAGACCAATGTCTGGAGTTGATTGCGAAAGAATTGTTGAAACCAGTTGTTGCGATCCATTTGCCCCTCATTTCATCACCCGGAGCCAACGCGCGACAGGGCGGGTGGATATCCCTGTCGTACACTTAAAACTTCATGGATCATGCCAGCTAGCCGCACTTATATTTTCAATGAGTTAGCGAGACACCACGTCTACAGCCCTGTTGCACCTGTCGCATGCGACGTTGCGACACTTCCTTATGCTGCAAGCAAACGGTGTCAGGTCAGCCTTTCTTGCCATGCGCTGAAAAAACAACAGGACCGATCCGGGGGAGGCATCCGGATCGGTCCTGTCTGAGGTATCAACTAGGAAGAAAGGAGAGATCAAGCCCTGCCTGCCACAACAAGTCTTGATGATTTCGACTTTAACAAAGCTTGTCTTCCCTCACCACGATGAGACGCGTAAAAGTTTGTTACCCAATCCGCTATGGGTGACTGTGTAGAGGCACAGGTTCTGGATGTGGGAGCATTTCGTAAATCTTTCTGAAGGTCAAGGTCGCCGGGATTCGCCCCGCCAGGCGACATCCTTTTGACTGGCCGCTCAAAAGGATGCAAAAACCGGCTGAACTTCTCCTGAACCTAGGTTTACCAACACTGAGTCGACTTCCGTAATACCTTGTTCATCCGGCTCGCCGCCCTTTAGGTCGGCGAATCGTGCAATTCATCAGCATTGGCGTAAAACGTTGATAACACAGTTTTGTCTTTCTGTATCTCTGGTGTGGCACCGATTAAACGGGTGGGACGGTGCCCACCCTACAGTAGTCTGTTATTTTGCACTTCAGCCCTCCCGTGCTGCAGCGCCGAACGCAAGGAGCGTCGTCGTGATAGTTTTCGGCAAACTGTCTGAGCGTCAGCGAGTTTTTGCCGATATCACGACGTGAGCAACTGAAGTGAGGGAACTCGAAGAGCGCGAAGCCTGGGAGTCGTTTTTCCGTCTCTTTTGACGACGCAAAAGGGACCCGACGTGTGGGCGCGGAAGCCCACGTCACGTGCGTACCAGCATTGAGAACGGATGAAGTCCGCCAGAGCAACCTCATACCAACAAAAGTAGTCACACCTGTCGCACGCAACGTTGCAACACAACGTCGCACGACACTTCAAGCTCAATCCAACGCACCAGCATAAAATTTATAAAATATTGATTTTATTATCTTTTATAAGAAAAATATTTTTTGGCACAAAGCGTGATAACACCAGAGAGCAAACAAAACGTCACGTGTTTAACACACTCAACAAAGGAGGACTCTCATGGCACGCTTTGATCTTTTCAACGAAATGGACCTGCTTCGTCGCGAAGTGGATGATGCTTTCCGTAACTTTGGTTTTGACGCTCTTAAGGTTCCGGCTTTCCTGCCCGGCATTGGCACTGGCGACTATCCGCGCCTCAATGTGACCAGCGATGACAACGCTATTTATGTCGAAGCACTGGTTCCGGGAATCAAACCGGAAGATCTGGAACTCAATGTCATGCAGAACACCCTGACCCTGTCGGGTGAGCGCAAGCAGGATAACGAAGAGCAACGAACCTGGCATCGTCGTGAGCGGGGTGCCGGACGCTTCATGCGAACCATCGAACTGCCGGCCAGCATTGACACCGGTAAAGTGGAAGCCAGCTACAACAATGGCATCCTGTCGATCACCCTGCCCAAGGCAGAGCACATGAAGGCACGCAAGATTTCGGTACAGGCGCAGTAATACTGACTGAGCCGACAACCGTTCCCCACACTGACAACGACATTTAGGAGGATATAACGATGAAAGATCAAGAACTGACCACTCGTGAAGACCGTGCCTTGCAATCCGGCAACGATACTCGCAGCCCGCAACGTTTCCTGCGTCCCGCCGTGGACATCTTTGAAACCGACGATGCGCTGACCGTCATCGCCGACATGCCGGGAGCCGATAAAGAGGGTCTGGATATCAATATGGAGCAGGGTGTGCTGACCCTCAAGGCAACGATGCCTGAAAACAGTGATAAGAAATACCTGCTCAAAGAGTTTTCGCCGACCAGTTACTGGCGGCAATTCCAGATCAGTGATGATTTTGATGCCGAGAAGGCCGATGCCTCGTTCAAGGATGGCGTGCTGACTCTGACCTTGGCCAAGCGTGAAGCGGTCAAGCCACGGCGCATTGATATCACGTTCCACTGATCCACCGAATCATTTCTCTGCCCAACCTCCACAGGCATGAACCCCCTTTCATCATGTCTGACACCATGCCGGGTCGCGTCCCCTTGCGGCCCGGCTTTTTTATACCCATTTTTAATCACTTAAATTCAAGGTCAAGGTCAAGGTCGCCGGGTTTCGCCCCGGCAGGCGACATCCTTTTGACTTGCCGCTCTAAAGGATGCAAAAACCGGCTGAACTTCTCCTGAACCTGGACTCACCCACACTAAGTCTTTTTCCGTTTTGCTTTACTGATTCGGCTTGCCTCCCTTTAGCTCGGCAAATCTTGCAACGCATCAACTCTGGCGTAAAACGTTGATAACACAGTTTTGTCTTTCTTTATCTCTGGTGTGGCACCGATCAAACGGGCGGGACGGTGCCCGCCCTTCGATTGTCTATTATTTTGCACCTCAGTCCTCCCGTACTAAGAGTGTTGTCATGTGGGCGCGGAGGCCCACGTCATGTGAGTACCAAGTAAGGTGAACAGATGAAGTTCGCCATAAGCAATACACTCCGCTGTTCAAAAAACAGTCACCCAACACGACACCCGCCCACTTCTTAGACACGATCCTGACAACGGGTGCCCAAATTGTGTCGTTTTTAGTTGGCACATTCCATGCTGTCGTTATAATAAAGCCGAGTTTGTGCAACGATGTGCAACCGGTTTTCGAGCAAGGATGCCCCGTTGTGCAACTCTTCTCCTCCTGCCTCCACAGGTTTGGGTCGCACCACGGGGCTTTTTTCACTAGCGTATTGAGCAAACGACACCATCATGATCCTCGACGTTGATCTGCAAAAACATCTCTGCGACTTCCAACTTGATGCGACATTCCGCGTTGAGGGCAAGCGGATTGGTCTGTTTGGCCCGTCCGGTCATGGCAAATCGACCCTGATCAACCTGCTTGCCGGGCTGCTTACCGCTGACAGGGGGCACATTCAACTCGACGGCGAAAACCTTTATCACAGTGGCTCACGCGTCAACCAGTCACCCAAAAAACGCCATATTGCCGTGGTGTTTCAGCATGCCCACCTGTTCCCTCACTACAGCGTCAAAGGCAACCTACTTTACGGTTATAATCGACTGAAAGCCGGGCAACACAAACTGCAGCCCGATGAAGTGATCGAAGCGCTGGATATTTGTAGGCTGCTCGACCGTCAGGTCACCAGCCTGTCCGGTGGTGAGCGGCAACGGGTCGCCTTGGGTCGCGCCCTGCTGGCCAGTCCACGCCTGCTGATTCTTGATGAACCGCTCAGCGCCTTGGACCACAGCCTTAAAGGGCAGATCATTCCCTATTTGCGCAACACCCTGAGCCAATTTGAGATTCCCTATCTGTATATCTCCCACTCCCTGAGCGAAATGCGCCTGCTTACCAAAGAGGTAATTGTCCTTGATCAGGGCAAAGTGGAATCGGTCACAACAGCGGAAGAGATGGCGTTGCAACGGATCACCAAAGATATTCGCGGATATGTCAATCACCTCAAACTGACCGATCCGCAGGAGCGCGGCACGCTGCTGGCTTATCGCTGGGGCAATAAAGAGTTGCTGGTCACCGCGCGTACCGGCCGACACGAAGGGTTGTTTGAACTGTCAAGCAAGGAAATTCTGTTGTTCAAAGACAACCCCGGTGCCGTGTCGGCGCGTAATATGTTTGAAATGCCGATCACGCAGATTCGCCCGTTTGAGCATTCAGTGGCCATCACCCTTGGTGAAGAACCCAATGTCCTGATCTCGCAGGTGATGCACGAAGCCGCCGATGAACTGGGCTTGAAGGTGGGAGGCACGATCTTTGTCGGTATCAAGGCCTCGGTGTTCCGGCCGCTGGCCTGATTTTTGGAGTTTTCGGATGTTTGAATTTTCACCCCACGATCTGTTTGCCATTGCCATGTCGGCGCGCGTTGCCACGGTGGCCACCTTGCTGAGCCTGCCCATCGGCTTTGCCCTGGCCTGGCTGCTGGTGTTCAGTCGTATGCCCGGCAAAGGTTTTCTCGACGGGCTGGTTAATCTGCCGTTGGTGTTGCCGCCGGTTGTCGTCGGCTATCTGCTGCTGTTGTCACTGGGACGCCACGGCTGGTTGGGTGAATTGCTGCAACAATTTGATATTCAGGTGATCTTCACCTGGAAGGCGGCGGTGATCGCTTCGGGCCTCATCGGCCTGCCGCTGATGGTGCGCTCGATCCGTCTCGGCATGGAGCAGATTGATCCGCACCTGCTGCACGCCTCACGCACCCTCGGTGCCGGAAGGCTGGACACCCTGTTGACCATCGTGCTGCCGCTGTCGTTACCGGCCATGCTGTCCGGGGCGTCATTGACCTTCGCCCGCAGTCTGGGTGAATTCGGCGCGACAATTATACTGGCGGGGAACATTCCCGGCCGTACGCAAACGATTCCATTGGCGATTTATGATTACACCAACACACCGGGAGGGGAATCACAGGCGTTAAACCTGTGTCTGGTGTCGATTGCTCTGTCCTATCTGGTGCTGCTCTTGAACGAGCGGGCGCTACGCCGCGTGCGTGGCCGCCGCAAGCCGGACTAACCCATGGAGAACTGCAATGTTTTACAATGACCTGCAACACCGCTTCAGCCAATTGATTGAACGTAACGATCTCGCCGACAAAACCGTCGAGATCAAAGCCCGCATTTTGTCCAACGAAGAGGCCATCGGCAACCCGTCGCGCGACGACTATCCGCTGCTCAAGGGCAAAGAGTTCCTGATGGAAGCGCGCTTTATGGATGTCAGCGGTCAGGCGTACACCGATGCGCCCAGCGAACTGACCACCACCCTGGCCGAGATCGCCAACAGTAAATTGGATGACACCCCGCAACGCGCCCTGTTTATTGCCACGCTCAACGCCGTAGTCCGCTACCTCGACGGCGACCTGAAAACCGTACACTGCCGCAACGATGAACCGGAAAAATGCGCCGATCAGATCATTGAAGCGATCCGCCCGGCAGATCCACACACCGTTGGTCTGGTTGGATTACAGCCGGCGATCCTCGCATCGCTGTCAAAAACCTATGGCCCGGAAAACGTGCTGTGTGTCGATCGCGATACCAGCCTGCGCGGCACCAGCAAACACGATGTGCCGATTTTGTGGGGCGACGAAGAAACAACCGAGATGGTGTTCAGCCGCAGCGATGTCGTGCTGTCCACCGGCTCTACCGTGGTCAACGGCAGCCTGCCCGACCTGCTAGCCCTGTCGGAAAAATTCCAGACACCGATTTTCTTTTACGGCACCAGCGTTGTCGGTACGGCCCGGCTGATGTCCCTTAACCATTTATGCTTTGAAGCTTCATAGGAGCTCACACGGAGAATAATGATGAAACCAGCACTGCATGGCGACCTGAAAATTTCTGAAATCATTGAACACTATCCGCAAACACGCAGCGTGTTCACCGCCCACGGCCTGTCCGCTCTGGTCAGCGAGGACGGCATGCGGGTGCTGGCTCCGTTTCTCACCCTGTCCACCGCCTTGCGCAGTCGCCTGATCGACCTCAACAGCTTCATGCGCTTACTGCAGGAGGTGATTGACCTCGAAGAGCTGGCCGAAGCACCGGGCCTTGAGTCGGTGGATCAGCAAGGCGAACTGACCCTGCTGGCCCTGATGCCGTGCGGTCTGAAAGTGCCGTTTGGCAAAGCGATCAGCGAAGCCATTGGCCGCATTGAGAAAGAACACAACCTGTCGGTGCGCTACGCGGTGGAAGGCAACGTCAATCAGGAGTTGTCGTACTATCCCTACATCAACACCCTGGAAAAGGTCGAAGAACTGCCCGACATCATCGTCTCTGCCGACTTCAACGCCTTTTATGGTCACAGCTTTTACAACCGCTTTGTCAAAACCGGCGAGATTGTCGGCTACAACACCATCAACACCGGTAAAACCTTTACCGACGCTGGCATTGTCGACCCCGAAGGCAATTACACCGTGCTCGGCGTCAACCCGCTGGTGATCGTCGCCAACACCGAACAATTGAATGGCCGTCCGCTACCCACCTGCTGGGCCGACCTGCTCGACCCGATGTGGAAAGACAGCATTACCCTGCGCGGCAGCAGCGACTTCTTCTGCCACGCCGTGCTGTTGCCCATGTTCCGCGATCACGGTGCCGAAGGTCTAAAAAAACTGGCCGATAATGTGTTACAGGGCATGCACCCGGCACAGATGGTCAAACAGATGGACCTCAACGCTCCCGGTGCGCTGTATGTCATGCCGGAGTTTTTTGCCTATCGCGCCAAGCATCAGGAACGCATCCAGATCATCTGGCCCGATGACGGTGCCCTGGCCAGCCCGGTCACCCTGCAGGTCAAAGCGTCACGCATCGACGAGCTTAAGCCGGTGCTCGATCTGCTCGCCGGAATCGACCTTGCCCAGTCTCTGGCCGGTGCCCGCTTCCCGGTGCCCCATGCCGAAGTGACCAGCGACGTGCAGGACAAGCCGCTGTTGTGGATCGGCTGGGATCTATTGCGCCAACGTGATTTACTCGAAATGAATGCCGAGATCGACGATCTGTTTCTGCCCTATGTGAAGTCCATTAATAAATAGAGCCTTTTGAAAAAAGGCTCGTTGAGCCCAGGGATGGGCGACAAAAATGGTCGATTCAGTTTACAAATCGGCGATTTTGTAAGCTTTTGGAAATGACACTTTTCAAAAGCGTGTTGGCAAAAAGCTCAGGACGACTTTTTGCCAGAACTCCTTTAATCAAGGGATGCCATGAAGCTGATTACCGTTGCCGGGCCGCCATCGTGCGGCAAGACCTCCATTATCCTACGCGCCATCGAACCGCTGGTCGCCGCCGGACTCAAGGTGGGCGTGGTCAAATTTGACTGCCTGACCAGCGATGACTATCTGCGCTATGAGCAGGCGGGCATTGAGGTCAAAACCGGCCTAGCCGGAGGCTTATGCCCGGATCACTTCTTTATTGCCAATATTGAGCAGGCCGTGCAATGGGGGCAACGCGAAGGGTTTGATCTGCTGATCAGCGAGAGTGCTGGCCTGTGCAACCGCTGTTCGCCGCACATCAAGGATGTGCTGGCGGTGTGCGTCATCGACCACCTCAGCGGCGTGCACACGCCACGCAAGATCGGCCCGATGCTGAAAAGCGCCGACGTGGTCGTGCTGACCAAAGGCGATATCGTCTCCCAGGCCGAACGCGAAGTGTTTGCCTTTCGCGTCCGTCAGGTCAACCCCAAGGCGGCGGTGCTGCCGGTCAACGGCCTCACCGGCCAGGGCACGCTGCTGCTGCAACGCCATTTCCAGAGTGCCGCCGAAGTCACCACCCTCAACGACATGCGCCTGCGCTTCACCATGCCTGCCGCGCTGTGTTCCTATTGCCTCGGCGAAACCCGCATCGGCCCCGATTGTCAGATCGGCAACATCAAAACCATGGATTTCTCATGACCGATACCGCGCTTCTCACTCAATCCCTGCATCAGCTGCTCAGCGAGCGTCCCTATGTGCGCGACTTCTTTGCCGCCCTCAACCTGACGCCCCCGGATGACGAGATCAGCCTTGGTGCGTTTCTCGACGGCATCCCCGCCGCCCATCTGGAAGAGTTTGCCCTCGACCACGCGACACTGACCAGCCAATGTGTCGACTTCATCACTCAAATGGAGGCGTTCCAAAGCAGTGAAACCAGTACGGTGCGTGAGGTGACCATTAAGGCTGGGGTGGATAAGAGCGGAGCCCAAGAGCAGCAGGATCTGATCCTGCGTAGCGGTGAAGTGGTGTGTGTGGTCGGGCCAACCGGCTCCGGCAAGAGTCGGCTGTTGGCCGACATTGAATGTCTGGCTCAAGGGGATACGCCGTCGAAACGGCAGATTTTGCTTGATGGTCAGGTACCCGATGAAAACCGCCGCCTGTCCGGTGAGCAACAACTGGTGGCGCAACTGTCGCAAAACATGAACTTCGTCATGGATCTCACCGTGCGCGAGTTCATCACCATGCACGCCGAAAGCCGCCTGATCAGCGATGTGGCACAGCGGGTCGAACAGATCTTCACTACCGCCGTTGATCTCGCCGGGGAACCGTTCACCCTCGACACGCCGGTCACCGCCCTGTCCGGCGGTCAGTCGCGCGCGTTGATGATTGCCGACGTCGCCTGCCTGAGCGCTTCGCCCATTGTGCTCATCGACGAAATCGAAAACGCCGGTGTCGACCGCCGCCGCGCCCTCGACCTGCTGGTCAAAGAAGAAAAGATCGTCCTCATGGCCACCCACGACCCTTTGCTGGCCCTGTCCGGCGACCGCCGTCTGGTGATCCGTAACGGCGGGATCGCTGCCATCATCGAAACTAGCGATGAAGAACGCCAGGGCTTAGGCCAACTCACCGCCCTCGACAAAAAGCTCTCCCGCCTGCGCGATCAGGTGCGTCATGGCGAACGGATTATTTTTGATTTGCAGCAGTTGGCGGAGTAGGCTCTAAATTGACACTCATTCCATATATTCTTTCTGAGCATATTTAACTAATAGTTTTAACTCCTCTAGGGCTCCAACCGTCTCGTCTACAATTAGTCGCTCTCCTGCAATTAAAAATCCAAATAGTACCAAGACTATAGAAAAATCTAACCCAAATAACTTGAATGTAGCCGTGATAAGAGCACCATATAAAAGTAGAAAAAAACTACGGTTATTTTGTTTCTTCAAATTGGTATCCATATCTAGTAAAAGTTTTTCAATATACCTAGGAGTCGAATCTTGTTCAGAAAATAGTTCTTTTATTCTATCTAGCCATTCTTCATTAAATTTCGAATCCACCACAATAAGTCTAATCATTTCTTCTGTTCTCGTATGTTTTTTCAGTCTTTTTATCCAGCTTTTAGTAGTGAGCCACTCCTTTTGCAAAGTCGCTTTTCTTTCTCTGAGGTATTCTTCAATAAATCTTTGCCTACAATCCATGTTTTCCCCTTCGCTAGAAGGCATGAGTTTATTACCTAACTGAACGAAAATAGCAATTTATAGAAATTCATATTTAATGGGGCTCTTTAAATAAAAAAGGCCCGAATTAATTCGGGCCTTTTTTATTGCAATTTTATTTTAACTTAAATATTTCCATTTTCTCAATTCATCTAAAGATTCACGTATTTCACTTTCTGTAAACTTTGGCTTTAGCTCCTTGACACGTGACAGCAGTTCGTCTTCATTTGTAATTCCACTCTTCTGAACAAAAACCAAAGTTGCTGAGAGTTCTAACTCTTTCGCTTGGCGTTTTCCAAAGCGATTAATTATCTCATCTATTTCAGCTTTATTGGCAGACAGAAACTCACTAGCTTTTTCTGTTAGACGAGAAGTATTTTCTGCTGGATGTATACCATACATATTGATTGAGGGGTCATAGTCTATTTTTATCCCCTCAATGTTTTTAATATAATCAAGGTCAGCAGCTAAATCACTTGAGAATGGTCCATATGTATAGAATGTATAATTATATCCTACAGATATATTCTTTAATCTCTGCAACAAGTAAACTATTTTTTGTAATTTTGTCTTCCCAAAATTATCCTCATACAACTTCTGAGCTAAATGTGCTATTAAGCCATATGCTTCCCACGGTGTTCCACTCATAATCAATCTCCTCTCTGATCAAATTGCTCTGCAATTTTTTCAGCTTGCTTTCTTCGGTCTTCTGGGACGTAGATACGACTCTGTTTAACAGTTTTCAGCCCCTTTACAACAGGAGACATGTTTGAAAGGGGGACAACATTGTCTTTATTTCTACGACCAGATTCTTTCTCAACTAAAACTTCATCGTTAATTTGCTGGAATTTATACCATGATTTCGCGGCGTCGCGACGTACCGCGCCAACAGTAACAAGTTCATTTTGAAGATCTTCGATCCATTCCAAATCGTTTAAATCAGGAACTTCAGGTGTTTCTCTCAATCGTCTGAAATGGTTTCTATTTTTAAGAATTTCTCCATGTATTCCCCCCTCTCCGGAAGCTATTGCACCGAGTACTTTCCAGTCGTCCCAATCTAGATAAGCTTTTATATTCTCAGGACTATCTGGAGGGGGAAAACAGCCGCCGTGGGGTTGAAGAACAGCTTGAATAGCCTCTACCAAATGATAATCATAAATTACACGTGTTTTGTGAAAGTATAGCTGTGTAAACATCATATATCGAGCAAGTAACAAACCTTCTGCTGCATGGATTCCATCTTCATCTATGCCAAGTGAATAACCACCAACACTGTCAGCCATTTCAGGCCGCTCAATCAAACGAACGGTGGCAACAAGTCTATTTAGATCATATTTTCCATAGTTTACACCTGCATGATAGGCATCTCGCAACAAATAATCCATCCTGTCGCCATCCATCTGACTTGTCAAAAGCCCTTGCCAAAGAATGCAATCGAATGATTCTGCGCCAGTAAGAAAGCCCGCTACTTCATCAGCAGTAATCCTGTAATTTGTTCTATTACTTTTGCCATTCTCAATTACATCACGCAATTCAAACTTTATAACTGCTGCTGAATACTCTTCATGCTCATACCTCTTTTCAGAGTTAGGCATAAATGGGAAAATATCCTCACCTGCATGAGAAAAGGGGGAGTGACCAATATCATGCAATAACGCAGCCAATCGGATTAAGCTTCTGAGACGTCCTAATCCGTTAGTGTTGTAGCCTAGAGCTTCAAGAAAATCCTTTTGCTTTTCGCAAATGGAATCAAACAGGCAACTAACAACATGCATTACACCTAATGAATGCTCTAGTCTTGAATGCGAGGCTCCAGGATATACCATATCCGTCCACGCAAGCTGCTTTATTCGGCGTAATCGCTGAAAAGCAGGTTGATTGATAATATCCCTCTCCCATTCAGTCAGCTTGATAAAGCCATGAATGGGATCTCTAATTTCATAAAATTTTGACATGGAGATACCAGATAAGAAAAGAGGAGCATGTCCAGAAATTGACATTATCTGGGAATTTTGACATCAATTCACATGTATAGCAATACCCAATTCTAGAATAAAGAACTGAACAAACGTTATTTCCCCCTACTGTAATTCCAACAGTTAAGAAGGGCATCCGCCCTTTGAATTCCGTCTAGATTAGCGCGAACAGGAGGCCCCAATCAGAATTGCCTCAATCCGGCACGTCACAAACCTTATTCCACCTGACTGAAAATTTCTGCGTATTTTTGTTCAATCACCTGCTCCGTCAACTTGTCATTCGTTCTGGCTCTTTTTGACAGAAGGAATCAAGGGGGACAGATCTACCGTTGAAAAGAAGCCGTTGTCATTCTAGAGGAAATCCCACTCATTTTGCTACAATTCCGGGGATACAAAACGGCGAGAATCGCTTCTTGCGACAAATCAGGAAATACGTGAAAAACACGTATCGTTTATGAATAATGGATTTTAGAGGAAATATTTGTGAAAAACGGTTACATCTACGTACTGTCTTCTCGTTATTCAGCTACCGGACTCTGTACCAAAACCGTCAAGTCCCACCGATACAATCGACCCTCACAGCTAAGACCGGTCAAATGATCCCCGTGCAAAAACAGCTCCGTGATGTCACCTTGGTGCCCTTTGAAGGTATGGACGATTTGTTTGCTCTGCAGATCGTATGCGTAGACGAATGGATGAAGAGCATTCACTTCGCTGAAAATAAGAAAATGGCGGTAAAAAACCATCTTGTAGATGTCCGTTTTTTTGGTGACATCGATATTTTCATGGAAAAGCTCGCTGTATTCTATTTTTTCTGGGAACAGCGTGGGAATGTGAGAGATGGCCCCGGTTTCGCTATCCAAAATCAACAGGCCGTTATAATCGATGGCAAAGTAAAGATAACGCTCTTGATAAACGCTGACTGCTCCGGTGTGGCGCCCAACCACGTAACCCCATTCTTCTTCATATCTGATCGTATTGATCTGCTTGATAAAGCGGCCGTCTTCAAGGGCATAGACATTGATAAACCCGCGAAAGTTTGTGGCATACAGCAGCCCATGATGCAGAAAGACCGCGTCAATGCGATTATAGTCATCATAATCGTGAATCTGGTCGATGTTGTCGGGATAATGTTCTTTTTCATCGATCACATAGAGCAGTTGATCGTCTTTAAAAACCGAGATCCGATCTCCTTCGCCATAAGCGATCAGGTAATCCTGATAGGTGGTCAGGCCTGAGATCCAACCGTCCAGTACTTCGGGAGTAGCTCTTTTTGTTGACAGACTCTGTTTGTCCAGACGCAGGAGCTGGGCAACCCTGTTACCGATATAGAGGGTGTCGTCATCAACGGCGATAGAGTTATAGGTAGCAAAGCTGTCATAGACAGGGATCGGTTGCAGCTGCTGTTCACCAATAAACGCCAGCGTCTCTTTGTCGTACACCTCGACGAACTCGCCTGCAACCGGTTCATTTCTACTGGGCCGGTTCAGATCTTTTTCGGCACGCGTGAGCACATACAGGCGGTTTTCATCCTCGGCCCCATCCTCAGCCATATGCCACGCGGAGTTGTGTTTGAGCTTTACCTCCTGCACAAGTCCGGTGTTGCGCGCCATCACATTCGGCTTGAGGCGCAAAGCAATGGCCTGATTGACGGGTGGGAAGGTGTGATCTTCTGCAGGAGAGAGAAAAAGTGCGATCCGTTTTAGCGGATGTTCTTCCACATCGATATAACGGTTGAAGGAAAACCTTTCGCAAAAATAGTATTCATGGTCAGCATCAACCTCTTGCCGGACGACGACCTCATGGTCCGCCGTGCCATAAACACCCTTCACCGTCAGATTGAAGGTCTGCGCTTCCTTTTTGGTGACCCCGACCTGTTTTTCATCAATGGTGATGGGCAGGCCCTCGATCTCACAGCTTAGAACCAAAGTGCCGTAATGCTCCTTCCCCTGGACAACATCGTAGACGTCTCTTTCTTTGGTCGGATACAAGTAGAGCCCGGCGACGACAAGCAGGATCACGATCAATAAAAGAGTACGTTTCATTTTCAGTCCAGTGGAAGAACCAACGCGCTTACATTGTGAATTCACTCGGGCGGATGTGACAAGAGTTTGCGAACGGTATTTCCATTGCCACCCCTATACGAAAAAAAGAGGGGAAGGCGTACTTGATATTTAGGACAAAATCCACGTTCTCTATTTTGCCATAACGAAGCAATGTTGTTTCCAAAAAGGCTTTACCAAAACCTGAAGGATTCAAAAATCAAATTTTCCCGTTCCCCCACTTTATCTGTTGGGCCAACAAGAGTCGCGGCAATAATAGATCGATGGTCTTTGAGGAAAGCTTTTGTCTTTTGCACACAACCAACCTCAGCCATATCCATTGTAACAATACGACCGGGTAGATCGTTATAACTGGTCGGCTCAATGCTGAGGATGTCGATATTCCCGTCGGCCGCTTTGTTCATCGTTTTCATGACGATTTGGACCATAAAATCAAGGATGTCATCCGAGCTCTCTCCCTTAAGTAGTTCATCAGGAAAGTCAATTCTCATTACATGAACGGCCACTCCTTTGCCGATATGGGCAAAATATTGTGAGGATTCACCCTGTTCGTCACTTTTGTCCTGAACCCTCACCCCTTTTAAATCGCCGGAAATCCGCGCATTACATTTTGGAAATTCGACGATATCTGTGGTACAAATGACAGGCCCTAAAAGGACGAGCAGAAGAATAATCACACCCCATGTCAATTTTTTCAAAAAAGCCTCCTTCGTCGCGGTACGCATCCCCCTCAAGCTACCTAATAGGATATCCCTACAAAATCACTAAAATATATCTATCTTAAAAAATTGAATTGTTCTTGCTGGGAGAGCGCTACCAAAACATAAACGATTCAAAAATTTGGTTTTCCCGTTCGCCAATCGCGTTTACCGGTCCGACAACCGACGCAACAATGACGGATTGATCTTTAAGAAACGCTTTTGTCCTTTGCAAGTAACCAACTTTCGTTGCGTTTATCGTAACAATACGGCCGGGCAAATCGTTATAACTGGTCGGCTGAATGCTGAGGATGTCGGCATCCTCGTAGGCCGCCTTGTTCATTGTGTGAATGACGACATCGATCGTTTCATCAAGAATTTCGTCCGACGTTTTGCCAAAAAGAGCAGAATCAGGAAAATCGAGCTTCATCACATGCACAACCACATCTTTTCCAATATGGACAAGGTATTGATGATATTCAGATTGACCCTTTCCCTCGCCCTCCTGAATTCTTACGCCCTTCAAATCGCCTGAAATCTGAGCATTGCATTTTGGCAATTCGACGATCTCCGCCACGCAAACAACAGGCAACAACAAGACAGTAACCAGAACGAGCACAGCTCTTGCCAGTTTATCCAAAACACCCCCCCGTCATAAACTACGATTTGTTGTGATTTAAATAGACAAAACCAGAGGCTAGCTGAGGACATATTAATTATCAAGATTTTTCAAGAGAGGGCGCGGCTTCAAGGATACATCATGGGATCAGATTATTTTTGATTTGCACCAGTTGCCAACGCAGGGTTGACATTTCCCGCACCATCCCGCACATTTTAGACATGAACACAAACCCCACACATCACCAGAACATTATTATCACCATTCCCTAGGGATGGTGGGTGTTGTGATGTGCTGATACGTTGGCCGAACCCGCCCAAGAAGGCGGGTTTTTTTGTTGCTGCTTTCTGGGCTTTATTTCACACGAAACAGGAGGCAACATTGAAACGAGTCGCTGTATTTGGTAATGCCGGTGGCGGCAAATCCACTCTGGCAAAAAAGCTGGCCGAGACCACCGGTCTGCCGCTGCATCCCCTGGATACCATCAAGTTCCGCCCCGGCGGTGACGAAATCCCTCAAGAAGAATATCTGGCCCTCCATGCCGAGCTGCTGCAACATCCGAAGTGGATTATTGACGGCTTTGGCTGCATGACGACCCTGTGGCAGCGCCTTGACATGGCCGACACGCTGGTCTACCTGGACTTGCCGTTGTATCTGCATGCCTGGTGGGTAACGAAACGGTTGATCAAAGGGCTGTGGGGTCCTAAGGCAAGATGGCCAGAAGGGTGGCCGGAAGGCAGCCCCATGTGGCGCAGCACGCTGAGCAGTTATCGGGTGCTGTGGTTGTGCCATCGACACCTGACACCGCGCTACCGCGCGTTTGTCGCTCAGGCGGCGCACGACAAGCAGGTCTTTCATTTGCGCACGCCGGGCGAGATCAAACGATTTTTGCGTGAGACAGCGACAGGGGTCCATGAATAGTCATGGACCCCTGTCGACTTATTTTGTGCGAGGCAATTCTTATATCCTGCTTTGGCGAACTTTATCATTACTTGCAGCTTGGTCCCCACGTGACGTGGGGTATCGACCACACACCCGACATCCTTTCTTGTTATGTGACAAGAAAGGATGCAAAGAAACACACCCCATGCCCTCGCCTGCCTGCGGCAGGTGCCTTCCGTTCCACGGCGGTTCACCGCGCTCACAAAACTCGGGCTACGCCCTCAGACAGTTGTTCGCTTTTTTCGGTGAACCACCGCTCCACTCCAGCGATGGCAAAGGGGGGACAGACACCGAAGCTCTACTTGTCATGGGAGAAATAGGAGAGATGGAGGGCCGCCCCATGTGGCACATTTCGGGTGCTCTGGTTATGCCATCGCCGGGTGAGATCAAGCGATTTTTGCGGGAGGCTGCGGATCAGGACTTGGGGAGATGATACCCGAGGCTCTATGCGGTATGGCTGGCGCCTTTAAACGGCTCAACTGAACAGGCGAAATCTTCTTCGGGCGGGTTTGAGTTGTGAAAGGGGTGCCAGCTTGCCCAAGGCTTCGGCCAGATATTCGCCACATTGTGCCTTCCATGCTGTTTCGGTTTGACCGATCTCTTTTGCCGACTGGATCACGAGTTGCAAAGCGGTATCGGCATGCCCATAAAGGATCATTTTGTCGTGCCCTCCGGAACGCGGCCAATGCTTCATGCACATGGCACATCCGGGCTTGCTGAGAATACGATCCCACGGAAAGATACAGGGATAATCCGGTGTCATGACAATGTGTTCTTCATTTTTATTGATCAGTTCGATGGCCAGACCAATGTAATTACAGGCACTGGACAGCACTGGACCGACATCGCTATTGACGGTGCCAGCTTTCAATAACACCAGACGGGCACCGTGCAACTGACACAGAATATCCTGAATCGTTTCATCCGCAGTGGGACTGAAGCGGTTACCCTTCAACGGCATGCGCACAGTTTGTTTGTTCACGTAAGAAGCCTTTCTTCTTTTCAGGTCGTTTTCGTTCCGTTTTCATGCTTCCATTTTCATTCAAATAAATGAGGCACTCCAGGCACGCCGGATAATATCTTGATAATAACCGCGACAGAGGGGATCTTTTTCTTTGCTGCTGAAATACATTTTTATGTTCATCAGCACGACACCATAAAAAGCAAACACCTTACTGCTTAGATCACCGGGACATAAATCGGACTTTTCAATGCCCTCGGCAAAAATCTTAAACAAAAGATGACTGGTGGGAATTTCCGATAACGGATCGTCTGCTTTACAGAAGGCAATATCGTCCGAAAGAAACAGATAGCTGATCAGGTCGGCATTGATCTCTGACAGTTCGAGCAGTATTTCAATGATGGCGTTGACCTTTTCGTAGGTTGTGTGGACTTTGCTAATGCGCACTTCAACCCTTTTTTCCAATTCGATCAATGACACCCTGTAGATCTCTTTGGCCAGCTCTTTTTTGGAGCCAAAGTGATTATAGACGGTTCCGGTACTGACCTCTGACGCTTTGACAATCTCCGGAATTGATACCGCATGAAAGCCTCTGGCGACAAACAGTCGCCGGGCTTCAAACAATATCCTTTTGCGCTTTTGTTCAGTTGTCATCCCTATGCGACCCATGACATGGCTTCCTGCGGTTCCAAGCTTTCTAAAATGACGTCAAAGATTTAGTCGCCGGGTGGTTTCCCACCCGGCGACCACAACAAGCAATGTACAGATTAGGGGCGAGTGATCACACCGGTGCTCACATTGCCACCCAGCCATTCAATGGCACCAGCCCAGTTGGCCGGATTCGGAATGGTGATGGTTCCGTCAAGATCGGCATCCTGCATATAATCGATGGTATCGAATGCCACTTGCTTGACGTAGGTCGGGTTGTGCGCTTCGGCACCACGATCATCGTAAATCACCCACCAGTTGCAGAAGGCGCGGAACGATTCCGTCGGCACCAGAGAGGGGTTGTGGATCGCACGACCATAAGACGCATCGGCAGACCAGACATTGATACCCACGCCACCCACACCGAGGGCATTCGGTGTCTCAGCGGCATTGTTGGTGTAGCTGCGAATCAATGCAGCGGCCTGTTGACGTTGTTCATTCAGCTCGGTGAGTCGTGCTGCGGTCATGGAACCACCATGACAAGACACACAGGTATCGCCACTGGTGACCACACCAGTCATGGTGTCGGCAACGATATTGGAGTGGTTCTTTTCAGGCATATGACAGGCCACACACGGACCGCCCTCAGCGCTGCCCAGAGATTTGTGGGGTGAGGTACTGGAATAGACCTGACCGGCAAATTCATAGGCCGCATGGGTTTGGTCGGCAAACAAGATGGCACCTGCGGGACCATGGTGAAGAACACCGTGGAAATCGCGACTTTCGTCATCCATGGCAACCAAGCTATCCATGTTACCCCAACCACCATGACAGGTCAGACAGGTGGTTGATTCATTGACACCACTCAGAACGATCTCTTCACCACCATAGGTGTAATCAAGGGTGATGTCGGTGTCAGTGATGCGCAGAGCACCAGTGGTTGCGCTGGTATGGCAGGTTTCACAGGACAGGAATTCAATTTTTGATGAAACCAGATTCCCATCGGCGTCATACTGCGGATCAAGGTAGCTGAAGTCGTTGTTGGCTGCGTCGTAATTCTCTTCGTTGCCCAGGTAGTTACTTGCACCAGTGGTGGTATGGCAACGCTGGCAGGTTTCACGACCTTCGGTCAAGGCGAAGTTGATCTCGGTAAAGGCGATGACAGAGTGTCTTTCCTCTTCATCATCCAGAGAAATCACGGCATCCGGACCAAGCTCTTCTTTAACCAGGCCGATTTCAGCAGCATGGCCAGACTTGGCCCATTGCTCGTTGATCTCGTTTTTAGGACCGTGAATGTCATGGCACGCGCCACAGGAGTTCTCGGAAGTCTCGTCAATCGCGTAGCCTTCGATATCGACAGTGGTCTCATCGTCAAAGTGAGTTTCCAGCATTGACCATGCAGTATTGCGTGTCAGGTGATAGCCTTCCTGATCATGGCAGTTCATACAGGTGTTGAATTGTGCTGATGACACCGTAATGTTTTCCAGGCCAATGAGGGTGACACCGTCTTCAGCATAGATCGGGTGCTCTTCATGAACGCCGGGCTCCAGCAGTTTGCCCGCTTCATGCGGATCGTGGCAGGTTTTACACTGAATCGAGGTGTAGCTGTTGCCTGCACCGTCATCAATGGCAGCGATCCCATCGGCATTATCCACCTCAAGGTACTTAATGGCACCTTCATGGGTATGACATTTGACACAGTTGTGACCAAACGGCAGGTGGTCGGTCATGTGTGCATTCTGCAGATCTTCGTCGGTTGAATATTCGGAATATCCCGGACCGGCAGAACCGGCGTGCGCAGAGGCCGCGTAACCCTCATAAATCGTGTTTGCATTCGGATGGTGGGGCAGGTGCGAATCCGGCAGGGTGCTGTGACATTGGCCACAAACATCGGCTCCCGGCTGAGGCTGAGGCATTGGACCGATACCATAGTGATCACCGCCTGCGCCGTGGCAGGCTTCACAGGTAACGACAGCCATACCATTTTCAGGAACAATACTTGGATCAACATAGTCTTCTACAGAACGGCCATCGCCGATGGGATCGTGACATCCGAGGCAGCCATCAGCAGCCATACTGGCATCAACATGGTCACTGTGACTGACGTGCTTTCCGTCAAGAAAAGCGGTCACTTCAGCGGCGCTCCAGCTGAAACCTTCATGGCAATCGATACAAGCTGCTGCACCAATATAGGCTTCACCAGTGGTGTCGGTTCCCAGCGAATCCGACGCGATACTGCTGCTTCCACCTGAACTGCTGTTGCTACCGCATCCTGACAGCACCATCAGTGCGGCCAACATCACGGCGTAAACAGGGAACAATCTTTTTTGCATTCTTTTTCCTCCACGTGATCTGGTTGTTGAAAAACGTTAGTGGCACTTACGGCAAGTGCGACCATCGCCAGCATCTTTCAGGCGATTGGCATAATCATCCCAATCTTTGGGATGGGGATTGATGCCGAGCCCGGTTGTTGCACTGTGACATTTGAGACAGATATCGCCTTCCGGATGACAGGCCTGACAGCTGGCCAGGTTTTTACGAGCCTCGCGGGCATGGCTGACTGACCAGTCGTGTGCCGGAACGACAACACGGCTGTGGCAGGTTTGGCATGTCTCAGGGCCAAACTGGTCGTGCGGCGTACCGGCAACCGCAATTGAACTCCATCCTTTACGGTGGGAAAGCACCGAGAGGTCTTCAGGAGCGAATTGATCGTGGCATTCGATACAGAAGCGGTTTTCGTGACAGGAGGTACAACGCTGCTCATTGCCGCGCGCTGCAATCGCATGGGTAAAACGGAAATCACCGTCATGAACATTGATCATGGCATTACCGAAATCACCCTGCTCATCGGCATGTCCGGCGGTGTGGCATTCCATACAGTCATCCTGACCGTGGCAGGAGGCACAATCGGCATTGCTTTTTTGAGCAAACGGACCGTGGTTCAACGCCCAGAGCAGATCGTGGGTTTTCATGCCCGGGAATTCAACATCATCAACAAACGCGGCGTCATGGCATTGCAGACAAACACTGCTTTGCGGCTCAATGCTCGGCGCATCTTCAACATGGCACTGCACACAGTTATCCGGTTCATCCAGATAAGTGTTGTGCGCGTCATGATTGAATTCGGCGGCAAAAGCCGGGGTGAGTGACAGGATCGCCATTACGAAAATGGCGAGTAAAACTCGTGTCATAATGGGGCTCCTTGTTAGAAGTGAACATTGAGACGAACACGACCGGAGTAGTATTCGTCATAGAGGTCGCTCTCAATGCGCTCGACTTTGGCTTCGAGATTGAGATCACGAGTGAAATAGCAGGTGCCATCCACCCACACACGCGACGCTGTGGTTTCATCATCGTCATAATCGAGTTCGCGTTCGAGAACATCGATATGCGCACCGACACCGGCTTGGAACTTCGGCGTTACCAGATACGCAACGCGTGCTTTAATGCCGTACAGGTCGTCACCCTCTTCATCATCACGCCAGGTGCCGACCAAGTAACCGGAGAAGCGGTCTTTACGAATCTTCTCGATACCGGCTTCAAGGACGACGGCATCATCGTACGCGTCGTACTTTTCCAGAGTGCCGCGGATAAAGGAGCGCAATCCCGGCATGATGGAGTAAGACAGCTCAGCCATCAGTTCCTCGTATTCCTCGACGGCAAACACCGAATAGATGGAGGTTGAGGAGAATACCGGCAGGGAATAGAGGTATTCCGCACGCAGTGACCAATCCGTCGTGGGCAGGTAGTTCGCTCCAATCAGGAAGTAACTGACGGTATTGGACAAATAGTTGAATTGGGTTTCGCTGTAGAGATTGAGCGAGTCGTTAAAGTCATAATCGAGATTCAGACCGAAAAGTTCATGGGTCAGCTCGCTTTCATCCCACTTCTGCAGGTAGGACAGGGCAATATCCAGAGAATCAAACAGTTGCCCGTACACTTCCAGACCACCAATCAGGTCTGTCGCGCTGTAGCCTTTGTAGTAGCTGACATCACCACCACCAAAAAGCTTGATGCCATAGCCGCAGGCTGCCTCGTAGTTGACATAGAGACCATCCATGACCGATGCGCCGGCTGTTGTGGAGATAAACTGGCGACCCAGTTTGAAATCAAGGCCTTCCACAACATTCTTTTTTTCCAAATAGGCGTAATACAGACGGCTGTCGGCATCTTCCTCATCCGCCAAGTCATCGGCAAAGCGCCCATAACTTTTAAAGTTGAGTCCGTTGTTATCAATGTCCCTCACGTTGAGGAGCAGGTACTGATAAAACGGAACGCTGGTGTCACCATCAGCGTTGTCGTACCACTCCACCACGGTACTGGCACGGCCGGAAACAGTCATGGCCTGCACATCCGATGAAGGCCAGATCAAAGCCGACGTCGTAACCGCAGCGAGTAAAACATACTGCCAGATGTTCATTCTTCCTCCTTAGACAAGGTGTTGTCCTTTCTCCTTTTTTCGTTCTCTATCCCGTTTGAATACTTCCTTTATTAGCCTCCTTTCACTCTCATCATTTAGCTTTTTATTATTTGTGCTCAAAAATTGATACTAAACTGAGTTGTCATAGCCGAAATCGTGCCATATCAAAAAAACATATAATTACAGATAGTTATTCTATTTACTTCAAAGGAAGGACAATAGATTGTGAAATATCGTTGTGATATGTAGTAAGTTTTGGTAGTTTTGTGAAAACGAACGATCATTCGAGTTGGTAAAGTTTAACAATAAGGAGGCAAATCACTTGAGCAGTGAATTTTTCCGACAGATCACCCTTCTGGTTTGTCGCAGTCTGGATATCAAGGAAGTTGCTAACGATTGTTTTGAGTATTTGCAGGATTTTTTACCGCTGGACGCCTTTTTTATTTCTCTGTTTGATCCGGACAGCGGGACACTTTCGCGCATTGCCTATGCGTCTTACGATATTGAAAACAAAGTGGATGAAATCGTTTATCTGCCCCAAGATCTTCTTGTGCTATACAGCGAGATGATCGATGGCGAGGCCAAACTGGTTGCAGACACGCAGCTCGATAGTTTTTGCCGCCTCATGGAGCCTTATGTTCACAACAAGGGCTATTCAGAAATCATCTTGCCTCTGCGCATTGCAGACCATGTTTTTGGCACTCTTGTCGCCAGGGCGAGAAAGCCCAATAGTTACAGTGAAGAACATCGTCAACTTCTCACCTCGGTTCGCGAACCCTTCTCCATTGCCACCTCGAACGCGTTACGCCACCAGGAGTTGTTTCGCCTCAAAGAAAAACTCAACCGTGACAATCAGCTTCTTCGCAATGAACTGCAGATAAAGACGGGGACCAAGATCATTGGCGCGCAAGGCGGATTATCCCATGTACTGGCCATGGCCAAACAAGTGGCCCCACTCAACAGTACGGTGCTCTTGTTGGGTGAAACCGGCGTCGGCAAAGAAGTGATTGCCAGCACCATCCACTATGCATCCGCCCGTAAAAACGGGCCGTTTATCAAGGTCAATTGCGGAGCGATTCCCGAAACGCTGCTCGACAGTGAATTATTTGGTCACGAGAAAGGCGCGTTCAGCGGCGCGGTGTCGATGAAACGGGGGCGCTTTGAGCGAGCGGACGGAGGGACACTGTTCCTTGATGAAATCGGCGAGCTGCCACTGGAGGCACAGACCCGTTTGTTACGCGTTCTTCAAAGCAAAGAGATTGAGCGTGTTGGCGGCAGCGATGTGGTCTCCGTTGACATCCGGGTGATTGCGGCAACCAATCGCGATCTTGAGAAGATGGTTAAAAACAACCAGTTCCGCCAGGATTTATGGTTTCGCTTGAACACCTACCCGATCGTCATCCCGTCACTGAAACAACGCCGAGAAGACATCCCCGACCTTGTCGAATATTTTATCAACCGGAAATCCAAAGAACTGGGGTTTCGCGAACCGCCGCCAATTGCCAGCGGAGCCATCGACTTTTTGATGCAGCACCATTGGCCGGGCAACATCCGCGAGCTGGAAAATGTCGTGGAGCGTGCCTTGATCCAGAACAAGGGACGCACCTTGTCACAAAACCACTTTTCTCTGTCCAATCAAAGCAACCACGTTGACAACACCTCCAGTTGCCTGTTCCCCTGTCTGGCAAAGCAATATCTCCAGACCACAGCAGCTCACCCACAAAAAGAACCCGAGGCACCACCATCGTTTAAATTGGACGACATGACTAGGCAACACATTATCCGCTGTCTGGAAATGACGGGCGGCAAAATACATGGCAACGATGGTGCGGCGGAACTGCTGGGGATCAATGCCAACACATTACGTAGCCGGATGAAAAAACTGGATATTCCCTTTGGGAAAAAGAGTTATTCCTTCTGACGAGGCACTTTGCAGGCAGGCCTGACCAAAGCCTGTCCAGGTTTTCACACATGACTAAACATGCTGAAATATCGTCTAAAATCTCTGTCCTCATCCTGATGGTGAAATTGACAAACGGGTCCAATATGTTACATTTAAAGACCCGGTAGAAGAATCTCCCCTCGACTTGGAGCGGCTCCAGGAGGTGTCATATGGCTAACACAATCAGCGGTTCTGCCCTTAGCAGTCGAACCCTTGTTCAAGCGCAGCAAAATCTCAATAAATCGATGGAGCGTATCTCCAGCGGGTTACGCATCAACAGTGCTCAGGATGATGCAGCCGGCTTGGCCATTTCTGATCGGTTTAATTCTCAGGTGCGCGGCATCAATCAGGCAATCCGTAACGCCAACGATGGTTATTCGCTGGTGCAAACGGCTGATGGCGCCCTTGGTGAAAGTACGACGATTCTGCAACGGATGCGTGAACTTGCAGTACAGTCCTCCAACGGCATCTACAACGATGCGGACCGTGCGTCAATGAACTCGGAATTTTCCCAGCTCCAGTCGGAATTGGACCGCATTGCCGGAACGACATCGTTCAATGGTCAGAAACTTCTCAATGGCGATATGGCAGAATCCGGCATGACATTTCAGGTCGGTGCCGATGCGGGTGAACAGATCACGGTTCAGGTGGACGGTGCAAGTCAGCAAGACCTGGGCACCACGGATTTAAATGTGTTAAGTCAATCAGGTGCGCAGTCTTCTCTTGCCGCCATCGACGACGCCTTGAGCCGGGTATCCGGCACCCGCGGCGAACTCGGAGCCGTTCAAGGACGCTTTGAATCCGTCATTGCCAATCTCGGCGATGTGGCTGAAAACATGACTGCGGCAAACTCGCGCATTGCTGATGCCGACATGGCGGAAGAAGTGTCTGCCATGACCCGGAACCGGATTCTTGAACAAGCGGGCATTGCCATGCAAACGCAAGCCAACCAGTCCGCCAAAACCGTGTTGGGATTACTGCAAATGTAATCGCGACACTTAAGCACTGACGCTAAAAATCACCGTCGCCAGCAGAGCAGCTATATTTTGCAGCCTCTCTGCTGGCGATTTTTTTCTGAAACACTCTTTCGGTTCCGGCCGTTACTTGATCGGCAGATAAATCTCCGTAATCAGATCACACTCATCCACTTCCGGCAGTAGGTTCACATAGCGAAAATAACAGGGATAATCCCGCAACTCTTCGCCACTGTCCGGCAACCATTGCCGATACAGCGAATAGACGCTGTCCGAAATGGTATCGCGGCTGCCGTAATGACGAATCATGGCGCAACGCCCTCCGGGGATCGTGCCGGTGGTGACACCATAGTCATTGGCGGGCACATCCTCGTCGATGGAACCACAGATATCAAAATGAAACTCTTCGGGTGGAGCCGTGTTCGGGTCACGAAATGGCACCCCGAATGACTGGCTGGTCTTCACCGGCGACAGGCCGGTCTGCTTACGCCACTGGATAAATTTTTCGACACTTTCCATCACCCGCTCCGGCGCACCCCAGTGCTCCAGCACGGCCACTTTTGTTTCTTTTACCTCAACAATTGCGACATTCATTTCCCGTTCTCCCGGCTGGACGAGCTGATTCTGCGTCAGCTGCCATTCCAGCCATTGTGGTTGCTTCCTAAATTGAGAAGGTGTCCGGCCAAAGGTCTTTTTAAACGAGCGCGCAAAGGCTTCGGGACTCTCATACCCGGCATCAAGAGCGATGTCGATAATCTTCATGTCCTTAAAGGCCAGTTGATACGATGCTTTGCGTAGCCGGGACAGTTGGATAAAGCGAAACAGAGTCATGCCGGTCTGGGCGACAAACACGCGATGTAGATGGAATTTCGACACGGCGGCAACACGGCTCAACTGATCGAGGGGTAGTTCCTCATCCAGATGTTGCACAATATAGCTACACACACGGTTGATCTGTTCAGCGAGCGACATGCGATCCTCTCCTTCGGGTTCCTTCTCAGCGGTCTGGTAGGAATCTAAGGCAAAGCGCCGGTCAAATCCTGACCGATCTTGCTTTTTTCTGAGATTTTTTCACAACGTCAGCACGAGCGGGTTGCCAGATATTCCCCTTTGCCTACAGGCACCAGACAGGTGGTAAACATGCTGTCGCCATCGACGAGGCTCTTAAACGGCGCCATCTGCTCAACATGAGACAACGCGTTATCGACAACCAACAGGCCACCCGGGCGCAGGACACGTTTCAGATCCGGCCACCAGCCGGGATACGCGGAGCGTTCCGAATCAAGGAAAATCAGATCGTAAAAATCATCTGCCGCCTTAGCAAGAAGGTCGCCGGCATCAGTATGGATCGCCTCGATACGCGACGCCAGCGGCGTGCGCGAAAACGTCTGTTGTGCCAGTCGGTATTTGTGTTCGGCGTATTCCACGGTGGTGACCACACCCTCGGTAGCGCACAGTGCATCGGCCAGCCACAGCGTAGAATAGCCGTTTGAGGTGCCGATCTCCAGCACCCGGCGGGCATTCATCGCCCGAATCAGAACCGATAAAAACTCTCCGGTATCGGGGGTGATATTCAACATCCGCTGCGAACGCTCACCGGTCTTCTCGTCGTTTTCCAATCCAAACTGTTCCAGTTCGCGAAGTAGTTCGTGCAACTCTTGATTCATAAGCGCCCCCTAGCCTCCTTGATTAAGCAGTTTCAAAAACATACGCACGGTTTTGTCGGCATGCGTATTGATCTCCGCCTCAGAAAGAGGCTCACGCAGCCCAGTCAGCACCGGCATCCGCGGGGAAATCAGCATACTGACAAAAGCCTTGATTTCGTCATCAACATCCGTCCGACGAAAACGCTCCTCGACAAATTCTACCAGCCTGTCGTGCGTTTTTTCCGAGCCGAAGGCATAAAACGCCCGGGTGATTTCCGGCACGCTCGGCCCTTCGGCAACCAGCAAACGAATATTTGCCAGGTGTTGCTTCGACAAATGCCGCTTTATAAAGCCAGCAGCAAAAGCCGTTAGCGCCTGTTGCGTATCTTCGCGTTGTAAAGCATCGAGAAAACGTTCATTGGCGCGCAACCGCTGGGCTTCGAGGGTCGCTCTGAACAGCTCTTCTTTGGTGGAGAAATACCGGTAGACCGTCTGTTTGGTCACTCCGGCGCCTTCAGCAATCTTATCCATGCTGGCGCCGATAAACCCGCTGGTTTGAAACATCTCCTGAGCCGCCGTCAAGATATTATCCCTCTTCTGCATTTTATTTTGTTCGATCTTCTTCATCATCCCATCCCCGGTTATTTTAAAAACATACTTATTGGTATGATTTTTATTGACACGTCTCGCCGGTCCGCCTACCGTAAAAAAACATACTAGTCAGTCTTATTTTTTACAAGGAGAATATCATGACAACCGCCATCCTTAAAAAAATTGCCATGGGAGATGCGCGCTCCAAAGGAATCTTAGCTGCTTTACTGGGCACGCTTTTGATCAGCTTTGATTCCGTATTTGTTCGCTTGTCCGGCACAAATGGCGTCAATACTGTCTTCCTCTTCGGTTTCTTCACCGTCATCTCCATGTCCGCCATGCTGCAGGCCACCGATCAACGCGGCATCGTCGGCACCCTGAAAGAGGACGGCTGGCCCGTTGTCGTATCCGGTCTGCTAATGTTCGGCAGCGCCTCCTGTTTTATCCTCAGTATCAAATACACCGCCGTTGCCAACACGGTGATTGTCATGGCCAGTCGCCCGGTTCTGACGGCGATCTTCAGCTGGATTTTCCTCAAAGAAACTGCGGACAAAGCCCTGTGGCTGGCCATCGCCCTTGTGGTTGGCGGCATTGCCGTCGTCATCACCGGCTCTCTTGAGTCGGTCCACCTGCTTGGCGACGCACTGGCGCTGGTGTGCGTGATGTTTCTGGCGGCCAACGGGACCCTGCAACGCAAATATAAAAAAATGAGTCGCACTGCGGTGGTTGGCATCGCGGGTGTTGCCCTGGCCGGAGCGCTGCTGCCCTTTACCGACATCGCCAGCTTCACTCCGACGACTTGGCTGATCATGGCCGCGATGGGTCTACTGTCCGCCCCGTTCGGCCGGGTTCTGACCGGTGTCGCCACCCGCTATATTCTGGCCGCTGAAGCCGCCATGATCAGTATGAGCATGTCGGTGTTTTCAACGCTGTGGGCCTTTGTGCTGTTCCACGAAATCCCGCCACTGACCACCCTGGCCGGAGGAGGGTTAATTCTCGGATCAATTTCAGCCTATATCCTGCTCAAGGTGCGCCAGTGATCACAATGCAATAAAAAATTGCAGACGACAAAATTTAAACACTTGACTAAATCTGGTCAGTTGTTTAAATTTCAACCCATCACATCCCCCCTACCTATCTGGAGATCCTGATGGCAACTTACAGCAGCAGTGAAATCACGAAAGACACCCTGATCGAGGCCGCTGGCCAGTTGATTGCCGATCTTGGCCTGTCCGCTGTTTCCGTGCGCGCCATTGCCTCACGGGCCAAAGAAAATATCGGTACGATTCACTACCATTTCGGTAACAAGGAAGGGCTGTTCGCCGAAGTGATTAACAAGGTGATTGAGCGCTGGGAAGCGGCCCCGCTGAAAAACGAACTGGCACCGCTTGACCTGACCAACCGCAATGATCAGGCCATGGCCATCCGCCGCATCGTTGAACGGATGAGCCGCCTGATTTTCTCTTCAAGAGCCCCGGAATGGCACCGTGAGGTAATCTACCAGGTGATGCAACATCCCGGCCCCCTTCAGGAGATGTTTCGCGAGCGCGTCATCACCCCGGAGAACACCCTGACAGTCCACCTGTTTCAACGTATCGACCAAAGTCTGTCGTTTGAACAGGCGTATGCCCATACCCTGACCATCCAGTCGTCGTTGATTGTTCACGCCGACTATCAGAATGCCGTGTTGAGAGAGCTTCAACAGACAGACTACAGCCGTGAGTACATCGCCTATATGGAAAACATCCTCATCAGTCAGAAACAGAAATTCTTCGATCTACCTCTTGTGTAACCAGGGAGCACCTCATGAAATCCTTCACCATAAAACATCCGCTCAAAGCACTGATTGTCTTTTGCCTCATCACCGCGACAGCAAGCCTGAGCCTGGCCTCACAAACAGAGCCCTCGACTCATCCAAAAGCCAAAGATGACATTCAAAAGATTCTGATTCAGCAGGTGGAACCGCTACAGAGCTCCGTCGACCGCCGCTATCCCGGCATTATCAAAGCCAGCCAGCAGACCCAACTGGCGTTCCGAATCGGCGGCCCTCTGGTGGCCATTGATGTCGAACCGGGTGAAGAGGTCCACAAAGGGCAACGGTTGATGCAGGTTGACCCGCGCGACTTCAAGGACCGCATTGCCGTACTCAACGCCCAACTGGCCGCTGCCCGCTCCGACCTGGAGCACAGCAAGCAGGATTACGATCGTGCCGTCACCCTGTTTAAACAGCAGGTTAATGCCAAGGCGGATTACGACCGCGCCAAAAGTGCCTATGATCGGGCCGTGGCTATGGAGCAGAGCCTCAAAGCCGAGCTGCAAATCGCCCACCACCAGCTGGAAGACACCACGCTCAAGGCTCCCTATGACGGCATGGTAATCGAACAGATGGTTGAAAATTACGAGATGATCGAGCCCGGTCAGGTGGTGATCGCCATTCAGGACATTGCCACGCTTGAAGTGGAAATCCATCTGCCGGAGAACGAAATCGTCAAATATACCTTGGCCAAGGATCTACCCGCGGAAGTACGTTTTACCTCGGCACCGGACCAGCGCTTTACCATCTACCTCAAAGAGTGGACGGCTCGTGCCGATGAAGTGACCCGCACCTACACCCTGACATTTCGCTTCACGCCTCCGGCGGGCTGCCAGATTCTGCCGGGCATGACCGCAGACGTGTACTGGAAGTCGCCCCCTGAAGGATGCAAAACACAACTGATCATCCCGACCGATGCGGTGTTCTCCACCACAGGTCATGACACGTATGTCTGGGTCTATGACGATGCCACCAGTCAGGTGCTGAAACGCGCTGTGGAAATTGGTTCACTGACCGGCCAGAATCAGGTGCAACTTTTATCCGGGTTAAACGAGAACGAATGGATTGTCATGGCGGGTAGCGACAAACTGGCCGAAGGGATGCAGGTTGAAGCACGCACCGAGAAGTTGGAGAGGATGTAAAACCATGTCATCGCCGTTAATCGCTCTGAGAAAACGCACCATGATGATCGTCATGACCATCATGGTGATCGGTTCTGGAATCCTCGCCTTTCAGAAGCTTGGTCGGCTGGAAAACCCGACCTTCACCATTAAGACCGCCCTGGTGGTCACCGCCTATCCCGGAGCCAGTCCGCTGGAAGTGGAAGAGGAGGTGACCGACGTCATTGAAGAGGCCATTCAGTCGATGGGCCAGGTCAAACAGATCTACTCCACCTCCAAGGCCGGACTGTCGCTGGTCTACGTCGACATGAAGGACACCTTTCGTTCCCACCAGCTGCCTCAGATCTGGGACGAGTTACGCCGCAAGGTCGGTGACGTACGCAGCCAGCTACCGCCCGGTTGCGCCACGCCAGTGGTCAATGACGACTTCGGCGATGTCTATGGCGTGCTGTTCGCCCTGACCGGCGAAAACAAAAGTTACGCCGAGCTCAAGGATACCGCCGACTATCTGAAAAACGAGTTGCTGCTGTGTGACGATGTCGCCAAAATCGCCCTGTGGGGAACGCGCCAGGAAGTGATCTATGTCGAGTACAACACCTCACAGCTGGCCCGTCTCGGCATCACCCCGACCCGCATCTACCAGACCCTGCAGGCGAAGAACCTCGTTCAGGAGAGCGGCAAGGTCAAGGTGGGAGAAAAATATATCCGTATTGTGCCCACCGGAGGCATTGACAATGTTCAGATCATCTCCGATCTGCTGCTCGGCAGCGCCAACGGCACAGTACGACTCAGTGATGTGGCCCATATCTACCGTGGCTACGTCGAACCGCCCCACAACCTGATGCGCGTCAACGGCCAACCGGCCATTGGCCTGGGCATTTCAACCCTCGATGGTGGCAACGTCATCACCATGGGCGAATCCGTCGATGCGAAACTGGAGCAGCTCAAGGACAGCATTCCAGACGGCATCACCCTGCACACGGTCTATTACCAGAGCAACATCGTCACCGAAGCGATCGACCTGTTCATCGCCAACTTGGTTGAGGCGGTGCTGATCGTCATCATCCTGCTGATGCTGTTCATGGGCTGGCGCAGCGGTCTGCTCATCGGTTCGGTGTTGTTACTGACCATCCTCGGTACGTTGACCGGTATGTATGTGCTGGATATCACCCTGCAGAAGATCTCCCTCGGCGCACTGGTCCTGGCGTTGGGGATGCTGGTGGATAACGCCATCGTCATCTGCGACAGCACCCAGATGGGCATGGAGCAGGGCAAACCCGTCGACAAGGCCGCCGAGGACGCGGTGCAGGGCACCAAATGGCCGCTGCTCGGGGCGACCTTTGTCGCCATCCTCGCGTTTACCGCCATCGGCTTTTCACCGGGCAACGTCGGCGAATTCTGCCGCAGCCTGTTTGACGTCATGGCCTTATCACTGCTGCTGAGCTGGGTGCTGGCGATCAGCGTCACCCCGCTGTTCTGCGTGTGGTTTCTCAAACCGGCCAAAAACCAGGAGCAGGGCCTACATGACCGGCCGATGTATAAGATCTTCCGCCGCACTCTACACCTGTGCATGAAACAGCGTTGGCTGGTGGTACTGGGCACCTTCGTCCTGCTGGTCGTGGCCATGTGGTCGTTCCAGTTCCTGGACAAAGCGTTCTTCCCCAATTCATCGCAGCGCTATTTCTACGTCAACTTCTGGAACCCACAGGGTACTCACATCGACGAGACCTCCGAGGATCTGCGCACCATGGAGCAATACCTCGCCACCCTCGACGGCATCAAAAACACCACCTCATTCGTCGGTGAAGGAGCATTGCGTTTCATCCTCTCTTACGACTATGAGGATGCCAACACCAGTTACGGTCAGATCGTTGTCGAGGTTAATGACTACCGCAAGATCCCGGCGTTGATGGATCAGGTGGAAGCCTACATGCAACAGACATTTCCTCAGGCGGAACCCTATACCAGTCGCATTGTCGACGGCCCCGGTGTGCCATTCAAAGTGGAAGTGCGCTTTCGCGGCCCGGACACCGCCGAGCTGAAGAATCTCGCCGAACAGGCTGAGCAGATTCTTGAGGACAGTCATCAGGCACGCGACATCCGTACCGACTGGCGCCAGCAGGTGGCAGTGATCCGCCCCCACTATTCCGAAGCGCAAGGACGTTTTGCCGGTATCAGCCGTAACAACCTGATGGAAGCGTTGCAGGGCAATTTCAACGGTCAGGTGGTGGGCATCTACCGCGAAGCCGACGAGCTGTTGCCGATCATCTTCCGCGCTCCGGCCCAGGATCGGGCCAGTGTCAACGACATGGAAAACATCCAGGTGTGGAGTGATCTGCACCAACGTTCCATCCCGCTGCGTCAGGTGGTCACCGCCATTGAGCCGCAATGGGAAGACCCGTTGATTCAACGGCGTGACCGCGAACGCACCATTACCGTGCAGAGCAACGCCATCAGTGTCACACCGGATGCTCTGCGACTGAGTATCCTGCCGAAGATCAACGACATTAAATTACCCGCTGGCTACACCATGGAGTGGGGCGGGGAATACGAAGACTCCGAAGAGGCTCAGGCAGGTCTGCGCCAGATCTTCCCGCTGTGTTTTCTCGGCATGTTCCTGATTGTCGTCTGGTTGTTTGATTCATTCCGCCGACCGTTGATCATCCTGCTGACCGTTCCACTGTCGCTGATTGGTGTGGTTCTCGGGCTGATCGTCACCGGCTTGCCGTTCGGCTTCATGTCAATTCTCGGCTTCCTCGGTCTGTCGGGCATGCTGATCAAAAACGCGATTGTCCTTATCGATCAGATCGAGCTGGAACTGCAGGCTGGGATGCCGGCTTATGAAGCGGTGGTCGATTCGACAGTCAATCGTCTGCGCCCGGTCCTGATGGCCTCCGGCACCACGATTCTCGGCATGGCACCGCTGATTACCAACCCGTTCTATGCATCGATGGCCGCCACTATCATGGGCGGCCTGCTGGTGGCCACCTTCTTAACGCTGGTCATTGTGCCGGTGGTTTACACGCTGGTTTATAAAATTACTCCCGAGGTTTCCCATGATCAGGCTTAACGATTTAATTGAAACTCTTGTAAAAGGCGCGCTCTCTCTCCTTATTGTCAGCGTTGTTACGCTGGCAATGGCCCTACCGGTCGCGGCACAACCGGCACCGGAAGCGACGGCCAGCTGGACGATTCCCCAGGGGGATTTGAGTCTGACACAGGCCCACGAGATTGCGATACAACACAGCCCGTCATTGACCGAAGCCACGGCACGTATCCAGGCGGCGGTCGCCGTGCTGAAGCAGGCCAACTCGGCCTGGTCACCGCGTCTCACCGCACGGGGCAGTTCGTTCTATCACGATGGAGTCCAGCAGCTTGACTGGCAGCCCGAGGTGCGTGCCCACGACAGTTTTGTCCAGAGCAGTGCCGCCGTTGAACTCGGCTGGCTGGTATTCGACGGCTTTGCCCGCGAAGCCACCATCCTTCAGTCGCGCTACCAGGTCGAGCAGCAACAGCAGTTGCAGATCGAAACCACCCGCCTGCTGCTCAAAGCGGTATCACGGGCGTATTATCAGGCACAGATGGCCCTGGAAGAGATGGTCGTGGCTCAGGAAAACCGCAAGTTTAACCGCATCCTTGAAGATGAGTCGCAAAAGCGCTGGCAGGCCGGGGCGATTCCGGAAGCGGAAATGCTCAACTTCTCCGTGAGAGCACTCCAGGCCGAGTCTGATTTTCTCAGCGCCGACGAACGGTTTAAGGTGGCCTGCGCCGCCCTGACCGAACTGATGGGGCTTAATCAGGGCGATACCCGGTTGCCGCAGCGCGCCGAGCGCGATGTGCTGACCGAGATGCCTTATGATTTTACTACGGAAAACACCTTTGCCCTTGAGCATCGTTCTGATCTGCAGGCCATTGACCGACAGTTGCTGGCTCTTCACCAGCAGGACCGCACCGTCAAGGCAACCTTCTATCCCAGCGTGCATCTGGTTGGCGGAACCTCGTGGGACAAGGCCGAAGATCTGGGCGCCATCGACCAGACTGAGCACGACAGCTATGCCGGGATCAACCTGAACTGGGATCTGTTCGAGGGCGGACAGCGGGTGGCCCAGCGCCGCGAGATCGACGAGCAGATCAACCAGCTCAAGGCCCAACGCCGCCAGACCGAACTGGAAATCCAATCGCAACTGCGTCAGGCCCTTGATCAGGCCAGGGCCGCACTGGCCATCTTCAAAAAACAGCAGCTGACCTTTGAGTTGACCTACAAGATTCGCAGCCACACGGAACAGGCCTACCGGGCCGGAGTGGCAACACTCACCCGCCTTAACGAGGCCCAGACCGACCTGGTCAAAGCCTCCGGCAGTGTCGCTCAGAGCCGCATCAACTATCTGCTGGCTCTGGAAATGGTTTCGTCAACCACGGGTCGCATTCTCAGCAAATAACAGGAGCAACACATGACTCTGTCTTCTGAGCACGACATCAATATGATCGCTGAGGATCGCCGTGGCCACGCTATCTGGCCGACCCCTGAAATTGCGGCGTTATTTAGCAAACATTTTTCTTCCAGCGAAAGCCAACTGCTGGCGCGCCGCTTCAAAAAAACCACCTTCCCCGCTGAGGAAATTCTGTGGCAGGAAGGCAGCCATGTGACCGGGAGGATGTTTCTACTCAGCTCCGGCTACGTTAAACTATCGTCGCGCCGCCCGGAATACCGTATGCCGATTGTTCACGCAGTGATCGGCCCGCTGTCAATTTTCGGTGAAGAGACGCTGTTCCTTGACGAGCCGAGTCTCTACACCGTCCAATGCGTGTCCGATATCGAAACCCTGTTTATGGATCGTAGCGCATTTGACCAGTTGCTCTATGACCAGCCAAGACTGGCCAACCGCTTCTTGCAAAAGTTGTTTTCCCTGAGTCTTCATCGCCAACGCGCCACCTGTAAGCGCATGATGGCATTTTTCTAAGCACGAAAGTTTTTCATCCTAAAGACCCATCCTGTAAAGCGAGTTTCCAAGCTCAAAATCACCTTCTGCTCACAGCTTCGTCTGGCTCAAGTCAAGACACCAGCCCAGAGCGAACAACGATATACTTTTGTAAAACCTTCCATTCCAACATAAGAGAATAAGCACTTATTATCTTCTTGGTAAAATACAAATCATCTCGCGACAAAATCATTCATTTACACATCACCTTTTGCCCATACATGTTTCGCTATCTCCTTAAAATATAGGTGGTTAGCAAAAAATAATCATGCCGATGCTGAATTTGCCCAATTAGTAAGTAAACTAAAATCTACAGGTCATCGTTCTGTATTTTAGGTGAAAAAAGCAAAGACACTTCGCATGAGGAATAAAAAGTAATTTTTACATATTCTGAGCATTTGTTTCGCTAGTCATGATGGAAACTTTCATCATGCTATATCCTTCCCCCCACCAAAAAACAGACAATGAGGTCGCTTATGTCATTTTTACGCAATCTAAAAATCAGAACGAAGCTGATCTGCGGTTTTTCACTGATGATTTTTCTCCTGCTTATCACCGGCTACGCTGGCTACAACAGCTCGACGCACCTTTTCGGCAATATGCAGCTGTTTTACAGTGTTGAACTACCCAGCATGGACAACCTGATTGAGGCCGATCGAGATCTTCAACAACTTCTGGTCGCTGAACGGACACTGATTTTTGCCCACCAGCAAGGGGAACTGCAAAGCACACTGCTAGACGACTATGAAACCAATTTGAAGCAGGTCAAAGAGCGTATGGCAAAATTTGCCAACCTTTCTTCAAGCTCTAAAGCTCAAGATCTTTATCGTCAGTTTGTCGCAGCACTCCAGGAATGGGAGCCGGTTTCCAGACAGGTGGTGAACAATGTAGCAACCCAGCCGCAGTCAGCGATCACTCTCAGCCTGGGTGAAGCTCAGGAAAAATTTGAAAAAATGCGGGATTATATCGACCAATCTACAGAAGTTCTGCTCAGTGAAGCCAAGCAGTCTGAATTGGCTTCTGCAGCAAAATACCGATCAGCAACACTGACAATTCTCATCACTGTATTCGCTGCCGTGCTGATTGCAGTGGTGATTTCCTGGTTCATATCTAACAGTATCAATAAGCCACTTAGCAAAATCGTTGCAATGTTACATGACATGACTAAAGGCCGCCTCGACAAAAAACTTCAACTGGAAACAACGGATGAAATCGGCCTGATGGGCAGGACCATGGATGAATTTGTCGACAGCATGCAACACGATGTTGTTCGCCCTCTGCAGATGTTGGCAAACGGAGATCTGACGTTCAATGTTCAACCTGCGGACAGCGAGGATCTTTTACGCAATGCCATCAAAAAGGTCGGCGAAGATTTAAACCAGATTTTCGCCCAACTGCAATCTGCAGGACAACAAGTGAATGCCGGCAGTCTCAGCGTCTCTGATGCAGCCCAGTCTCTTTCACAGGGGGCCACTCAATCCGCCGCATCCATGGAACAAATCAACAGCTCCATGAATGAAATTGGCGGAAAAATTCAACAAACGGCTAAAAATGCGACTCGTGCTGACACCCTCGCAAATGAGGCTCGCAATGCAGCGGATAACGGCAATCGCCAAATGACTTCAATGGTGTCGGCTATGGCTGAGATCAATGATGCCGGAGAAAATATCCGTAAAATTATCAAAGTCATTGACGAGATCGCTTTTCAAACCAACCTTCTTGCCTTGAATGCCGCAGTTGAAGCGGCACGGGCAGGTCAACACGGGAAGGGCTTTGCCGTGGTGGCTGAAGAAGTGCGCAACCTGGCCGCACGCAGCGCCAAGGCGGCCAGCGAGACGGCAGAGCTGATAGAAGGTTCCGCCGTTAAAACCGCCAACGGTTCACAGATCGCGCAGACCACTGCGGAATCCCTGACCGGAATTGTCGAATCAATTACGAAGGTATCCGGGCTTATTGCTGAAATCGCAACGGCAAGCAACGAACAATCGCAGGGGATCTCTCAGATCAACCTGGCGCTGGGCCAGATCGACAACGTCATCCAGCAGACAACGGCAAACGCTGAAGAAAGTGCGGCGACTAGCGAGCAACTGTCCAGTCAGGCTGTCGAATTGCAACAAATGTTGGGCAAATTCAAACTGGCGGCCGGTGAATTCCATCACTCTCTGCCTCAACGAAAGCCCACATTCGAACCACAGGCTCACAGCCTTGGCTGGGAGGATTAACGCCCTTTTCAACAACTCACGCCCTGGTGCCACAGGCTCATTTTCACTACGGCACCGGGGTTTCCTCTGTACAGATAACACCCGATTTACGCCATCCCATCATACTTTCCTGACAAAAAAATGATCTACCTGCTGATTTTGTTTTCAAGAGGCAAAATTGAGCGTATAAGGTGAACAAAGTACCGGCTTTCAGGAGAGGCCATACCCCCTCAGGTACTGTCTTTGCTTTGTTGTGAAGTCACCCCGTCCATGGGAAAAATGCGTATTCGCGAGGCCTCTTTTGACGACCTCGATTTCCTCGTCCAGTTGGAAAGCAACAGCTTTTCCTGTCATCGCAAAAGCAACCGGCGCTCGTTGCGCACCAGCCTGACCAGCGCAAACCAACAGGTTTATCTGCTCGAAAAGGTAAAAAACTCTCACCAGTCGTGTGCCATCGGTTCGGCAACGGTCTTCTTTTACAAGCGTTCTTTGCGCATCTATTCTATCGCCATCCATCCCGAGTATCGCGGCCACGGTATGGGAGATTTTCTGCTGCGCTACATCATGGGAGTGGCTCAATTGCGCGGCTTTGAACGCGTGACACTGGAAGCCGATGCCAACAACGCGAAACTGATTGCCTGGTACGAGAAATTTTCCTTTTGCATCACTGAAAAACTCGCTGACTACTATGCTCCGGGCGAACCGGCAGTGCGCATGGTCAACCCGTTGCGTGATGATGTGGACAATGCCATCTATACCGGCAACGTCGTGGTCGTGGATCAGGTCAGAAAATGGCCGATTGCCATTGCCGGTGTCGAAATCGTTTCGGCGCGCGATTACCTGACTCAGGAACGCTTTCGCAACAGTGAGCGCTATCATGTGCTCAACTTATGCCATTCTTACAAGAGTCATTCCGTCGGCTATTATGTCTCTTTGCTGGCCTCTGCACGCAATCATCGTATTGTTCCACTAGTCATGGCGGTCAAGGATCTGACCAACCTGGCCATCGCACAAAGTCTGGTGGAAGAGATCGACGGCTTTATCCAAAAACGCCTGTCTGCCATCAAAGAAGCAACATTTGAATTGCCGGTCGTTCTCGGCAAGGCGCCGGATGTCGAATTCAACGATCTGGCCAAAAAGTTGTTTACCCTGTTTGAAGTTCCTTTTTTTACGGTTGAATTCTGCCGTCGTGGGACATGGAAACTTCGCCAGGTCAAACGTCTGAATCTGAGTACGATTTTTGAGCGCTACCCGGACATTCTGCCGCAGGCCATTGATCGTTATTTCCAACGCAAACGCTATCGTCGCACA
Source organism: uncultured Desulfuromonas sp. (assembly GCF_963666745.1). Taxonomy (NCBI): domain Bacteria; kingdom Pseudomonadati; phylum Thermodesulfobacteriota; class Desulfuromonadia; order Desulfuromonadales; family Desulfuromonadaceae; genus Desulfuromonas; species uncultured Desulfuromonas sp. The sequence continues at coordinate 3,300,160 of NZ_OY762961.1, read as the reverse complement.
CAGCTCAAACAGCATGAATATGATCTGGCCATCCTGGTAAATCCCGAAGACCCGACACCTCCTTCGTGCCCTCAGGCTCTGGAAAAATTTCGTAAGGCGGCCGAGCAGGTCGGGTTCTTTGTCGAATTTATCGATAAACGCGATTATCGCCGCTTGTGCGAATTTGATGCTTTGTTCATTCGCGAGACCACAGGCATTGAACACCACACCTACCGCTTTGCCCGTCATGCTTATACGGAAGGTCTGGTTGTTCTTGATGATCCCTGGTCGATTTTGCGTTGTTCCAACAAAATCTATCTCTATGAGCGGCTGGCACGCGGGCGTATTCGTCAACCCAAGTCATGGCTGTTGACCCGCCACACCATGAACGAGACGATGAAAAAATCCCTGAGCTATCCCCTGGTCCTGAAATTGCCGGAAAGCTCGTTTTCGCTTGGCGTTTATCAGGTTGAGAACGAAAAGGAACTCTCTGATCGGCTCAAGACAATGTACTGCCACAGTGATCTGGTCATTGCCCAGGAATTCCTTTCGTCCAGCTATGACTGGCGGATCGGTGTTCTGGACCATCAGCCGCTGTTTGCCTGCAAATACTTCATGGCAGAAGGGCACTGGCAAATTTATAACTGGCAACCGGACAACCCGGCTCATCATAGCGGTCTTTCTGAATCCGTGCCCCTGGATCAGGTTCCCGAAGCGGTTCTCAAGGCGGCGGTCAAATCCTCCGCGCTGATTGGTGACGGTCTCTACGGCGTGGATCTCAAGGAAGTGAATGGCAAGGTCTATGTCATTGAAATCAATGACAATCCCAATATCGATGTCGGCGTTGAGGATGTGCTGCTGGGCGATGCGCTTTATCGCACCATTATGCGCTCTTTTTATCTGCGGATCGAACGGGAGCGTCAACAGCCGCGCTATGTGCTGTAACGCTTTTTAAACGGAGAGAGTTGTGATTCATCCTGCTACCACGGTCCGCCCGGTCAGTCCTGAAATCGGCAACGGTGTTTTTGCCACGGAGTTCATCCCGTGCGGTACCCTGATCGTCGTCAAGGATTGCTGCGACTTGAGCCTTTCACGGTCAGATTTTTTTGCTCTTCCGGAAGTACTGCGCCAGTCACTCGAAACCTTTATGTATCACGACAAGCATGGACAGCTTGTCCTTGGCTGGGATCATGCCAAATACATGAACCACAGTTGTTGCAGCAACACCATGATGACCGATTACGGTGTTGAGGTTGTCGTGCGCGACATCGCTGAAGGTGAGGAGGTCACCAGTGAATATGGCCTGCTCAACGTGCAGGATCCTTATGATCTGTACTGCAACTGTGTCCATTGCCGATGCGCTTTACGACTGGACGACATTGATCGTTATGCCCCGCAATGGGATGAGCAAATCCTTGCCGCCTTGCAGCGGGTCGAGCTCTGCGCGCAACCGTTATGGAATCTTCTCGATCCGCAGTCTCAGCATGAGATTACCAGCTTGCGCCAGGCCCCGGAGCTTTATCGTTCTGTCAGAGGCTTAAAATGGCGTAGGTGAGTAGGTCTTAGGGGGCGTTCTCAACCAGAAGAATGAGGAATATTTTGAAGTATTTTTCGTGTCAACAAGGCACATGGAGGCGCCATAGTCATTCTATGGCAACGACATGTAACGCTGTTGACGCGGAAAAAAAACCAAAATAGTGCCATGCGCAAGAAGGATTCGATTCTGACAAGGGATTTTTCCGAAGAATCCTTTTCCTCTGTGGCTTAAAAGCCGTCTGGGCACGTTGACGTTATCTGTCATTTTATGCCACCATATTCCCGGTAAGTTTCTCTACGCTTGATAAGGAATCCCTGTGGCAATTATTATCTGGAAATCCTGCTACGAAACCGGCAATGCCACTTTTGATGCTGAACATCGTGCCTTGGTCAATGCGCTTAACGATCTGTATGAAGCCATCCGTGAAAAACGCGGTGATGAAGCGTTGACGCCTCTACTGTCGACACTCAATCTCTACATTCGTAAACATTTTCAGCATGAGGAAGAGGCCATGCTGAAATACCGTTTTCCCGGTATGGAAGCCCACATCAAAGCTCATCGCGCGTTTAAAAATACCGTCAATGATTATCAGGAGCAGGTCCTGACCGGTTACACGGGATTGTCGTCCGACATTTATAAATATCTGCGTGAATGGCTGTTGAATCATATCGTCAGGACAGACGGTCAGTTCGGGGAATTTTTACGCCAAAAAAATATCTACGACTGCGGACCACCGGTTCTTTAACGGGCACGGAGCCCATCGGCTCTTTCACTGGTCTTCCTGGTGAAAAAAATTTATGCTTTGAAACAGATGATGAGCCTACCTCCTTGATTGGGTGTGAACGATGTCCATTATTACCTGGAAATCCTGTTACGAAACGGGTATTGCGACCTTCGATGCCGAACACCGGGCACTTGTTGAGGTTGTCAATGAACTCTATGAAGCCATGCGCGAAAAGCGCGGTGATGAGGTGCTTGGCTCGCTGCTCTCGCGCTTGGTGGTTTACACCAAAAAGCACTTTCAGCATGAAGAAGACCACATGCTGAAGCACCACTACCCCAATTACGACGCCCACCTTTTAGAACACCAGAAACTCAAGAAAACCATCGTCGAATTTCAGGAGCAGATCAGTACCGGCTATACAGGCCTGTCACCTGAGGTATTCAAGTTTTTGCGCGAATGGCTGCTCAACCATATCGTTGAAACCGACATGCACATGGGTGAGTTTTTACGCGCCCACAGTATTTACGACTGTGGGCCACCAGCCCTGTAGCGTTTTTCTTATCGATTCATCACCTTTCGCACAGAACACATCATTTGAGCTGCTGACGCACCTGATCACCCTTGTGCTGTTATTTCAGCGCGTCGTCGAATTGCAAAAGATAGATTGCTCACTAATAGATAGTATGCTATCTATCCTGCCATGAAAAAACCACTCTGCCAATCTGACCGTGAAATCCTCTTGTTCCGCCTGGGTGTCATAACACGCCATTGGCGGCAAATCCTTGACCAAGTCATTGAATCCAGTGGCTTAACCGAAGCCACCTGGCGTCCCTTGTTCCATCTGCACCTGCTTGGTGACGGAACCCGACAAAAAGATCTGGCCGAATCGTTGGGCATCAAAGGTCCATCCATTGTCCGCCTGCTTGATGCTCTGCTGGCTAAAGGCTTGATCCGGCGCCATGAAGACCTCCATGACCGGCGGGCTAAACAGCTGTTTCTCACTGAGCAAGGGCAGAAGCTGGTCACTCAGATTCATACGATTATTCTCGACCAGGAAAGCACTCTTCTCCACATGTTCACCGACGACGAAATTGCGACGGTCATGTCCTTTATTGAGCGACTGGAACAGGCTGTCACAGACCGAGAAACGTCATGATCGGAACGTTAAAACAAAATTGGTTTTCAACACATCGCGGCCAGCTGATATTTGCCTTGCGCAGCACGGTCGCAGCCCTTTGCGGCTACCTGCTGGCCTTGGCACTTCAGCTGGAATGTCCCTACTGGGCAGCGATGACGGCCTTGATCGTCATTCAGCCGACACGCGGCCTGCTGTTTGAAAAAAGTCTCTATCGACTGGTGGGCACCGCAACCGGGGCTCTGGTCGGACTGGCCGTACTGACAACAACCCAGTCTCCGTTACTGCTCACACTTACCCTCTCGCTGTGGATCGGCATTTGTGTCGGTGTTGGCAACCTGTTGTTCAGCATGCGTTCTTACGCCTGCATGATGGCGGGGATGACGGCGACCATTGTCGCGATGAGTGGTTTTCTTAATCTGCCCCATCTCGAAGCGATCGCCTTCGGCCGTATCGGTGATGTTTTGATCGGTATTGTTGCCGCGACGCTGATTACTGCCCTGTTTACTCCTCGCCAGTCACGCGATGAGATCGCCTGTCGCCTTGAGACAGCCACGGCCAAGACTATTTTCTGGTTGGCGTTTGTGCTTAAAAAAGGGCGAAGTGGCCAGATCATGGAGGAGGAACAGGACCTTCTCATTGAGATTGCCGAGATTGAGGGCCAGCTGGAAGCAATTGGTGCCGGTTCTTTGCGCTTCAAGCCGCAGAAACGGCGCTATCAACAGCTGATCGCGTCACTGTTATCGCTTCTTTCGCTTGGTAGAAATGTCGCGTCATCGCTGCATCAGGCTGAGCCTGCTGCACAGCACGACAGTCAGTGGCGCAACCGGCTGGAACAACACCTTTTCCAGGTTGCGACGAAAATTTCCCGCTCTGAAACGATTCACTGTCTGGATGACCTGAAAGCAACGATCACAGAGATCAATGCCCAGTCATCCAGGATTGGCACGATGCTTGACAATGTGGTGCAGGCATTACATGAGGTTCTCAGCCATTCCGGCTATATCCAAACCATGGTTTCGGCTGACGCCGTGACCCGCCGCACTCTTTGCCGTAATGGCCATGAAGCACTGCGAGCCGCTCTTCGCGCGATGATCGCCATCGCTGCCATTGGCCTGGTCTGGACAATTTTCGACTGGCGTCAGGGGCCCATGATGTTGATGGCCATGAGTATCATGCTGAGCATCTTCTCCAGCAAAGAGCATCCCGTGTCGTTTGTCGGTCAGATCTTCATTGGCGCGGCGATCGGTTCGGCACTTGCCGTCGGCTATCGCTTATTGATTCTGCCAGACATCCATCAGGCCGTCGTTGCCGGGCTGGTGCTAACCCCGATGATTTTTCTTGGCACTTATGCCATGTCGTGTCGCCGCACCGCCATCGGCGCCACCGATGCCACCCTCTTTTTTATCTTTATCTGCCAGCCTGGCACCCCGGTGACGGTTGTACCCGCCGAAATCATTCTGGCTGCTCTCGCCATGGTACTGGGAGTCGGCAGCGCCTGGCTGAGTTATCGCTTTCTCGTTCCGGTCACCCCGTTGTCGCGATTACGGACCTTACTCGAGGCCACCCATCGTGATCTGGCGCTGTTGCCGATAACAGAGGATCGTTTACGCTGCGACCGACTTCAGGCCCGCATTCACCATCGAGTCATCCGTATGGTCGCTCTGGCCAACCAATACGATGATCGCAATCACAGAATTTTGGTCGAAGCAGCTCTCGCGGCATTGGCCGCCAGCACCTGTCAGGAATGTTCCGGTAACAATTCGCCAGGCATCCTGACTGCAGAATCCGCACTGGCAACGCCGCGTGAGCAAGCTTTCGCTTTGTTTCAAACGACGGTCTGTCAATGGTTCAAACAGCATCAGTTCACGTCAAGCTGATGGGCAGGACCTCGTGTTTCCCTGCGACTATTTACCCAGCAAACGCATCATCCAGTTTGGCTTGAACAGACGACTCAGCACGCTCCGTTCGTTATCTGGAGAAAAACGGGCAGCCTCAAAGTTTTGATGATATTGATACTGTTTGTACCAACGGCCAAACTGCTGGTCGTCCGTCATGATGTGGCCGATCAGCCATTTATTGAGAAACTTGCGTAAATCGTGAAGTCGATCTTCATCCCAGGGTTCATCATTGGCAATACATTCTGCCACGTTGGAAACAAACTGATCATGAATCTGGCGATGCCTGTCACGATCAGGATACTCACTTTCATCCATCAACTTCTGCTCCGTGGAAAAGTGGCTGAACACATAATCAGCCAATTCATCAAGGGTCTTTTCCATGGTTTCCAATTTCAAACATTTCACCAGAAAAAATAGATGTTTATGCTGTGCATCCACCTCATCAATGCCATTGCTGTAAGCATCTTTCCATTCCACAACATAAACACGCCGTTCTTTCACTTCATTTTTCATCATCGCCTCCCACGATAGACAGCTACCCTGAAACAAATTAAGACAAAAATAGTCATAAAATATGCCACACGGAATGTCCTGAGACCCGTGTCGGCCACTATCCTGGAAAGGCTAATCCTGCAAACTACATCTGTCAATTATTACCGTTTAACTCTAATATATAAACAAAACAATAATAGTCATATTTTAGACAACTAAGTTCCTGTAATTCGTTTCTGTTTCATGTATTGGATAGTGCGAATATTTTTTAAACCTGTTAGGCGCAATTTGAGAAATATTCAAACAGAGTACGACGGAAGAGATCTGCCAAGGGTGGGCCAGGAGTAAGGTTTTCAACCAGGGTTCTCTTACGACTATGGACAAAACCATTGACAGTATGCGCTTGGAGATCGCCCCGTCTTAAAGGTTCGGCCACCACATCAGAGGAAATAAAAGCAATCCCGTTACCACTCGCTACAGCATCGACAATTAAGTGGAGATCATCGTAGAGGATAAACTTGCGAAAATCCGAAAACTTTCGCCCGACAAATTCCAGATTTTTTTCCAGAAAAATCCGCGAACAACAGCCTTCCTGACGGCCGTAAAGAGGGAGGGGAAACAGCTGTTCAATATCAAGCTGTTCCGGCAACACCCCTAGTTTTGGTGAACGGACAAAAACCATGTCATCACCAGGGAGCTCTGTCGTTTTAAAACCCGACAGATCAAGGCACTGGCAATGCTCAATAATCGCCAGATCAAAACAGCCATCACGTAAGCCGCTGGCAATTTTATCCGGCATATCGAAGATAAATTTCAAGCCGGACACTTGACCATGAGTGAGCATAAATCTCTCCAGCAACTTCGGTAAGTGGGCAATGCCAAAGGCCGGCGTACAACCGAACGCGAAGCTGTCTTTCTCTTCGACCTGTTTCAAACTGGCCTGGAGTTCCTCTTCCAGAGCAATCATTTTCTTGGCCTGCTCCAGCACCACATGACCCCACTCGGTGAGCGTCAGGCGCACACCACTGCGATCCAGCAGCTCACGGCCACATTGATCCTCAAGGGCTTTGATCCGCCGGGAGACTGCGGACTGGGTCACGCAGAGTTTGTCGGCGGCTCCTGAAATACTGCCGACGGCCGCCACTTCAACCAGCGTTCTCAAATTGAGGATCTCCATCGCTAACTCCTTATATTTAAATACATTATCCATGCGTCATACGCATAGCTGTTATGAATTTGTATCACTTTCTTTATAGGTGTTGCTCAGGGTAATTTGCAATAGATATCTGGATTTCAGCGTAAATCCAAACAGATCACCAACCAACGTGGAGGAATCGATGACAGACCGAATGAGGCCGAAGATTAACCTGCTATATGCGTTTGGATCATGCCTGATAAGTATGTTCTTACTTTGGGGCTGCGGCTCCGGCGGATCCTCGGACAGTTACACCGACATGGATGCCGAATACTACAAGAACGATGCAACGACTTCGGCACTGCTCGAACCGGAAACCCTGATCAGCTGGGTGGAAGCCGGCTACCGCACCGATGACGGCAAGCACGTCGTCATTCTCGATTGTGTCCCCAATCCGGCCGGGGTTTACCCTTACTCCGACGTGGAATCCTGGTTTGCCGGGGACGCCGCCAAAATCAAGACCAACATGGCCGCCCAATACGGCGGCACCGGCGCCCCGCAATACCGAATGATCGATACCCTCAATAATGCCGGTCTTCTCGGTCACATCCCCGGTGCCTTACCCAGTGTTTCTCATGAAGGCTACGAGGTCACCAGCCGCAATGACGGCCCGATGCTGGCGGATCACCAGATCGGCACCGGCAGCTTGATCGACCAGATGATTCAGCGCTTCGGCATTGAAAAAGACGATGTGGTCGTGCTGACCACCTCGCGCTATGACTACCCCGGCTTCTGCTCGTCGCGCCTGTGGTGGACCCTGCGCTATTGGGGTTTCTCCAAAAACAACCTGAAGATCCTCGACGGCGGTAACAAAGCCTATAAGATGGCCGGCGGCACCCTGGACAAAGGGGTGGTCACCCTGGCCAATGTCACCCCGTCCACCTTCAGCGTCACCGATCTGCCGCAGCGCTTTACCGATATGCGCACCAGCATCGGCGACCTGATTGAACTGGTCGACAGCGGTGCAACAACCAGCGGTGAAGTCATCGTGCTCGATGCCCGTCAGCCACCGACGCCGTTCTACTTCACCGATGCCGACAGCAATGGTATCCCGGATATCTATGAAGTGCCCGGCTACACCTTTGATGCCAGCACAGGAACATTCACCAACCCTATCGGCACAAGTCTGAACCTCAGCCAGATGCTGTTTAATGATCCCTATCTGACCACCCAGCGTATTCCATCTTTCAGCATGTCAACACCACTACCGTTTGACCCGGCGGTGGTCTCACCGTGGGTCCGCTTCCATTGGCGCGATGATGCCGACCCCAGCCAGGGCTCGGTCATTCTGCCTATTGCTGCGAAACCAGCCGGATTTGACGGGATTGTCCGCGGTGCCACGCTGGTCAAAAATGGCAGCCCGGCTTGGAATGTGACGGTACCGGTAGTCACCAACGCCACCAGCAACACCAAGTACGCCAGTAAGGAAACCCTGATCGCGGCGTTTGCCAATGCCGGAATCGACGGAACAAAACCCATTGTCACCTATTGCAACTCCGGAGCCCTGGCTTCCATCTACTATTTCATCCTCAAGGAGATCTGCGAATTCCCCGATGTCACCATGTATGACGGCTCCTGGCAGGAGTGGGGCAATATGACGGCATACGAACCGACGGACACCACCTTTGTCCGCAATGATCCGGTCACTGTCTTCCCGAGCTATCCGGCCGGAATTCCGTCCGCGGCCATCTTTAAAGGTAAAAATGACTACCTGGAATGGGATGCCACCAACGGCTTCACTGCCGCCATTGATGAAACCCTCTCGGCGGATGACCATATCACCAGCGGCGGCTCCCTGAGTGGGAATGACGCCTGGGATACGGTCCACCGCTCCGAGCATGTCATCTTCCGCGCCACTGCCGCCATCAACGACAGCCTGCACACCTATACCAACGGTGTTGACTGGCCGGACACCACCACCTATCCCGACTACCTGGGCTTTGGTGATGACATTCAAGATGAAGATGAGGCGTATAGCGGCTCCACCAGTTCAAGTAGCGGTAGTGATGCACCCACGGCATTTGTTCCGTCCGGTGGTGGTTGCTAGTCATTCCTAGAGTGAAGGAGAACTTTGATGATTTCGTTAAAAAAATGCACACTTGCCGCCTCTGTGGCCGGCCTGCTGTTGATGGCGTCCTCGGCCTTTGCCGGTCCGACCTGGACGTTCGGCCCCGACGATCAAGGCCTGTTGAAGCTCGACTACAAAGGACAGTTCCAACTCGATTACCGTGATAGCGGTTCCGGAAGTGGCGGTGATGACGACACCATGGAATTTAACTTCCGCCGTAACCGGATTGCTCTGATGGGTGCCTATGGCAACTTGGGGATTTATGCGCAAACGGAATATACCGAAGATGTCAATGTCGGTCCGTTTGCTGTCAGTGACGGCTCCAGCAACACCTTCCAGATGCTGGATGCGCAGATCCGCTACAAATTCAATGAGGCCTTTCAGGTCCGTGCCGGTAAATTCAAGTACAACCTGACCCGTGAAAACCTGGAAGCGTGCGAAGGCCCGCTGACACTGGACCGTTCCGTGCTGATCCGGGCACCTTACGTATCCACGCGAGACAAAGGGGTTGCCGTATGGGGCAATCTGTTCAACGACATCTTCCAGTATCGTCTCGATGTCATGAACGGTCGCAACGATTCCGTATCGGCACCGGATTCCAACTTCCGCTATACCGGTCGGGCGCATGTGACGTTCCTTGATGGTGAAAAAGGCTATGGCTATCAGGGAACCTACCTGGGCAAAAAAAAGGTCGTCACTCTCGGCGCGGCGTATTCCGTTGAGCAGGATGTGGCGTATGCGGATTGTGCGAACCAAAGCGATGCGGTGGATTACACCGCCTGGACCGTTGATCTCTTTGCGGAATATCCCATTGAAGGCGTCGGCACCTTTACCCTGTCGACCGCCTATGTGGACTATGATCTGGATGATGCCTATCAGGGCAACGATCCCGATGCCGGCGCGATCGGCGTCAACGGTGAGAAAAACGGTGGCTACACCAAGGTGGCCTACATGCTGCCGACCCTGCCTCTGCAATTCTTCTTCCGTGCTGAAAACTGGTCTTTGGCCGAGCTCGACGGGGTCTATGATCAGGAAATCGACTGGTACGGTGGCGGGTTCAATTACTACTTCCGCGGTCAAAACCTCAAGTTGACCGTTGAATATTCAACGGTGGATTTTGATGAAGAATCAGCGGACTATGAAGACTTCGACAGTCTGACCGCGCAACTTCAGGTTGTCTTTTAGCCCTACTCCAATAACCGCCAACCCCCTTGTGCCCGCGGAGGATTTCCTTCGCGGGCACAGTAAGTCGAAGCGGCAGCAATCTCCCCTTTTACAGGCTGACAAAAATACGCCATACTGCAAAAAACACTGGAAAAACCCTTAAGAGGATCACCATTATGAGATCATTGATTATTTCTATTGTTTCTTTTGCCACGCTCCTGCTGCTGGCCACAACCGGTCTGGCAGATTCCCTGCCCAAACTCGTCGATGTCGGTGCCGACAAATGTATTCCCTGCATCAAGATGGCACCTATTCTTGAAGACCTGAAAAAAGACTTTGCCGGGAAACTTGAGGTGCAGTTTGTTGACGCCTGGAAAAACCGTGAAGAGGCTGACAGCTATAATATCCGCTTGATTCCTACACAGATCTTTTACGCAGCTGACGGTCAGGAGCTGTTCCGCCACACCGGCTTTTTCAGCCGTGAGGAAATCCTCGCTAAATGGCAGGAACTCGGCTACGCGTTCAAGGAAACCCTCTAATGGTTGAAACCCTGCTGTCAACGCTCAGCCAGGCGGTATCGGCCACACCGGCCATCGCCCTGGTGGCGGCGGCCGGATGGGGCATTTTAAGTATCATTCTCTCGCCTTGCCACCTGGCGAGCATCCCGCTCATCGTCGGCTTTATCGACGGCCAGAAGATCAGCACCAAACGGGCGTTTGTTGTCTCCAGCCTGTTCGCCGTCGGCATTCTGCTGTCCATTGCCCTGATCGGCCTGTTGACCGCGCTGGCCGGACGCATGCTCGGCGACCTCGGTAGCTACGGCAACTGGCTGGTTGCGGCCATTTTTCTGCTCTTCGGCCTACACCTGCTCGGTGTGTTGCCCATGCCCTGGTCGGGGCCGGGGGCCATTCAAACCACGCGCCGGGGATTACTCGCCGCCTTCCTGCTCGGCCTGATTTTTGGCATTGCCCTCGGCCCCTGCACCTTTGCCTTTATGGGTCCGGTTCTCGGCGTCGCCTTTGCCGAAGCCAGCCAAAGTCCCGGCTATGCCATCTCGCTGTTGCTCGCCTATGGCCTCGGCCATTGCAGCGTCATTGTCCTGGCCGGCACCTTTACCGAAATCGTCCAAAGCTATCTGAACTGGAACGAAACCTCACAGGGCACCCTATGGCTTAAACGGATCTGTGGTCTGCTGGTCATTGCCAGCAGCGCTTGGCTGATCTATAGCGCGCGTTGATGCGTTAGCAGGATGTTAAAAACAAAAAGCCCCGATATCCTATGATACCGGGGCCTTTTTGTTTATTGCGAGTCCAGTTTAGTCGGCCATGACAAACTGGCCGTCTTTCACCTGAACAATCACCATGGAACCGGTGTCGAGACCATTGTGGTCTTCAGCGGTCAGATTGTAGATGCCGGACACGCCAACATAGCCCTTGGTGTTTTCAATCGCCTCACGCAGAGCCGCTTTGTCGGTGCCCACCTGCTTCATGGCATTGGCCACGATCATGATGGCATCCCAGGCATAGCCAGAGTGGGTGTTGATGGGGAATTGCTTATCGTAGCCCTTTTCTTTGTAGAGTCGAATAAACTCCAGAATGACCGCTTTTTGCGGATCGCTGTCGGGCAGGGCATCAGCCACCAGCAATTTGGTCGACGGCATACGGTCGCCTTCGCTGGCGGCACCGGCCAACTCAATATATTTGGGGTCGGGCAGACCGTGGCACTGAAACAGTGGCAGGTCGATGCCCAGTTGCGCCTTATTTTTGGCAACGATGGAACCCGCCGGACCGATGGTCCAGGTGACAATGGCTTGCGGATTGGCATTCTTGGCGTTGGTCAGCTGAGCCGTCATGTCCGTGTCGCGTGTGCCGAACGACTCATCGGCCAGAATCTCAATGCCGTATTCAGGAGCCAGTTTCTTGATCCAACGGGCGCCGTCCTTGCCAAAGCCGTCAGCTGCCGACAGCAAGGCAATCTTGGTCAAGCCCTTGGCGCGCAAGTAGTCGAACAGGCGCTGAACCGCGATGCTGGAGCGTTGCGGTGATTTAAACACCCAGTCGAACGGACCGAACTTGCCGCCCATGATCACCGGGTCACCACCAACGGTCATGAAGATCGGCGTCTGCCCCTTTTCAGCCATGGCTTTGACGGTCATGCCGGTATCGGTCATGGTCGGTCCGATGATGGCAACGACATTGTCTTTGTAAATGAATTTCTTGGCCAGGGATGCGGCTTTGGCCGGGTTGGCTTCGGTATCGCCGATCACCAGTTCCAGCTGTTTACCATTGATGCCGCCTTCGCTGTTGATCTTGTCGACGACCATTTCCGCCACCAGTTTGGTCGGGGTGCCGATGAAGGCGGCGCGACCGGACAGGTCAAAGAACGCACCAAGCTTAATGGTGTCCGCAGCCAAAGCCGGACTGGCGAGCAGCAAGGCCAGCAGAATAAATGCCAGTTTTTTCATTGTGTCCTCCCAGAACGTTGTCCGCATCCTGTCTTCATCAGAACGCGGAAAATACCATTTCATGCGTATTTATCATAACTTAGAAATTACCTATCCGCCTTTTTTCTCACAGATGGGTGGAGTTTGACAACTGCTTTCCCGTTGCTTCTGACAGAATACTCGATGGACCCCCTCATCCGTGAGTCCAATCAGATTCACTATTTATTTGTCGAGTTGCCGACTTAACAGAGTCCCACAGCCTCCCTGAGCCTGCCGTCGCCACCGATTGGCCAGCCGCACATGAATTCCTTCGCCACGCAATCGGTCGCGCAATGCCACCATCGCATCAGGTGACGGGCTACGCCAACACGGCCCAGCCACTTCGTTCCAATACAGCAGGTGAACGGTTATCTCCGGAAAGAGCTGCAAGCGACCAACCAGGGCCGCAACCTCACTGTCACCATCATTGATTCCAGCTAGGACCAGATAATTGATGCCGATTTTGCGCCGTTGACGGCGCGACAACTGTGGCCAGAGTTCCGCCAGCGTTTGACATAAAGCATCGAGGCTCGGACCACGCGGCACCATACGCTTGTGTGTTGCCGGAGTTCCAGCGTGCAGGGAAAGCATGACGCCATTATGACGCATTGGCAGCATACGTTTCAGAGCCGTCAACGGCTGCCCCGTCGTGGTAACAGACACCGGCAAGGTGCTGTTGGCCATGAAAGAGGTCACCGTTTCAAGCGCCTGCAACGGCTCACCAATACCAGACAGGGTCAGGCGTTCGATGGTATGGCCACGCTGGATGGCCAGCGCCACCTGAGCGGCCAGTTCCTCCGCCGTCAGGGAGCGTTGCAATCCGTCACGGCCCGAGGCGCAATAAGGGCAGCCCATGGCACAACCGACCTGAGTGGACAAGCACAAGGTACCGGATGGATACCACACCGCTTCCACCTGGCTGCCATCGGCCAGGGGTACGGCAAACTTGTCGTTATCACAGGCCATCGTCAACTCCCAGGTTTCGGCAAAGGGCATGGAATGAGGTCTCATTCGGTTGTTGTTTATAGGCCCGCAACATCGCCCGCAATTGTTCCTGATCCGGCAAATCGAGATGGGATTGAAATATCTCAGCCAGGCGGGTGCCCCACAGCAAGCCTTGCACCAATGAGGTGACATTGTTAGGGCGGCGCTGATCACTGGCATGGCTGAAATCGATTAGGGTGATGCGATCATTGTCGATCAACACATGCTCACCGGGATAACGCAACGCACCGTGATCGAGGCCCAAACGATCAAGGGCAAATCCTTGCTGCAACAACTGGTACAACAAAGTGCTCAGCTCGGCAGCAGAACGGGATGTCGTTAACCAAGAGGCTAACGAGATGCCGCCGACGAAATCCATAATCAGAATGTCATCGCAATACGCCTGGAGACGAGGGCCAATACCAACACTGTTAGCACGCAGCAGCAGACGCGCTTCATCATGTAAATCAGGCTGCTGACAATCCAGGCGACGGAGTTTGATGGCCACAGGTTTGCCGTGGCGTTGTCCGCTGAGCACCACACCGCAATAACCGTAGCCCAATACCGGCACATCACGGAGTTGCACCGCACCGTGCTGTGTCAGGCAGGTCATGCCGAGCTGGCGCAGATCGGCAAGACGTTGCGCGATGATCGCTTCGTCGCCTGTGGGATAACCAAGCAATTCGCGGTAGGCTGGATGTGGGAAAAAAGAGCTGTTCGGGATCATCGCCGGGTTCCGTTTTTCAAGATACGACACATGTGCGTATTGTTCAGAGGACAGGGGGCAAAGTCAAGCTGTAAACACGATTGGCGTAAGGGGTTGAAACCCGCTCCAGGCCGCTGTTTTCTTGACCTTTTTAACCATCTGACATACCCTGTGCGAATTCAATTTATCTCCTGACCAACGAGTGGTTTTTTGCAAGCATCCAACGACCTTCTCCAATTTATTATTGCCGGGCTGACCAATGGCGCCATCTATGCCCTGATTGCGCTGGGCTTCAGCGTGGTGCACAACGCCATGGGCATTGTCAATTTTGTGCAGGTCGATTTCGTGTCGTTGGGCGGGATGCTGATGTTTTCTGCCCTGCTCACGTTAGGACTGCCGATGATGCCGGGTTTGCTGCTGGCAGTGGCCGGAGTAGCGCTGGTGGCTATGCTGGTGGAGCGCTTTGGCTTGCGTCCGTCGCGGTCGCATAACGAGCTGGTGCTGATTTTTCTCACCATCGGCCTGTCGATCATTCTGCGCGGGGCGATGAAGCTGATCTGGGGGACCAATCGCATGGCTCTGCCGCCGCTCAGCGGTGAGCAGCCGATTGCCCTGTTTGGCGCCACCATCCTGCCGCAGGCGGTATGGATTCTGGTGCTGACTGTGGTGGCGATCAGCCTGTTGCACTGGTTCTTTCACCACACACCGCTCGGGCTGGCCATGCGCGCCGTAGCCTCCAACCCGACGGCAGCGGCCGTGGTCGGCATTCGCGCCGGACGTATTCGCCTGACCAGCTACGGTATTGCCGGGGCACTGGGTGGGCTGGCCGGGGTGCTGGTGACGCCGATCACCACCCTGAGTTACGATGTTGGTGTGCTGCTCGGTTTGAAAGGCTTTGCCGCGGCGATCCTTGGAGGTTTTGGTTCGTTTCCGGGGGCGATTCTTGGTGGGATCGGGCTGGGGTTGCTTGAATCACTCTCGGCAGGTTACTGGTCGAGTGCTTATAAAGATGTGGTGGCGTTTGTTGTGCTGCTGCTGGTGTTGTTTGTGCGGCCTAAGGGGTTGCTGGGGAAATAGCTGTATTTGATTGCTGTGTTCCGGCAGTTTGTGACGGATTAAACGTTTGCGATTACGCAATTGTTTTCCCACGTGACGTGGGGTTGCGCCCCACACGACGCCTGACTTTCTTTGCTTGTCCAAAGAAAGTCAGCAAAGAAACGACACCCCGCGCCTTGCCCCCTTCGGGGGTTCCCTCCATAAAAGGGCTCCCTGGCGGAAGGACAAAAACTCGGTCTGTTTACAACAGCCCTCAAACAGTTTGTCCTTCTGTTTCGCCAGTCCGCCCTTTTATTCCGGCTGCGTTACAGGGGAGCGGGAAAAACAACAATTAGAGAGTCGGTGTTTGTTCCCCTCTGCCCTCGCTGGAGTGGAGCGGTGGTTCACCGAAAAAAGCGAACAACTGTCTGAGGGCGCAGCCCGAGTTTTGTGAGCGCGGTGAAACGCCGTGGAACGGAAGGCACCTGCCACAGGCAGGCGAGGGCATGGGGTGTGTTTCTTTGCATCCTTTCTTGTCACACAACAAGAAAGGATGTCGGGTGTGGGGTCGATACCCCACGTCACGTGGGCACACCCTTGGTTATATATATATTGATCTCCGCAGATGAGACCGGGCCCGAAGATGAGCCCGATCTTTAAGCGGATATAAAATACGAATCAATACGTTGAAAAGGAAACCATACATGGAACAACAGGTTGAACTGCTGATGGGCAACGAAGCCATGGCGTGCGGACTGATTGAGTCCGGCTGCCAGGTAGTCGCCGCCTATCCGGGTACGCCGTCCACGGAGATTCTCCAGGCGGTGGTTGATCGCCGCGCCACGGCTGAAGAGCCGCTGCACATCGAGTGGTCGGTGAACGAAAAAGTCGCGTTTGAAGTCGCGCTGGCCGCCAGCTACACCGGCAAACGCAGTGCCGCCATCATGAAACAGGTGGGGCTGAACGTTGCCGCCGACCCGTTCATGCGCAGCGCCTACCTCGGCGTCAAGGGTGGCTTTGTCACCATCGTCGCCGATGATCCCGGTCCGCACAGCTCGCAAAACGAGCAGGATACCCGGTTGTTCTGTCTGCAGGGACGGGTACCGGTGTTCGATCCGGCCAGCCCGGCCGAGGCAAAAGAATTATTGCCGCTGGCGTTTGAACTGTCGGAAAAATACGAAATGCTCACCGTGCTGCGTCCGGCCACGCGCATTTGCCACTCGCGGCAGAATGTCAGCCACCAGCCGGTCCAGCAGTTGAAACGCAGCGCCCGCTTTGAAAAAGATCCCAACCGCTGGGGCGCAACCCCGGCCTTTCTGCCCGCGCTGCACCGCAAGCTTAACAACAACCTCGTCGCCTTTGCTGCCGAACCGGCAGTACAGCCACGTCTGACTCAGGGTGATGGCAGTCACGCCCGGCTGGCCCTGGTCGCCTCCGGCATTGTCTATGGCCATCTGGTCGACCTGCTCGCTGAACTGGGCCTGACCGACACCGTCGATCTTTATCAGGTGGTGATGCCGTACCCGCTCAACAACGCATGGATCGACACAATGCGCGCGGACTATGACCGGGTGATGATCCTTGAAGAAACCTACCCGGTGATCGAAATGCAGCTGGCCCATACCGGTGCGTTCGGCAAACAGAGTGGCGACATCGTCAAGGAAGGGGAGCTGACGCCCGATGTGGTGCATGAAGCGCTGGCCCGTTTCCTCGACCTGGAAGCTCCGGCCCCTGCCCCGGCCAACAGCCGTGGTCAACGGCCGTCCCTGTGTCCGGGCTGCCCGCACCGCAGCGCGTTTTACAGCATCAAGAAGACCTTCCCCAAGGGGATTTTTCCGTCCGACATCGGCTGCTACACCCTCGGTGTCAACCTCAAGGCCGTGGATACCGCCCATTGCATGGGGGCCTGCATCAGCCAGGGGGCGGGTTTCTATCAAGCTTATGCTCAGGACGGTGAAGACTTTCCGACCGTGGTTGTCACTATCGGTGACTCGACCTTTTTCCATTCCGGCGTGACCGCGCTGATCAATGCCGTGCTCCAGAAGGCACGCATCATCGTGGTGATTCTCGACAACGCCACGGCCGCCATGACCGGCGGTCAGCCCGTGCCGCATCTCGGTCGCACGGCCACCGGCGAAGCCACAAAAGCCATTGCCATCGAACCGTTGGTGCAAACCAGCGGGGTTGAGTTCCTCGAATGTTGCGATCCTTATGACAGCGATGCCTTTGAAAATGCGTTGAAACGGGCCGATGCCCATATTCGTGGGCCGCAGGGCGGCGTGGCCGTGGTGATCTCACGGCACGGCTGTTTGATGGAGCGCGACGTGGTCAAGAATCAGCCGCGCTATGCCATGGAGATTACCAGCGACTGCATCGGCTGCCGCCGTTGTGTAGAAGCGTTTGAATGTCCGGCCTTGCGCATGGACGAGGCCACCACCATGGCGGTGCTCGATCAGGACCGCTGCATCGGCTGCGGCACCTGTATTCCGGTCTGTCCTGTCAAAGCAATTAAGGGGGAATTGTCATGAAACAGCAGATCATTGTCAGTGGTATCGGCGGACAAGGGGTGCTGTTTCTCACCCGGGTGATTGCCCAGGTGGCGGTGAATCGCGGCATCCCGGTATTGACTTCGGAAACCCACGGCATGGCCCAACGTGGCGGCACCGTATTGTCATCGATCAAAGTCGGCGACTTTGCCAGCCCGTTGATCCGCGCCGGTCAGGCCGATGTCGGCCTGCTGTTGTGGGACGCCAACCTCGGCGTGCATCAACCGCTGCTGCGTGAAGATGGTACTCTGGTGATCAGCAGTGAGCAACCCGGTGTCGGTAAGAGGATTGCCGCGGCCAAGTTGGCGCGTGAGCTGGGTAATGCCGTGCTGGCTAACCTGATTTTGCTCGGATTGGCCGTGCGTGATGCGGTGTTGTTTTGTACGGTGGAAGAGTGTGAAGAGGCGATTCGGCAGTTGGCTCCTGAGCGGTTTGTTGAGCAGAATTTGGCGGCTTTTCGACTTGGGTTGGAAGGATAATTTGTTTGAATAGTTGAGTGGTTCTGGTGGGCCTCATTCGTTCGTGTAACTTGGTACGCACGTGACGTTCGGCGCTGCTGAACGGGAGGGCTGGGGTGCTAAATAACCCACGACTGAAGGGTGGGCACCGTCCCACCCGTTTGATCGGTGCCACACCAGAGATAGAGAGAGACGGGCGATTATTATCAACGTTTTACGCCAGAGTTTCCAAGGCGCAAGATTCGCCGACCTAAAGGGCGGCGAGCCGAATCTGTGAAGCAAAAACGGAAACAGACTCATTGCAGGTTAAGCTAGGTCCAGGAGAAGTTCAGCCGGCTTTTGCATCCTTTTGAGCGGCAAGTCAAAAGGATGTCGCCTGCCGGGGCGAATCCCGGCGACCTTGACTTTGATTTTACTCTTGCTCTTGATCTAAAGAATTCAACGCCCTCTCCTAGGGAAGAGCGTTGAAGTGAGGGGATTTCTGCAATCAGGAAAAAGCCCCCTCATCCGGCCTTCGGCCACCTTCTCCCCCAGGAGAAGGATTGATATTGCACTAACATCGAACAAGTAAAAGGGACCAAACAAAGACATGACCCGCCAGGAACACCTAAGCTACTTCATCCGCCTGCATCGCACCGGCCTCACGGTCACGCTGCTGTGCGCGTTGATCGTGCTCTACCCGCTGTTGCAGGACAACCCCTACACCCTCGGTCTGTCCAACCTGGTCGCCATCCATGTCATCGTCGTGCTCGGTCTCAACCTGTTCATCGGCTATGCCGGACAGATCTCCCTCGGCCATGCCGCCTTTTTCGGCCTCGGCGCCTACGGCTCGGCCATCGGCACCGTCACCTATGAACTGTCCCCCTGGCCAACCATGTTCGGCGTCGCCGTTCTGGTCGCGGTGCTGGCACTGATTATCGGTGTGCCCACGTTGCGCCTGTCCGGCCACTACCTGGCCATGGCCACCCTTGGCTTCAACTTAGTGGTCTACACCGTGCTCCAGCAGTGGGACGAGGTCACCGGCGGGGTCAGCGGTTTTTATGGCATCCCCTCGCTGGCCATCGGCAGCTTTGTCTTTGACGACGAAGTGCGATTCCACTATCTGGTGTGGGGCATGGCGCTGCTCAGTCTGTTGTTGTGCCTCAACCTGGTGCGCAGTGGTGTCGGTCGCGGCCTCGCCGCACTGGCTGGCGATGAAACAGCCGCCGCTGCATTGGGCGTCAATACCCAGATCAGCAAGGTGAAGGTGTTTGTGCTGTCGGCAGTGCTGGCCTCGCTGGCCGGAAGCCTTTACGCCCACTGTTACAGCTACATCAGCCCGGCGTCCTTTGACATTTTTGTCTCCACCGATCTGGTGATCATGGTGGTGATCGGCGGCATGGGTTCCATCTGGGGATCGCTGTTTGGCGCGACCCTCATCACCCTGCTGCCTGAGTGGGTGGATGTATTTGAGTCGTACAAGGATTTCGTTCACGGCGGCATTCTGGTGCTGGTGCTGATGTTCCTGCCTCAGGGCTTTGTCACCGGTCTGGTCGATCTGGTTAAAACCCGTCAGGCTTTGCGCAGGAGTCGCCATGCTGCATCTTGACGCGGTCAGCAAACAGTTCGGCGGCCTGCCTGCCCTGTCTGACGTCACCTTCCGGGTGCCGCAGGGGCAGATCACGGCGCTGATTGGTCCCAACGGCGCTGGAAAGAGCACCCTGATCAACTGCATCACCGGCGTGCTGACGCCAACGCGCGGTTCAATCAGCTTAGGCCTGCAGGAGGTCAGCACCCTACCGTCCCATGCCATCTCCCGGCTCGGCGTGGCACGCACCTTTCAGAATCTCAAGTTGTTCGAACGGTTGTCGGTGCTCGACAATGTGCTGGCCGGGCTCAATAACGAGGCGGGCAACAGCCTGATCATGGCTCTGCTGCGCCTGCCTTACCTGCGCCATCGCGAACGCCAGCTCAAGCTGCGTGCTCTGGAAGCGCTGGACCGTTTCGGTCTGGCCGACAAGGCGGACTGGCCCGCCGGGGTGATGGCTTATGGTGATAAAAAGCGCCTGGAACTGGCCCGCGCCACGGTCAGCCAGCCGCAACTGATTCTGCTCGACGAGCCGGTGGCCGGACTCAATGCCACCGAAACCCTGGCTGTGGAGCAACAGCTCCGCCGTCTGCGTCAGGAGGGGCAGACCCTGTTGCTGGTTGAACACGACATGGAGCTGGTTATGGGGCTGGCCGATCAGGTGGTGGTACTTGACAGTGGCTGTGTGATTGCCTGTGGTACACCGGATGAGGTGCAGCGTAACCCTCGGGTGTTGGAGGCTTATTTGGGGAGTATGGAGGCGACGGCTTAAGTTCTTCGGGGATTGTGTTGTAAGGGATTTTCTGGCGTAAGTTGCGAGTCTTTCCCACGTGACGTGGGGTATCGACCCCACACCCGACATCCTTTCTTGTTGTGTGACAAGAAAGGATGCAAAGAAACACACCCCATGCCCTCGCCTGCCTATGGCAGGTGCCTTCCGTTCCACGGCGGTTCACCGCGCTCACAAAACTCGGGCTACGCCCTCAGACAGTTGTTCGCTTTTTCCGGCGAATCGCCGCTCCACTCCAGCGAGGGCAAAGGGGAACAAACACCGCCGCTCTAATTGTTGTTTTTCCCGCCCCCCTGTAACGCAGCCGGAATAAAAGGGCGGACTGGCGAAACAGAAGGACAAACTGTTTGAGGGCTGTTGCAAACAGACCGAGTTTTTGTCCTTCCGCCAGGGAGCTCTTTTATGGAGGGCACCCCGAAGGGGCAAGGCGCGGGGTGTCGTTTCTTTGCTGACTTTCTTTGGACAAGCAAAGAAAGTCAGGCCCACCATGAAACAGTCAGTGGGGCGCAACCCCACGTCACGTGGGCACCAAGCCACGCAAACAGATAAAGTTGGCCAAAGCAGAATGCGGTAGTAACGAAAGAAACAGATGACAACGGATAACACAACACCACTACTGGAAATCACCAACCTCACCGCCCACTACGCAGCGGCCCAGGCCTTATTCGGCGTCGATCTAAAAATCCATCAAGGCGAAACCGTCGCCCTGGTCGGCGCCAACGGTGCCGGTAAAAGCACCCTGCTCAAGTGCGTCATGGGCCTGGTCACACCCACCGGCGGCACCATCCACCTCGATGGCCAGCCGGTCACCGGCAGCACTCCGGCAGCCATGGTGCGCCACGGACTGGCATTCTCCCCGGAAGGGCGCGAAGTGTTCCCACACCTCAGTGTTGAGGAGAACCTCACCCTCGGTGCCATGGCTCTCAAACTGCGGCGCGGCGAACAACAGGCCCGCCTCGACGAAGTCTATCAACGCTTTGCCAAGCTCAAAGAGCGGCGCAGCCAACTCGCCGGTACCCTGTCCGGCGGCGAACAGCAGATGCTCGCCATGGGCCGGGCACTGATGGCCCACCCGCGCCTACTGCTGCTCGACGAACCGAGCCTCGGCCTGGCGCCGAAAATCACCGATGAAATCTTTGCTATTATCCATCAACTGTCGCGTAGCGGCGCCACCATCCTGCTTGTGGAGCAGAATGCTGCCCGTGCCCTGAGCGGTTCCGACCGCGCCTATCTGCTGGCCAACGGTGAAATGGTTCAGCAGGGGCAAAGCGACCAGTTGCTCAATGATCCGGCTCTACGTGCCGCCTTTTTAGGGGCAGCCAGCCATGACAGTCCCCAGGCCAGCCGCCTCGGCGCCGCCGGTCTGACCAATATCCGTTTGGAGAAACCCGATATGCGTCAACAAAACTTTATGCCCGCGTTTGACAACGAAGAACAACTCAAAGCCCACCAGCTGGCCGGTCTACAGTGGACCGTGCGCCACGCCTATGAGGGGTCGAGTTTTTACCGCCAGCAACTCGATAATGCCGGGGTCACACCCGAAAGCATCGTCAGCCTCGACGACTTGAAGCGCATGCCGTTCACCGATGCCAACGACTTGCGTGATGGCTATCCGTTTCCGCTGCGTGCTGTGCCGTTTGAGCAGATCGTCCGCATCCACGCCAGCTCCGGCACCACCGGTAAGCGCAAAGTGTTGTGCTATACCCAGAAGGACCTCGACGACTGGACTGACTTTTTCGCCCGCTGCTACCAGATGGCCGGGGTCACGCCGTTGGACCGCATCCAGATTGCTGTCGGCTACGGCGTGTGGACGGCCGGGATGGGCTTCCAGCTTGGCTGCGAGAAGATCGGTGCCATGGCCGTGCCGGTTGGGCCGGGCAACATCGACATGCAGATCCAGTTCCTGATTGATTTCCAGTCGACGGTGTTCTGTTCCACGGCCTCCATGGCTTTGTTGATGGCGGAAGAGATTCACCATCGCGGTCTGGCCGACCAGATCAACGTCAAGAAAATCATCTACGGGTCTGAGCGCTCGTCAAAGTCAATGCGGCGTAAAATCTCCGAACTGTTCGGCGGTGCCGAGCTGTTCGACATCACCGGACTCACGGAATTGTACGGTCCGGGCACCGGCATCGAATGCTCCGATCACGACTGCATCCACTACTGGGGCGACTATTACATCCTGGAAATTATCGACCCGGAAACCCTCCAGCCCGTACCCGACGGCGAATGGGGCGAGATGGTGGTGACCAGTTTATGCAAGGAAGCAGCTCCGTTGATCCGTTACCGCACCCACGACATCACCCGTATCATTCCCGGACTGTGTAGCTGCGGCAATCCGCTGCCGCGCCATTCGCGCATCAAGGGCCGCTCCGATGACACCATCAAGTTCCGTGGCGTTAATATCTACCCGAGCAGCCTCGATACCATCCTCTCCCAGGTGCCGGGGCTGGGCAGCGAATACCAGATCCACCTCAGCCGCGACGACGATTCGGCTCGTGACCGCATGCGCATGGTGGTGGAGCGCGGCCAGGGCGTCGAGGCCGGGCGCAGTGCTGAACTGATTCACGAGGCGGTGCATCAGATCAAGAAACAGCTGCTGGTCAGCGTCGAGCTGGAAGTGGTGGACTACGGCACGCTGCCGCGTTCGGAGAAGAAGAGTCAGCGGGTGTTTGATACGCGGATTCAGGATGAGATTGTCTGATCCTTTTCTGCTCTGTGGAAATCACCATCCGCATTCTAGGCCTGTTACGCACGTGTCATTCGACGCTGCTGAACGAGAGAGCTTGGGTGCTAAATAATTCACGACTGCAGGGTGGGCACCGTCCCACCCGTTTAATCGGTGCCACACCAGAGATAAAGAAAGACGATAGAGTGTTGTCAACGTTTTACGCCAGACATTGATGATGCGCATGATTCGCTGACCTAAAGGGCAGCGAGCCGAATCCATGAAGCATAACGGAAACAGACTCAGTGTCGGTGGATACAGGTTCAGGAGAAGTTCAGCCGGTTTTTGCATCCTTTTGAGCGGCAAGTCAAAAGGATGTCGCCTGCCGGGGCGAGTCCCGGCGACCTTGACCCTGACCCTGACCCTAACTTAGACCTTGATCGCAAATCACTCCCCGCACCCCCAACCTGTGCCTATGCACAGAAACAATTCGCGGATAATGCAACAAACATTTACGCGTCTCATCGTGGTGAGGGCAGACAAGCTTTGCTAGAGTCATAACCATCAAGGCTTGTTGTGGCAGGCAAGACTTGGTTCTCCTTTTCTTCCTAGTTGATACACACAATAGACAAAGCCGGTTCGGACGCCTCCCCGAACCGGCTTTGTTGCATTCAAGTTGCCTGTTTCACTTCCCGACATCTCTGTTATGCTCAATAAAGATCATACGGCCAAAGGAGATCCATCATGACATTACCCACCCTTGAGCAACAACGTGCCTTTCTTAAAGATAATTTGCGCCAACAGATCAATTTTTACCTGACCGATCAAAATCGCAGCATTGATCCTCCGCCAGTACAGCGCCCTATACGTCACGAACAGGTGGTTATTCCTCTACCTGACATTAATTTAGAGATGTTTCAAGGCACCGATCTGCTTAAAGCCATTGCCCATCGAGAAAGTCGCCGACGTTACCTGGACACGGCACTGACTCAAGAAGAGCTTGGCCTGCTGCTGTGGGCAACGCAAGGGATTCGCAGTGAGTTGGGAGAGGGCCATGCGCTGCGTATGGTACCTTCAGCCGGATGCCGTCATGCGTTTGAAAGTTATCTCCTGATCTCCTCTGTAGAGGGGCTGGAACGCGGAATCTATCGTTATCTGCCGTTACAGCACGCCTTGGTCTGCGAACGATCTGTTCATGACTTTCACGATGAACTTTCTGCAGCAACCTTTCACCAAACGTTTATAGGTCGGGCACCGGTCACTTTTGTCTGGACAGTGATTCCTTACCGTATGGAATGGCGCTACGACTTGGCTGCGCATCGTGTGATCGCTTATGACATTGGGCATGTTTGTCAAAATCTTTATCTGGCTTGTGAAGCGATCTCAGCCGGAACCTGCGCTATTGCAGCCTACGATCAGGGGCTGATGGACAGCTTGATTGGTGTGGACGGTGAGGATGAATTTGTCCTTTACCTGGCTCCGGTTGGGAAGAAGTAGCCTCCTTCAGCTTAAAAATTGGCCCCCAGGATGGGAAATGATAAAGACTTCCATTTCTTGGCCACACCACCGGAATCGATCCTCCAGAGCTTTTTCGCGTCAACAGCGTTACATGGCGTTGCCTTAGAATGACTATGACCCATGTGCCTTGTTGACACGAAAAAGCCCTCAAAGAACCTCACATTTGGCCCAGTGACAACGCCCCATATCAGATGAACGCGAGTCCCGAATGGCGCTAGTTCAAACGATTCCGTAGTAAACTCGGGACTGTCCCAAGCCTCATCTGGGACAGTCCCGTTTTTGCTGCTCTTTCCCTTAAACTAGCACCATTCACACGAGTCCCTATAAAGACAAATTTTAACTTATTGGAAAAGTTATTTAAATGTTCTATACTTAGCGCAAAAAATAGACTCCCTACAATCTCTAGACATCCGGATCAACGTGATGAACTCTAGCCGAACCAGAATCTATGTCATGGTTTTCGCGGTGTTTCTTTTAACCGCCTCTCCGTCACGGCTCTTTTCTCAACAGCTTCATTTAAATAACGCTTTATCACTTCTCTCAACGCATTTCGACACGTCTTCTGCAAACAACCATCACAATCTCAGCCCCCCTGTCCCAGAATTCACCAGTCGGTTAATTAAAGCCTTCAAGACTTCGGCTGGTCTTCAAGACTTGGTAAATGAGGCATCATTGTCTTTAGAGCAACCTCGTTTCTGGCTGAGAATTCTCGGAATTAGCGCTGCCGTCATGGCGTTTCTGGCCGTGATTAATGGAATTTTGCGTTGGCAAGTTTATCGAAGAACAAAAGAGCTGAGTCTCATCAATAAAAAATTTCAGTATTTGAAAAATGCCAGCCCCGTCGTTCTCTTTCAATTAATCCTTCTGCCCGACAGCCTGCCAAGACTCATCTGGGTAAGCGACAACATCACTCGCCTGTTCGGTTATCAGCCTGAAGAGACCTATGCGGAAGGATGGTTTAGACAGGTGATCCATCCAGATGACCTTGAGCGGGTCCGGACAATCATTGCCGATCTCCAGCAAAGCAAGCATGAAATCTTTGAACTCCAAGCCTACGACAGAGACAATAAGCTTCGCTTTATCCGAACAGAACTGCAACTGAGTCCTACACTCTCAACGCCTCAAGAAGTGATCGGTAGCTGGGGCGACGTTACAACCTCAAGGGAGCAGGAAAACCGGCTGAGTTTTCTGATCCATTATGACCATCTTACCAAGCTGCCTAATCGCATTTTTTTAAACCACCTTCTTACTAATTTGCTCCTAAAACTGAATGTTGCCCATACACAGCTTGCGGTTTTGAGCCTGGACCTTGATCATTTTAAAAAAATCAATGAGACTTTTGGTTTTGACGTGGGAGACATGGTTTTGCGCACCGTCGCCGGGCGTTTAAAACATATCTTGCGCCTTGAAGACAGCATCGCGCGCATCGGAGGCGATGAATTCGCCCTGCTCCTTCAGGGCCACCCTATCGAAGAACTCGCATCGACGATAGGAAGACGTATTCTTCACCAGATCAGCCTTCCAATTACAATGGCTGATCAAGAATTTGTCATTACAGCAAGTATCGGCATCAGTCGTTATCCAATGGATGGGAAAACTCCTGATATTCTTCTCAAAAATGCTGAGATTGCACGCTATGCCGCAAAGCAAAAAGGTCGTAACCGACTGCATTTTTTCTCTTCGCAGATGTCAGACAGCGTCCGGCAAAACCTCATCATGGAAAATGCCCTGCGAAATGCTGTTAGACGCGGTGAGTTGCAACTTTACTATCAGCCACAAATCAATCTTGTCACGCAGAAGCTCGAAGGCGTCGAAGCTCTGGTGCGTTGGAATAATCCCTGCGAAGGATTGCTGCCTCCTGATTTTTTCATCCCTCTTGCGGAAGAAATCGGCATTATCGGAGAAATCGGCTTGTGGGTGTTGGAAGAAGCATGCCGACAAACCGTTCTCTGGGAGCAGCATAACTATTACGTCCCGCGGGTTGCCGTGAATCTTGCGGTCGAACAAATTGAAAAAGGTCATTTAGCCGAAGAACTTAAAAGTATTTTGAAAAAAACAGGTCTTCCTGCGCAACGTCTTGAATTGGAAGTCACTGAGTCAATGATCATGAAAGAGCCGGAAAAAGCGGCTAAAGCGTTATCGGAATTTCGCTCTATGGGAATCAGCTTGGCCATAGATGATTTCGGCACCGGCTATTCGAGTCTGGCTTACTTGAAACAACTTCCTTTAGACCGCCTGAAAATTGATCGTTCTTTTGTCGAAGATATCGGTAACAATAACGATGATGATATTATCAGTCGGGCCATCATAAATCTGGCCCATAGCCTAGGCATGGAAACCGTTGCCGAAGGGATCGAATATCCTGAGCAATTGACTTTTTTGCGTCGCGAAGGCTGTGAAATAGGCCAAGGCTACCTGTTTAGCAAACCACTCCCGGCCCATGAACTCATTGCTTATATCCGCGAAAACAATGTACAAGCACGATAATTCTCCTGCAGTTTACATAAAAAGCTTGCTATAATAGCCTCTTATCCTGCAGAGGCTGATCAATGACCCAACCACCAGAAAACCCCGTGCATGTTCAGACGATCCTCGACAGCGTCGCGGATGGTGTCTTCACCGTGGATCCCCAACTGCGCATCACCACCTTTAATCGCGCTGCAGAAGTCATTACCGGCTTCAGCCGTTCTGAGGCCCTTGGCCAGCCCTGCTGTGAAATCTTCCGCACCAATGTCTGTTTCGACCATTGTCCGTTACGCAAGGCTTTCGCCAGCGGGGAAAACATCACCAATGTTGAAGTGGATGTTCTTGACCGTCACAACCGTGAAATTCCCATTTCGGTCAATGCATCCGTTCTGCGCGATGAACATGGTGACATCATCGGCGGTGTCGAGACATTCCGCGACCTGTCACAGCTGCGTGCATTGGCCAATGAAGTTCAGGAACGTTTCAGCTTTCACGACATGATCAGCCGTAATCCGCGCATGCAACGGCTGTTTGATATTCTTCCTGATGTTGCCAATAGCGACGCCACCGTCCTCCTTCATGGTGCCAGTGGAACCGGTAAAGAGCTTTTTGCCAGGGCCATCCACAACCTCAGTCCGCGTTGTGAACAACCTCTGGTTGTTATCAATTGTGGCGCTTTGCCGGAACAACTGCTTGAATCGGAAATTTTCGGTGTAAAAAAAGGGGCTTATACCGGTGCTGTCGCCAATCGCAAAGGACGGCTCGCTCTGGCGGAAGGCGGCACTCTGTTTCTCGATGAAATCGGAGACCTGCCGCTCTCGTTGCAGGTCAAGCTGTTACGTGTTCTGGAGAATAATGAATATCAGGCCTTGGGCAGCGATGAAACACGCAAAGCCGATGTGCGTTTTGTTGCAGCAAGTCACCGGGATCTGGGCCAGCTTGTCGCGGAAAAACGCTTTCGTCAGGATTTATTTTATCGCCTCAACGTTGTCTCACTGCGTATCCCACCTTTAAGTGAACGCAGCGAAGATATTCCGTTGTTACTCGATATGGCTTTACAGCGCTTCAGCCGTAAGCATGGCAAAAAAATCTCCCGCTTCAGCCCTCAGGCACTCGAACATCTTCTGAGTAACCCATATGAAGGTAATGTCCGCGAGTTACTGAACATTGTTGAACGTGCCGTCATTCTCTGTCGCGGCACACAGATTGAGGTGATGCATATCCCGTCGGTCAACCGAATCACCCCTGGCGTGAAAAAAAATCATTGTCCAGACAGCGAAACGTTGCAACAGCTGATACAGCGCTTTCAAGGAAACCGCCAGCAACTGGCTCAACATCTTGGCATCGACCGAACAACTCTCTGGCGCTGGCTGAAAAAACATCAGCTCAGCTGACGTTGCACACCGTTGCAACAATGTTGCATTGCAACATCCACAATTCTTCCTGTTAAAACAATCAGTTAAAAAATAGCCGACAGAAAACACCTATCTTGATGTTGCATTTGCAACATCGCCGACAGATCCCCTCTTCGCCGTCTCTGCAATAACCTACTGTTATCACAGGACTCTTTATCAATTTCGTCTTTTGGCACTGCTTTTGTAAATAGAGAGATTATGTCTGCGTTATCTCCCGAAATTATACGGATAGCCATTCCCAGCTATGACAGGCGCGTATCTCCCCGTTTTGATCAGGCGCGCGAGTTTCATATTGCGGATGTTGACTTACGCCATCGTCAATGCCGCCAGCTCAGCACGCTCGTCTGTCCTCAGCCTCCTTACACGATCGGCGACTGGCTTAGCGAATTGGGAACACACGGGGTTATCTGTTCGGGAATTCACCAGCATCACCAGCTGCAACTCCAACAGCTGGGAATCTGGTTGATCTGGGGAGTCAGCGGCGAGATCGAATCGGTTCTCGAGGACTGGCTGCACCGCGAAGAAGAACACCCCAGGGTCTTTGAATTTTCCGAAAACACCATTGTGTGTCACGCACAATAACTGCTGAAACCGGGAGACCTTTTTATGTTATGGCCGTAAGCCGGAGAGGGCGGTATTTACGGCACTGCAGTCCCAAAGCAACCTGTAATGTTATTTGAATAGGCAGGGTCAATTGAACTGAATTGATCATGACATGTGATGGCCCTGCCTCCAGTTTTCCCCTTCACTTTGACCAAATTCCTCATTCAATCAGCCAGCTGACAAACCTTGTCAGAGCTTAATATCCGCGCTACAGTCGACAGCATACTTTTCATCATTGTTTAGAGGATGTCATGTTGATTGACCTACTCCGCCGCCGACGCAGTATCCGAAAATTCACTCTTGAACCTCTTGTCGATGACCATCTGGCCCTTCTTCAGGAAGCGGTCTTGCGGGCACCCAGCTCACGGGGTCGCGATCCCTGGCAATTCATTTTTGTCACGGACCGTCAGCAATTGGCAGCGCTTTCTCAAGCCAAACCCCATGGTGCGGCATTTCTCAGCAGTGCCGCAGTTGCGGTCATCCTTTGTGCTGATCCTCAATGCTGTGATGTATGGATTGAAGATTGCGCCATTGCCGCATTTATTCTGCAATTAACCGCTCAAGATCTTGGTCTCGGCAGTTGCTGGGTACAAATTCGCTGCCGCGAACACGACGAATATCAAAATTCCGAAAGCTATGTGCGTCAGGTGGCTGCAATTCCTGACCATCTGCGCGTCGATGCCATTATCGGCATTGGTCATCCGGATGAAGAAAAGCCCGGCCACCCGCAACAAAGTCTGAAGCGAGATCGTATTCACTGGCAACAGTATGAACCAAAGGGATAAAAAACAGGGGCCGGAGAATCTCTCCGGCCCCTGAAGAATAATTTTTTGCTTTAAGGTTTTGATCAATCGATCCAGTGCAGAACCAAATGGTCCATCGTCCGTTTGGGAACGTAGTGAACACCGGCGTCATCGCGCCAATATTTGATATCACCATCTTCCTCTTTATCGACCAGGCGGACCTCTTCATTGGGATAACCCAGAGCAATCACCATGACGATTTCAAAGCGGGTGGGAATTTTAAACGCTTCACGAAACTTCTGTTTCTGGATCGAACCGATCATGCATCCGCCAAAACCTTTTTCCACTGCACCGAGCAAAATACTTTGGGCAGCAATACCGGCATCACCATCAAAACGATCACTGATGGTTTTATCACCGAGAATAACGATATAAGCACTGGGCTGTTCATTTTCGGCCGGTCCTTTCCAGTCCTTAAGATAACCAGCCCAACCCAGGCATTCAAAAATCTTATCGTTACGCTCCTTGTCGGTTGACAACAGATAACGTAATGGCTGCAGATTGGCAGCACAACCACACGAACGGGTCAGCTCGACCAGTTCCGTCAATTGTTCTTCGCTGATAGCCTTATCGGCATGAAAACGACGGTAGCTGCGATTTTTAAGTAACAAATCTTTCAGCATGACTTCTCCTCCATGATAAAATGGTCATTGCATAAATTGCCTCGAAAAACAGAATAGTAGCTTATCGAGGCCAGTGAATAGATGGGCTTAATACTACCCCATTGATCAAAAAAATCAAAATATTCTCAATAAATAACACATAAGAGAACATCGTTTATTAACCGGGAATCGTTATCCCATTGCCCCTTCTTGAGGTTGGAGTTCCATGCTGTCACAGTTTGAATCGTATCTTCCCTGGTTGTTGCCCCCGGTGTTGGGTGCCATCATCGGTTATGTCACCAACTACATCGCTATTCGCATGCTGTTTCGGCCTTTAAAGGCCTGGCGTCTTTTAGGCCTTCGTGTCCCTCTGACTCCGGGCATCATCCCATCCCAGCGCCATCAACTGGCGCGTAAAATGGGCGAAATGGTGGGTGACCATTTGTTGACCAGTGAAGATATCGGGGCGACCCTCGATAAAGACGCTTTTCGTAAAAAGCTGTTGGTCGCCGTTGAAGAAAAGCTCGACCAGTTTATCTGTCGCGATCTCGGTGCGCCCATCTCATTGCTACCCGCCCAGTTCCATGACCGGCTGACCGATGTTCTCGCTACTGTACGCTGGAAGCTGCTGCGCGCTCTGACCCGCCAGCTGCAATCAGATCAGGGACGCCAGCAGCTGACCTGCTTCTGTCATGAATACCTGGATGTTCTCCTCGGTTATCGTCTCAAAGATCTGATGGATGATCCGACAAAAACGCTTCACGGCTTTGCGGAACAAAAGATGGATCAATGGCTGGACAAGGAACGTCTTGAGGGCTGGCTGGACCGTTTTATGGACCAGCGTCTGCAGCAGATGATTGATAACCGGCAAAGCTTAAATGATCTGCTTCCAGGTGAACTCGTCGAAGGCGTGCTCGCGTTGCTAGAACAGGAACTCCCCGCCATTATTGAACAGCTCTCCGCCATGCTCGACGACCCTCAGGTTCGCGAGCAATTACAAGGCAAGATTCGTGACACCATCGCTCATCTCATTGACTCCATAGATGGCCTTTCTGCCTTGATTGGCGCTCTGTTTGATATGGAGAAGATCTACGCCAAACTACCGGGCTTTATGGATAAAGCCGCTGTCGAACTGAAAGAATGGCTGGCTTCGGAATCCGTGCGAAAACAGATCAGTGTAAAACTGCGTGAGCAGCTTAACGACTGGCTGAACCAGCCATTGAGCCGTCTACTTGAAAAGGTTCCTTACGAGCGCGTGGTGCGCCTACGCGGACAGGTCAGCCATCGACTTTGCACGTGGCTGACAGGTGACAATGTCCGCAATCAGGTGCTCACGCTGATTGAACAGGGCGTGGACTCCATCCAGGGGCGTCCTCTGGCAGACTGGATTGATCCACTGTTACCGGAACAGGGGCGCGAAAAGGCAGCGACGCTCGTTAGTAACGCCATCATTGATCAACTCAGTCGAGAGTCGGTACAGTGCTCCATCGAGGGATTTCTTGAAAGTCGTATGACTTACTTGATTTACCAGCGCCCCCTTGGCCAGTTGAACCGTTATCTGCCCAGTGACGGCCGTGAAGAGTTGGCCGTCGGCTTGAATGACCAGCTGGTCATATTGTTAAAAAAGGAGATTCCACCGTTGGTGGAGACGCTGAATATTTGCCAGATTGTCGAAGACAAGGTCAACTCGCTGGATATTCTCAAAGTGGAAGGACTGCTCATGGGGATCATGAAGGAGCAGTTCAAGTATATCAACCTGTTTGGCGCCCTGCTCGGTATGCTGATCGGGCTGCTCAATCTGTTGCTGTTGCAGATGTAAATCTGGAATTGTTTCTCTATCCCATGTATCGATAGTGCAATTTCCAGCGTTTGGTGAACGGTGCAAAATCAAGGTCAAAATCAGAACCGCCGGGTTTCGCCCCGGCAGGCGACATCCTTTTGATTTGCCGCTCAAAAGGATGCAAAAACCGGCTGAACTTCTCCTGGGCCTAGGGGCCGTTCTCAATCAGAAGAATGAGAAATATTTTGAGGGATTTTTCGTGTCAACAAGGCACATGGAGGCGCCATAGTTATTCTATGGCAACGACATGTAACGCTGTTGACGCGGAAAAGAGCCAAAATAGTGCCATGAAAGCTGATTGAGAACGGCCCCTAGCTTAATCGACACTGAGTCTGTTTCCGCTTTGCTCTATGGATTCGGCTCGCCGCCCTTTAGGTCGGCGAATCGTGCGTATTTTCTGCACTGGCGTAAAACGTTGATAACACTCTGTCGTCTTTCTTTATCTCTGGTGTGGCACCGATCTAAAGGGCGGGACGGTGCCCGCCCTGCAGTGGAGCGTTATTTAGCAACTCAGACTTCCTGTTCAACAACGTCGAACGTAAGGAGCGCAGAAGTAATTTACAGGGTGTTGAAAAAGTCCCATCCGGGGGCTTTTCAACGACGCAAGCCGAAAATGCGATTTCCGTCTTGCTTACAAAATCAAGCACTTAAAAACATGTCCTTGATTTTGGTCGCCCGTCCATGGGCTCCATAGGCTGTTTTTCAACAGCCTGTTAGGGCCCCCAACAGCATAAAACACCCACGTGTTACTCTGAAGCACCGGCCCGCAACTGCATCCCCACCCAACGCTTGGCAAACTGGTAGGCGGTTCGGCCACAGCGTTTGCTTTTGTCGTGCGACCAGCGGATCGCTGCGGCTTCCACTTCGGCGTCCCACGGCAACTGGCGTTCATACCCTTGGCATAACCGTTCAATGCATTGGCGAACGACATTGAGATACTGGTCCTGGCTGAACGAATCAAATGACACCCACAGGCCAAAACGATCCGACAGGGAATTCTTTTCCTCTATGGTCTCTGAGGCACGCACCTCTCCGCCTTTGATATGGTTGCCAATGTTATCGAAATCGTACTGGGGAATCAAATAGCGCCGGTTGGAGGTGACATAGATCAAGCAATTGGATGGTGCGGCATACACAGCGCCATCGAGCACGCTTTTAAGTATTTTGTAGCCTTTTTCTCCCACCTCAAACGACAAATCATCACAAAACAGAAGAAACCGATAGGGCTGGTGTTTAATCTGGGCAAAGATATCCGGAAGATGGTGCAGATCATCTTTATCCACCTGAACAATGCGTAAGCCGTGTGGGGCATAGCTGTTGAGTAACGCCCGCACCAGCGATGATTTTCCGGTACCTCGTGCCCCCCACAGCAAAATATTATTCGCCGGATAGCCGTCGATGAATTGGCAGGTATTGTCAGCAACGACTTTTTTCTGTTCATCGATCCCCAACAGGTCATCGAGCGTTGTCCCCTCTGTTTCCGGCATCGCTTCCAGAGTTCCCGACACCGAATGACTGCGCCAGGCGGCGGCCAGAGTCTCACGCCAGTCAACAACTTCCACCGGTTGCGGCAACATCTGTTCGACCGCGCTAAGCACCCGTTTCAGCTGTGCTTTCAATTCCTCATCAAGCTCCATCGTCCCCCCCTGTTTCTTCTTCTGAAGGCAGAGATGCACTTTTTTAGGGCAGACCTGCCTGATTATTAATCACATAGGAACTATTTTCTATGTCACTGTACTCTGCCTAGCGCCTTTTTTTCAATAAGTTACCTCTCTTTTTACCCACATGGCATAACGGTTGCTGTTACTGGACAGGTTGGCAATGGTGCCAACGTCCCTTGTCCGCAGACAAGGAAAACAACGATGTTTTGATTTATTCGAGGAGGAATAAATGTTGCGCTATGCCTGCCGCATGGTGCCAGGGCTCCTTTTTGCCCCGGCCACCTGTCTGGCTGCGGAAACCACCTGTGATTCCGGTACCACAGCGTGGATGATGATCTCCGTGGCTCTCGTCCTGTTGATGATCCCCGGCCTGGCCATGTTCTATGGCGGCCTTGTCCGTACCAAAAATGTTCTCTCCACCATGATGCACAGCTACGTCGCTCTGGCGATTATTGGTGTGCTGTGGGTGGCCGTCGGTTATTCGCTGACATTC
The DNA here is from genome assembly GCF_963666745.1 of uncultured Desulfuromonas sp. NCBI lineage: Bacteria > Pseudomonadati > Thermodesulfobacteriota > Desulfuromonadia > Desulfuromonadales > Desulfuromonadaceae > Desulfuromonas > uncultured Desulfuromonas sp. The sequence goes on along the minus strand of NZ_OY762961.1, from coordinate 3,265,328 downwards.
GGCAAAAGTATGCTGGGCGGATTCATCGGCTGGAACCCCGACTACTTTTTCCTCAGTGGCATTGATAACACCATCACCGACGGTATTCCTGAATACATCACCGCCATGTTTCAGGGCAAATTTGCCATTATTACTCCGGCCCTGATCAGCGGTGCCATTGCCGAACGTGTCTACATGCGTGGCTACGCGGCGTTTATCGCCCTGTGGTTTCTGCTCGTCTATTGCCCGCTGTGCCACTGGATCTGGGCTCCGGACGGCTGGCTGTTCAACTACGGTGCAGCCGGGGTTGTTGACTTGGCTGGCGGTCTGGTCATTCACGTCTCTGCCGGTGCCAGTGCTCTGGTTGCCGCTATCTACCTCGGCCCCCGTAAAGGCTTCCCCACGAAACCGATGCAACCCAACAATCTGGTCATGACCATGATGGGTGCTGGTTTGTTGTGGGTCGGCTGGTTTGGTTTCAACGCCGGTTCCACCCTGCACAGCGGTCTAGACACGGCCCGCGCCCTGACCATGACTCAGATCTCTGCGGCCAGTGGCGCGTTGACCTGGCTGATCATTGAAGCTCTAACCTTTCGCAAAGCCACGGCCCTTGGCTTTGTCTCCGGTATTCTTGCCGGTCTGGTCGTCATCACTCCGGCAGCAGCTGTCGTCCAGCCTGTTGGAGCACTGACTTTGGGTGCCTGCTCCTCTCTTCTCTGTTACTACGCCTTGAAGATGAAGATGAAATTTGGCTACGATGACAGCCTCGACTGCTTCGGCATTCACGGTGTCGGCAGCGGCCTCGGCGTGCTGTTGCTATGCTTCTTTATCCGCGACAGCTGGATGAGCGATGCGGCTGCGGCAGCCGGTGGCAGCTGGAGCGCATTTGACCAACTGGGTGTTCAGCTGGTCGGCATGGGCGCGACCATTGCCCTTGCGGTTACCGTTACCCTGATGCTGTGTTTTGTTATCGAAAAAACCATCGGCTTTCGTGTGGATGCGCAAAGCGAGGCGGAGGGTCTTGACCAGACCTTGCATGGCGAAAACGGTTATGGCTTAACGGATTCTTCCATTAACGGCTAACCTGGCCAGCCCAAAAATCATTCGCAAATAAAAAGGCGACTCAAAATTCTGAGTCGCCTTTTTACATCGTGATGAGCGAAAAGACCCGTGTCGTATGACATGAAGCTACTCCATGCCAGCGACAAAATTAAATGGCGAGGTCTGTGGCAAATCGCGGCGCTGGCGGTAACTGTCGAGAACCTTTTTACCCTGTGGGCTGAACGCCCCCAAATGGGAAATATCGACAAGAAAACCACTACATCCCATGTCATACAATTGCGTCAGGGCGCCACACAATGAAAAATCATTATCTGAACGCAAAACGGTCAACCCGCCCCTGGAGACCACCTGATATCCATCGCCTCGATCTGACAACAGGGGTTGTCCCCCTTTAAGCCCTGGAATACGAATCCGTGAGGTAATCAAGGGAATCGAGCCATAGACCATGGCAAAAATCGTATGGGAACCTCGCCGTTGCAGTAACTGTTTGATGTTCTCCATATCGTCCTCGATATAGAGTTCATTGCTTAGCGCACCCAATTCCTGCCAGGCCTGCATCGCCTCACTGTTAAGACAGAACAGTCGATAGCCCGCTTCGAGCCTGGCTTCTGGATATTTCCTGAACAGTTCGAAATGACTGAGATTGGTCAGACGAAACTGATTGAACCCAGATTGGATCAGGTGGGAAACCGCCTTTTGATACGTTGTCCATTCCTCATCGAAAATGACAAAAGGCAAATCCCAGACAACACCACGCCGCTGACGTTGAGAAACTTTCCACGGACGGTGCAAGACAGCCGTCGTTAACGGCACCAGGATACGATCGACTTCGGGACTATCCAGGACACGCATTTCACGAATATCCTTAATCCCCACAGTCAGTTCCTGTGAAGACGCCTGATGAACATCCTGTCCCGGCAACAGGCTTTCCAATGCGATCTGACGGCTTTTCGCCCGATTTTTCTGGGTCGCTTTATCCACTTCCACCTGTAGATGCTGATAAAAATCTCGCCGCACCTCTTTAAGCCGTTTCGGTGGGATAATCATATTCGGCAGCACCCCGGTGGAAAAAGCCTCCAGTTCGAATGGCGCTTCGCCGCATTGACGAAAGACCTGTTCCAATGTCTCTTTAGACAGGGGACTGTTTTGTGCCGGAAAGAGATCCACATCATAAGAGGCATTGAGACGAACTGCGCCAACTTCAGCGTGAAGAATCAGCTGCTGGCTATCCACTGCGACATCAAGCGCCAAGGGCTGTCGGGAGATTCCGACCTGCTGCAAGCGCCTGCGACAGGCGGCATCGCTCATGGCAAAAGCCTTTTGAGAGGAGACTTTGAAGACGGCATCGCCCTCTTTGAAACGCCCTTTGAACGTGTGACTGACACAAGCCGCACCGGCAGAAAGTTGCTTCACCGGTTTTCGCCCGATCCATAACTGTTTGATGGTGAAAGCTGTGCCCACCTTGTCGCTACCTGGCTGGATACGAATCCTGTCCCCGAGATTCAGCGCATCACGACTTTTGAAAAACAATTTGTCATCTGTCGCGCGAGTCACCTCGCCAAGAAAACGTCCGGTGGACCCCCGCAGAGCCGGCGTTGCCATATCTGCAGGTTGACGCCCGGCAAGAAAGCCTTTTGTCGGTGTCCGTCCAAACGACTGCTTGAGCAATTGGCGGGCTTCATCAATGGCCGGTTGGCGCTGTTTCCCGCTGGCATCCATAACCATGCGATAAGCTTGGACGACATTAGAGACATATTCCGCACTCTTCATACGCCCTTCAATTTTGAAGCTGCAGACACCCGCATCCTGCAGCGCCGGCAGTAACTCGATCGCCGACAGATCATTCGGAGAGAAGTAGTAGCCATCCTTGCCCCGCTGAGTGTAGCGACGGCGACAGGGTTGGGTACAACGACCACGATTGCCACTTTTGCCACCAAGGTAGGACGAGAAATAGCATTGGCCGGAAAAACAGAAGCACAGCGCACCGTGAATAAAATGCTCCAGCTCAAGCCGTGTCTGGGAGCGGATATGCTGAATCTCGGGCAGGGTCAATTCGCGGGCGAGCACACCACGACTGAAGCCCATCTTTTCGAGCTGCTTGACCCCGGCGGCATTATGCACCGTCATCTGTGTCGAAGCATGCAATTCCAAATCAGGGAAATGGTGGCGCGCTACGCGCCATACACCAAGATCCTGCAGGATCACCGCATCAACCCCGGCCTCTTCCACTGCGGCCAGCGTATCAATCAGTTCAGGCAGTTCCTGCTCTTTAATCAGTGTGTTCAGCGTCACAAACAACTTACGATCGCGCTGATGCACATAGCGGGTCATGGCCGCGATATCCTGAAAGGAAAAGTTTTTTGCCTTGGCTCGCGCTGAAAAGGACTGCAACCCGCAATAAACGGCATCTGCACCAGCTTCCATGGCCGCAAAAAAGGCTTCCAGACTTCCTGCTGGAGCGAGTAATTCCGCTTGGAGCGGCACGTGTTTTTCCTGAGAGTCTTTCACAGAATTTCTCCCACCGGAATCAGGACCGTCGCTTTGGTTCCCTGTTGCGGCTGTGAATCATAACGTAAAATACCACCATGCTCTTTGACAATACGTGACGATACAGAAAGGCCCAAACCGGTCCCTCCCTCTTCACGTTTCGTGGTAAAAAACGGATCAAAAATCTTGTCAAGGTGGTCAGGGTCAATGCCTCGCCCGCCATCTGTCACCTTAAGACAAACCTGCCCCCTCAATGAATCATAAGAGGTTTCCACATGAATCGGCTGATCGACTGCCGTTAAAGCCTGACAGGCGTTCATCAGCAGATTGATAACCACCTGCTCCAAACCCTGAAAGCTGGCACGCAAAGGAGGAAGGTCTTCGCCATAGACGATTTTCACCTGGTGACTGGCTTTTTTGAGGCTGTTACCCACCATACGGCTGGCGGCAAGCACCACCTCGTTCACATCGACCATTTCAAAACGTTCCCGCTCTCGGCGGGTAAACTGCTTAAGGTCTTCGACAATCCGGCGAATATTGGTGGTTGCCTGGCGATTATTTCGGAACAGTTGCGGCAATTCGACCTCTAGATCGCCAAAACTGAAACCGCCAAAACAGCCTTGCACACCCTCCATTTGGGATAACTCGATCAGCATATCACGACAGATCTCCTCAAGAAGGCCGTTATTCATCGCCAGCATGCCGTTGGGATTGTTAATCTCATGGGCAACGCCGGCAGCCAGTTCTCCAAGAGCGGCCAGACGGCTGCTCTGCTCGGCTTCTTTTTTCAGCTGCATCGACTCGGTCACATCACTGACAATACGGATCGCGCCACTGACCCGCTGGCTGTCATCCAACAACGGAAAAACTTTAACGCCAAGATCTCTTCCATCAAGGCTTTTCAGCAGTCCCTGCTGTTTCTCTCCACGGTCCAGACACCGTCTCACCAAACAGTCGGAAGAGCCATGCTCTTTTTTCCTGTCACTGTTCAGGCACAGCTGGCTGCTGTTTTCGAGCTGACAACATGGTGCTGTCGAAGGCTCCAGCCTGACTGAAAAAAAAGTCTTCGATGCATAGTTCCCCCAGGCGATACGACCATCAGCACGAACTAAGGTAATGGCATCGGAAATCCCGTTAAGCAAGGTGGTAAATTCTCGAGACATCTCCTGATAACGTTGCTGCATCAGCTTGAGCTGGCTGATATCATTTAACACCAGAGAAACACCGTGAATTTTTTCATCAAAATCGTAAAGAGGATGGCTATACAACTGGACAAAGGGGGTCAGGGAACTGACTGCCGCCAGAGATTGAAGGCAAACGGATTCTCCTGCCAGCGCCCGTTTTAATGCCGGATAGATGTCCTGATCGTAGACTGTGCGCGGTAAAAAATCCCTCAAGGCCTTGCCTTTAAGATGCCTCTCGCCACACAGGCGACTGAACGATTCATTGGCCGTAACCAGAACAAAATCTCTATCCAGAGTTGCCACCATAATGGCGGCATCATCAACCACTTTGTGCAGCAGGAACAACTCTGACACCTGACCGAGCAGAATACTGTCATACTCGCCAACCAGCTCGCGAGCCAAATCCAGCCGTCGGAACTCTTTTAAGCGCAAGGCGATAGTCAGAAAATGATCCGCACAGACAAAACCGTCAACACCCAGATCAACAAGGGCGTGATGCACCTGCAGTGAAACATCATCATCGACCAATGCAATCGTACTTTTGACTTTGTTAATATGGCAGGAGCCAAAGTTTGAAGGGCCTTCCATACGGGCATCGATAAAAACAAGATCGATTTTCATCGTCGCAAGCATGCTTTCCAGCTGCTGGCAACAATCCGCATGGACGATTGTACTGAGAGGACAATAACTCAAAACCGCTTGCGTAAAGCAACGACTGTATGCGTCATTATCCGTGAAGAGCAGGACACTGATTTTAACATGATTGAGTTTATCGGCCATAGTTGACCTATCATAACACCTTCAAAGAGCAAGCGCAGCTCTCATTGCTTAATAACAAAGCGCTCCTGTGTTGACACAGGAGCGCTTTGTAAAGCACATATTTCCCGAATGAATTACATCATGCCGGGCATACCGCCCATGCCGCCGGGCATAGCTGGCATTGCGCCTTCTTCGCTCGGTTTCTCAGCGATGCAGGCTTCGGTAGTCAGCATCAGGCCGGAAACGGAAGCGGCATTTTGCAGCGCGCTGCGGGTTACTTTAGTCGGATCGAGGATACCGGCTTCGAGCAGATCGACGTATTGATCAGTTGCGGCATTGAGGCCAAATGCGCCTTCACCGTTTTTAACTTTATCCACAACGATGGAACCTTCCAGACCGGCATTCGCAGAGATCTGACGCAGCGGCTCTTCCAAAGCACGCTTGACGATCTGAATACCAAACTGTTGCTCGCCTTCAATCTCCAGAGCTTCAACGGCTTTGATGCAACGGATCAGGGCCACACCGCCACCAGGGACGATCCCTTCCTCAACAGCAGCACGGGTTGCGTGCAGAGCATCTTCAACGCGAGCTTTTTTCTCTTTCATCTCAGTTTCAGTGGCTGCACCGACTTTTACTACGGCAACGCCACCAACCAGCTTGGCCAGGCGCTCCTGCAACTTCTCACGGTCATACTCACTGCTGGTCTCTTCGATCTGGGCGCGGATCACCTTGACGCGGGCCTGAATGTCAGTCTCACTACCGGCACCATCGACGATGGTGGTGTTGTCTTTGTCAACAACAACGCGTTTAGCCGTACCGAGCATATCCTCAGTGGCGTTCTCCAGTTTGAAGCCCATTTCCTCTGAGATCACCTGACCACCGCTGAGGATGGCGATATCTTCGAGCATGGCCTTGCGACGATCACCGAAACCGGGGGCTTTGACAGCAACAACATTCAGGGTGCCACGCAGCTTGTTGACGACCAGAGTCGCCAGTGCTTCGCCGTCAACATCCTCGGCAATGATCACCAAAGGACGGCCTTGCTTGGCCACCGGCTCAAGAATCGGCAGCAGCTCACGCATGTTGGAAATTTTCTTGTCGTAGATCAGGATGGCGGGATCGTCAAGAGCCGCTTCCATACGCTCGGAATCGGATACGAAGTAAGGAGACAGGTAACCACGATCAAACTGCATCCCTTCGACGGTTTCCAGTGAGGTTTCCATAGACTTGGCTTCCTCAACGGTGATGACACCCTCTTTACCTACTTTGTCCATCGCTTCGGCCAGAATGTTGCCAATGGTCTCATCGCTGTTGGCGGAAATGGTGCCGACCTGAGCGATTTCTTTGTGATTGGCGATCGGTTGGGACAGCTCACGCAAAGAAGCAACGGCTGCTTCTACCGCCTTGTCGATACCACGCTTGATCTCCATCGGGTTGTGACCGGCAGTGACCAGCTTAACGCCTTCACGGTAAATGGCCTGAGCCAGAACCGTTGCCGTGGTGGTACCGTCACCGGCGATATCAGAAGTCTTGGAAGCGACTTCTTTAACCAGTTGCGCACCCATGTTTTCGAATTTGTCTTCCAATTCGATTTCGCGTGCGACAGAAACACCGTCCTTCGTAATCAAAGGAGCACCGAAAGACTTGTCGATAACAACATTGCGGCCCTTGGGACCCAGAGTCACTTTAACAGTGTTCGCCAGCATATTTACACCGGCCAGAATGCTGGCACGGGCTTCTTCGGAAAATTTAATCTCTTTTGCAGCCATGGTTTAAAAACTCCTGTTGGATAAATTCAGGGTTAATCGCACGAAACGAAACAGCTTACTTCTCGAGCACGCCGAGGATGTCGTCCTCGCGCATCATCAGGTAAGGCTTGCCATCGACTTTGATCTCGCTTCCGGCATACTTGCCAAACAACACGCGATCACCGACTTTGACGTCCATGCCGAGAACTTTACCTTCAGAGGTGACTTTGCCTTTGCCGGCTGCAACAACAACGCCTTCCTGAGGTTTTTCCTTGGAAGCAGTGTCGGGGATGATGATTCCGCCAGCCGTGGTGGTTTCTTCTTCAACGCACTCAACAATGAGGCGATCCTGCAGAGGTCTGATGTTCATGCTCTGTCTCCTTTTGTAAATGAAATAATGACGCGGCTTAATGCCTTGAATTCATAAAAAACTTCTTTACGTCCACATTAGCACTCGGCAAATAGGAGTGCTAACAGCAGGGCTAAATATAAACAGTGAGGTCAGAAAGTCAAGGGGTATCTGGGGAAAAAATCGTGGAAAAAATCAGTCCTTGATCTGCCACAGCTCGACAAGCGCTTGACAGCCCACATCCCCCATGCTAAACCACTGAAATCTCCTCGAAAGAGGTGATATTTCGCTCACTTGCACACCTGCACCAGTAACACAGGCCGCACACGGAAAAGGCGACCGCCGCCACAGAAAGGACCATCATGGCGAAAAAACTGTTTATTCCCGGACCGGTAGAAGTCAGCAACGATGTGTTTGCAGCCATGTCTTCACCGATGATCGGCCACCGCATGCCAGAATATGCGGCTCTGCATCAAAGCGTGACCAGCCAACTGCAGAGTCTGCTCAACACCCCTGAGCCGGTGTTTCTCTCTACGTCCAGCGCCTTTGGCATCATGGAAGGGTCCGTCCGCAATCTGGTGCAGAAACGCTGCGCCAACTTCGGCAACGGCGCATTCAGTAGCAAATGGAACGATGTCACCAAGCGTTGCGGCCTCGAAGCCGACCTGTTCTCAGCTGAATGGGGTCAACCGATCACACCGGAAATGGTTGATGAGGCGCTGTCAACAGGCAAATACGACGCCATGACCATGGTGCATAACGAAACATCAACGGGTGTCATGTCACCCTTGGCAGAGATCGCCGAGGTGATGAAAAAATATCCCGACGTCTCCTTCATTGTCGATACGGTGTCGTCCATGACCGCTGTGCCCATTGATTTCACCGCTCTGGGCCTCGATGTGTGTCTGGCCGGGGTTCAGAAAGCGTTTGGTCTGCCACCGGGACTCGCGGTCTGTGCCGTGTCTCGCAAAGCACTGGATAAAGCCAAGACGACGCCTAACCGCGGCTACTACTTTGACTTTGAAGAGTTTGAGAAAAATGACCTCAAACACAATACGCCGAGCACACCGTGCATCAGCCTGATCTACGGCCTCGACGCCCAGCTGAAAAAAATGTTTGCCGAGGGACTCGATAACCGTTATCAACGCCACGCTGAAATGGCTGAAGCCACCAGAGCTTGGGTTGTGAAACAGGGCTTTGGCCTGTTTGCCTCCGAGGGCTATCGTTCCATGACTCTAACCAGCGGCGCCAATGACGGACGCACCGACCTGGAAGCCCTGAAGAAACTGGTTGGTGCGCGCGGTTATGCCATGGATAACGGCTACGGCAAAATCAAGAACGAAACCTTCCGTATTCCCCATATGGCGGACATGAGTCTGGCTGATCTGGAGGAATATTTCGCGTTGCTGGAAGAGCTGTTGCCGCAAGTGCGCAGCTAATTGTTCTTTCCAAAAACACAAGAAAGCCCGCTCTTGCATCAGCAAGGCGGGCTTTTTTATTTTTACGTCATCGCTCAGGCCGGTTCCAGACCGGCAAATTTGAGCAGCAAGCGTTTGGGACCAAATCGGTTAAAATAGACGATCACCTTCTGTTTATCGCCGCTGCCTTCCAGCCGCCGTACGGTGCCGATACCAAAGCGCGCATGCCGCACCCGACTGCCGATACGCAACGTATCATCTGCAGGTAGTACAGCAGCCTCCACCTCGATCACCGGCTGGTCTGGGACAGGTGCCGGATCTGTATTCGCTGTCTCAGACGGCGCGGTCTGGTCCGTCGGGGTGGGCAAATTTTCAAACAGCGAGGCCAGGTTATGCTTGGCTGTGGCATGCAACGGTTTCTTGGCCACATCAGCCAGGAGGTGCTCGGGAATCTCACCGACAAAGCGGCTCGGTGGATTAAACTGGTAGCTGCCGTACACCCGGCGACGGCGGGCATGGGTCAGATAGAGTTTCTCCTTGGCGCGGGTCATACCGACATAACACAGTCGCCGTTCCTCTTCGAGCTGTTCGCCGCCGTCATTACTGCGCGCCGCCGGGAAGATACCATCTTCCATACCGGTCATGAACACCACGGGAAATTCCAACCCTTTGGCAGCATGCAGGGTCATCAACGTCACCCGATCAAGACTGCTGTCATAAGCATCAAGATCGGTCACCAGTGCAATCTGCTCCAGATAATCCTGCAGAGTGGTCTCTTCGTCGCGATGTTCTTCCATACCGGCTAACAGCTGGTCAAGGTTGTCGAGGCGGTCGCGCGCCTCCTGAGTGTTCTCGCTTCTGAGCATCTGAGCATAACCTGTTTCATCAATCAGTTCAGCGGCCAGTTGCGGGTAGGGCAGGCGTTCGAGACGACTCGCAAAATCCTCCATCATGGCGACAAAGGCGGCGACCTTTTTCGCTGCGGCACCAGTGAGCACGCCCTGCTCGACGGCCAGACGACAGGCAGGCAAAAAGCCCTGGGCCTGCTGCTCCAACGTGGCAATTTTGGCGACGGTTGTCGCGCCGATACCACGCGTCGGCACATTAATAATGCGCTGGCAGGAGATGGTATCCGCCGGATTGGTCAGCACGCGCAGGTAGGCGAGGATATCTTTGACTTCCATGCGGGCAAAAAAGCGCATGCCGCCAAACATGACATAGGGAATACGGTCGCGCACCAGAGCCTCTTCCAGCACCCGCGACTGGGCGTTGGTGCGGTAGAGTATCGCCATGTCACGCAGATGACGGCCCTGTTGTTGTAGTGCTTTGAGTCGGTCCACGACATAACGCGCTTCATCAAGATCGTCGGGCAACGCTTCGAGGGTAATGGCGTCACCGTCGGGATTATCCGTCCACAGGGTTTTTCCTTTACGGCCAACATTGTTGGCCACAACAGCACCAGCCGCATCAAGAATGGTGGTGGTAGAACGGTAGTTCTGCTCCAGGCGGATGGTGGTGCAGCCCGGATAATCGCGTTCAAAGCCAAGAATATTGCCCACCTCGGCACCGCGCCAGCGGTAAATGGACTGGTCGTCGTCACCAACTACACATAGGTTACCGTGCTCTGACGCCAATTGCTGGACCAGGCGATATTGCACCAGGTTGGTATCCTGAAACTCGTCCACCAGCAGATGGAGGAAGCGACCGGCATAGCGCTGACGGATCTCCTCGTGCTCATCAAACAGTTTGACGCACATCAGCAGCAGGTCACCGAAATCAAGGGCATTGGCCTGATGCAGACGCTGCTGGTAGTGGCGATACACCTCGGCAACCAGTTGCGCCTGTGGCGTATCCTGAGGCATATCGGCCGGAAAGTGTCCGCGATTTTTTGCCGCATCTATCGCTGCGGCTGCCGCACGTGGTTTGAGTTTTTTTTCATCAATCGCCAGCTCTTTGAGGATATTTTTCAGCAGGCGATCCTGATCCTGATCATCGTAGATAGTGAAGGAGGGATCAAAGCCCAGAGCGGTGATGTCGCGGCGCAGAATACGCACGCAGGTGGAATGAAATGTCGCAACCCACGGCATCTCCCCCTCGGGCAGCGCCCGTTCGATGCGCTCCTTCATCTCGTTGGCAGCCTTGTTGGTAAAGGTCACCGCCAGAATCCGCCATGGTGGCACGCCCTGCTCTTGGATCAGATGAATGACGCGGCCGGTGAGGGTGCTGGTCTTGCCGGAACCGGCTCCGGCAAGAATGAGCAGCGGACCACCCGGATGTTCAACAGCCTGAAGCTGCTGCGGGTTAAGCCGAGGCGCGGGACGATCCATCATGCTCCTCCTCAAGAGTACGCGCCATCAGGGCCTTGTTGTAGGCGGATACCATATCGCGCCGCGAAACAATGCCGATCAGACGGTTCTGTTGCTCACGATCCACCACCGGCAGCTGCTCAATGTTGCGATAGCCGATCTTACGCATGGCCTGGTCGAGATTCTCATCGCCGTACACAGTGGTCACCTCGGTGGTCGCCAGCTCTTTGACTACCACCAGATCCATCAGATCCTTTTCAAACACGACACCGAGAAAATCCTGAATGGAGATAATGCCGGTCATTTCTCCGGCCGGGTTGAGCAACGGGAAGTTCGTGTGTTTGGTGTTGGCAATAAACGTAGTGAATTGACGCAGGGTCATCCCTTCGGGAACCGTCTCCAATTTGCGGGTCATGACATCCGCAACCCGAATCGACTTCATAATGTTGCGCTCTTTGCCCGCTTCCAGATCAATACCCGCCTTGGCCAGCTCGACGGTATCGAGACTTTCTTTCTTAAAATGACGACTGATCGCCGTGCCGACGACACAGGACAACATGATCGGTACAATAACCTGATAAGAAGCCGTCATCTCAAACAACAGAAAAATGGCGGTCATCGGTGCATGGGTCGCTGCCGATAAAAACGCACCCATGCCGATCAGGGCATAGGAACCAGGAGAGATCGCCAAGGTCGGAAACAGGATTTGGGCAATCTTGCCAAAAGCGCCACCCGTAACCGCTCCAATGTAGAGCACTGGAGCAAACAAACCGCCAGGCAAACCTGAACCCAGGGTAATCGAGGTGGCCACGGCTTTAAACAGAATTAGTGCCAGAAGAAAATACCAGGCGCCCTGACCATGAAGGAACTCACTCATAAAATCATAGCCGTTACCGAACACTTGTGGAAAGGCAACCCCGATCAAGCCAACCAGCACGGCTCCGACCATCGGCTTGACCAACCGAGACATTTTCAGTTTGTCAAAGAACCCCTTAATACGAAAATGGACATCGATAAACCCGGCAGCCAAACCACCGACAACCGCACCGAGAGCGACATAGAGCAACAGCTCCCAGTGGGTGCCAACCTGATAGGGGGGGATGTGAAAAACAATCTCATTGCCGATCAACGCCCGAGACACCACGGTACTCATGCCGCTGGCAATGACGATGGAAGTAAAACTGGAGATCTCAAAAGAGGACAGCAAGACGATTTCCTGAGCAAAAAACACCCCGGCAATCGGCGCATTAAAGGTCGCGGCCACACCGCCGGACACGCCGCAGGCCACCAGCACTTTGAGCCGGTTGCCGCTGACCTTAAATCCCTGGCCGAACTGACTGCCAACAGCCCCGCCAATCTGGGCAATCGGGCCCTCCTGGCCGGCACTGCCGCCGGTGCCGAGCGTGATGGCACTGGCCAGACCGCGGGTAATGATGGTGCGACCGGGAATCTTGGCTCCGCGCAGATTGACCAGCTCGAGAAATGACGAAAAACCGAATTTGAGATCTTTGGCAAACCACAAGCCAAACGGAATCATCAGTAACGCCCCGGTCAGCGGGAACAAAATAGCCAACCAGCGAGAAGCACTCCATTGATGCCAAGAAATCTGAAACAGCTCCATGCCCTGTTCAATCACCAGCCAGTGAAAAAATTCAATCGCCTGACGGAAGGCATAGTTACACAGTCCTGACAACAGGCCGATGGCCACGGCCAGCATGGCCATAAAAGTATTTTCGCTGATCCGGAAACGACCCAAAACGGCCAGACCGACCCGGCGTAACCAATCAAATATACGGGGTATGGTGCCTAAACTCATCGGATTCACTCAACGGTTTTGATCCCGGGCGATGTCCATGGCGCATTTCATCGTCACACAATCAGTGATTAACTACGTATTTTCAATGGAAAAACAGCCGGTTATTTTATGTTGTTTCGCAAGGGGCTGTAAAGGAATTATCTATAAAAAAATGAATGATGGCGTATACAGATATTCAATGGAGGACAGTGCCAACGATTAACGGCACAGCGTCAGAGCTTTGAAGGCAATTTGTTCGAGGGGCAGGGTATAATCAACAGCACCGGCAGCGATAGCCTCTTTAGGCATGCCGAACACGACACAGGTTTGTTCATTCTGGGCAATATTCACCGCACCGGCCTCTTTCATCTCTTTCATGCCTTTGGCACCATCATCACCCATGCCGGTCAAGATAATGCCAACCACATTTTTTCCGGCATAACGAGCCGCACTACGAAACAGAACATCGACGGAAGGCCGATGACGTGAAACCAACGGGCCGTCCTTAAGTTCAACATAATAGCGGGCACCACTGCGCTTGAGGAGCATATGGCGATTCCCCGGAGCAATCAACGCCCGCCCGCGCACAACGCTGTCACCATTTTCCGCCTCTTTCACCGTCATGGCACACAAGCTATCCAGCCGTTGCGCAAAGCCACGGGTAAAGTTTTCCGGCATATGCTGAACGATAACAACACCTGGGCAATCCATCGGCAAGCCTTCGAGAAAAACTCTCAACGCTTCGGTACCGCCGGTCGACGCACCAACGGCAATAATCTTCTCCGTTGTCCGCACCATGGCTTCGTCCGTACCGCGAGACAGGACGGCATCGGCTGTCCGCTTCGGTTCAATCTGCCGGGCAGGGCGCAGCCTGACAGGTCGAGCCGTTGCAGCGGCTTTAACCGCATCACAAATACGCACTTTTGATTCTTCAAGAAATTGTTTGGTGCCGAGATTGGGCTTCTGAATAATTTCAACGGCTCCGTACTCCAACGCTTTCAACAGCGTCTCAGAACCCTCTTCGACAAGACTGGAGCACATCACCACCGGAATCGGATGCTGGCTCATGATCTTCTGCAAGAACGTCAGACCATCCATCCGCGGCATTTCAACATCGAGAGTAATGACGTCGGGAATCTGTTGTTTAAGCCGTTCCGCAGCGACAAAGGGGTCACTGGCCGTGGCAATCACTTCAATATGAGGATCCGATTCCAACACCGACTGCAAGGCTTGCCGTACCACAGCAGAGTCATCAACGATCAACACTTTAACTTTGGCCATTGCCCACCTGATTCAGATAAGGTAACACCAGTTTCAACTCTTCGCTCTGCCGCTGAAGGCGTTTAACATAGACTTGACCGGTATCGGTAAACAACACCACTTTGCGGCCATAATGACCACCGGTATCGTAACTGCGCACCTCTATACGTTGTTCTTCGAGTATCTGCCGGGCACGCCGCATATTATTTTGACCAACGGGAAATTGCGCAGGAACAGCCTGGCGGAGTGCGGAAAACATATCTGCACCACCAAACAGTTTGGCAACCAACCGTGAGGGTTGAACACCGCGCTTTTTCAAATCGCCAATCATGTGATGTATGGCGGCATCAACAAAACGAAATTGCCCCTTCGGACCACTCGGCAGCATGGCGTGGCACATGGCGGCATGGCCACTGGCCGGTGCAATCAGTACCACGGCAACACAGGAGCCCAAAACCGTTTCAATCACTTTGGAGGAATCGGTCACGTGAAGGTCTCCAGGATTTAAATAAACCCGTGGAAAATCCAGCATATCAGGGCGCATTTAAATATCTCACGAAAAAGGGGGGGGCAATCGTTAACAGGCTATGTCACGATTCGGGAGCACCCAAAAACAGATTGTCGGCATTCACACCAATGTAGAATCCATCGAAAAACTTTAACTAAAATCAATAGTACGGTGACACGTACAATTCATTTTACCCTGCAAACACAAAAAAATAACCCTTTTTAATTCCATAAAAAAACCCTCTGGAGGAAACTACTTCCACCAGAGGGTCAGGTTATAAATAGGATCAGCTAACCGCTAATACTCTTCAAATTCATTGTCCAGTGAATCACGCCCGCTGCCCATATCAAGCGCCAAACCGGTATGAGTTGCTTTAGGCGCGGAAGCCGGAGTCAATTTTTTCACATTTGGCGCAATACGGCGAGGTGGCATTTTAGCGCGTCCTCCACCTTCGACCCTAAAGAAATCAATGGTGTCCTGGAGCTGTGCCGCCTGGGCATTCAATTCTTCCGAAGTGGATGCCATCTCTTCGGCAGCAGAGGCATTTTGCTGAATGACCTGATCAAGCTGTTGAATTGCTTTATTGACCTGGTCTGCACCGGTATCCTGCTCCTTACTGGCTGCAGCAATTTCCTGGACCAACTCAGCTGTGCGCTGAATATCCGGCACCATTTTCGCCAACATTTCACCGGCGGTTTCTGCAACTTCAACACTACTCGAGGAAAGTTCACTGATTTCAGCGGCAGCGCTCTGGCTACGCTCAGCCAATTTACGAACCTCCGAGGCGACGACGGCAAAACCCTTACCATGCTCTCCGGCCCGTGCCGCTTCAATGGCCGCATTGAGCGCAAGCAGGTTAGTTTGACGGGCAATCTCTTCAATAATGGAGATTTTTTCCGCGATATCCTTCATGGCTTTAACCGTTTCGGCCACGGCTTTGCCACCACTCTGGGCATCTTGTGAAGATTTGATGGCAATCTTCTCGGTCTGCATGGCGTTGTCGGCGTTCTGTTTGATATTGGCCGCCATTTGCTCCATGGAGGACGAAGCTTCTTCCGCTGCGGCCGCCTGCTCGGTGGCCCCCTGACTCATCTCTTCGGAACTTGCAGAGAGCTCCTGACTACCCGATGCAACATTTGTAGAAGCACTTTTGACATTTTCCACGACTTCTTTAAGCTTCTCCATCATGCCCGCAACAGAACCATAGACACTGTGACGATTTTTATCGGTAATCTCAAGTTTCTGCGTCAGATCTCCTTCGGCCAGAGTCCCCATTACTTTCTCAATAATGGCCGGATCACAGCCAAGCTGGCGCATCACACCACGGATCAGCAACAACGCTATCAGAACCCCAAACAGGATTGCAGCTACTACCAGCGTAATAATCAGCTTTACAGCTTTATCATTGGATGCTTGAACCAGAGGGCCGAGCTGGTCCTGAGCATTTTTGACATCCAGTTTAATGTCTTCAAAATCACCAGCAATTTTTGGCCCAACGACATCCAAGGTGTTTTTGATGTAATCATTGCGCTCAAAAATTGCTGCAGCAATGCCCTTGACCACTTCAGCGTAAGCGAGACTGTTTTCCCTCGTTTCAGCCAGCCATGCCCGTCGTTGCTTATTCTGTAAGCTTTCATCTAAAGCGTCATACACTGTGCTTAACTCAGCGATTTCCTTCTCAACACGTTCCATATCTGCCGGTGCGTTGGTTTCGAGAAATTTCATCATGTACAAACGTGTCAGGAGCAGATTACGAACAGCCAGACCACTGTAGTAAGCGGCTTCCATATCGCCATCGGCCTTGGCCGTTTCAAGAATTTTCGTCAATGCTTTTTCCGCAGCCGGACCATAGACATTAGCACCATTGTTGACCAGTTCATTGCGCCGCGCCATCAAGGTCACCACTTTTTCAAAGGTGGTCGTGTAAACCTTCAATTGCTCTGTGGCGGTATCCAGCATTTCAGTGCGTTTTTGATCATCAATGGCTTCGTGTGCCTCATTGAGAAACGTCGTGGTTTTATCCACATAGTCCAAATATTGCTCATGGTCTTCTTTGCTGCCCGTGATGATAAAATCCTTGACGTTCATGCGCACCATCAGCATGTTTGCCTGGACACGCCCGGAGAGATTGGTTTCCTTGGCCAATCCACGGTATTCCGTAAATCCTTCTGCAGCCGTGTGCAAAGCATTGTAGCCGATACCACCAACAGCCATCAGCAGCACCAGAACAACGGCAAAACCTAAAATCAGTTTTTTCGCCAGTGTCATGTTGGATAACATCTATCTTTCTCCCTTTGTTGAGTTAAAAAGATCAAGCTTCAGCAGCATCACTGTTTTGCTGAATCAGCGAAATTTCATCCGCAGAGAACACCCTGTCGACATCCAGGATAATAATGAACTCCTCGTTGTGCTTGCCCATGCCACGGATAAACTCCGTATCAAGCTTGGTGCCGATACGTGGCGGCGGTTCGATCTGGCCGCTATCGATTTCAAGCACTTCCTGCACCGAGTCAACCAGGGCGCCCAAGACACTGGTTTCTCCATCCATAAACACCTCCGTGATAATGATGCAGGTGTTTACCGTCGCTTCCGCCTCGCTCATGCTGAACTTCACGCGCATATCCACCACAGGGACAACACTGCCACGCAGGTTGATTACGCCACGCATAAAGATCGGTGTTTGCGGCACCTTGGTAATGTCTGTGAAGTCGAGCACTTCTCGGACTTTTGATATCTCCAGTGCAAAGACCTCTTCATCAAGTTTGAAGGTCAGATACTGGTTCATCTGTTCAAGATCTCCCACGGCCATAGACAGTCTCCTTTCCTCCTCGTCGGCCACCCACTAAAGCTGTTCCTGCCTCTTGGCGCTTAAGAACGCCTGTTTATTTTCTCTAATAGCACGGCTACCTTATTTCGTTCGCCTTCATCCGCCCCTCTTCAGCCGCCTTCTGCATGAGATAAACAATATCGAGAATCAACGCGACACTACCGTCTCCAAGGATGGTGGCACCGGAAACGCATTGCACATCGCGATACATGGGACCGAGGGATTTAATGACGGTTTGATGTTCACCAATGACATTGTCGACGACAAAGCCGAGCTGCTGGCCGTTGATCTGGGTGATGACGATCTGTTGCACGGCGGGCTGCGGGCTGTCGATGGCAAATTCTTCGCGTAGCGGCACGTAGGGGATCAGGTGCCCTCGCACGCGGGCGAGGTTACGGCCATGGGCGTCGTGGATGTCTTTGGCGGTGAGCTCTATGCATTCTTCAACGGCGGTCAGGGGCAGCACAAAGCATCCGTCACCGATCTGCACCAGCAGGCTTTCGATGATGGCGAGAGTGAGCGGAATGCGCAGGCTGACAACGCTGCCTTGACCTTTTTCGCTTTCTAAGGTGATGCTGCCGCGTAAGGATTCGATGGCGCGTTTGACAACGTCCATGCCAACGCCTCGCCCGGACAGGCCGGTGACTTTCTGGGCGGTGGAGAAGCCGGGGGCAAAGACGAGGTTGAGCAGATCGGTGTGGCTGAGTTGTTCGTCGGGACCGATGAGCCCTTTGTTGACGGCTTTGTTGCGGATGATTTCGGGGTCCATGCCTTTGCCGTCGTCAGTGATTTTGATGATGACGCTGTCGCCGGAGTGTTCGGCGCTTAAGTGGACTTGGCCACACCGGGGTTTGCCGGCAGCGACGCGGTCGTCGGGCAGCTCGATGCCGTGGTCCATGCTGTTGCGGATGATGTGGACGAGGGGATCGCCGAGTTGTTCGATGACGGTTTTGTCGAGTTCGGTGTCGGCTCCGCTGGTTTTGAGTTCGACTTCTTTGCCGAGATCGGCGCTGATGTCGCGGACTAGGCGTTTGAATTTGCTGAAGGTGCTGCCGATGGGCAGCATGCGGATGGTCAGGGTGCTGTCGCGCAGCTCTTCGGTGAGGCGTTCGACTTCTTCGGCGATGGATTGCAGTTCGGCGTCGTGGAAGCGGTTGGCGATTTGGCTGAGCCGTGACTGGACGGTGACCATTTCGCCGACAAGGTTGACGAGATCGTCGAGTTTGTCGGCGGGCACGCGCAGGCTGCTGGCGCCTTGGGTTTTTTCTTTTTTCTGTTCTTTGAGTTTGCGGATCTCTTGTTGTTCGAGCAGGGCGGAGTCGACCTGGTCGCGACTGACGAGATTGGCTTCAACGAGTAGATCGCCGATCCGTTTGTTTTTGGCTAAGACTTCATCGATCTGGGCCTGGCTGATATCGCCGCGTTCAACAAGGATGTCGCCGAGGCGTTTTTTCTCCATGTCGTCTTCGTCGTTGCCGAGATCAATGGCTTTGATGATGAGTTCACAGTCGTCTTCGACGAAGATGAAGACGTCACGGATGGCGTCTTCGCCGCAGTCGCTGGTGAGGATGATGTCCCAGCTGGAATAGCAGTTTTCGGGCTCTAATGCTTCAAGGTCGACAATTTTTGTTTTATGGGCAATGGTACGGCTTTGACCGAGTTCTGCGAGTTCGTCGAGCAGTTGGGCAATGGAGGTGCCGTTGTGCATGATGTCGAGTGACGGCCGAAAGCGGATGCGGTAGGTGGTGTGTTCGTCTTTTTTGCCGGTGTTGTTGTCGGCATTGGTGCTGGGTTGTTTGGGGGATGGTGCGGGGGCGCCTCCTCGACTTAAGGCCTGGAACTGGGCGACGAGTTCTGCGCCGGTTTCGGCGTATTGTCCTTGTTCGTCGGCTTCGCTGTCGAGCAGGGACAGGATGTGGTCGCGTGCTTTTAAGGACAGATCGACGAGTTGTTTGCTGACGGGTAGCTCGCCGCTGCGCACAAGATCGAAGACGGTTTCGACTTCGTGGGTGAACTCTGAGATGGTGGTGAAGCCGAACATGGCGCCGGAGCCTTTGATGGTGTGCATGGCTCGGAACACTTTGCTGACGGTTTCATGGTCGTCGGGTTGTTCTTCGAGTTCGAGTAACGAGTCTTCGAGCTCACTGAGCAGTTCGTAGGCTTCTTCCTTAAAAGCGTTTTGCGGTGCATCCTGCATGGGCGTCCTCGTTTTTGCTCGGTGGTTTTAGTTGAGGTTTTCGGGTATCCACAGGCATTTTGTCGGGTCTTCGGCTTCGTTGCAGGCTTGGTCGCGAAAGAAGCCGAGGGATTGGGCCCGGTCGATGAAGGCTTCGGTGCATTGGTTTTTGAGCTGGAAGTGTTTGCCGTGTTTCTGGGCGTATTTGTTGGCGCTGCACAACAGTTGCAGGACGCTGTAGTCGACTTCGGTGACTGAAGCCATGTCGAGTACGACATGGTCGTGGGCCTGCAGGGCGCTGAGAAGATCGTCTTTGAGTTGACCGATGGTAGCAATGCCGAGGTCTCCGCGGACAATCAACAGCTGATAGTTGGCTCCGTCACTGTTGTGGATCGCTTTGCTTTCCAGTTCAAACATGGCTCCTCCGTTTTGCCTGTTTATCCGAGCACTTTTTTGACGACACCGAGCAGTTTTTGCGGATCAAAGGGTTTGACCAGCCAGCCGGTGAGTCCGGCGGCTTTGCCTTTGGCTTTGAAGTCGGCTCCGGCTTCGGTGGTGAGCATGAGCATCGGGGTGAATTTACAGGCTGGAGTGGCACGCAGCTTCTGCACCATGGTTAATCCGTCCATGACCGGCATGTTGAGGTCGGTGAGAACGAGGTCGATCTTCTGGCGCTGGGCAGCGGCTAACCCTTCTTGACCGTTACAGGCTTCAATCACTTGGTAGCCGGCGCCTTTGAGGGTGAAGGACACCATTTGCAATATGGATTTGGAATCGTCTACGGCTAAGATTGTTTTGGCCATGGAAACTCTTCTCCTTTTTTCTTTTAGGCTTTTATTTGTTTCTAGAACAGCTCGATGTCTCCTTCGTCCATGCTCTTTTGTGAGACCGGATTGTGGTGACTTTCGCGAACCATCGCAGCCCCTTGTCTGAACACTGCTTCAATCACCTGCGTTTGTTCGACGAGATTGCTCTCTGTGGATCTCAAAATTTGCTGTGTTTGTTGCGTGAGCCCATGTATTAACTGTTCTATGGACTCAAGTCGCCGCGTGACCGTATCAATGACCTGGGTAGACATATCTTGAAATTGCAGCGACGTCACAGCTTGTCTCACTTGCTGTGATACCGTTTCTGCAACTTGGGATATTTGTGCAGCGCTTTGTTCGACTGTCAGATTGAAGCGTTGCGCTTGCTCCATCGTCGTTTTGATATGGCCCTGTTCTTCCTCAACCAGCTGACTTGACTGTTCCGACAAATCACGAATAGAGCTGCCGACATGACCCAGTGCCGTTGAAATTGCCTGGACGGATGTATCAATCTGCTCGCTGAATCGGTTGGAACGAATCGAAAGATTCCGCACTTCCTCAGCAACAACGGCAAAGCCTTTACCGGCATTTCCGGCGCGGGCCGCTTCTACGGCGGCATTAATAGCGAGAAGATTGGTTTGATCTGCGATTTTTCGTACTTCTCCGAGCATGCCCAGAACCTTTTGGAACTGCTCTTGCGTCCGATCCATGGAGGCCACCAGCTGACTTGTTTGGCTCTTGTTGTCAATGGTTGCGTCGAGCAGGCGCTGCATGACCATTTCTATCTGCTCAAATAAGGCGCGAAAGGATGTTGATCCGCGATTGTCGTGCCCATTCGTAAGTGTCAGGGCCAGTTCTTTCTGCTCTGAGGTCTTCTGCTCAAGCTCAGTGAAACTTGTGATCAATTTACCGATAGCGTCCGCCAGAATATCTTGAACCTGTCTATTTTCATTACTTGCATCGCGACACTGGCCGCATATTTCGCTTTCCAGACTGCTGAATAACTCTTGTGTGGCCGGCAGCATTTGAGTTGGCACCGAATCAATCTGACCCCTTTCAGGCGTCCCGCTTTTAGCCAGCCAGCAGCCTAGAATTCCTATCAATGTTGAGACCATCAGCAAGCCGGACGTCAACCAACCTAATGACAGTGAGCACGCTAAGGAGATCAACAGGATGTTGAGGGCAATCAGTGCCAGTATAATTTTTTGGATTTTCTTCATCAAAGATCCTCAGCCAAGCTCCATCAACACAGCTTCCAGTTGTTCTCCATTACGGCAAAAAATGACATTTTCATTCACGGAGATTTCTTTTAATTCTTGCTCGAGATCACGATCAAATCCTGAATCATCTCTGACGATAAAGAGTGGAATATCAACCGTAACGAACCGCTGAACGAATGGGACGATTTCACTACCAAGTACGATGACGGCTGCAATCCTCTGGTTATTCGCCTTACAGTTTTCCAGCCAATTGATCACATCGTCTGAATGAGAGAATTCAACAATCCTGTATCCACGTAAAACCAGATGCAGTCGTTGATTCAATGGGGTATTGATCTCATTCAGTATGATGACCTGTCCCGGTGTTGCCGCCATGTCCTTCCCCCTTGCCCTCATAGAGAAGTCGGTGTCATCCCATTTTTAAGACAACCATTGCAATGAACAGGCCACACCATGAAATGAGCTTTAAATTCGAGTGTTTACAAAAAGAGGCATTTAATTTTATCAAGACAGGCAACAATAAACATTGTAGACAAATTTTCTCTAATGTCTATTGTGGCGTTTTAATTTTAGGCAACCATATGGAACTATTGAACTATTTCTTGAGAGTTACAAAAGTACAACAAAAGGTGTGGCAACAACTATAGTTGTCGGGCTATTGAAGGTTGGACACGGGGTATTTTTTTAATCGCTTACTAAGAGCCTGCTGAGAAACACCCAGTAAAGCCGCTGCAGTCCGTTGATTTCCACCAGTGCGACGCATGGCTTCCTCAACCAGGAGCCGCGCCATTTGCTGTAGGTCGGGCAACTGCTGTGGGAATGTCATTTGCTCGATGGGAAGCATCTCTGACGAGGCCGAGGTGGGAACAATTTTTTCTCGAAAAGAATTTAAAGAGAGAGGGCCCTTCTGATGCCGACTGACGGCATCATAGATCATTGCCTGCAATTCCCGGATATTCCCCGGAAACGAATAGGCTCTTAACAACTCAATCAACTCCTGTCGTACCACCGGTCTGTTTTTACCAAGTTCCTCTGAGGCTTGATCAAAAAAATAATGGGTGAGAAGCGGCAAGTCGATCAACCTCTGTCGTAATGGCGGAACAAAAATTTGATGGGTCGCAAGACGATAATACAGATCAGAGCGGAATCCTCCCTGTGCCATTTTTTCTTCAAGGTTGACATTCGTTGCACAAACGATTCGGCACTGGCTATGCTTTATTTTATCACTGCCAACCGGAAGAAACTCCCCTTCTTGAAGTAAGCGAAGTAGCTTTATCTGCGACGGCAGGGGCAGGTCACCGATCTCATCAAGAAATAACGTGCCGCTACCGGCCTGTTCAACCATGCCATTTCTTTGTTTTATCGCCCCGGTGAACGCACCGGGAACATGGCCAAACAGGGTATCTGCAAACATATCGTCGTCGAGTCCGGCAACATTCACCGAAACGAGAGGCTGATCCGGACGGCTCAACTGGTGAACAGCACGTGCTACCAACTCTTTGCCGGTTCCACTTTCGCCACCGATAAGGACGGGATGACGGCTTGGAGCAATTGCTTCGAGGTAATCGAACACCTTCAACATCGCCGGGTCATTGGTGATTATGTCATTAAACGCGGCATGGCGACCATCGCCAGCCAGCATCTTACTGCGTAACCTTTGGTTTTCTCGCTTTAAACAATTGAATTCGATGGCACGTTTTACACCTGCGACCAGCCGTTCGCGTTCCGCTGTTTTAATATAAAAATCAAAAGCACCCGCCTTCATACAGTCGACAGCGATTTCAAGCTGATTCATGCCGGTGATGATAATAACGGGAATTTCTGGGAATTTGCTGGCGACCTGCTCAAGCAGAACGTCACCGCTCATATAGGGCATGGTCAGATCAAGGACGATGGTATCGACTGGCTGACCATCTAAAATATCGAGAACTTCTCGACTGTCGGAACATTTGATCACATGGTTAATGCCGCCGCGCTGGCGTAGAGTCAGAGCAAAGCTGTGCAGCCAGGGTTCTTCGTCGTCCACCAGAAGGACTGGATGCTCTGGATACAGGATCATAGGGTCATTGTGTCCGGGCAATGGCTGAGGGGTTGGTCAATCACTTCAAAGAAATGGCGAACGAAACGGTAGGTCAGTCCCCAGAGTACGGGAAGGTTGTCGCCAAGATCAATCCCCGGCACCTCAATGGTTTTTCCATGCCATCCAACAGATGCCAGATGATGGTTACGCGGATCCTGCAATTGTGCTAGCGGTACCCAGAAGGCTTTGGCAACTTCATAGTTCTTTTCCAGCTCTACGACACTATCTTCGACAGTGAATACGAAACAGCTCACACAGACGGGGATTCGCACACCATGATGATCATCTAATCGGGCAACGTAGTTGTTCTTGCCTAACGGCAACCCAACTTCTTCCAGCGTTTCCCGTACCGCAGCATCGTAGGCGGAATCATCGCCCGGATCAATGCGACCACCGGGAAAGCCCAGATTTCCAGACCAGGGATCTTGCGGATGGCGGGCGCGCTGAATTAACAACAGTTCAAGACCTTGCTGTGTAGATCTCAAAATCAGGGCAACTGCAGCGCGACCCTTTTGCTGATCATCTTCAAGGGTCTGATGCTGGTGACTTTGCAACCTCCTGATAATGCGATCCACGTTCCCCCCTTGTACCACTATTTGACTTCAGCCAGGATTAAAGCTCTACGTGGAGCAGGGTAGCCCTCGACTGTTTTCAATTCATCCTGAGGATCAAGAAAATCCGCCAATGACTCCGTTTGAATCCACGGTGTTTTTCGTTGTTCTTTGGCTGTTGTCAGACTGACATCAAGACATCGTATCCGGGTAAATCCCGTCCGTTCCAACCAGTTGACCAGCCCATTGACTGTTGGCAGGAAAAAGACATTGTTCATTTTCGCGTATCGATCATGAGGCGTCAATGCGACGGCTTCATCTCCCGGGATGACAAGCGTTTCCAACACCAGTTCACCACCACGCCTTAATGTTCGTCGAATACGCGCCAGCGTATCCAAAGGTGACCGTACATGATAAAGAACCCCCATATGAAAAAGGGTGTCGAAATAACCGGTCATTTCCGGTAATTCTTCAAATTTTCCCGGCAGTGTATAACAACGTGGTTGCTGCAATAATTTCTGCAGCAGGCAGAACTGAAAATAAAATGTTTGATAAGGTTCAAGACCGACAACAAGCGCGGGCTGTGCCGCGAGCATACGGAACAGATAGTAGCCACTACTGCTCCCGACATCAAGCACTCGGCGTCCACCTAATGGCGCAATTTCCGTTTTGAGTCGGTTCCATTTCAAATAAGAAACCCACTCAGTGTCAACTTCGGTTCCGAGAATTTTGAACGGCCCTTTACGCCAGGGCCGCAACCCGAACAGGGCATTCTGAATCTGGGTCAGCTGTTCCTGGGGCAAATCCGCATGCGCACCGATCGTCACCCAGTCCTGATTAAGATCGGCGTCTAGTTGCAGCGATGCGGGAACCTTTTCAAGCAGATCAATATAGGCCTGACTTTTTCTGTCTCGATGAAGAAACTGGCTTTTTCTTTCGATAAATTCTACCAGCTCCTTTATCCATGGCAGATGTTGCCCTTGGGTCAGATCCTGTATAAGGGTATCTAATTCTTCAAACATAGCAACGACATGAAGTTAAACCATTTCAACCAGATATCTATTTTTTCAAAGCCGACTGCGTGCAAGCGACTGAGATGTTCTTCACAGCTTTCCGGAATCAACACGTTTTCCAATGCTTCCCGCTTCTGGCTGATTTCAAGTTGTGAATAGCCGTTTTCTTTTTTGAACCGGTAGTAAAATTCCTGCTGGAGTGCGTCAAGCGAGTCGTCCTGATGAATGACTTTCTCCGACAACAGCAAAATCCCACCGGGAAGTAGCGCATCATAGACTTTCTGTAGCACCATGCTTCGAACGGCTGGAGAGAGAAATTGTAATGTCAGATTGATAACGATGACGGATGCATTGTCAAAGGAACAGTCCTCCACGGACGTTTCCACTAAATGGATACATTCGGCTTGCGGACAAGATTGCAATCGCTGCCGATATTGCTCGAGCATCGGAGCCGAACTGTCGATGGCTTGCAGATGAAAAGCGCGACCGTCCATTTGCCGCACTAGTTCCAGACCAAAATTGCCGTGAGAACAACCGAGGTCATAAATTCGAGTCCCTGGCTGATAAAACTTGCACGCCAATTGCGCCTGCCGCAATAAGGATTCACGGTATAGCGGAACACTGCGGGTGATCATGTCGTCAAAAACTCCGACAACACGTTCATTGAATTCAAAGGGTGATACGGTTTGAGGATGGGAAAACAGCTTATCGTGTGTCATGAATCAGGCCTGCCGGAAAGTCTTCTAGTTACAATGACAAGCACAGTACACAAACCGGTCAAACAAAGCAACGCTAGAGCTAACGGATATCCTGCAAATAAAACGTCCCGTGGAATTTCCACGGGACGCCAGATTAACCAATTCGTTCTTGCCGTTCTTGCTCGGTCTTACAATCGATGCACAGAGTTGTGACCGGACGAGCCCTCAAGCGTGCTGCACCGATTTCCTCTTCACAACTTTCGCAGATTCCGAAAGTGCCTTCGTCAATCCGCTCCAATGCTGCACGGATTTTGCCGATCAAACGCCGCTCACGATCCCGAATTCGCAGTTCGAAGTTGCGATCAGATTCCATGGATGCACGGTCTGTCGGATCAGGAAAGTTTTCATGTTCATCCGTCATGCCTGAGACCGTTTTACCCGCCTCGCGCAGCAGATCTTCAAGTTGTTGTTGCAGGATGGCCCGATAGGCTTCTGCCTGTTCTGGATCCATAGTATATAACCCCCAACGTTCTGAGTTAACGATGCGATAAAATTGACTAATATTAGTCGGATTCACATTTTAAGTCAAGAGTCTAAAAGGTCGATCACGGTCAGATCTGCCCTCTTTGAATCGCATCGATCCGTGGAGTTATGATGCCTGCTTATCCTTATCCAGATTCATCAATTTTTTCAGATTTGCCTCTTCCTTTTCGGCCAATCGAGCAAAATTATATTCAGAAAGTTGTTGAATCATACTTTGTCGGACCTCTTTCCAGGCACCATGGACAGGACAATAGTTATCACGTTCACAACAAGTGTCATCCGAAAGGCATTTATTGATATGCAAGGGATCCTCTTGTGCTTTAAAAACATCATAGACTGTAATATCTTCCGGCTTATGGCGAAGATAAAAACCTCCGCCAACACCACGTTGTGAGCCCACAATCCCGGCTTTAACCATTGGCTGGAAAATTTTCGTCAGGAATGCCGGAGTGACATCCTGCGTCTGGCAGATATCTTTTTTAAGGACAATTTCCCCAGGAGGAAACTTCGCCATATAAAGAATGGCCCGTATGGCATATTCAGTAGCGCGTGTAATAACCATTTGTACTCCCCATCTATTGTTTACTTATATTGTTATAAATAAGGGCCTGCCTCCTTTTTGTCAACCCTTATTCCTGATTCTTCCTGTCAGCATTGACTTTTTTTCCTCATGCTTTCATCATCACCACATGAAAAATACATCGACACCTCCCACCGTTGGTCGGTTTGCTCCGAGTCCAACCGGCCCACTTCATTTTGGTTCAATCGTTTCTGCGGTCGCCAGTTTTCTGGCGGCTAAGCAACACTGCAACGGTCGCTGGCTGGTACGTATTGATGATCTTGATCAACCCAGGACGGTAAAAGGAGCCTGTGATTCCATTTTACGTGATCTTGAATCTTTAGGGTTACACCACGACGGGTCTCTCGTCTTTCAAAGTTCACGCAGTGATCGTTACCAGAGGATTCTCGATCATCTTACAAAGGCGGGACATACCTATCCCTGTGGTTGCTCGCGAAAAGAGATCCTAGCCAGTGCCCCACATTTTGGTGAAGAAGGGCCTATCTATCCGGGGACTTGCCTCGTTACACCACCAACCTCTTCAGACAAAACAGCAGTGCGTTTACGTAGCAAGAGCCAGCGGATTTCTTTTATTGATCTTATTCAAGGGGGATGTGAACAGAATATCGGAGATGACGTTGGTGATTTTGTTCTTCAACGTAATGATGGTATTTTCGCCTATCAACTCGCAACTATTATTGATGATCACGACAGTGGCATAAACCTGATCGTTCGTGGTCAGGATCTCCTGCTCTCAACGCCACGACAGATCTATTTACTTGACCTGCTAAGTTGGAGCATTCCCCGCTATGCCCACATCCCGTTGGTCATGGCCCCAGACGGGCAGAAAATCAGTAAACGACACCAACCTCAATCGCCGTGCACAATCTATTCGCCGGGTCAGATTCTTGTTGCCGTACTCACATTCCTCGGCCTGAACCCTCCTGCTGATTTAGGTTCAGCAGAGGCCAATACTGTTCTGTCTTGGGGACTTGAGCACTTTTCTTTTTCAAAAATTATGAAGCACAATCACCAATTCACACTTTAACTGTTGTGCTTGCCTGTCAGCAGTCTGACTCTGTCACATCTTTACATAATAAAAAAGGCGGACCCGAGAGTCCGCCTTTTTTATTATTACGATGAGAACAAGATTACTTGGCGAGAGCTTTTACGTACTCGCGGTTTGTCTTGGCGATGAATTTGACACTGACACCTTTCGGGCAGGCCGCTTCACACTCATAGTGGTTGGTGCAGTTACCGAAGCCGGCGTTCAACATGGCTTCCGTCATGTTGTTAACACGCTCGGCCGCCTCAACTTCACCCTGAGGCAATACAGCCATCTGGGCAATCTTGGCACTGGTGAACAGCATTGCGCTACCGTTAGGGCAGGCCGCAACACAAGCACCACAACCGATGCACTCGGCTGCGTCCATGGCGTAGTCGGCATCCGGCTTGGGAATCAGGGTCTGATTCGCCTCACCAACTTCACCGGTATAAGCAGACGTGTAACCACCCGCCTGGATAATGTTGTCCAGAGCAGTACGATCAACTGCGAGGTCTCTGATGACCGGGAACGCCTTAGCACGCCACGGCTCCAGAGTCAGGCTGTCGCCATCACTGAATTGACGCATGTGCAGTTGGCATGCCGTAGTCTTCTCTTGAGGACCGTGAGGAATACCGTTGACAACGCAACCACAAGTACCACAAATACCTTCGCGGCAATCGTTATCAAACTCGATGGGCTCAATACCATTATGGATCAGTTCTTCATTGACCTCATCGAGCATTTCCAGAAAGGAGCTGTCGGGGCTGACATTTTTAGCCTCGTACTGCTCCAGCTTGCCCTTATCCTCCGGGCCATTTTGGCGCCATACGTAAAGTGTCAGATCCATTATTTATAACTCCTTATCGCAAGTTTAACGTTTTCGAATTTCAACGGCTCTTTGTGCAGCTCAGGTGCCTTGCCTTCACCTTTGTACTCCCAGGCCGCGACGTAGCAGAAGTTTTCATCATCACGCATTGCCTCGCCATCCTCTGTCTGGTATTCCGTACGGAAGTGACCACCACAGGACTCGTTGCGATGCAGGGCGTCTGTCGTCATAACTTCGGCAAACTCGAGGAAGTCAGCAACACGACCGGCATCTTCCAGCTGGCCGTTGCGAGTGCCTTTCTCGCCGGTGACCTTGACATTTTGCCAGAACTCTTCACGCAGCTTCGGAATCTCTTCGAGAGCTTCCTTGAGGCTTTGCTCGCTACGAGCCATACCGACGTTCTCCCACATGATTTTACCCAGGGCACGGGCAAAGGAGCTGACGGAGCGCTTACCATTGACGCTCATCAGTTTATCGATGCGACCCTGAACTTCCTCACGGGACTTGGCGAATTCAGCGTTTTCAGTCGTCACTTCACCCGGCTTAACCGTGGCGAGGTAGTTACCAATGGTGTAAGGAATGACAAAGTAACCGTCAGCCAGACCCTGCATCAATGCTGAAGCACCGAGACGGTTAGCACCGTGAACAGAGAAGTTGGCTTCACCGAGAACAAACAGACCAGGAACGTTACTCATGCAGTTGTAGTCAACCCACAGACCGCCCATGGAGTAGTGCGGTGCCGGGTAGATACGCATCGGCTGCTTGTAAGCGTTCTCGTCAGTGATCTTCTCGTACATGTCGAACAGGTTACCGTAACGCTCGCGAATGGTGTCTTCACCAACGCGGTCGATAGCGCTCTGGTAATCGAGGTAAACACCGCGCTTACCGGGGCCGACACCACGCTCATCATCACACTGCTCTTTTGCAGCACGAGATGCGATATCACGAGGAGCCAGGTTACCGAAGGAGGGGTACTTACGCTCGAGGTAGTAATCACGATCCTCTTCTGCGATCTCACCTGCTGGCTTCTCGCAGTCTTCTTTACGCTTGGGAACCCAGCAACGACCATCGTTACGCAGTGATTCGGACATCAGAGTCAGCTTGGACTGATGGTCACCACTTTGGGGGATACAGGTCGGGTGGATCTGAGTGTAGCAGGGGTTCGCCATGAAAGCGCCTTTTTTGGTCGCTTTCCAAGCTGCAGTTACACTACAACCCATGGCGTTTGTCGACAGGTAGAAGACGTTGACGTAACCGCCGGTAGCCAGAACAACAGCATCACCCCAGTAGGACTCGAGTTCACCGGTCACCAGGTTACGAACGGTGATACCTTTAGCAACGCCGTCGACAACAACTAAGTCAAGCATTTCAGTGCGGGGGTGCAGTTTAACGGTACCAGCTTTTACCTGACGGGACAGGGCTTGGTAAGCACCGAGCAGCAGCTGCTGTCCAGTTTGACCACGCGCGTAGAAGGTACGGGAAACCTGAGCACCACCGAAAGAACGGTTAGCCAACAGACCACTGTACTCACGGGCGAAAGGAACGCCTTGAGCAACACACTGGTCGATAATGTTATTGGAGACTTGAGCCAGACGCCAAACGTCAGCTTCACGAGCACGGAAGTCACCACCTTTGATGGTGTCATAGAACAAGCGGAAGACGCTATCACCATCGTTGTGGTAGTTTTTGGCAGCGTTGATACCACCTTGAGCCGCGATACTGTGAGCGCGACGGGCACTATCCTGGTAGCAAAATGCTTCGACGTTGTAGCCCAACTCGCCCATGGTTGCTGCAGCAGCACCACCGGCCAGACCAGTACCAACGACGAGAACTTTGTACTTCC
The DNA here is from genome assembly GCF_963666745.1 of uncultured Desulfuromonas sp. NCBI lineage: Bacteria > Pseudomonadati > Thermodesulfobacteriota > Desulfuromonadia > Desulfuromonadales > Desulfuromonadaceae > Desulfuromonas > uncultured Desulfuromonas sp. Next base: position 3,234,286 of record NZ_OY762961.1, on the reverse strand, counting down.
GCTTGTTTGCCGGGTTAACCAGCTTCATGTCAAAGCGATGCTTATCCCAAGATTTTTCAATAGGTCCAGTAGGACATTTTCCATCAAGAATCACGATGTACCCTCCTAAACTTTAATCAGGCCCAGAAGTATGGACACCGGAATAGAGATAAAACCAACAAACACAACGATAGCCGCGGCACGACCGATTTTTTCCATGGTCGGCAGAGTGTTGCTGCCCAGCAGGCCCAAAGTTTGGAACAGGCTTTGTACACCATGGCTCAAGTGAAGCAACAGAGTTACCATCGCAGCAATGTAGATCAGGCTGATGAAGAACTTCTGGAAGCTCAGAACCATCATGGTGAAGACATCATTACGGCCCAAAGCATCCAGAGGCAGAACACCAACTGAAATCTCAGGGTTGGTCAGATGCATAGTGAAGTGGAACAGATGGTAAACGGCAAAAGCCAGGATCGCCAGACCGGTGTAGATCATGGTCTCGGCACCAAAAGATGTGCGGATGTTTTTCTTCTGGTTGTAATCGATGGGGCGAGCCGCACGATTCTCCAGAGTCAGCTGAATACCAAAAAAGATATGCAGCCCGAAAAGGCCAAGCAGAACCAGGCGAAAGATCCAAACCAGAGGACCCAGCGCATGTAAGTGCTCAGCGTACGCATTGATACCGTCCGCACCGACAAAGATGGACGAGTTACCAAGCAGGTGGACAATGATGAACCCGACCAGACACAGTCCGGTCACAGCCATCACGAGCTTTCTTCCGATAGAGCTTTGAAGCATTTGCATAACGAAATACCTATCCTTAATATTGTTTGTTCTGAACCGGGAGCGATTGCGGACTTTTTTCCTCAAGCCTCCCTGTCCTGTCGAAACGCCACTAGTGAGTCAGTGTTCAGGACGGCGGCGGCCTCCAACTTACAAATTTCATCAGCATTCTTACCCCCTTAGCAAAGTTAAAAATCAAATAAGCCCCCGGTTGGATTACCACCTGTCGGGGATCACATATTAGCGCTCATCTTAAACATCGTTTTAAAAAATTGCAAAAAGAAATTGTATACAGTGTGCATTTTCTTACCTGTATACACGCTGTCTGAGAGGCATCTTATGCCAGGAAAAGCCGCACGGCACACAGCAAGACAACAAGGGTGACAACACGCTTTAACCAGTGATGTCCTTTGAGAACGGCAAGACGTGCCGCCATGGCGCCACCACAGGCATTGCCGACAGCCAGAACACTGCCGAGTAGCCAGTCCACCTGACCATTCAACGCAAAAATAGCCAATGCAGGCAGGTTGAGAATCAGCACAACAACAACCTTAAGGACATTCCCCTGAACAAGATCCAGCCCAACCATCAATGCAACACTGAGAATCAGAAAACCCACGCCTGCCTGAATAAAGCCACCGTAAAAACCAACGCCAAAAAATCCGATCAACAACAGGGCCTGCCGCCAATGTGGATGTTTTGCAAAACACCCCTGATAGCGTTGCGCCGGGTCAAAGGTTGTCAGCAGCAAGACCATCACCATCACGCCGGCGAGAACCTGTTTGAAAAGAGCTTCATTGATAACGACCGCCAACTGGGCCCCGATCAGCGCACCACCAATAGCAGGCAATGAACAGAGCAGTGCAAGCCGCCATGACAGCACGCCACTCTGATGAAAGCTTCTCAAGGCGAAAACATTCTGCACAACAATCGCAACGCGATTGGTGCCATTCGCCATCGTCGGCGGTAACCCGAGAAAGATGAGCAAAGGGAGCGTCAGCAATGAGCCTCCACCAGCGAGAATATTGAGAAACCCACTGACAACGCCAACCGATGCCAAGGCAACCAATTGCCACCAGGCCAGATCAGTCATACGATACTCCAGCAAGCTGATTCATCACATAACCAGCCATCATCAATCCGAAAATGGGTGGAATTGTTGCCACCGAGCCCATAGGTGGTCGCTCGATGACCACGCCTTTGCGTCGAGGTTCTGACGGTTGTCGGGTTTCGGGAAGAAACTCCTCTTTGGAGTAGACAACCGGAACATTGCAGTCAACACCACGTTTCCGCAACTCTTTGCGCATCACGCGAGCGAGTCGGCAGCCACTTGAATCAAACAGATCTGCTTGAAAAATCTTCCCTGGATCTGTTTTATTTGCGGCGCCCATTGATGAAATAACTGGGATATTCCGCTGCCGGCACTGAACAATCAGATCAAGCTTCGCGCTGATCGTATCGATACAATCAAGAACATAATCATACGTTGTTGCCAGCACATCATCGGCGCATTGCGGTGTGTAACGTTCTGCCAACGTCGTGACATTTATCTGAGGATTGATCAATCGGCACCGTTCTGCCGCAACATCAACTTTTAGGCACCCCAGTGTCGAATCAAGGGCAAGCAGCTGTCGATTGACATTGGTGATGCTGATGCGATCAAAATCGACCAGGGTGAGTGCACCAATTCCGGAGCGGGCCAGAGCTTCGACGGCATAGCTACCGACTCCTCCCAAACCAAAAACAGCGACATGACTGTCCGCCAGCCGCTCAAGCCCTTGCGTGCCCAGCAAAAGCTCACTGCGGCTGAAACGATTGTGTTCCGTATCGTTGTGATTCACTTAAATTTTTCCTTAGACAGGCGAAGTACTCGCCGAGCATTTTCATCGGTAATTTGAATCGCCAACTCCCGTGACCACCCTCGCAACTCTGCCACTCGATCAAGAACCGCCAGCCAGACGCACGGCCAGTTCTCATGAGCTTCCTGCCATGGCGCATCTGTTTCAATAACCAACGAACGGGGATCGAGAGCTTGAACAACCTCGGGTAATTTTTTTGCCGAATGATCGAGAATCAGTCTTCCGATCCCTATCGCCAAGTTCAATTTCTCAAACTGACGAGCACTTTCACAGCTGCCATAAAAGCCATGAACAATGCCGCCGACAGAGTGGACCTGCTCTTCCTCAATGAGTTTAACCAGGCGATCAACACAACGAACAACATGAAGAATCACTGGCTTGTCGCTGGCAACAGCCACGCGCAACTGATCACGGAGAACGCGCTCCTGAACAACCAATGGCACATTGAGCCGTTTATCAAGACCAATTTCACCGACGGCCACAACTCTGGGATTGCGCATGTGCTGCGTTAACACAACCCCAGAACTCTCTTGCCAGTGTTCAGCATGTTGCGGATGAATCCCCATAGCCAACCACAGTCGAGGAACATTCTGGCTCAGCTGAATCATCGGTTGCCAATCCGCTTCACTCACGGCAGGAACCAGACAGGGCGTCGTAAAGGGATCTCCCTTTGCAAGATGCTGCACATGGATATGTGTATCAAACAATAGCGGCTCCGACTATGCTAAACGCGCATGACTGAAAACAACTCCTGATACGGCATTGCTATTTCAGGACCAGTATGTTAAACATGCGTCAATATATTCACAAAATTGAATATCTATTCCGACAATACAAAGGATTTCCATGACTTACCAGTTCAAACCCAGTGGCTGCTGTGCCAAACTGATGAAAATCACCATTGCCGAAGACACCATTTCCGAAGTCGAAATTGTTGGCGGGTGTCGGGGTAATACTGCTGGAATTGAACGGCTGATCCGCAATCAGAAAATTGAAGATGTCGCTCAAACGTTGCGTGGCATTGCCTGTCGGGGCACAACCAGCTGCCCGGACCAGCTGGCGATTGCTTTGGAGCAGATTCTCGCCGAAAGAAATGCCGCCTGATCAAAAGCTGTAACGCATCCCGACGTAAAGGTTGGTATTGTCTTCAAACTGACCAAAAAACGTGTGCGGCTTATCACCAAAAAACAGATTGCCGCCAAGATAAAGACTGATGGCGTCACTTGCCTTGTATTTAAGGTGAGGTCTTAAATAGCTGTCCTGATCGGATGGCGACCAGTAACTGAACAAAGAGAGTTCCAGATTCTGGTTCAGCAATTGTCGTGTAAGACGCAAAGTCACGACATGGCGGTCTTCGTCCTTTGCCGCCATCCCTTCAGGCAAGGTACGCTGGTAGGCGGAATAGTGCTGCATATATTCCAGATAATATTGGACCGCCGCGGAAAAATCGCGTACGACTTCCCGCTCATAGCCGATCAGTACCCGAATTTCACTATTGGGGACCATGGGATCATCCCCCCGTCGGTCCTCGCGCGAGTCATAATAACCCGTCTCTAAATTAGCCACGCCACCGGCAAAGCTGCCCCTCACACTGGCTCCAAAAACCCTCAGTTTTGGGAAATAGGAACGATAGGCTTCATCGACCCCCTGTGGACTTTTCCAATAGCCGTCATAGCCATAAACCGCCAGCTCAATGCCCTCGTAATTACGTGAAATGCGGAGATGCCATTCGTCTTCGCTAAACCAATCACCGCGCTGATCAACGGACATGTCATCATCGGACCCGGCTCGCCGTCCCAAGAGCGGATTCCAGTAGGAGAGACGCTCCCCGGAGATATAACGGTCCGCATCGAAGCGCGGCACATAGACAACATCGATATTCGCCCAAGGAGGGTAAAAGCTGAACATCGCCGCATCAGAGGGCGACTTGAGATATTCGACATCGCGGCCGATAAAAAAAGATTGCCAGTCTTTCGGGAAGAGATCGTTGATAAACAAGAGATCTCCAGTTCCCCAGGTCAAAATCTGTCGGCCTAATTTTATGTCCAGGAAATAGACGGGCGTCAACAAAACATTGGCTTCACGCAGATCAAAGACTCCATGGCCGCGCTCAACGTCCAGATCGCTCTCTCCAGCGGCTTCATCCGCAAGCAGGTCCCCTTTAAACTGCCAGATGGCCGTATCCGTCATATGGTTGACATCAACCTGCAGACGCAATTCGTTCAGAATCGCCTGCCGCTCCACGTTATCATCCTGTAAGCGCAATCCACTGCGACCATCGACAAAGCCATGCAACTGCCATCCCCAGGCGGTCGTTGTCCAAAGACACAGAACGAGGACAGTTCTCCAGAACATTTTCATATCTCCCCCAATATCATTTCAATCATCCATCATGGCATGGCAGTCCCCGCACGTCCCGGTCAGGGAATGAACGGAGTCGTCTATGGTCTGAGATCATCAACCATTATTGGACTTCGCGTGGTGGCCGTCGCAGAAAACGCTCGGTGAAAATAAGGCTGTTTAAGCCGATATCGTATTGCACCTCACTGAATGCGTTACGTGTCACACTCCCGGACACTAAATCACGTGCCTCGGAAACGGTCACGGTCGGAAAACCCTGAATCTCGACAACCGTCAACGCTTCAACTTCACGGTAGAGCTTACCACTGTGATCATAATATTTAGCGATCATTGGCAAAAAGGTTGTTTTGTCAATATCAACAACATAATGGGAAAATTCCACGGAGCCCGGATCCTTGGGAACATTGTCGATCCGATAGAAACGATCCGTCTCTTCTGTCAGTGTATGCACATCCTCTTCCGGGCTACGCCCGGAAACATCCTCATAAAGGAAATCGGAACCGACAAAGCTGGTCCTCTTGTCTCCCGGTGCAATCCGTTTTTTCAAGTTCAGTGCGGGCAACCATAACCAGCGATCATCATCACGTCCGATGTTTTTCCATACCAGATAGGCCATTTTGTTTACATCGGCCGGGGCCTTGAAATAGGTATAGAACTTTTGATCTCCGTTTTCCTCGTTATAACGTAATTGGGTAAATTCTCGCATTCGGACATCGCCACCCTTGGCCGTAATGGTCATTTTTACCGTGGCTCGACCATCTTTTCCCGCATAATAGGAGGCCTGGTTCGCCTGATCGATAATTTCATCGGCAGTCAATGCACAGGCGAACGTTGCTAAAGAAAAGACGACAATCAATGTCAATATACTTAAACAAACAGATCTCATCACGTACTCCTTTATATGTCCATTATCGCTTACAGATTCTCATCCAAAACATCCTGCCGGAAGACCCAGCGCTCAAAGACCGTGAGTAAAGCAGGGAGGATGACCAACGAAGCCAGCCAGGACACGGCCATAATCGTCGCCAGAAAAAACCCTACAGTTTTGTACGGAACCAATGGAGCGAGCAACAAGGGTGTAAAACCGACGGAAATTGTTATCGCGTTACGCGTAATGGCCCGTGCCGGTTCTTTGAACATCGCCTTGCACGATTCACCCCAGTCACCATTTTGCCGGTACAACTCTCGGGCCCGCTGTAAAAAGTGGATCGCAAAGTCAACACTCAGTCCCAGTGTCAGCGATGACAGCACCGCCACCGGCATATCGTAATCTTTGCCAGCCAAGCCAATCAAGCCATAGATCAGGCTGATGGTCACAGAAAGCGGAATCATCGCTAAAAGGCCCCAGATCACTGAGCGGAACAAAAGCATCATCATGACAAGAACAACAACGAAACTCCCCGCCAGGGAGGACAACATGCCGTTAACCATCTTATCCTGCCACACCACATTGAGATATGTCAGCCCTGCCCAGCGATTTTTCAAGGGGACGGGAGGAGGATTCTTCTGCATATAATCTTCCACCTGAGCAACGACCGCTTCCATGTCGCGATTATCGCCGCTTTTCAACTGAATCCAGACATTGGCCTCCCGATAATCTCGCGTCACCATATGGAAGAGGCTATCTTTCTTCTTCATCCCTTCAAGCTGAACAAACACCTGACCCACGCCGGCAGCGGTATCGGGCACTGAAAAATTGTCTTGATTGCGCTGGGCATAGTGCTCTAATTCATCGCCTTCCGCATCTGCCGGAGCAGCGACATAGCTGAGTTCATAGGAGGCCTTTTTCAGAGCATCCACCGCAGAGGTGCTTTTGCCGACGAGGCCGCCAGTGTTTAAGGCCTGCTGTAATCCCTCGACATAACGCAGCATTTGTGGCTGCTTAAACGGTGGAGCCGTGACCTCGGCCTCCATTTCTAGAATAAAGGAGGCAAAGGATTCGCGCGTATGGCTGTCACAGATAGTGAGAGCCGCATCCATCAATGAGAGGCCTTGAAGAGAATTGTCCTCCGGCAATTTTTTCACCAGAGTCTCCAGCTCATTACTGACCTTATTTTTCAGAGGTGCAAGATTCGAAATCAGGGTTTCGCGAGTCAGGCCATTTGGATCCATATAGTTGATTTCGTCCGCCAAAATATTCCAGCCAGCCATGATCTGTTCATCAATCTGCTGAGCCTCAAGAAACAATTGGTGGAAGCATTTCTGAACATCGCATCCGGCCATGTGGTGTTGATTTGCAGCCAGCTCATCGAGCTTGGCCTCGATACGCGTTACCCCTTCAGGAAATTTCTCGGCAAAACGCTCATTTACCCGCTCACGCACCAAGGCCCGTTTTTGTTCGCGATTACAGGCTTCGGGCCGAACTTCAGCAAACGTCAGGTAGGCGGTATAAGTGCCACCGAAATGATGGTTGAGAATGCGATCCGCAACACGGATATCATGATCACGGGTGAACCATTTCACCGGATTGTCATTGACATTAATGGTCGAGATTCCGTATCCGGCACCAACGAGCAGCAAAATCGTCACGACCAGTACAGATTTCCCATGACGAAAACTCATTTCACCCAGACCGGCAAGAAGAGAGGTCAGTAATGAGGAACTGTGCCCATGCGGTTGTTCAAGGTGGGCACGCGCCAATTTCTTTTCGGAAATCACCACCATGATGAACGCCGGGATAAAGGTCATGCTCAGCAGCCAAGCAACAGCAACGCCAAAAGCGATGTGCAGACCGAAGACTTCTACTGGAGGGATGGGAGTAAAGGCGAGAGAGCCAAATCCGGCGATCGTCGTCAGACTCGTATAGAGCATCGGCTTAAACAAATGCCCGATGACATAACGGATGGTATCGGCTTTATTTCCAAATCGATGGTAACTGTCGTAGAATTCACTGAGGATATGAACAGAATCCGCCACGGCGATCGGCATCAGAAAAATGGCGATCATCGAACTCATGATATGAACATCGTATCCAAGTCCAATCAAAAGTCCCATAGCGCTGACGACACTGAATACGGCCACCAGCATCGGTGCAATAATCAACGTGACATTGCGAAAGAAGAGCCACATGAGCAGGAAGATTGCCAGACCAGCCATAGGTGCCGACGTCGCCATCTGTACCAGCATTTCAACACCAAAGGTATCTTCCGCAACCGGCAGTCCGGTTATCAACACCTGATCATCGGCAGGCCAATCCGCTGTCAGGGTTTCAACCAGATTCGCAACATTGTAACTGTAGGGTTTTGCAATAATCGGGATATACACGCAAACGGCTTTGCGATCTTCCGACACCAGAGTCCCCCTGTAAAGCGGATTACTCATGGCATCTTCGGCAATTTGACGAGCTTGTTCTTCGGTCTGAGGAGGGTTCTCCATCAGGTATTCAAGTTTGAGCGACCCCAACCCTGCCTGTTTGATATTGTCAACAACACTCGGAGCCATCAATTCACGGGCGACAATAGCGCTATTCCCCTGGTCGTCAAACAAATCATTGGGATTATGGTTAAACACTTTTCCCAAGATTCGTAACCATGAACGCTTAGGGGTCAGGTCATAGCTTGTCCGCTGTTGCGGCTGGTTTTCACGGGCCGGGATCACGATTTCGGGCAAACCGTCAGCCCCTTTTTGCAGATGGATCAATTGTTGCGTCAAATGATCCAGACGATTCAGCGTTCCAACATTGAACACGCCTTGCGGATTCGCTTCATTCACAACCCCAACGATAACAAAATCATATAAGGCATATTTATCTTTCACCTCATGATGAAAGATCCGCACCGGTTCATCCGCAGACAACATATTTTCCGGATCATTATCAAATTTGACTGCGGGAAACTGGACAGCAAAGGCCACGACAAGGGCGAGAACGGTTATCATGATCAGCTTGGGATGTTTCAAGCTGAATTGGGTGAGGGCGAGTTTCATAGTGGGCTCCAGGATCGCAAAAGTTCTACCATCAAAGGTTTACCACAACAAAACTAAATGGTCAAAATCTATATATATTAAAAAACATATTATTAGACAAAAAAACAACCCCCTCTGCGTGTACAGCCAGAGGGGGGTTGTAATCAATTCTCCAGTAAGCAGTATTTATCCACGAGTGCTACCACCTTGGTGACATCAGGCTTACTGGTAAAATCATCGGCGCCAACTTCAACACATTTATGCGAGGTATTTTCGTTGATCAGACTGGAATACATGACGACTTTAATCTGACGAAGTTGCGGATCTTCTTTAATCCTCCGACACAAGGCCAGGCCATCCAGCTCAGGCATTTCAATATCCGAGACAACCAAAGTCGGCAACTCACCTTCAGCTTTGGCCTGCTGTAATGCATTCCAACATGCCAGACCATCACCATAACTCTGAGCCAGCTCATAGCCCGCCTGTTTGAGAACTCGCATGATCCCTTGACGGATAATCGCCGAGTCCTCGGCAAAGAACAGTTTAACATCGGATCGATTTGCTTTTCGTTCCGCCCCTCCGACAACGTCATCATCCGCACCGGCATAGTGTTCACCCTCGCCAAAAATCTCATAGGCGATATGTTCCATATCAACAATCAGAATATCTCGGTCAGCAACCGTCACGGTTCCGGTGAAACGGGGTCGGTAACAGTCGAAAAACTGATCCATCGGCTTGACCTGAGACCAGGAGAGACGATGGATCTGGTCGACACCGTCAACCAGAAAGGAAATAACCTCATCATTGAATTCACAGACCAGAACAACCTGCCGCGTTTGAACACCACTGTCTGCAGAAGCAAGCATCTTATCTGGATCAAGATGTTTTCCGATGTGTTCCGCAAGGTTGACAAGAGGGATCGTCTCACCCCGCAGCAACAATGTCCCGAGCAGAGAGGGATGAGAATCAGGAAGCGTCGTCAATTCTTCACGGCAAAAAGGAACAATCTCTCTAAGCTTATGAACATTGATGCCAAAAGATTGATCAAATAGATAGTATTCGAGAATTTCGAATTCATTGGTTCCAGCTTCGAGAAGGATTCCCTGCTTTACCTGGGGTGTCGCTTGAGCCATGGCTTCCTCATTCATTTCGGGGTTGAACGATTATGTCTAAAAAATATGACATTAAAACACGCGAGCCAGATTGGCCCGTGCTCATCGGTCACACACTGAAAAACTCTTTTTATTTATACCCTTAGACGTTTCATTTGCCTAGCAGAAAACGTTGGTAAATCCACAATGAAAAAAATCTCTTGACCACAGGGATTTTCACCCGCTAGGCTTCACTATCACTTCTATAAATAACAGCGTTCGATTTTTTCGAACGCACGGCGCTCCAGGAGAGAATTTATGAAAAAAAGTACTGTGATGTTATGGCTTGTCAGCCTCCTTTTCCTGACCTGCACAATGGTTCAGGCACGCGATTTGAGTATTTTGGAACAATGGAAACCAAAATTCGACCCGTCCAAAGCTCAATATACCTACATTCTCTCCAATGTTGACCATCCAGCCATAGCCGGCATCGGTGTCGGCTACCGTATCCGTGATCGCGTGTGGGAGGAAAGCAATGGCCGACTGTATGTCGACTTTCGGCCACTAGCACAACTGGGTGGCGAAAAAGATGTCGTGCGTAAATTGAAACTCGGCGCAATCCAGGGCATGCTGTGCTCCTCGGTGATGGCAGCCAATGTCGCACCAAAGCTGGGAATCGTTAACCTGCCGTTTATTTTCGACAGCAGTGAAAAACTGGAAAAATTCCGCAATACACCAGAATTATTCGATGAGTTCGGAAACGCGCCCGTTCAATCCGGTATCCAGGTCATTGATTTCACCGGTTACGGCAGTTACGGTTGGGCGACGACAACACCGGTGCGAACCCTTGCAGACGCCCAAAAAGTCAATTTCCGCATTGCCCAGGCACCCGTCAACAAAGACATCTATCTTGCCTGGGGTTTGAAGTTCACGGTTCTTCCCTGGCCGGACGTTCCTCAGGCATTGCAGACCGGAGTCATTGACGGACTCGATCACACGCCCATGGTATGCAGCATTACCAAGAAATTTGATGTGGCAAAATACTTCACGGATCTCCACTACACTCAAGGCCTCTACATCCATATGGTCAATAAACGCTGGCTGGACAAGCTTCCGGAAGACCTCCGTGCCATTTTCCTGAAAGTCGTCCGTGAAGAGAGCGCAATCGCCCGTGAGAAAACAGACATCCAACAAGCTGAACAGATTGCACAGGCCCAAGAAGAGGGCGTTCAATTCTTCACGCTCAGCGATGCCGACCGCCAGACGCTGAAAATGAAAGCTCAGCCAGTCTACGACAAATGGGGTGAAAAAATCGGCTCCGAGTACTTAAAGAAGGTGCAGACCGCTCTTGACTGATGTCCCTTCCTTCTAAAAAACAATCAACGCCCTGCTTTAACCGCAGGGCGTTTTTTATTGTCAAACTTTTGTATCGTAAAACCAAAAAAAGAGCTTCACATTTGGCTTTCCATTGCACTCCCTGGACAACTTATTATAGAAAAACAAAACACTATTCTATAATTCATCCATGACATCATCTGACATGGATTCCAAACTCAAGGGGAGAATATTGATGACGTTAAAGCGAATCCTTATCTTGCTGTTTCTGACGTGTTTGCCATTTACTGCACTGGCCGACGGTAACCCGCTGGCAAAATGGAAGCCAGACTTCGATCCTTCCGGCGCGGAATATACCTACTTGCTCTCCAATGTCTCTCATCCAGCCATTGAAGGAGTCGGCGTCGGATACAGCATCCGTGATCGGGTATGGAAGGAAACCAACGGACGTATTTATGTCGATTTCCGGCCGTTGTCACAATTGGGTGGTGAGAAAGATGTGCTGCGCAAACTGAAAATGGGCGCGATTCAAGGTATGATGTCATCGTCGGTTGCTGCGGCCAATCTGGCCCCTAAACTGGGCATCGTTAACCTGCCCTACGTCATTGACACCTTTGAAAAACTTGACAAGTTCCGTGAAACTCCCGAGCTGTTTACTCCGTTTAGCGAGTGCGGCCTTCAGCAAAAAGTCCGTGTCCTCGACATCACGGGTTATGGCACCTATGGCTGGGCGACGACCAAACCGGTCACCAATCTGGATGAGGCTAAAGATGTTATCTTCCGTATTGCTCAGGCTCCGGTCAATGCTGACATCTACAAATCCTGGGGTCTGAAATTTACAGCATTGCCGTGGCCTGATGTCCCACAAGCCCTTCAGACGGGTGTTATTACCGGGCTCGACCACACACCCACGGTGTGTAACATCACCAAAAAGTTTGAAATTGCCAAATACTTTACTGAAGTCAACTATGCTCAGGGGCTGTTTATCCACATGATCAATGAGCGCTGGCTGCAGAAGTTGCCCGAAGACCTGCGCGCGACCTTTCTCAAAGTAGTTGCTGAGGAAAGTGCTAAAGCGCGTCAACGGACACAGGCCCAGCAGGAAGCACAGATCGCTGCAGCCAAAGCCAATGGTGTCACCTTTTATCCACTGGCGGCAGAACAGAAGCAAAAACTTGTCGATTTGGCAGCACCTGTGTATAAAGAGTGGGAAGAAAAAATCGGCGCAGACTATCTGGCCACTGTTCGAGCTCGTTTGGCCGAATAAATTCCAACGCATAGCGAACAGCCCAACGGCCGGAGGACTCCCTCCGGCCGTTTTTATTGCGCGTTGCTTTCACCCTCACTGTTGCGGGACGCTCTTATGTTGAAAAAACTTTTCCGCCGTATTGATGCTGTCTTCTCTTTTGTCGAAGACTGGTCATTGTTGGTCGTTGTTGGCGTAGCTCTGATCTCCGGTCTTTTGAATATCATCTTGCGTAAAGCCACCCCGTACAGTCTCTACTGGTCGGACGAAGTGATCCGCAAGGCGATTTTCTTCTGCACCTATATCGGCTGTAGCGCTGCGATCAGACAACGCGCCCTGATTCGTATTGATGCAGTGCCCCAGATGATTCCGGTTTCGCGAAAATTCTTTAACATCATCAATCATCTCTCTGTTTTAATTTTTTCCGGTCTGCTCACCTGGCTGGGTTGGAAGATGATGGTGGAAGTCCGCGCCGATGAGTTTGCCACCACCGCAACACTGCAGATTCCTGAATGGTATTTTTATGCCGTGCTTCCAGTGGTCGGAACCATGATGTTTATCCGCACCCTGATGCTGTTGACAGAAGATATCTTCCATCTGTCCGGTGAAGAAAATCAGGAGGCCACCAATGGATAATATGCAACTCCTGATCATGGCGTTACTCCTCGGCACAATGGCAGCTACCGTACCGGTTTTCATGGCGCTGTTCTTCACCGGCCTGGTTGGACTGACCTTTGTTGTCGGTATTGATCCGCAGATCGTCATTGAAATCCTCTACCGCAGCATGGATAAATTTGCCCTCATCGTCGTATTGTTTTTCGTGTTATGCGGCAACATTATGACTACAGGTAGCATCGTAGAGAAACTCATCAAAACAGCTGATGTTCTGGTGGGATTTCTTCCCGGCGGTTTGGCCATGGCCGGCATCCTTGCCTGTGGTTTCTTTGGAGCGATCTCCGGTTCCACCGTTGCAACGGTCGTTGCCATTGGCGGTTTCATGATCCCGGCACTGATTGAGCACGATTACGATGAGCGTTTCAGTATTGGTGTCATGACGACGGCACCAATACTCGGCGTTATTATCCCGCCATCGATTGCCATGATTCTCTACGCCATGATCACCACGGATTCCCTGGAAGCCCTGTTTTTGACAGGATTTATTCCGGGATTCCTGATTATGGCGGCCATGTCACTTTATTCCTGGTGGGCGTGCCGTCGTCATGGCATGGAGCGCCGCCCACGTCCACAACTGAAAGAAGTGCTTTCGGTGCTGCGCCAAAGCATTTGGGCGTTGCTGCTGCCGGTCATTATTTTTGGTGGCATTTATTCCGGGATTTTTACAGCCAATGAAGCGGCCATTGTTGCCTGTGTCTACGCCTTTATCGTTGAACTGGCGATTCATCGCGACATGAAAGTGCGCGATATCAAAAAAGTGATTGTCTCTTCCGGTGTCACTTCGGCAACGTTGTTAGTGATTGTTGCTGGCGCTTCTGTCTTCGGTGAATATTTAACCTTTGAACAGATTCCCGACCAGATCGCTCAGGCCGCTGTGGGCAATTTTGAGTCGCCCTGGTCGTTTTTATTGGTAGTCAATCTCCTGCTGCTGTTCGTTGGCATGTTTATGGATATCATTTCCGCCACGATCATTCTGACCCCAATTTTCCTGCCCTTACTTAACCAGTTCGGCATTGATACGTTGCACTTCGGGTTGATCATGACTCTGAATCTCGGCATTGGTTACTGCACACCGCCGCTGGGGGTCAGTCTATTTATTTCCGGGGCTGTCGCCAACCGCAGCATGCTTTACGTGGCCCGCTCTGTATTACCCTTTTTGCTGATTCAAATTGCAATTCTGCTTCTGTTGACGTTCTGGCCTGATCCGGTCCTGTTATTGCCACGACTGGTATTCGGCTACGGGCAATAGTGCATTTACCCCCAAGCGGAGGTCATTATGTCACTTAAAATTCTCGTTCCTATTTGCGATGGTGAGACCAGTAAAGCCACAGTTCAGGCACTGATTGACCATAAAGAGCAATTTAAAACACCCATCTCTCTTCTGCATGTGGTTAATCTGGACAAAATGGATTACCGTATGATCCCTGACTTTCAGATCGATATGGTGCGACAATATGCGACCAAGACAGGGGAGAGGTTTCTGGCGGAACAAACGGCTCTACTTCAGGCTGCCGGGCTGGATGTCATCCCGCGCCTGGAAAGTGGCTCGCCACGGGATACCATCTGCTCGATTGCCAATGATGAAGCGTTTTCTCTGGTGGTCATTGGTCGCCATTCCAGTGGAGAAATTCGCGACGTTCTGTTTGGCTCCGTGTCCAATCACGTTTTACATGGCGTTAAATGCCCAGTCCTGCTATTCTAGAGGATCTCACTATTGTTGAGCCGAAAAGAATAGGAGTATTTTATAATGGATTCCATCTGGCCCCTGCTGGGTATTGTGGCAATTTGGTTTATTCTTAACCGCTGGGTTTTGCCGAAAATCGGCATGGGTTGAGGTCCACAGCAGTGTGATCTTCCGGTGCGGAAGCCTAAAAAAGACGCCACCGAATCAGATAAAAAAGTGGAATAACAAAAACAAAAAATGCGCCCTGAAAAACAGGGCGCATTTTTTATTTAGAACCAAGTAAACGCTGTCAGAGACATAGCGAGGTCAACTTGCACCAAACTCCACATTAATTCCGGCAGTCGCGTGATCAATCATATCCTGAAGGTTGGTACAACTGTCATACGTTCCTCCGGAGTTAATCCCTTCCAGAGTGATGCTGTCCAAACCGTTACCAGTGAGAATCACATCAGCACCATCCAGCGTGACCGAGATATCTCCGGCATTGGTTTCGAGAACATCCGTCAGTTGCAACACATCTTCACCTGGGTTGAAATCGACAATCGTATCGGCACCTTCACCATCGCCAAAGACAAATGTGTCTTCACCAAGGCCACCGACCAGAATGTCGTCACCCTCACCGGAATAGAGGAAGTCATTTCCTGCACTGCCTTGAATCGATTCAGCAGTTTGACTCTGGCTGCCCTCAAAGGTTGTTCCACCAACAATGGTAACATCCAGAGATTGGACGGACGTTGCATCACCATCTGCATCCACCAGTGTCACATCAAAGTTGAGATTGGCATCAAGAGTATCTGTCGATTCAGTGACAAAACCGATATCGGAAATTTTCAGAACATCCGAATCTGTTGCGTCACTGCCAAAGGCAACCAACGTCTCTGAAGACCCGCCAAGACTGCCGGTATCAGAGTTCAGGTCGATACCAAATCCGTCAATGTTTTCTGCGGAAACCAGAATCTGCATTCCGGAAATTTGGTAGTTCTCAGTGCCGAAATTGTAATCATTGCTTTCGATGACAACAAGACCGTCATTGGAATCAAGGGTCACATTGTATCCATCCGGCACCAGCGACTGATCTGTGATGATATCGCCGCTATCGATGATAATGGCTTTGGTTGTCGTCGCCAGGGTTGTCGGATCAACCAGTTTCAAAACAACAATCAGATCTTCCGCCGAACCAATTCCGTCAAACTTGAGGAAAATACCACTTGCGGTCGTCGTATCCGTGTAGTTGAGATAACCTTGCGGATCGGATTGATAGAAGTTCAGGTCGAGAACTTCGCCCGCTTGCATGGTATCACCAGCGACGCCATTGGCTGACCCACTGGTACTGACCCAGGTTGCAGCCGCTGCAAACAGCTCACCGTCAATAAACGTGGTGTCTCCACCTGCTGTCAGATCCACACCACTTCCACCGCCGGTTTCATGTGAGCCGGTAAACTGAACAAAGAAGTCATCGGCAAGTTCCGCAACCGATACTTTGGGCTGAGTTTTGTCCGTGGTGGCCGAATCAGGCTCATATCCCTGGAAGGTCGTATCAGAATCACTGGTCGTGTAGATACTGTAGTTTTCCAGAGGCGCATCGAGGTTCAATGAATAGGTCCCCTCAACTTTGTCAAACGTCAGAGTTCCCGTTGCCTCGCTTTGTGTTGTCCCGGCAGGATCTGCAAAGTAGTTAAAAGTCACGTCGAAAACAGCTTGGTCAGTCGTTTCCGAAGCCCAATCAACAGAAGCATTGCTGATCGATGTACTGCCAACCAATCCACTGAGTGTAATGGAGGCAAAATCAGAATCCGTTGCACTGTAGTCTGCCCGCGCATCTGCGCCAATCGAATAGTCAAAGATACCTGTACCACCCGGTAACGGATTGCTGGTGTTTGAATAAACGAGATTAGTAATTTGGTTCACAGTCGGCATATCGTCGTCGAAGGTGACGGTCAACGAGCCGTCTGCCGGACTGCCGTCACTGTCGGTGATGGTGTAGGTCAGCGTGGCCAGGGCGTCGTTTTCCGTATTGTCGCCGGTTTCGCCGTCCAGGCTTTCATGCAGCACGTTGTCTTTTAATGTCACGGTGTACGCGCCGGTGGTCGGATCGGTGACTTCGACGGTGAACAGTTCACCGCGTGGGCCGGTCGCCGTCAGGGTGTAACTTGCGCTGTTCCAGCTGTAGTTGACGGTTTCCGTTCCAACCGTACCGCTGGTGCCGTCCATGGCGGCAAAGGTGATGTCAACAGGGATATCGCCACCGGAGCTATAGTTGAGCGTACTGCTGTAGCTGGCATTTTCACCGGCTACGTCGCCAATGCCTCCGGCAATACCGCCTGGCAAGCCTTCGTCATCGACTACGGCACTGCTTTCGCCGCCGCTCGGCGCGTTGTCGTCTGTGATGGTAAAGGCGAGGGACGCACTGACGCTGTCGCCATCGCTGTCGGTCACGGTATAGTTCGCATTGACGGACACCGGGTTATCCAGTGGCTCATCGCTGGTGAAGCTGTATGCGCCTTCGGCGGTGACTTTAATCGTGCCTTCGCCCAGATCAACGTCTTGCGAGTAGCCATCTTCGCCAAACACCAGCTCGGTGTTGTTGATATGGGTAACGCTGGCGCCGTCTGCGCCTTCGGCAAAGTCGAGATCGCCGGTGACGGTGGCACCTTCAGCAACACTGACTGGCCCTTCGGCCTGGGCTGTCGGCATATCGTCGTCGAAGGTGACGGTCAACGAGCCGTCTGCCGGACTGCCGTCACTGTCGGTGATGGTGTAGGTCAGCGTGGCTAGGGCGTCGTTTTCCGTATTGTCGCCGGTTTCGCCGTCCAGGCTTTCATGCAGCACGTTGTCTTTTAATGTCACGGTGTACGCGCCGGTGGTCGGATCGGTGACTTCGACGGTGAACAGTTCACCGCGTGGGCCGGTCGCCGTCAGGGTGTAACTTGCGCTGTTCCAGCTGTAGTTGACGGTTTCCGTTCCAACCGTACCGCTGGTGCCGTCCATGGCGGCAAAGGTGATGTCAACAGGGATATCGCCACCGGAGCTATAGTTGAGCGTACTGCTGTAGCTGGCATTTTCACCGGCTACGTCGCCAATGCCTCCGGCAATACCGCCTGGCAAGCCTTCGTCATCAACCACGGCACCACTCTCTCCTCCTACAGGAGTTGAATCTTCCGGCAAGGTGAGACGAATTGTTCCAGTTGCCGGATCATTGTCCGCATCAATAATGGTATAGCTCAGGCTGACATCACCCTCATAACCAGCTGCCGGGGTAAAGGTTACATTGCCATTCACCGCAAAGGTGACACTTCCCGCCTCAGGACCCTGGTCAACGGTGACACCGGCCAGTGTCGCACCGTCAGCGCCGCCTTCAGTACCCGGAATGGTGAAAACGTTCAAACTGACGCCGGTATCTTCCGGTTGCATACCAAGATTGATATCGCCAGCCGTTGGCACATCGTCAACAATGGTGATATCCAGGCTTTGTGTAATGGATTGCGTCCCTTCGTGGTCGACAACATAGACGTCGAAACTGTCCATCAAGGTATTGTTACCATCACCCGCGGCATGGCTTTCCTCTTCGTTAATGGTATAACTCCAGCCGAGAAGACCGGCGGTCTCCGTGATGGTCAATGTTCCATAGGTATTCGTAAAGGTGTCTCCAGCGGTCGCCAGTTGGCCGTCAATATAGAGCCCGCCAAACTGATCATTACCCGTGGTGATGTCAAAATCTCCGCTGATGGTTGTCTGAGCGACACCGGCATCTGTTCCGTCAGGATTCAACCCGGCTTCATACACAATACCCTCGCCCCCATTAACGGTTGGCACCGAATCCTCAGGCATGGCCAGCTCAATGATTCCTTGTGATGAATCATTGTCTGCATCGGTAATGGTATAGACCAAGCGCACCGGACCTTCGTATTCCGCAGCAGGAGTAAAGGTCACATTGCCCTCGGCATCAAAATCGACAACACCATTACCCAGCTCAATGGTGACATTGGTTAAGGTTGCGTCTGCATCAGCGCCCCCAGCCGTCCCAGGAATATCGAAGACATTCAGGTCGACAACAGCATCTTCAGTCTGGATGCCAAGGTCACTGTCTCCGGCTGTCGGTCGATCATCTTCTACCGTCACGGTGAGCGTCGTTAAGGCCGTTGCATTGTCAGCCCCACTGCTATCCGTGACAACAACACCCACATCAAAGCTAAGATCATCTTCGATATCAGTCAGCGGATGATCAAATTGTCCACTTTGCTCAACAATATAATAACCTTCGTTATCAATGGAGATGGTCATCACTGTCGGACCACCTTCTCCAGCCGTTGCGACCAGTGTCCCTGTCCCACTGCCACTCCAGACCAGTATCGATCCATCGGAGGACAGACTTTGCTCTGGGGCCGTGAGAGTCACAGTGTGGGTGTCGGAAGTATCAACATCACTAAAAATAATCTGCCCGGAATCAATCAGAGCATTCGTTGTATCGTCACTACCGACATCGTCAGGAATACCATCAACCAGCCCTTCGTCGGACACCGTTGCACTGGTGTCTGACGCTTGTACATCTATAACCGGAGCGTCGTTGGTACCTTCAATGATGATCGTGACCGTTGCCGTATCATTACCACTGGCATTGTCGGTAATGGTGTAGGTGAAAGTCACAGTTTCCGTTTCGCCGGCAGCCAGATCATCAAATTGTCCCTCGGGATCATAAGTAAAAGTCCCATCCGGATTCAGAATGACTGATCCTATATCCGGCTGGGTAAAATCAATGATCGTCAATGGGTCGTTATCCGGGTCGCTGTCATTCGGCAACACCTGAATAACAATCGGAGTATCTTCATCGGTTGTGGCAAAATCATCAATGGCATCAGGTGGCGCATTCTGTGGACCGTCTTCCAAAGGTGCATCTACACTGGTCTGCAGGGCAATTGGATCTTGAACACCTAGACGATCAACCCCATCAAGCACTTGACCAAAGTCGGTGCGGTATTCCCCTGTACCACCACTGCCCAGAGCCGGACCAGCTGCCGGAGCCAACTCGGTATCTGCCGAGGTAAAAACAATGGCATCTCCCGGCAACACCGTTCCATCTGCCAGCATCAGAGCTGGCGGGTTGTTACCCGCTGAAGCGGCGGCAAACCCCTGAAAGAGCAACGTGCCGCCATTGGCGAACTCAATTTGTAAGTCACCGCCGACAACACTCATTTGCGTATCATTCAGATCGAAAGCAACAGCAACCTCTTCTCCCGGCTGGACGGGCACCACCTCAACCATCCCGGGTTCAGGAAGGATGACCGCTGCTTCAGGCTGGGCTGCTTGTGGATTGGCTTGAACTGCAGCAGGTGTTTCTTCTGCGTGCGACATTTTCTCTTCGGCCGTCATGTTCATTTTTTGTTGGTCAGCCATGACATCCTCCTGAACGTATCTATTCGTTAATCGCTTACCATTCTAACCATTTTTGTCTTCTTATCGACAAGTATAGCACTAATATAAAAAAACACCATCTGACAGGCACTTATCTCGATTTTTGGCAAAAAAAATCCCCTGAAAGCTAATGAATAGACACTCAGGGGATTTAACTGATGGAAATTATTCTGCCATTGCGACTTCGTACAATTGTGGCTCGATTTCTAAGGTTTCGTTAAGCTGACCCGCAAGGGCACGGAGGCGATAAGCAGCGATCACTTCGTTCACGCGTGTTGTCACCAACTGACCGGAAGACTGATACAATTCGTTGCGTGCGTCCAGAACATCCAGCAGTGTCCGTTGTGCGACACGAAACTGTTTCAGGTAACTGTCCAGCGTCTTGTTATTGTAATCTACAGCATCGGTGTAGGCAGCTTTACTCTCTTGGGCAGCAATATATTCCGCCCAGGTATTACGAGTTTCCTCGAGCACGTCAAGAAGCTGGTTGCTGTGTTCGGAAGAGGACTGGGCAAACCGTGAAGCTGCAGCTTTGCGCTCATAGTAATCCGCACCACCGTTGAGCAGGTTCCAACGCAAACGGACCATGGCCTGATGGTTGCGTTCATAGGTTTGAGAACTCTCAACTTCCTCGTCATAGCTGGAGCGCAGCTCCAAATGGGTTTTAGGATAGTATTTTGAGCCCACCACAGCAACACGCTGATTGGCCTCACGCATATTAGCTTTGAGAGCCAGAACCTTCGGGTTTCCGCACTCGGTCAGCGCCAACGCTTCTTCAAGTGTCAGCGGAGCAACGGTAGCCACCAGTTCATTGAATGTTGCTTCATCCAGAGGTTCACCAACAACGCGTAAATAATTGGCCTGGGCCTGTTTCAAATCACTTTTGGCTTTCGCCAGAGAGGCACGGGAACGGGCTAAACGTCCCTGAGCCTGAACCACATCGGCCACACTTCCGGCACCACCCTCCTGAAGTTCTTCCAGCATGCCGATGATATCCTGGTGATCCTTGACATTCTTTTCAGCCAGCTTGACAAGCTCCTGTTCACGATAAACCTGCATATGAGCAATCACGGCATCCAGGCCAATCGCTTCAGCATTATCCAAAACCCGCTTTTCAGCGGAAGCAAACTTTTCCTTTTCAGCGGCAACCCGGCTTGACGTTTCGCCACCATCATAAAGCAGCTGTGTCAGCTGCAATGCGGCTTCACCACGGTCCTGGAAGGTATGGTTGTCACCACGCGCCCGGGTGATTTCATCATCATGAGCTTCTGTCCCATAGCCAAGGGTCAAATCGAGACGAGGAAAGTATCCTGAACGGGCCTGCTTGACCTGATAGCCCACTGCACGCTGATTATGCTGTAAAATCTGCAGCTGCGGATTTGTTTTCAAAGCGGAACTGACGCTCTGCTTTAAAGTTGTTTCTGCACCGGCTGTTGATGCCAACAATAAGAAAAAACCAATAAACAATGAACCGAAAGTCAATTGTTTTTCATTTCCCGCCATCATTTCATCCTCCCTCTAACATCGTGTAAAAATTCGAGATTATTTGTATTTTTCTCATGACCTTTTACAATAAAAGTTAACAGGTTTCCTTGTCCTGCCAAGTCGGGCAAGGGATAAATTCAACTTTCTTTTATGAACGGGTCCTCGTGCCGGGTTGATCATATGACTGAAAATCAAATGAAGTTAGATAGTTCTTTAAAACAAGAGGTTAAAACGCCTCCCAGGCTGGACCAGACAGTCGTCGACACGACGGCTCCAATTCTCTCCAGCCTATGCACCCTGTCATCACTTCTGGGGCAACCTCTGACGTTGGATGTCTTGACGTCATCCCTGCCAACGGATCGACGCGCACCCTCAATTGCCGCCTGCCTGCGCGCGGTAGAGCAACAAGGGTTGACAGCACGCAGCTTTTATCGACCAAAGCTTAAAACTCTTTCGCGACTGTCTCTGCCCTGTGTTTTGTTGTTGCATAATGACAACAGCTGCATTCTGGTCGACATCAACCAGAATGAGGCCAGCGTTATCCCTGCCGAGCTGGATGGCCAACGCCGGATTATCCCGCTGGAGCAACTGCAACAGGACTATTCCGGCTATTGTATTTTTGCCCATGTTCACAACAAACTCGATAAACGGGTCGGCGAAAAAGAGCACGACTCCACCAGGCAATGGTTCTGGGGGACAATTCTTCGTTTCTGGCCAATTTACAAACATGTCTTGCTGGCGACGATGGTGATCAACATTCTCGGTATCGCCGGACCTCTTTTCGTCATGAATGTTTATGATCGGGTGGTCCCCAACAATGCCGTGGAAACCCTCTGGGTTCTTGCTCTGGGCGTGATGATTGCCTACACCTTTGATTTTATTCTGCGCAACATGCGCGGCTACTTTGTCGATGTCGCCGGAAAGAACGCGGATGTTCTGATAGCCAGTCGGCTGATGCAACAACTGACCGGTATGCGCATGGACCACAAACCAGACTCCACGGGAACGCTGGCCAACAACCTGAGAGAGTTTGAATCTCTGAGAGAATTTTTCAGCTCGACGACACTGTTGGGACTGGTGGATATCCCGTTTATTGCCATTTTCATCGTTTTAATCGGTTATATCGGTGGACCATTAGCCTGGGCACCGGCACTGGCCGTTCCTATCGTTCTTATTGTCGGACTGTTGGTTCAAGTGCCGTTTCGTCAGGTGATTGATCAGGGCTATCGCGAATCCTCACAAAAGAGTGCCTTGCTGGTCGAGGCCATTTTCGGCTTGGAAACCATCAAAACCTCCCTGGCACGCGGCCAGATTCAACAACGCTGGGAAAAAGTGGTCGGGGCCAATGCCCGCACCAGCGCAAAAGTAAAGTCTCTGGCCAACCTGTCGCTGTCGTTCTCTCTGTTTGCTACCCACGTGGTCAGTGTGTTGATTATTATCGGTGGCGTCTATCTTATCGGTGAAGGACGGATGACTCTCGGCGGTCTGATTGCCTGCAACATTCTGGTAGGACGCGCCTTGTCTCCCCTGGCGACGGTCGCCGCTATGCTGACACGACTGCAACAAGCCCGTAGCGCATTGAAAGCGCTAGACACATTGATGAACATCCCTAACGAATCACCGGATGATCAGCAGTTTATGCGCCAACCCCATTTGGATAATGCACTCAGTTTTGAGGAGATCCGATTTTCCTATCCCCAGGCCCAAACACTGGCTCTTAAGGATTTGACCTTGAAAATTCGCCCTGGCGAACGTGTCGGGGTCATTGGTCGCACCGGATGCGGCAAAAGCACCCTGGGACGTCTCGCCTTAGGCTTGTACACTCCGGAGCAGGGCCAGGTCAGTGTCGGCGGCATTGACATTCGGCAGCTGCATGTTGCCGATCTACGCAGCCGTATTGGCTACGTTTCCCAGGACAACTATCTCTTTTACGGCAGCATTCGTGACAACATCACCTTCGGCACTCCTGAGGCGGATGATCAGGCCATTCTCCACGCGGCGCATATCTCCGGCGTCGGAGACTTTATTCACCAGCATCCAGCCGGATTTGATTGTCCTGTCGGAGAACGGGGAGCAGCTTTATCCGGTGGACAACGGCAGGCGATCGCCATTGCCCGAGCCTTATTAAGCCATCCGGACATCCTGATTTTCGATGAACCAACCAGTGCCATGGACAATGGTTCGGAACAACGGTTCTGCCAACGGATGAAACATGAACTCGACGGCAAGACTTTGTTATTATTTACCCACCGTTTCGGATTGTTGACCATGGTGGATCGGCTTATCGTCATGGATGGCGGCCGCATCGTTGCTGATGGACCCAAACGCCATGTTCTTGAAGCCCTGAAAAAACAACAGATCCATACAGCTCCGGCTTAGGAGGGGCCTATGCGCCTTTTCAATAGAACATCTCAGGAAAGACAGCTCAGCGAATCGCTGGAATTTCTCGGCGAAGTCGATGCCGCAACCTACCGTACCGGCCATCGTTTCGCTTATATTCTGACGATGATGATCGTCCTGTTCATGGTTATTTTTGTGCTATGGGCACATTTTACCGTCCTTGATGAAGTCACCCGTGGGCAAGGTCAGGTGATCCCTTCGCAACGCGTACAGATTATCCAGCACCTTGAGGGGGGCATTATTGAAGAAATTCTCGTGGAGGAGAATCAGATCATTGAAAAGGGCGATGTTCTGGTCCGCATCCGCAACACGGTTGCCGCCAGCCAATATCGTGACGCCGCCAATACCGCGCTGGAACACGAAGCGGCCATTGCTCGCCTGACGGCAGAAGCGGAAGGCTCTGCTCTGGAATTCCCTGAACAGATGAAACAGGAGCACCCGGAACTGGTTTCCGACCAACGCAGTATTTTTGAAGCCCGACAGGCCCAACTTACGTTGGAAGTGAATGTCCTTGACTCGCAATACCAGCAAAAGCAGCAGGAGATTCGTGAACTGCTCAGTCGCCAGAAAAAGCTCGAACAGGGTTTGGAGCTGGCACGGGAGCAACTCAATATCGCCACTCCGCTGGTCGAACAGGATCTGTATCCCCGGGTTGATTATCTGAGCCTTAAACGTGATGTGTCCAACATGGAAGGCGACCTTAACGTCGTCAATCTGACCATTCCCCGCATCCGTGAAGCAGCACGTGAAGCTCAACGCCGCATTGCCCAACGTCAGGCACAGTATCACACGGAAGTGCTCAACGAAATCAATCAGCGCCGTCTGGAATTGATCTCCCTGAGAGAAGCCATTGCCGCCGGTGAGGACCGCGTGACACGGACGGATGTTCGATCCCCTGTGCGCGGCACCGTCAAGCAGTTGATCGTCAACACCGTCGGCGGTGTCATCCGTCCTGGTGAACCGATTCTTGAAGTGGTTCCTCTTGACGATGCCTTGTTGGTTGAGGTGCAGATCCGTCCCGCAGACATTGCCTTTCTCTACCCAGGGCAACCGGCAAAAATCAAATTGACCGCCTATGACTTTTCCATCTACGGCGGCTTAGATGGCTATGTCGAACAAATCAGTGCCGATACCATCGTCAACGAGCGCAAAGAAAGCTTTTACAGGGTCAAATTACGGACCAAAGAGAAAGCTCTGACCTACAAAGGAACAAAACTGCCGATCATCCCCGGCATGACTGCTTCTGTGGATATTCTGACCGGCAAAAAATCGGTGTTGAGTTATCTGCTCAAACCGATTCTAAAAGCAAAACAGACCGCATTGAGGGAGCGATAACCCTTGTCGGCATGGAATCACATACGTGCCTTGATTCTTTTAGGTCTGTTGCTGGCGACATTGGGCTGCTCATCTGTGCAGGCCTCTTCACCGGCAACAGCCAAAGATCGACCACCTCCGTCAGGGGTTTTCGAGACCTATGAATTTAGAGGCAAACTCAGCGCCCTGAAAAACTGGCAGAGAGTCATCGCTGTCGGCGCTGAAGAGATGGCGCGCTTTACCGATCCCAAACAGGCCACCGGTATTCGCGCCGCTCAAGAATGGCAACAGGTCGCGGCCCAGCTGGCTACCGCGCCCCTGTTGGAACAACTGAAAACGGTCAACCGTTTTTTCAACCGCTGGCCGTATCGGTTGGATAGCGATGTCTGGCAAAAAAGGGATTACTGGGCGACGCCTCTGGAGTTTTTACGCCATTCCGGGGACTGCGAGGATTTCGCCATTTGCAAATACTACGCTCTGCGCTACCTGGGTGTTGAGCCCGACCGGATGCGAATTGTCATCCTGCGGGACACGATTCGTTCCATTACCCATGCGGTGCTGGCTGTTTATACACAGGACGACATTCTGATACTGGACAACTTATCTGATCCGGTGTTTTCCCATCACCGATATCAGCATTATCTGCCTCAGTATTCCGTCAATGAAACAACGCGTTGGACCCATATAAAGCCGCGCGCAACGGCTTTATCCACGCGAACTGCGACAGGAGAGTAACCATGGTCACGACGCCATTTTTTAACACGCCTCCGGATAACCGGCTTTTGATGACCCGCCGCAGAACATTGCTGCTGGCCGTTTTCGTGATCACAGCCATTGCCATTGGCACGATCATCGGTTCGTCATGGAGTATTCGTGAAAAAGAACAGGAAATGGAACGCTCACTGCAGCAGCGTTTGTCATTGCTGGCGGCGAGTCATGTTCAGGTGATCGATACCTGGCTCGAAGGGTTGGTCAGCCAAGGGGACCGGATCGTTAATTCGGATCTGTTCCGCCTTTACGCAACAGAGGTGGACCTGATTGAAAATGACATCTCCGCCCTGATTACTCCGGATCCGCAACTCTCCTCAGAGGATGAAACGTCATCTCTGCGCGCCCAGCTTCCGGAACTGCAGAATATTTTTGTCGAATTCAGCCATTACGCGGGTTTTCTGTCCGGGCGACTGGTTCACCCGAACGGTCAGGCTTACCTGACCACAGACAGTGGCATCAGCCATCTCAGTGAGCAACAAAAAGAACTGACCCGTCAGGTGCTTAACGCGGCGAGTCCAAAATTTTCCGCCTTGCAGGCCACCTCTGCAGGCCTGGTGCTTGACATGGCTTTACCTTTGTTTTCTCTTGAAAGCGATGATGGTACTCAATCCGTTGTGGCTGTCCTGATTTTAAGTAAAGTTGTCACAGAGAAGATCAACCAGCTTCTCTCGGCGTCGCCATTGATGGAGCAAGGGGAGCGGATCCATCTGTTGCAGCAAACCGCTTCCGGACTGTCAGTGATCACGCCGTGGATGCCCGAGCAGATTGCCGCTCTTAACGGCCTTTCCCCACAGCTCGAAGACAATGAACTTCCCTTCGGCGTACGCTCCGCTCTGCAGGGTAATCAAAAAGTGTATTCTCTGGCAACGCCTCTTAAAGGACTGCCGTGGTGGGTTGTTGAAGAGGTTGGTTACACCACGGCTCGTGCTGGCCTCAATCGGCATGCCCGTACAGCATGGAGTATTTCAGCTCTGCTGGTTGGCATCTTTTCGCTTTGTTTCGGCATTCTGTGGTTCCAGCAAATTGGCCTGAAGAATCGTGAAAACGCCCGATATTTCAAAGCACTGGCTGAACAGATTGAAACCCAGCGGCAACTGCTCAACAGTATCAATGACAATATTGATGAATTTATCAGCCTCAAAGATATCCGTGGCCTTTATCAATATGCCAATCCGGCCATGGTCAAAGCGCTCGGTCGCGAGCTTGATGATATTCTCAATCAGGATGATTGCGCCGTCTTTGGTTTTGATACCGCCAAACGGCTCGAAAAACTCGACCAGCAAGTCATGTCTGACACTGCGCCGGTCACCATTCAGGAGACCTTGTATCTGCAGTCCCAACCAACCCATTTGCTGATTTCAAAAGTCCCTCTGGTGGAAAAATCGGATCAGCTGGCTGGCATCATTACCGTCATGAGCGACATCACCGAACTGGTCGAAGGTCAAAAACGCCACGAAAGGGCGATACGACGGACAGTCGAAGCTCTGGTCAGCGCCATCGAACTCAACGACACTTATCTTGCCGGTCACAGCCGCCGCTTACGGCAATTCAGCATTGAGGTCATGAAGCAGCTGGGAGGGAATGAACAGCAGATTGCTGCCGTTGAAATGGCGGCCAACCTGTCTCAAATTGGAAAAATGTTTATCGATAAATCCCTTATTTCCGCACAACGCCCCCTGACCGATGACGAGCGTCGCGAGGTTGAAAAACACGTGGAGCACTCCGCCCGCATTCTGCGACCCATACCGTTCGAACTTCCGGTGCCGGAAACCATCTACCAGATGAATGAACATATTGATGGCAGCGGCTACCCGCAGAAGCTCAAAGGCGATAACATCCTCCTCACCGCACGGGTGTTATGCGTTGTCAACAGCTTCTGCGCCATGGTCGAGCCGCGGGCACATCGTACCGGCAGAAGTATTTCAGAAGCCATTGCCGAACTGGAGAACCTGTCTCAGCGCTACGATGCTCAGGTTGTCGCGGCTTTACGTAGTGTGGTGGAATCGCCCGCCGGAGATAAGATCCTGCAACGTCAGCAAGACTCACTGATCAAGGAGGATTAACGTCTCGAACGCCTTTTGATCGCTTCAAAATTTGACGTTTTAAAGGAAGGGGGTAAACAGCCGAAAGAAATTATCACGCATTTTGCTCCACAACGGCCGTCCATCCATCTCTTCAAGACTGATGGCGGTCGCTTTGGCCACCGTGCTGTCGAAATGGTGACGCATTTCGGCATTAAAACTTTTGTCATACACTTCGAGATTAAACTCAAAATTTAACCGTTGGCTGCGTGGGTCCATATTCGCTGAGCCGATCAGGGCATAATGGTCGTCCATCAGCAAGAGTTTGCTGTGAGCAAAAGGCGGTGGCTGGTAATAAATTTTAACGCCGTATTCAAGGAGCTCCCAGAAGGCACCACGACTGGCCCAATGAACATAGGGCAGGTTATTTGTGACCGGCAGGACGATCTCGACATTAACACCTCGTAGTGCGGCACTGTTCATGGCCGTGACCATGGAACGGTCCGGGATAAAGTAGGGTGTCATGATCGAAACACGTTTTCGGGCGCAATTCAGTGCTCCGACGACAATCCATACCAATTTTTCATAATCTTCATTGGGCCCGGCACTAATGCCACGACACAGGCTGTCCGGCCCATGGATACACTGAGGTGCCGGACCAAGATTAAAAAGGTGCCCACCGGCAAACTGCCAGTCTTCCTGAAAGACCTCCAGCATCTGCCGCACCACGGGTCCTTCCACTTTGAAATGCAGATCGGCCACACGTTGCCGCGGTCTTGCATCATCACGCTTTTTCTGCACCAGATGTCGCTGACTGATATTCATGCCACCGGCAAAGCCGACTTCTTCATCGACAATCAGCAGCTTACGATGATTACGCAGATTGAGGTGCATGCCACGACGGAACAAAGACAGCGGCAGGAAACGAGTGACTTTCACCGGCGTCTGTTTGAACAGGGTATGCACCCGTGGCCAGGAATAACATTCGCCGAGGCCATCCACCAGCACCCGCACATCAACACCGGCCTGAGCACGTTCGATCAATGCCTGTACGAACTCACGACCACAGAACTGAGTATCAAAAATGTAGCTGGATAAATTGATGCTAAGCGTCGCAGAGCGGATGGCTTTGAGCATCGCCGGATACGCCTGTTCGCCATTATACAACGGCGTGACGCGGTTGCCGGCCAATAGAGGCCGCCGCGTGACCGCATCAGCCAGGTGACGCTGTAATTGATAGTTTTGAGTGTGAAACGGTGCCCGCAGTTCAACACTCTTTTCGCAGCCTTCATCCTCTTCGGCAACGAAAATCCCCTCTCCTCGCTGTTGCCAGGAACGCGCCCGCGTCCGGATACGGTTCATGCCCATCAGCCAATAGAGCGTCACACCGACAACCGGCAACGTCAGGCAGACGATGATCCAGGCCAGCGCCGCCCTGGGATCTCGTTTGTTGAGCAGAGCATGAACCGCAACGATCAGCGACAGCAGATTAACCAGAACAATACCGAGAGAGAAACCATCCATAACGCCTCGTTTCGTCGCCTAACGCAAGCGCGTTGCACAGCGGGGACAGCTCAGCATACTGGTCGACGTCACCGCATGCCCACAGGTCGGGCAGGTAAACCAATAATGACAGAACCGACACTGAGGATCTGACAAGCCCTGTTTTTTCTTGCATTTCGGGCAGCGCCGATACATTTTCCGCCGCACGATATAGTCTTCAAACAGCAAACCGCAGCGTGGGCAATTATCACGCTCCGTTGAAATTTTCGCGCCACATTGGGGATTGGGGCAAACAAATACCCGTTTGCAATTGCGGCACCAGTATTTTCCTTTTTGCAGCTGCTGACACTCCGGACATTTTTCCATGAATCCCTCCCTTCTGCTGCCCTTGCAAAATTTTACACTGAAATGCGTGGCAACTTTCTAACTATAACAAATCACGGCAGTGGGAAACAGCAGACCTTTTAAACACGGAAAAAACATCCCTTTAATCGAATCAACATTCTCGTAACATTCCAATAAAAAATGCTTTTTTTACTGTTTGGCAGTGGAAAACATGAACCATTCGGTATATGGTGGCAACTTTGATGCAATGACGATAATAAGGAGTTTCCGATATGCTTACTCGTAAGATTATCATCATCGGTGGTGTTGCAGCGGGCATGAAAACCGCCTGTCGCCTGCGCCGACTTGATGCCAATGCTGAAATCACCGTCATCGACCGTACCCAAAATATCTCCTACGGGGCCTGCCCTCTTCCCTATTATATTGAAGGTCTTTACGACGACCTGATGGAAGTCAGGAAAACACCCGTCGGCGTACTGCGTGATGAGACGTTCTTTGCCAACGTCAAAGGATTCTCCACACGGACACGAACAGAAGCCACCGCTATTGATCGTGAAAATAAAACCGTCACCATCCGCTCTCTGGATAACGACACTGTCGAAACCTTAACTTACGATGTTCTGGTTATGGCCACCGGCAACACACCGATTCTACCACCGGTTCCTGGGCATGACCTGTGTGGTGTTCTGCCCTTGAAAACCATGGAACATGCCGAGCAACTTGATGCCCTTGCAGAAAAATCCCAAAACGCTGTGGTCGTTGGTGGTGGTCTGATTGGTCTGGAAGTGGCCGAAGCCCTGACAAAACGGGGCATCAAAGTCACTCTGCTTGAAATGAAAGATCAGGTGATGGCGACGGCTCTCGACTTCAGTAGTGCCGCGCTGATTCACCGTGAACTGCGCAAAAACGGTGTCAACTTACGCCTTTCTGAACCTCTGCTTCGCATAGAGGGACAGGAGCGTGTAGAAAAAGTGGTCACCGAACAGGGAGAATATCCTGCCGATATGGTCGTAATGGCCATTGGTGTCCGCCCTGTTGTCGACCTTGCCAGCGACGCTGGAATTGAGTTAGGAGCTACCGGTGCCATCGCCGTCAATGACCAGATGCAAACCAGCGATCCGTCGATTTATGCCGTTGGTGACTGTGTTGAATCGATTGATCAACTGACCGGCAAACCCGTCTATGTGCCACTTGGATCAACCGCCAACAAGCATGGTCGTGTTGCAGCCAATGTCATTGCCGGGCAAGTGGATCGTTTCCCTGGCATCCTTGGCAGCCTGGTGGTCAAAGTTTTCGACCTCAATGTGGCTCGCACTGGCCTGAGTGCAGAAGATGCCCGTCTGAACGGCTACGACTCCGTCAGTCTAATTGCCACATCACCGGATATTGCCCACCTGTATCCCGGTAACAAACCGATCATTGTCAAACTGATTGCCGACCGGAACAGCCGCAAGCTTCTCGGCGCACAGATCGTCGGTCCGGGAGTTGTAGACAAGCGTTTGGATGTTGTCGCGACTGCTGTGACCATGGGGGCAACTGTTGATCAACTGGCTCAGTTTGACCTGTGCTATGCACCACCGTTCGCCAATGCCATGGATGCCCTGATTCAGGCGGCCAATGCCATGCGCAACAAACTGGATGGTCTGGCTGACAGCATGAGTCCTTGTGAAGCGGTTGAGCATCTGAACAGCAATGAGCCTGTGATGTTGCTGGATGTCCGATCTCCGGCAGAATATGAAGAGATTCGTATTCCCGGTGCCACCCTGATTCCGCTCGGCGCATTGCGTAAGCGCCTTGATGAAGTTCCAAAAGACCAGCTGATCATCCCCTTTTGCAAACTGAGTCTGCGTGGTTTTGAGGCACAAATTATTCTTCAGCAGGCCGGATTCACCAATGTTCGCTATATGGAAGGCGGCATTCTGGCCTGGCCTTACGAATTTGAATAACACACTCAGCACCTATCATGATGAAAAAGCCGGGGCCAACGCCCCGGCTTTTTTATTATCTGGGTTGATGTCTATCTTTCGATTGATCAACAATTCAAATTGGACACATCACAATATCTGATTTAGATTAATGTCGTTAATCGTTCACCTGATGACGAGGCTCTTTGCATGATTGACGGCAAGCAACTCTTTGATGAACTCAGTGAAGAAAAACAGCGACTGATCGAAAAATTCAAACTGGTCCCCAAACAGATTGATAATAAAATCTACTGGGTCCGTTGTTTTGCCAATCGTCCTGACCACCCCTACGCCACGCATCGTGCTTTTCGGCGCTGTCATATTCTTGAGCTTGTTTTCTCATTCTACGATCTCTGTGTTGCTAAAATGACCTACTTCAGGCAGAACCTGCATCTGTACACACCCTGTAAGCAGGATTATCGCAGTGGTGATCTGGAGCCCTGTGATTTATGGGATATGGAATTTTTGCGCATGAAAGAAACCGGTATTGCCATTGATCTTCGCAATCTGGCTGAAATCAGCGAGATTGAAGTATTTCGTGCCATGTGCCGGTGGCTTGAGCAACAGCAACGACCACCCTTACGTATGGTTCATGCAATGCATAACAGCTGAGAATAAAGGGCTCTTCAATTAAGAAGAGCCCTTTGTTTTTGCTCGTCATTCTCTCGGTCGTCAATACCAATAACTCAAGCGCAACAGGCCATAGCGATACGTCAGGTCCTGATCCTTGAACTCCTGCTCTGGAAAATAAAAATCAAGATCCGCCTGATACGCGCCTTCACGCCAGTGAATACCGCAGCTGAAGGTGTTCACTCCGCGTTCCGGCTCCACGCTGTAATCACTGCTGCGCACCCCTTCGAGAAATACATTTTTATCGACGATTTTACGCTCACCCAGCACAGTGAAAAAGAAAGCAGTCGGCGCATCCGCCTGCGGTGTCGCAGACAGCTCTGGAAGCTGATAGCCGAGGCGCAAGCCGATAGCACCACTCAAATCCACAAAAATATTGCCCCCCTGGCCTTCAAGCAGGGACATCAGGTCGAGACCATAGCCCGCCTGAGTCCTCAACAGAGGTTGTTGCCACATCACCTCAACTCCGGCGATCCAGCCCCAGCGCTCAGAAATCTGGCTGTCCCAGCCTTCATACTCATCAAAGCCGAGCACCTGGTGGGCGACATCTTGAAACTCCTCACCAAGAGCCCGCTCCCCCGTCGTCCCAAAGCTGGCGCTGGCGGTCACCAGAACAACCGGGCAAAGCTGAATACGATAATCACCTCGGGCATACAGCCAAGCACCATAAGGATGCTGGCCAGGTGGCGGTGTTTTTGTTTTCTCCCAGTCAGGGGTATAAATATCCTGGCCGATCTGCAGGGTTAGAGGGGAGGCATGCGGAGTATAAGCAATATCCCAGCCGCTGGTGTAACCGCGGTCTTGATTGAAAAAACTATCATTGGCAATACCGAGACTCCACAAAGCGGGTTGAGCCGCGTCAGCCACTGCTGGCAACACAAAATTAAACAGCGTCAGACATAATCCGACAGCGAGACACATCAAACGTCTTGGCATGCAACCTCCTGACATCGATAGAATGATTGTTTTATTCGACCATACTAAACGAAAACAACTGAGGTTGCACGGACGTATGCTTTCAGTTTCTACAAATCCAGATAGGAACGCAGATAGCGCCCGGTATGGGAGTGGCTGTTCAACGCAACCTGCTCCGGCGTACCGCTGGCAATGATCTGACCACCGCCACTACCCCCTTCGGGACCGAGATCAATCACGTGGTCGGCCGTCTTGATGACGTCGAGGTTGTGCTCAATAATAATCACCGTGTTACCGGTATCCACCAGCCGATGCAGCACTTCCATCAGCTTGCGCACATCATCGAAATGGAGACCGGTGGTCGGTTCGTCGAGGATATAGATCGTCCGCCCGGTCGCCCGCTTGCCGAGCTCCTTGGCCAGCTTGACGCGCTGGGCCTCGCCGCCGGACAGGGTGGTGGCGCTTTGACCGAGCTTGATGTAACCGAGACCGACATCGCGGATGGTCTGCAGTTTGTTGTGGATGCGCGGAATATTTTCCAGAAACTTGCTGGCCTGATTGACGGTCATGTTCAGCACATCAGCAATGCTCTTGCCCTTGTAATGAACCTGCAGAGTTTCGCGGTTATAGCGGGCCCCGCCACACACCTCACACTGCACGTAGACATCGGGCAAAAAGTGCATTTCAATCTTCAACACGCCGTCGCCGTTACACGCCTCGCAGCGGCCACCCTTGACGTTGAACGAAAAGCGTCCAGGCTTGTAGCCACGGATCTTGGCCTCGGGCAACTGGGCAAACAGATCGCGGATATCACTGAACACGCCGGTGTAGGTAGCCGGATTGGAGCGCGGGGTACGACCGATGGGCGACTGATCAATATCCACCACTTTATCGAGATGTTCAAGGCCACTGATGCCTTTGAGCTTACCGGCTTTCTCGCGACTGCGGTTGAGATGTTGGGCCAGACTGCGATACAGAGTGTCAATGACCAGCGTCGACTTGCCGGAACCGGATACACCGGTAACGCAGGTCATGACGCCAAGGGGAAAACGGGCATCAACTTTTTGCAGGTTGTTGGCTTCTGCACCGAGAATCTCCAGCCAGCGCTCCGCAGTGCGGCGCTGCGACGGCACCGGAACTTCCAGCTCACCGCTGAGATAGCGTCCGGTGAGTGATTTGGGGTCGGCGACAATCTCTTTAGGCGTTCCTTCTGAGACCACTTCACCGCCATGCACCCCGGCCGCCGGTCCCATGTCGAGAACATAATCGGCTTCAAGAATCGTTTCTTCGTCATGCTCCACCACCAGCACCGTGTTGCCCAGATCGCGCAAATGAAGCAGGGTATCGAGCAGGCGGCGGTTATCACGCTGATGCAGGCCGATGGACGGTTCATCAAGGATATACAGCACACCCATCAGCGACGAGCCGATCTGGGTGGCCAGGCGGATGCGCTGTCCTTCGCCACCGGACAGGGTGCCTGCGGAACGATTCAAGGTCAGGTAATCCAAACCCACCTGGACCAGAAACCCAAGCCGTTCGCGGATCTCCTTGAGAATACGCTGGCCGATCTCGGCATCCTTGCTGCTCAGTTGCAGGCTGTTGAAAAACTCCAGCGCTTCGGCTACTGACAACTCACAGACCTCATAGATGCTTTTATCCGCCACCTTGACATGCAGCGACTCCGGGCGCAGCCGCGCACCGTGACAGCTGGGGCAGGGCATGATGTCCATGTACTCTTCCAGCTTTTCGCGCATGGTATCGCTGTCACTGTCGCGGTAACGCCGCTCGAGATTGGGGATCACGCCCTCGAAGACCTTGTGGTAGTAATGGCGCCGCTCACCCTGATCGTAATAGAAGCGGATCTCCTCATCACCGGAACCGTACATGAGGATTTTGCGAATCCGCTCCGATAACTCGCGATACGGGGTGTTGACATCAAATTTGTAATGATCTGCCAGAGATTCAAGCAATTGCTGATAGTAGAAGCCTTTGCGCGTTACCCACGGGGCAATGGCCCCTTCGCGCAGGGTCAGATCCGCATGAGGCACCACCTGATCCGGGTCGAAATAATTGCGCGTACCGAGACCGGAACAATCCGGACAGGCACCGTGAGGGTTGTTGAAGGAGAACATGCGCGGCTCAACCTCGGCATAAGAGATGCCGCAATCGATACAGGCGTGTTTTTCCGAAAACTGATGGCACTCGCCATCCAGATCCTGAACCATCACCAGGCCATCACCAAGACGCAAGGCGGTTTCCAGGGAATCGGCCAGACGGCTTTCGATCCCTTCCTTGACAATCAGCCGGTCGACCACCACTTCAATAGTATGTTTTTTATTCTTATCCAGCTCCGGGGTCTCGGCCAGTTCATAGAGTTGGCCATCGATACGCACGCGGACAAAACCATCGGCCTGTAACTGCTGCAATTCCTTACGGTATTCCCCTTTACGGCCCTTGACCAATGGCGCCAGAATCAGCAGCTTGGTACGCTCGGGATAGCTCATCACCTGATCAACGATCTGCTGCACGCTCTGGGCGGCAATCTCACGACCGCAATGATGGCAAAACACCTTGCCAATGCGGGCAAACAACAGACGCAGATAATCGTAAATCTCGGTTACGGTACCGACGGTGGAACGGGGGTTTTTCGAGGTGGTTTTCTGCTCAATGGAGATGGCTGGCGACAGGCCGTCGATGCTGTCGACATCGGGCTTTTCCATCTGCTCAAGAAACTGGCGGGCATAGGCCGACAGACTCTCAACATAGCGCCGCTGGCCCTCAGCATAGATGGTATCGAAGGCCAGGGTTGACTTGCCCGAGCCAGAGACGCCGGTAACGACGACCAGCTTATCGCGGGGGATTTCGACGTCGATATCTTTCAGATTGTGCTCGCGGGCACCTTTGACAATGATTTTGTCGATCATGTTTTATTCTCTTTCATCGCCCATCGTTTTTCTGGGCGAGGTTTTCAAAGGTCGCTGTTCTCTTCAGCGCGTTGATGCATCGCTACCGCCGTACGGATCGCAGCCACCAGACTTTCGCAGCTGGCTTTTCCGGTTCCGGCCAGATCATAGGCGGTGCCGTGATCGACCGAGGTGCGGATAATCGGCAGACCGAGGGTGACATTCACGCCATCGTCGAAATGGAGCAACTTCAGCGGGATGAGGCCCTGATCGTGGTACATGCACACCACGGCGTCATACGCGCCCTGCACGGCAAAGTGAAACAGGGTGTCGGCACTGTGCGGGCCGGACACCTCCATCCCGGCCTGACGCGCCCGCTCAATCGCCGGGGCAATCAGCCGCTGCTCTTCATCACCGAACAGACCGCCTTCACCCGCATGGGGATTGAGAGCCAGCACGGCAATGCGTGGCGCTCCCGAAGTAAAGTAACGGCGAAACGCCGCATCCGTCACGCGCAAGGTGGCATCAATTTCGTCGCCGGTGACTGCCTGCGGCACGTCGCGCAGCGCCAGATGGGTGGTCACCAGACATACTTTGAGGCGTTCGCCGCCGAGCATCATCACCACTTTATCCACGCCACAGCGTTCTGCCAATAGTTCGGTATGACCAGGAAAGTTACACCCGGCGGCGCGGATCGCTTCTTTCTGGATCGGCGCGGTAACCATGGCCGCCGCTTTGCCACTGCGACACTGCTCACAGGCCCATTCAATATAATCGAGCATGGCCTCGCCACACGCGGCCTGAATCTGACCGAACGGCACCGCCGCCGGATCGAGACAGGAGAGCGGTTTGACGCGCAACTGCCGTTGCTGGTGTTTGAGGATCACTTCGCCCTGTTGGCCCGGTTCAAAGGTGACCGGACAGTTCATCACCCGGGCAGCACGCTGCAGGATGGCGATGTCACCGGCAACCACCAGAGGCCGACCAAACGCCTCGAAAGCGCCATCGAGCCAGGCTTTGATGATAATTTCCGGACCGATGCCAGCAGGATCTCCCATGGTAACAATGACAGGTGCGTCCATGATCACTCTCTTTGCAAGGTAATTATTACCTAAATTGTTAACTATTCTATGCGGGTTCGCGTACTGTTTCCAGTCTTTTTTATGAATCCCACGACAAAAATAGTGCGGAACTGCTGATTTTATCAGATAAACGGGTTCTTGTCGCGTTGGTTGGAGTATGATGAAGTCCAGGAGCTTATTTCTGATTCTTCGTGGTTCATTTAACGGTTTAAGCCACTTTGGCGAGCCTTTTCCGTTCCCGTTATTTGGTGCCCACGTGACGTGGGCTTCCGCGCCCACACGTCGGGTCCCTTTTGCGTCGTCAAAAGGGACAGAAAAACGACTCCCTACCATTGCGCCCTACGGGTTCCCTCTCTGCGTTCACTCACACCGCGATGTCGGCAAAAACTCGCTGCGCTCAGACAGTTTGCCGACAATCATCGCGGTGATCGTTCTCTTCGTTCGGCGCTACTGAACGGGAGAGCTTGGGTGCTAAATAACCCAAGACTGAAGGGTGGGCACCGTCCCACCCGTTTGCTCGGTGCCACACCAGAGATAGAGGAAAACAAAAGAGTGTTCTCAACGTTTTACGCCAGTGGTGATGACATGCACGATTCGCCGACCTAAAGGGCGGCGAGCCGAACCTGTGAAGCAAAATGGAAACAGACTCAATGTAGGTGGGTCCAGGTTCAGGAGAAGTTCAGCCGGTTTTTGCATCCTTTTGAGCGGCCAGTCAAAAGGATGTCGCCTGCCGGGGCGAGACCCGGCGACCCTGACCTTTGCCTTTGCCTTTGCCTTTGCCTTTGCCTTTGCCTTTGCCTTTGCCTTTACCTTTACCTCTAAGATTTAACCGCAATTAGATCGCCCCAAACCCAACAGTATCGTTATACTGGACAAAACAAAAACACATCACAGGAGTCCCCGATGATCCGCGGTTTTGCCATACTACTCGGTTTTCAATACCTCGGCGAGGTAATCACGACCTTGCTCGACCTCCCCCTGCCCGGCAGCGTCATCGGCATGGTGCTGTTACTGTTTGCCCTGCGCTTTGAGTTCATCCGTCTCGACTGGGTACGCGACGCCGCCCAACTGCTGCTCGATAACCTGTCAATGCTGTTTATCCCTGCCGGTGTCGGCGTTATGGTGTATGCCGAACTGATCCAACAGCAATGGCTGCCACTGACTCTGGCAACGACTGTGAGTTCTCTGGTGGTACTGGCCGTCACCGGCCTGACAGATCAACTGCTGCACCGACGGAGGAAAGCATGAGTGCCCAACTGCTGCATACCCCTCTGTTCGGCATTGCCCTGACTCTGATCATCTTTCAGTTCGCCAGTCTGTTTTATCGCCGTTTTCGTTACACCTTGTTCAATCCGGTGATCCTGACCATTGTCGCCATCATTGTACTGCTCAAAGTGACAGGCATCCCGCATAACGACTACGCGCTCGGTGGTGATATGATTCTGTTCCTGCTCGGACCTGCCGTAGTGGCACTGGGAGTCCCCCTGTACCAACGCCGCAGCGAAATCACCCAGCGGTTAATCCCCATTACCGGCGGGATCATCGCCGGAGCCACAGCATCAATCATCAGCGCTTCGGGCATCATCCTGCTGATGGGCGGCAGCCGTGAGCTGGCACTGACCATGGCACCCAAATCGGTCACCACTCCCATCGCCATCGGCATTGCCGACAAAATCGGGGCGATCACACCTTTGACGGCAGCCGTTGTTGTGCTCACCGGCTGCTTCGGTGCGCTGGTCGGTCCGAGTTTTTGCCGCCTGCTACGCATCAATGATCCGGCCTCCATGGGCCTCGCCATGGGTACGGCCGCGCATGGTATCGGCACCGGGCGGATGCTGGAGATTGATGTGCTGGGTGGAGCGATTGCCGGATTGGCGATTGGGTTGAATGGAATTGCTACCGCGTTGTTAATTCCATTGTTGCAGGGATTGTTGCCTGGTTAGGGGTTACCTCTCAGCTTTTGGGCATTGTGCTTAGGCTAGACTCATCCGTTCACATTTCTTGGTGCCACACCAGTGCTAGATAAAGACAAAAGAGTGTTATCAACGTTTTACGCCAAAGCTGATGAGTTGCACGATCTGCCGAGCTGACAGACGGTTAAAACCGTCTGTGGAGCCCATGGACGGGCGACCACCATCTCTGATGGTGTAACCAAGACGGAAATCGCATTTTCGGCTTGCGTTATTGGGAAACACAGAATGTGTTTATCCAATATTCTCTTTATCGAGGCAAGCCGAATCAGTGAAGCATCACGGAAACAGACTCAGTGCCGGTGGATCCAAGTTCAGGAGAAGTTAAGCCGGTTTTTGCATCCTTTTGGGCGGCCAGCCAAAAGGATGTCGCCTGCCAGGGCGAATCCCGGCGACCTTGACCTTGCTCCCACCCAAAAAACTAATCCAACAAAAAATCCACATCCCCCTCAACCAACCACGGCAAATCCCGCCGCCGCAACTGAACCAGAGCCTCCTCCAGGTCACAACAAACCGGCCAGCCCCACAACTCAAAAAGCCGCGGCACCTGCTCAACCGCCGCAGCAGCCGGGTACCTTTCGCCGAGCGCATGAATACAGCGCAAACTCTTCAACCCATCAAACCATTCGTGAAACGCCCGCAATCGTCGCTCTTTTTTTTCGTGGGTGCGACACAACTGCCCCCATCGCTCGGCAAATTCTTCTCGAAGCAGAAAATCATGTAACTCTGAGTCAATGGCAGCAGCCCGCTCCAACAACGGCTCTGCCGCGTCCTGCAGATGTTCACTGACCATCCGCAGCCAGTCACGCAGAACCGCATAGGTCATCGGATGATAAAGCTGCTGCAAAGAATCACCTGCGCTGGCAGCAATTACCTGTCCGGTTCCAAACGGGGTGCGTTGTGAAATACGCGACGACGGCCACACCACCGTACCGTCAAGACATCCGACACCGGAGGTCTTGGCCACCTGTTGCAGAAAATAGAAATCTTCTCCCGCCTGGCGGCAGTTCATTCCACCTGCTTTAACATAGGCTTCTACCGTCGTGACCATAGTACTGCCAATCGCATGATAGGCATACGGTGAACCGGCCCACAGCAACCCCTGACGATGACAACGCAGATAAAGTTCGTAGCAGATCATAGCTGTACGCAATGGCTCCACGTCCGGCAGGGGATGGCAATAGGGCAGCACGCCACCACCATCATAGCGGCTAAAATAGTTTTCAATGACTCTCAGATAAGTCTCTTCGACCCGGCAGTCGGCATCAAGGTGCACCAGCAGGCCATTGTCAGCCAGGTGAGGCAGAACGAGATCACAACCCAGTTTACGCGCCATACCGACGCCACCGTGTTTAAGAGGCAAACGTCGGTCGTCGGTCGATGCATCCACCCAGCTCACTGGCGCAGATGCATAATGTCCGCTACGCAACAGTTCAAGATCCTTACGATTATCGTCAAGCTGTTGTGCATCACAGTCTTCGCGGGCATTGATCACCACCACGATCAGCCAGTCGGTCGGCCAGCCGCCGCGCTGTGACAACAGCGCCGTGAGAGTTGCCCATAAGGCGTCCCCTTCCGCCAGAGCAGGAATCACAACCGCGCCACGATAGTTGTCGCCCTGTACACCTTCCAGTGTCCATGGCCCACGACAGGAGTGGCGTTGCAGATAGCGCTGTTGCGCTTTAGGTGATGTCATTGTCTGGTCCTTTATTCACGTATTCACGGGCTGTGGTGTTATCGGGTTGTACCATATTCCTGTCTGAGGTGACCATTCTTACGCAAGTTTCTCTTTTACCGCCACCGTATACATATTAGTCTGACCGTAAACGCTTCAAGATGGAGAAAACATGAGCCAAAAACCCAACACCACCATTCGTCTGTTCGGCAATCTTCACACCCTGCGTCGTGAACGCGGCTTGCCGCCTGTCGCAGAAATCTGGCTGCCTGAAGAGGGGATGACCGCCATGGAAGTGGCCAAACAACTCGACCTGCCGCTCAACCGCATTGAAGGGATTTTCTGCAATCATCTGGCTTTTGGCCTGGATCATGTGCTGCATCCCGGAGATGCACTGGCATTCATTCCCACCGGTGTTCCCGGACCACACCGTTTCATGCTCGGCATCCATGCTGCCGGAAAAGGTCATCTCAACGCATCAGACTGAAGCATTGCTCCAGCCCTGCTGACCCTGTATACTCCATAGTTCACTGTGAGCATTTTTTT
Source organism: uncultured Desulfuromonas sp. (assembly GCF_963666745.1). Taxonomy (NCBI): domain Bacteria; kingdom Pseudomonadati; phylum Thermodesulfobacteriota; class Desulfuromonadia; order Desulfuromonadales; family Desulfuromonadaceae; genus Desulfuromonas; species uncultured Desulfuromonas sp. The sequence goes on along the minus strand of NZ_OY762961.1, from coordinate 3,192,437 downwards.
AACTATTGATGATATGGAGTGCTGTTATGTCTGATCGTGTTCCAGCCAGTGAACTTTCCAATCGCCTTGGCCGTTTTCGCCAGCTGATGGATCTCCACCAGCCCGATTGGGAGCTGGCCGCCATTTTCGGCAAAATCAATCACTATTACTTCACCGGCACCATGCAGGATGGTGTCTTACTTGTTCCGCGGAACGGCGATGCCACCTACTGGGTGCGCCGCAGCTTTCAACGCGCCACGGAAGAATCCCATTTTCCATTGATCCGCCAGATGGGCAGTTTCCGCGATGCGGCAGCCACCTTTAGTTCCATGCCAAAAACTCTGCATGTTGAGATGGAACTGTTGCCCTTGGCCGGTTTTGAGCGCTTCAAAAAGCATTTCCCGGTTGAACAGGTCCAGCCCATCGACGGCATTATTGCACGGACACGCGCGGTCAAAAGTCCATTTGAACTTGACCTGATGCGGGAATCCGGCCGGGTTCATCAGAGAATTCTCGAACAGCGCGTCCCTGAGCTGTTAAAGCTGGACATGACAGAAGCGGAGTTTGCCAGTCAGATGTATCCGTTGATGGTAGAAGAAGGGCACCACGGCATTGCCCGTTTCAGCATGTTTGAGACTGAAATCCTGCTCGGCCACATCTGTTTTGGCGAAAGCTCTATCTATCCAACTTCTTTTGATGGTCCTGGCGGCAACTACGGTATGCATCCCGCCGTGCCTTTGCTCGGCAGCCGTCATCGTCGTCTTCAGCGTGGCGATCTGGTTTTTGTCGATATCGGTTGCGGTGTCAATGGCTACCACACGGATAAGACCATGACCTATCTGTTCGGCACGACACCCAGTGACGAAATGCGTGCCAGCCATGACCGTTGTGTCGAAATCCAGAACGAGGTCGCCCGACGGATGGTACCGGGTGCGATCCCGTCGCAGATTTACACTGAAATCATGGCAGGCCTAGAACCGGCTTTTCTCCAGAACTTCATGGGTTTTGGCGACCGCCAGGCCCGTTTTCTCGGCCATGGCATCGGTCTCCATATCGATGAATATCCGGTAATTGCCAAAGGGTTTGACGAACCACTGGAGGAAGGGATGGTTCTCGCCTTGGAGCCAAAGCGCGGTATTGAGCATGTCGGCATGGTTGGCATTGAAAACACCTTTATCGTCACACCATCTGGCGGAGAATGTATCACCGGAGATCATCCGGGACTGATGGAGGTTTCCTGTCTGGAATAACCTTTTTTTATTCTTTCAAAAAATCCTTGGCCGGTTCCGATCCGGCCGAGGATTTTTCCAATTAAATCTCCATGATATCGTTGTGTTTGGTGTTTTTTCGATTATGCTGGGTAGTGAGTCCCCCAGTAGGAGAACACGTTGAACGACACACCTTCTTACGACAATCGCCAGCAGATCCATCGCTTGGTGCGCAATCATAATCCCGAACTGATCAAGCAGTGCGTCGACTACGCCCAGGACCTGATCAGCGGTGCCAGAGAGAAGACGCTTTTCCCAGCCGTTACGCGAATCGCCCATCAGATCGATCACGATTTCGATGCCGACGAACACCCGGTATGTGAGGGTTTTGAGCCGGAGTTTGTTCACTGGTGTCACAATCAGGGCCTGAATCAGGCCGATCTGTTGCGCATGATTAAATTTCTGCGCGATAGCTATCTGTCATTGTGTAACTCTGTTGAATTGCGCGCTGTCATGCGCGGCTATTTTGACATTCTTGAATTATCCCTCTCGACCTTATGGGGACAAGTCCCGGCTCAACGTTGGAAAAAACATCCGACACCGTTACTGGATGCAGCGGACTACCCATTGTTTTGCAACAGCCACTCCATGATGATGTTGATCGATCCCACCAATGGCGTCATTGTTGATGCGAATCAGGCGGCCTGCCTGTTTTACGGCTACAGTCATGATCAGCTGACTCAGCGTTCTCTGTTTGATCTCAACGTCGACAGCCATGAACGCATCAGAGAAAAAATTAGTCAGGCTTACAGCGGAAAAACACCCTGTTACCGGGTTCGTCACCAGCTTTCCGGGGGAGAAATTCGTGTTATAGAGGTCTTCAGCGGACCGATTATTCTCGGCGGCAAGGCATTGCTCTATTCGATCATTCATGACATCAACGACCGGGTGCAGATTGAAGACCATTTGCGAAAAATCACCACGGCTGTTGAACACAGTCCAGCGTCAATCGTTATCACTGATCGTGACGGTCACATCGAGTATGTCAATCAGAGTTTTTCCAGCATCACTGGATACACGACGGGTGATGTTATCGGACAAAACCCGCGCATGCTTCGTGCACGACCACGCCCACCCGCAGAAACCCGGCAAATGTGGCAAACCATTCTGGACGGCAAAATCTGGCGCGGCCTGTTTTACAACCGGCGCAAAAATGGCGATGCTTATTGGGAAAAAGCGGCGATTGCGCCCGTGTTTGATAACCTGCAGAAAATTACTCATTTTGTGGCGATAAAAGAGGACATCACCCGACAAAAAGCTTTGGAAGATAAAATCTGGCATCAGGCGCACCACGACGCCTTGACCGATTTACCCAACCGGGTCCTCTTTTATCAATATCTCGGTGACGTTGTCCTTCATGCCCAGCGTCAGGATATTGGTGCTGCACTGATGTTTATTGATCTGGACTGCTTCAAAGAGGTCAATGACTCACTCGGACACGACTATGGTGACCTGCTGTTGCAACAGGTGGCTAAACGCCTGTGCAGCAGTGTCCGGCAAACCGATCAGGTCGCTCGCATTGGCGGCGATGAGTTTACAGTACTCCTCTGTCACACCAGCGACGATCAGGCCATTCTTGCCGTCGCAGAAAAAATTCTCACCCAACTGAATCAGCCATTTGACCTCAACGGTCACCAGGCTCGCATCTCCGGGTCGATCGGCATTGCTCGCGTACGCAAGGGGCACACCACCGAGTCTCTCGTACGCCAGGCAGATCACGCCATGTTTGCCGCCAAAAAATCCGGGCGTAATCAAGTTATTATGGCACCAATTCCTCCCGAGTTGCCTGAGGATTCACTGGCTTAAAAAAAAACAGGCCACCCCGTGAAGGGTGGCCTCGCAACAATCCTCACACTTCAACCGGGAGGATCAAATAAGCGGGATTGTTGTTTCTCTGTCGTATCAAATCACACCGCTTGTGCCAGCAGCGGTTCTACTTGCGATGGATAGCAGACTTTGCCTGCCAGAGCACTGGCAACCTTGCTGGTAAAGCAGTCGGCATGGCTGTCGCCGACAACCAGAAGGTCATGATGATCAAGATGGCCAAGCGCCTCTTCCAGTGGACTGTGTTGATCGACAATTTTCACAGATACGGGCACACCGTAGCCGTTCGCCTTGTTGATTTGCTGGATCAGTTCTTCTTCGCTGAACAGATACTGACGCTCACAGGATTCTTTGCAACAGGAACCGTTACTGTGCAACAGAAGCAGCTCGCTTTCATGCCGGTATGCCAGTTCCAAAGCTGTACTCAGCGCTTCAGCATCACGATCCGGATGGGTGTAGTTGACAACGATCGTTTGACAATCCATGTTTCCCTCCTCTACATGACCATGTCATGTGTTCGCTAACATCCGCTCGGGCAGAGTCCCAGCTCCGCTGCGCCATTACAGCGAAGAGAATCTCGTGGTATTTACTTTGCTGGCGGACAATTGTAATCGGTATACAGAGCAACGAAGGTGCCAGTTTTTTAAAAAATCAATAACAACCCTGTGTTTCAAGGGGGTTATCTCTCTTTTTGAACACCTTCATAGGTTCTTTTCATCCCTCGCTCTCCCCTGAGGTGTGACGCTTTGTTCCAGGGGCGTGACACAGGCTGGAACAACGGCCAAGGAGCGCACCACTTAATTAGCACACTCCTTGACTCGTGTCCGTTACTGCAAAATCAGTCGACAACCAGATCTTCTTCGTCGTACTCGTCGTCCAGCACAGCGGCAGTCTGAGGCGCTTCGGCCACAGCTTGTTTGGCACGCAGAGTCAGCGACAGTCCGGCGCCAACCAACAGCATAATGCCTGCAGCTTTGAAGGACAGATCAAAACTTCCGGTTTTAACCACCATCATCTGCGACAGGCGAACCAGCACAAAGGCCCCTACACCCCAGGCGCTGAACAGGATGCCGTAATTCATCCCGAGATTTTTAGCGCCCCACAGATCCTTGGCAAATGAAGGAAACAGTGACAGGTTGGTTCCGTAGTTAAACACCATAAAACTAACCAGCAGGACAACCAGAATCGGGCTGCTGTCGGTTCCACCAAGTACTGGAACTGCAGCAAACATCAAAACGGCCTGGAACATCAGCATAAAGGTCAGGGTATTGGCTCGGCCCACTTTGTCCGAGACAACCCCGGCAATTAAACGACCGGCAGCATTCCCAACCGACATAATGGCGACAACAAGAAAAGCCATCTCACCCATGGAAGCCTTGGCCAAGCCTTTCGCACTGCCGATTACCATCAGACCAGCACCAGCACCGATAAAAAAGCAGGTCCAGAGGATGTAAAATTTCGGGGTTTTCATCATTTGTGTTGCGGTCATGTCGATACTGCTACTTTTAGCCGTACTGGCTGTCGCTTCTGCACCAGCGGGAACAAAACCCTCCGGGGGATTAGAAATCAGCATGCCGAGCAGGCTGACAACAATCGCAAAGGCAATGCCAAAAATCAGCATGGACTGCTGCAACCCCTGAGTCGCCAGCAGGTGCTTGGCCAGCGGGGCAATGTAAATGGACGCCAGCCCGAAGCCTGACACGACCGTACCGGCAATCAGACCGGTTTTGGCCGGTGAGAACCATTTCAATGCCGGAGGTGTCGTTGCTGAATAGCCAAAGCCGATTCCCATACCGGCCATCACACCAAAGCCAAGAATCCACGCCCAGTAGTTTGTTGTTTGAGAAATCCAGACAAACCCGGCACCAACCAACAGTCCACCTAAAATGCAAGTGACGCGGGGACCATATTTTTGCTGCAATTTTCCCGCAATGATCATGGAAACGGCAAAGGCCAAACAGGCAACGGCGTAGGGATCGTTGATGGAGGCCTTGTCCCAGGTAAACGCGCCGGGACCACCTGCGGCGATGGAATCGGCAATGGCCCCTTTAAAAATACTCCAGGTATATAAGATACCCAGTGCCAGGTTGATGCCGGTTGCGGCAAGCACCACTGTCATTCCTTTATTTTTGATCTGGTCGGTCATGGTTTTTCTCTCCTGTGTGTAATTAAAGCTCTCATTATATTGAGCGGTCATCGCACGTAGTTGAACGATACTCGGCCACTTGACGTTGAAAGGCTGCACTTGGCTCGCTACGGCCGTTTGCATGGGTTTTGTCGTTTTCATGGGTAAAGACGTTGTCACCCTGTCCTCAACGATGGGTTCGGGGCAGGTCTTGCCCTCGAGGAGCTGATAGGTTGAGCACTCTGCATAGCGGCCATCGCAAAAGTCGATAATCATTCTCACGTCGTGGGCTGAAATGTGCCCGCAACCAACATCACAGATATCTTCGTCTTTGCGAAAATAGGGACAAACTTCTTTGTTCTTCATCGCTACCCCATAACCCTATGGCGTTCATGTCGTTTCTGCCTGGGCACATGAAATAGCAACCTGTATACCAACACGGTTTAAAAATCTGGTGAATCAGTTTTTTATCAGTAAATTCAAACTATTATGATCATAGTGCCGTTAATAACGACAATCGGGGGGCATCAAACAGGACGGCTATATTTGCAAATTTGCGAATGACCTCGAAGAAAGGGAACTGTTTTTCGCGAAGAGCTACGGGGAAGGGTTAAATATTCTGTTTACGCCATAAATGCTGAAATACGGGGGCCAAGAATGATTATTCCCAGATATTTAGAACTGTGTTTTGCAAATTTGTGGTGCAGATAGGCTGTTTTTGCAAATCTGCAAAAGGGCTCTGCTCAGGGGATGAGAGTACTATCAAAAAGATGGTGAGCAAGCTTGAAAAGATAGGTATGTTCGAGGGTTACACCGAATGGAACCAACAGCATCAGAGATAACAGAGTCAACACTGTCATACCGACGACCCAGCTAAGAAGTTGAAAATCAAAGCGCTTTGCCTGATCCTCTTCTTGCTCGGCCTGTCCGGCGCGTATCCGTTTGGCCACCTTTTTCATAATACGCCCAGAACTGAGAAAAATCACCGCCGAAACAACGAACTGGGGCATAACTTCAACGGAAAACTGACCGGATGACAGCATGATAGCGTAAAAACCCATAGCACAAAGTCCGAACAGCGTCATGAGTTTACTCAGTCTGGTATACATAAAACCTCTCCGGTTGTCGTGATGACATTAATCCTGAGAAATCACTATAGCGAGATTCGTGCCGACATGCAAATGGAGTTGGTTCTCTTGAGCGGCGAGAGCTTTAGCGTGACGTGCAGACTGTTGAAATTTATAAAACAAACTTTGTTTTATAAATTATACCATATCTGTAAACACAAAAGGTCCCCGCGCAACACGCGCTGAGCGGGGACCTTTGTTATCTTTTTATTCTTCTTAGAGCTGGATCAGGGCGTTCTCTGCGGCCACCATCAGCTGGTACATCACCGGTGATGCCGTCAACAATGGATGGGTGGCATACTGCATCAATGATAAATCATTCGCCGTTAATTGGGCCTGGACGGCAACGGCAATCGCATTGGCCAGCTCCGCAGAGCTGTCACCGCCGCAGACATGTCCTCCCAGCAACCGTCCCGTCGCCTTTTCCACGATCAATTTCACTTTCATGTCGGCAATCGCATTGGGCAGTGAACCCGGATGCATATTCGAAGCAACGGCTTCACCGATCACCACGTCCAGTTTCTGAGCTTGTGCAGCCTGGGTGGTTATACCGGCAGCAGCAATGCTTCGGGTTCCCACTTTTGTGGCGAATGCTCCCAGTGCTCCCAAGGTTTCACGCTGTTGTAGTGAGTAGATATTTCCTGCGGCAATCGTTCCTTCCGAGGCGGCAATGGATGCCAGGCGAATCCCGCTTGGCTCACCATTGAAAAAGGAGAATTTCTCCGCGCAATCCCCTGCGGCATAGATATCCGGATCACTGGTTTGCAATGTCCGTGAGACTTTGACGCCGCCACGTGCATCACAGGCGATACCGGATTTTTCGGCAAGCTCAACATTTGGCGCAGCACCGATGCCGATCACGACCACATCCGCTTCAAGTTGTCGGCCATCGGCCAACTCAACAGTCTGCACCGCCGAACCGCCGTGAATAGCCTTGACCTGGCAATTGGTCATCACTTCAACGCCTTCACGCTGCAGTTCTTTTTCAGCGACCAGGCAAAACTCTTCTTCACAGGCCACCATCAAGCAGTGGGGTAACATCTCAACCAATCGGATATGAGCTGGGCGCGATTCCATACGGGCAATCTGCTCCGCCATTTCCACACCGATGAATCCGCCGCCGATCACAACAACATTCTGCGCCGGATGCAGGGCATCGAGAATCGTCTGCAGATGGCAGGGATCTTTCTGAATGCAAAACACATTCTCCAGCTCGACACCATCAATGGGCGGCAGGAACGGTTTTGACCCAGTACTGAGAATCAGTTTGTCGTAAGCCAGTTCCTCACCGTCATCAAATTTGACCACCTTGTTTTCCCGGTCAATGATTGTGACGTGCTTGGTAATGATATCCACCCCGGCTTTCTGAAACTGGTTATCCGGAATGATGTTTTTCTCTACGGCGCCCAAAGTTCCATACACATAGGGGATTCCGCAAGGAACAACCGTCTTGGTCACATTGCGAATTAGGCTGATGCTTTTTTCAGGATGGCGTCTCATCAGTGTCGTTGCAGCAGCCAGTCCGGCCGCTGAACCGCCAATAATTGCCACGTCGGTCTTTTTCATGGTGTTCCCTCCATCATTGGTTTAACCGGCTCTCAGCAGGTTTCCAATCCTTTTTTCTGACATTCAGGGCACAGGGCAAAAATACGCAAACTGTGCGATTCCAATTGATAACCGCGCTCTTGCGCAATGGTGCGACAACTGTCGCAAATCTGTTTTTTCTCGACATCGGTAACTTTACCGCACCCGGTACAAATCAGATGATCATAGGCCCGAAATTTTCCACACAGGCTGTACAGGTTGCTGCGGTGATCGGTCGGTGACAAGCTGATCGTTCGTAATAATCCGGATTCAAGCAACAATTGCAGGGCTCGGTAGATCGTCGCTTTGGACGTTTTCACCTCACGCTGTTTGAGATGAAACAGCAAGCCATCGACATCAAATGGTTTTTCAAAATCAACGATGGCCTGAAAGATCTGATCCCGTTCGCGGGTAAATTTCAAACCACGCTGATCGAGAAACTCCTTGAATTGCTGTAATGCTTCCATCCTATCACCTCCCACAATTGAGAACGAGTCTCAGTCGCATATTTTTACGACGTTGCTGGGAGCTTGTCAAGGAGATAAAATAAGAGACACACATCGAACAACCATTGGAGCCCTCGGACGTAGATTCTCAACCTCCCAAAAAGGAGTCCGCATGTCCTCACGCATCCTGCTGATAAGTTATTTGGTGATCTGGCTCCTGCTGGCCATCCGTCCAAGCTACCGTGACGATTGGTTACTCGAAAACCTGCTGGTGTTTGTCGCTGCCCCCATTGTGGTCTGGCTGCACCATCGGCGGCCGTTCTCGACCGGTGCCGCGGCGCTCCTCTGGCTCTTTTTCATTCTTCATGCCATTGGTGCCCACTATACGTATGCTGAGATGCCCTGGCTCAGCCAGCTTGCCGATTATTGCGGCTGGCAAAGAAATCATTATGATCGCATCGTTCATTTTTTGTTTGGACTGCTGTTGTTTCGGCCCCTGTTTGAACAGCTCTCGGCAGCTTTTACAACTCCAGGGTCGAGGCTCATCGTGGCGTTGCTGATTCTGTTCAGTGCCTCTGGTTTTTATGAGATTGTCGAATGGCTGGCAGCACAATGGACCCATCCGGAACTGGGAACCGCTTTTCTCGGCACTCAGGGCGATCAATGGGATGCACAAAAAGATATGGTTTTGGCGCACCTTGGTGCCTTAATGGCGGCCTTGTATGAACTCCAGCGCAGCAAGAGGATGCCCTCTTAAGGGGTGCTGAATGGTCGTCGGAAGTTTTTACAACATTCTACGAAGGAAGAGAGGAACCGTCTGCGAAACGCTGACGGCAAAACTGTTCGCATTGAGCGACATTGAGAGGCCGACTGATCAGATACCCTTGCCCGAACTGGCAACCACGCTCTTTGAGATAATCGAGCTGGTCTTGACATTCGATCCCTTCGGCGACGACCGACAGATCCATTTTGCTGGCCAGTGCCAACGTTGATTCGGCAATGGCGGCATCACTGGCATCTGTGAGCAGGTCATCGACAAAAGATTTATCAATCTTCAGGCTGGCAATGGGGAACTGTTTCAGGTAACTCAGTGAGGAATAACCAGTCCCGAAATCGTCAATCGCCAGCCGCACGCCAAGCTCTTTCAAGCGCATCATGGTTTCAATCGACGATTGGATATCATACATCAACAGACTTTCCGTAATCTCCAACTCAAGCCACTGCGTGGGCACACCGGTCTGATCGAGAACTTTTTTGACACACTCGACAAGATCGTAATGGTGAAACTGGCGGGCCGAGATATTGACCGCCACCCGCAGCTGACAGCCAAAGTCGTCATTCCACTGCCGAATCTGACGACAGGCAGAGCGTAAAATCCATTCGCCCATAGACACGATCAGACCAGTCTCCTCCGCCAGAGGAATAAATTCCAGTGGCGACACCAGCCCGCGATCAGGATGGTTCCAGCGTAACAGGGCTTCGAAGCCGACGATCAAACCTCCCTGAAGGTCAAGTTGTGGCTGGTAGTACAACTCCAGCTGATTACGCGACAAGGCATGGCGCAAATCATTTTCAAGCAACAGCAGCTCATGGGTTTTCAGATTCATGCTGCGTTCGTAAAACTTATACGTATTGCGTCCGGCATCCTTGGCCTTAAACATGGCGATATCCGCACATTTGATCAACTCGTCAGGATCCTGGGCATCCACCGGTGCCACCGTGATACCGATACTGGCTGAAACATGCAGAGAGTAATCGTCGATCTGAAACGGTTGCGACAACGCGTCAATCACCCGCTGTGCCGTATCGGCTCCAACCACAGGCGTCACACAATTCAATAACAAAATGGCGAATTCATCACCACCAAGCCGTGCCAGCATGTTGTCTCGGCCGATCAACGCATTGGTCCGTCGCGCCACGGCCTGAAGCAACTTGTCTCCAATACTGTGGCCAAGCGAGTCGTTGATATTTTTAAACCGGTCCAGGTCGATAAACAGCAAGCTCAAATAGCTGCCATGGCCCGGTGCCTCATTCACCGCCTTTTCAAGCACCTCGGTAAAACGCAGTCGGTTGGGCAATTGCGTCAAAGGATCATGAAAAGCCAGATAGCCGAGTTGTCGACGATGCTCGGCCAGAGCCTCATCCGCTTTAAGACGTTCAAGTTCAGTCGCAGCACGGGCGGCAACAATGGAAAGGACTTCTCGGGCATCCGGTGGTAAATGCATTCGTTGGCGTGAAAACCCATTCAACACGCCGACAACCTTCTGCTCCGAATTGAGCAGTGGAATGCCAAAGTAACTTTCAACACCCATCTGTTTAAAATCAACGTCATCCGGGAACAACTCGCGTACGCCAGAGGGATAAAAACACACCTCGTTGCGAAACACTTTTTCACACGGGGAACCGATCAACGGATAGGAATAGTCATCACGATAATTCCCCAGAAACAACATCGACAGACAGTCAACACGGCCACGGTCATTGAGAACACCGATCAGCCCGCCATCCACCTCAAAATACAGACAGAGCTCACGGAGAATCTTTTCAAAACACGCCATCCCCGTTGAACCGACAGTGCTGGTCACCAAGGCATTCAGTGCGCGCTGGGCCTGTTTGCGGTCGGCGATATTCCGCGCCACGCACACCAACATCTGTTGATCATCAAGTTGTAACCGCTGCAGATTAAGTTCAAAAGGCAATGTGCGACCTTGTTTCGTCACCAGTGTTGCTTCAACCAGACCTGGCACCGGTTGTGCCGGATCCATGGTCGTAAACCCAACGCGATCTGCGATAAAGGGATTATCACTATCCGTGTCGAGATCCTCCGGTGTCATTGCCAACAGTTCATCGCGGCTGTACCCTAGCATGTCGCAGGCCACCCCATTCACTTCAACGAAATGACCCGCGTGCAGATGCTCATCCAGCCCACACATAAACACCGCGTCATTGACGTTATCAAATAAGGCCTGAAAACGATCACGCTCGCGCAACAATGCGACTTCCCGCTCCTGAATGGCCTGACCCATCGCCTTGACATCCTCGGCCAGTGATCTGGCTTCGGCAAAGCCGTTGATCTCCACCGGGACATCCAACTCCCCACGAGCAATCCGTTGCACACACTCTTCAAGCTGGGTCATGGGACGGGAAAACCGCCGGGCCATGGCAAACGCCACCAGCAACGACAGAACGACGCAGGAGCCGCCACCGAGCAGAAACAAATTCTGTAAATAGCTGATCTCTGCGTAAGCCACCTGCTTGGGTTGCGACACCATGACCAACCAACCGGTTTCGGGAATAATCAGCACGTTGCCGATTTGAACGTCATCGTTCCACATATAGAGGTAACGCCCCTCAAGGCCCTGCAAACCTTGTTTCACCGGTTCAAGGACACTGAGATCATCATAGGATATTATGTGTGAAAGGCCGCTGTGAAACAGCATTCGGCCATTACGACCGATGACGGCAATTAACGTGTCCGAATCTGACGGCAAATGACTGGTCAAGGCGGTCAGACGATTGAGGTTGAGATAGGCAAATAACAGGTATTGATGAAAGGGGAGACACAGGGCAACAGCCGGCTTTCCGGTCACCAGAGACGGGACAGCACTCGACCAGTAAATGGAACGTTGTGTCTTGCTGTGCTTCACTTCTTCATTGTCGGCAAGATTATAGCCCACAAAGGTGTTGCGCTGCGCCTCAAGCGCATGAGGCAGGCCGGCACGCACGACCACGTCGTTTTGATCGAGAATAAAAATGGCCTCGATGATATCAGACTGATTAACGACACTTTGCAAACGATCCGTCAGTCCGTCATCGTGAAGAAAATCGTGTGAGGCAAGACCTGTGCTCATATGCCGCAAGGTCGATTGCGGCTTATCAATAATAAACTGGATGGCTGTGCGAATACTGTCGGCATGTTGCACCAACTGACGGTCCAGTTGTTTGCGGGTGTTGTTGACGATAAAAGACAGGGTCAGCAGGCCGACAACGACCATGGGGAGGCAAGACACCAGCAAAAAGCGCCACAGCAGCGAAACTTTGAACGATTTGACAACCATGGTGTCCTCACAGTTCGAGGGACGCTCAGAAGCAACGCAGATGTGTCCTGACGCCGGAAAAAGGTCTGCTGATCAACAGGCCCTTCCTTTATATCATAAAAATTTATCATGATCAGCGCCTTCTTCTTCAAGCAGTTGATCGAGAGCAAACGTGACGGCCATCATGTCCGCAACACCTCCCATGGTCAGATTAATCTCCAAATAGCGACGATTGCGCTCCACCAACCAGGATTCCACATCGCGCCCTGCAGCAATGCGTTGCTCCAATTCAACGCCGTCATGACGCACCAGGGTTGCGCCATGCAAGCCAGCGCGATGATAACAGGTACTGTCATCGACCACTTGCATCAGACGCGCCATCAACGCCAGACCTGAGCGGGTTTCACCATGCCCCTGACTGCGATAATAACGATAACAGGGCAGCCCCTGTTCAAACACGGCGGGCAAGCCCTCAAGGCATTCACCGACGATGCCTCGACAGCCGTAAAGACGTTGACAGGTTTCACCATGGCTCCCAGCCCGGTCCGATGCCGTAAAAAGATCGCGACTCAGGGTCCTGATTTGATGTCGCAAATCCCCACCACAACGCAGGGCGAGCAACACCAGTCCACTGACAAAGACATACCCTTTATGGGTATTAGTCCGACAATGAATCCACATCCGCTCTTCCGCAGCACGACCAATAGCCCGCACCCTGTCAATGTCGACAGGAGAAATCGGAACTGCCATCAACTCTTGGTAATAGAGGGATAACAGGTCGATTGACTGCTGCATGACAATGAGATTGAGATCGTTGTGGGCACCGTTATCAAACAGGTCGACCAGCCCAGGCTTCGGCGTCAGCAGCAGTTCGCGCCGAGCACCGCGACAAAAAGCATCTCCCAGGCTATCGCCGGGTAAAGCGGCGCAAATGGTGGTAAGCGGCGCGTATAACGGCATCCGGATCATGTCGCTCACTCCTTATACAGTCAATGGCGTTGGATTCACATAACAGACAGGCACGCGCCGGATAGCCCAACGCCTGTCGGCTGATCTGGCCTCTGAGCGGGGCATAAACATCAATATCCAGCAAGCGGGCAAAAGGGTGGGACGCTTCAACAGCAACGGCCACCTGTTTGCAATGAACGGCATTCAACCGGCTGATCAGCAAGCTGTAAACCCCGGCTCGATCACGGCTGTGCAACACCGTCATCGCCTGCAGCTGTTCTTCCAGCTGGCTCTGCGCCCAGGCCACCAGTTCATCGCAGCCTTCCGGTGCCTTGTCAGGACCGGGAACATTAGTGGCAATCTGGATGACAGCGGCATGTCCGGACTGGATAAAGCGGTCGATCTCCCACTGCCGCTGTTCCCGGGCATCGAGCAGATCACGTCTTAATCCGTCGCACACAATCGATGATGGTTCCGTCTCGATATTCAATGACTGCAATAACATCATCTTCAAACTCCACTGGCTTGGGTTGACCAGTCAGGGCCAGAATCTCTTTTTGCAACTGGCGAATATCCTTGACCGGCAGATGGCGCTTTTCCAATTCACGACGCAGGTCGTCATGCTGCTCGTTAACCGCGATGCCGCGTTCCGTGACGATCACATCGATGGTTTCCCCCGGCGTGGTGATCGTGGTCACGGCATCACGAATAATCGGCAAACGGCCACGGATCGACGGCACCGTAATGACCGACAATTTTGCTCCGGCAGCGGTATCGCTATGGCCACCGGTATTGTGCAGCAAGTAACCGTTGGACTCGGTATTGACGTTGACATTGAAATCCACATCGACCTCGGTGGCACCGAGAATTACCACATCGAGCTGATTGACCACTGCCCCCTTGTTGAACGGGTTGGCGTACATGTCGGCGTCAATTTCGACATGGCCGGGATTTCGGCCAATGGATTGTACGGCCTTGAGATCGAAACACTGTACGTCGAACAGGCTACGAAACAGACCGTGTTCGAGCATATCGACAAAATAGCCGGTGATGCCGCCACTGCCGAAACTGCCCTGAATGCCGTCACGCAACATGGTGTCGCGCACGCGTTCAGCCACGGCGAGACTGGTGCCGCCGCTGCCGGTCTGGAAGGAAAAGCCTTCGGTCAGCAACCCGGAGGCCTGAATGACTTCGGACGCATAATCGGCAATCATTAAACCAATGGGATCGGTGGTGGTGCGGGTGGTGGTCGAAACGATCTTCTGCGGATCACCGAGATGCTCCACTTCAACGACAAAATCCACCTGCGTCTGAGCAATAGAGATCGGCGTCACGGGGTAGGGCTGCAGGTTGTCGGTCACGGCAACAACGGTGTGGGCATAGTCGGCATCCACCTTGGCATAGCCAAGCGAACCGCACGCCGACGGCCCGGAAAAGCCATTGATATTGCCGTAGCGATCACAACAGGGCGCGGCAATAAAAGCGACATCCACCTGTACATCGCCGCTCATCAGAGCCCGGGCTCGGCCACCGTGCGTACGCACCGTGATCGGACAGTGAATCTCGCCCTTGCTGGCCATCTCACCGATCAGACCGTTCACGCCACACTCAAAAGCGGCAATGGTGCCGTCCGTAAGATAGGGCAACAGTTCTGCATGCACGGGATGAACCGAGCTGGAGGCAATCACAATATCGCGCAGACCCAGTGCATGGATGGCGCGCACCACCATCCCCAGCAGGGCATCGCCATTGCGCAGGTGATGATGGGTGCTGATACACATGCCGTTCTTGAGACCGGCGGCGTCAATGGCCTCGGTCAACGAGCCCAGAACTTTATCCTCTCCGGGGTTGATACGCCGTAACGGGCGACTGGAGCGCATCTGGTCCGGTTGGCGCGAAAAGGGGTCCTGGTAGGGCTGACAAAGGCGTCCGGCAAAGGATTCCGGGACCCAACGTCCCAAGCTAGTGCGCACCATAAATCACCTCATCATCGAGTTCGTACTCCAACAAGCCCTGAGAGACCGCCGTCCTGATCATCCGCGCGGCTCTTTTCACCACCGGCGCATCGACCATCTTGCCGTTGAGAGAAATGACGCCGGTGCCCATCTCGCGTGCCCGGACAATGGCTTCAATCACTTGCAAGGCATAATCTATTTCCTCACGTTTCGGCGCGAACACGTCGTGGACCACAGAAATCTGGCGTGGATTAACCAGAGATTTGCCGGTAAAGCCGAGATTTTTGATCAACTCCACTTCGGTGCGAAAACTGTCCATATCCGCCACGTCGGCGAAAATGGTATCAATGGCCTGAATGCCAGCAGCCTTGGCGGCCCACAACACACGCGCCCGGGCATGAAACAACTCTTCACCGCTTTTGGTTCGCTCGATCTCCATACTGGCGGTATAGTCTTCGGCACCAAATGCCAGGGCGATGACCCGCGTCGAACAGCGGCCAATCTTGATGGCGTTGATGACGCCGAGAGCGCTCTCGATGGAGGGGATGATCTTGAAGGTGCCAATCTCGATAGCCAGCTCTTCCTCCATTTCCGTCAGTAGGGTATCAAGTCGCTCAACAATCTCCGGTGTGTCGGCCTTGGGCAGACGAATACCATCCGGCTTTGCGGGAAGCACCTGGCGTAGATCATCATGACCCCAGGGCGTGTCCAAGGCATTGATCCGCACAAACAACTGCTTATTGCGTTCTTCACAGGTGGCGATAAAACGGCTGACCAGGATACGTGCGGTATCCTTTTCGTTGAGCGGCACCGCGTCTTCCAGATCGATAAACACCGCATCGCACGGAAACAGGGACACATTCTGCAACATGGAAGGCATATTGCCGGGAACATAAAGCAAGGAGCGCAGCAGAGGCACCTCTTTTTTCATGGCTTAATCCTCCAGGTAAATCGTCGAAATTCCACCGCTTTGCGACATATGACGTTCCACGCCGCTGCCGTGAAACTCACTGAGCATGATCTCGCAACTGGCAAACACCCGTGCATCAAACAAGTGTCCACCGATCACTTCACCGGACGAACGCGACATGAGGATATGCAGATGACAGTCGCACTGACCCTGATCGTTGGGCACCATGTTTCCTTCCAGCCCCAGCAGTTCCAAAGGGCCTTCGACATCATGCACCGTCATGCGCGCTTCCGTGATCGGCAACTTGGCTCCGGCCTTGATCCCCCGGAATGTCACCTGCGTGACCGAGCCAACCGCAGAAAGGATCACGGCGCTGCGCACACCGGCTTCAGCCGCAAACCGGCGCAGCGATTCCACCAACCACTCGCCCTGGGAAATTTTTACGAGGAAGCGCCGCCCCCCCGAACACTCTTTAAACCATACCTTTTTCATTCCTGTTCCCCTTGGGCACGCTTCACCGCAGCTTCAATACGGGCATCAATGGCATAATCGAGAGCAGCGCGGTCACTGACCCGTACTTTGCCGCGGCAAACGCCGAGTTCGGATAATTTTTCCTCAATGCGCTGTCGAATCAGATGTTCAAACTGCTTGAGGACTGTCGATTCAATGTCAATCACCAGATGGTCTGCCGGTTCAACAAAGACCAGCAGATCGCTGGACTGCATGGTTCCAGCCTGAGCTTTTCGAGAGATCTCCATCAATGCCTCCCAGCCGATACGGTATGCAGATGACATGGTGCCGATTGCAAATAATCGAGCGTTGTCGCCGGGACAAGGCGTTCCAGGGTACTGACAGCTCGCTGACGCAGCAGTTCGCGAACGGTAGAGGCACTGATCGCGCCACTGCCGGTGGCCATCCGCGGGACTTCAAGGACGTCAATACCAAGGCTGGGGAGAATTTTTTGCAAAGCATCGTGGTAACGCTGCGTTACGGGACAATAGGGCTCACTGCCGACAAAACGTCTTCTGATGGTAAATCGCGGCGCCAGCTGGCGGGCAAAAAGCGTCGCATCAAGTTGATGCTGCTGAATTTCCACCACATGACTGTCTTGGAGAAAATAGCCGGGAAAAGTAATGGCACTGACGGCATAGGGACCACTGGGTAAAACGTGGACATTGGTCAGGTCGGCAACACCGCGGCATACGAGGTCATAGCGGACAGCAAAAGGGAAGCTTGAGCGATCCTCTTCGACGACAAAAACATACAGCTGATCCACCTGACCGGCTGCCGTCTCAATCAGATAACGATGGCCAAGGGTGAAAGGATTGGCATTGATGACGACGGCACCATTCTCTCCTTCGCGGCGAATGTCTCGGTAGGTATCCACATAGGCGCTCAAACCAGGGCCATATTCCAGCAAGGCGACTTGATCCGTCAGACACAACAAGCGAAAATTTATTGCTTCAAAACTTAACGCGTGTTGCGGGCGGGTGATGACGAACAACGTCTCCTTCTGATCCTCAAATCCCCGCCGAATCAGCTCACCAACCAGCTGGGCAAATAGCGGACTGCCTTGCTCGGCAGGATCAACGGCAATCATCTTCAGCAAGGCCTGTTGTCGGGCACCGCAGGCAACGATCTCGCCTCGCTGATTTCTGACGACCAGCAATTCATCGTAATCCGTCTCAAATTCCAGCTGAAAACATGATAGGAACTGTTTGACTTCAAGACTCTGCTCTGCGGTAACCACCTGTTGAATCATGGGTTTTCTCCCGTTTATGCCGTGCTCTTTTGAGGCACCAGCCATTGACGATGGACGTCTCCACTGAGACACCATCCAAGTAGTGCAATAAAAGCGCCCGTTTTAAAATGCACACAAACGAGAGATAAAAATCTTTTCATTTCAGCTAGTTAGTCAACAGCAATGTCTCCATCCGCTCTTCTTGAGCATGCCGACTCATCACAGCTCGGGACAGAGCGTCCCAAATTCGCACACCTGCGTCTCAAGATATGGCAGTCATCCTGCACTTAAGGCATTTTTTCGCCACATCAACAGCTTTTTGCTCCTAAAACCGGGTTGGTATCTTTTTTGCTGATTTTATTTATCCAGCATCCTGATTGCCGAGAAGAACCAAAGCGAACTCGGCACAAAACCAACCGCGTTGATCCGGGTAACACACTGAAAGGACAGGACTATGTCAAGGACTGCCACAGGTACATCACGTCCGGCAACCATTCCGCTACTCGCTCTTGTGGCAACCATTGCGGTGGTGTATTTCACCTACAGCTATGGTGTCCTTCCTCAGATTGACCAATTGCAGCAACAGCTTGCCCTTCATCACAGCGATCAGGTGCAAACGCACCTAACCATGGAACTGGACACCCTTGAGGCTCTGGTCATGGATTACAGCGGCTTGATGGAAGACAACGATCAGAATAAAACCGCGACAATCCCCTGGCCACAACGCCTGACCGATGAAATGCTGCGTCATCACGGCCTTGATGAAGCCGCCGTTTATCGCAATGACGGCACGGTTCTTTTTCACCAGAGCGACCACCAGACCGAGCCTGACAACACCCTGTGCCGCAAAGCATTTAACCTGACACGACTCAGTCCTCGCCTGGCCATTTCCGGCCTGTTACGCGACGAGCCGGGTCTTTGTCTGGTTGCCGCGCGTAGTGTCGGTGACCACGTGGTTATCCTTTGTCGTCACTTGACAAATTCTGCTCTTGCCGACTGGTCGCGCCGTCTCCATCTCACGATCAGCCTGACCGAGACGGACCTCTCAGATCTGACTGATGATTTTACCCTGTCGTCTAACGCACAACTGCAACAGCCGGTGCTTCGTATCGCCGACCACGCCATTGAAATTCAAACGGTTCTTGTGGACGTCAGCAAGCAACCAATAGCCATCATGCACCTGACTCTGCCGCAGCAAGCGTTTCTAGCAGCGGCACACGCCTCAATGTCTTCCTTCCTGATCGCAGCCATCGCATTATGTTTGATTGTTTTGCTGTCTATTCGCTTCTCACGACACCTGACGCAACTACCGGTGATCGCATTGATCGAACAATTGCGCTGCTGCCGTCAACAGAACCAGGCGACATTAAACGAAGAGATCTGCCAGGGAACAACACCGACTGCAGAACTCGCCCAGGAAGTGGATGGCCTGTTACAGGACCTGTCTGAGTGTCGTCTCAATCAGACGTTAAGTGAGGTAAGGACAGATCTGATTAAAAAAGTGGTTCCCTGTGCCATTTTCACTGTGGATCAGCGGCGGATCATCACCAGCTGGAATGATCGTGCCGAGCAATTAACCGGCTATCGGGCCAAAGAGATGATCGGCAGCTCTTGCTACCGGTTTGCTCTCACCCCCTGCCATACGGAATGTGGCCTGTTCAACAGCCAGGTGGCCAAACCTGTGATGGGCCGTGAATGCACCATCCGCCACAAAAATGGCTCTCTGCTCACCATCAGCAAAAACGCGGAACTGTTACGAGACCGCCAGGGTAGTGTCATTGGCGGCATTGAATGCTTTGTTGATATTACTCACCACAAACGTGATGAGCAGGCCCTGCAATGGGAAGTCTCTCTAAATAGCCGCTTAGCCAGCCTCTCCCATGCCATTGTCCAGCAGCACGCCGACCAGCATGAAGTGGCAAGACAACTCCTCAGCCACGCCCGGAACCTGACCAACAGTGAACATGGCTTTATTGCCGCCCTGGACCAGGCAGGAAGCCAGTCTCTCTGGGATTTCACCTCGCTATTTGATGATTTTTCCATGAGGAACGGCGTAGCAACAATCGCGGCACCGACATCAGGGCGCGGTTCGTTGCTCCATGCGGTCTACAACCGAAGAACCGGTGTTTATTTCAACGATTTGGAACGTCTCAATGTTGCCCACCTCGCCGGGGGAATCGACAAACCGATTCGCCATTTCATGGCAGTACCTGTTGATGACGGTGAACAGATTGTCGGCCAAGTGGCTTTAGCCAACAATGAGGAGGGATATTCGGTCCGCGATCTTCAAGCCATTGAACAACTGGCTGAACTGTTTGCCGTTTTTCTCGCACAGAAACCAACACGTGCTGACTAGCCACCTACTAGTCTGGCGCAATAGGTTTCACTTGCCTTGTGGACAATGACGTTTCATACTGAAAAAATTATGAACGCATCATTACCGATTATCAAAAACGGCCTACTGATATGTCTCTTTGCTTTTCTACTCGCTTTTTTTAAAGGCCCCAGCCTTCTTTACGGAACACTTTCTTTCAGCTTGATCGCAACCTATCACCTGGTCACGGACCGCCGTTTTACAGCCAGTCAATTAACCGATTCAGGCTTGATGACCCTCCATCTCGCCATTTATTTGCTCCTGTGTACTTTGCTGATCTGGGCGACCACCGGTCACGAAGAAAGTCATTACTGGATCATCTATTTTTTACCTATTGTTGTTGCTGGCACAAATCTGACTCTGGTACATACGTTGGCCACGTGTCTGTTCTCTTCATTGTTTTATCTGGCACTGATTCCAAATATGATCTGGAATGACCCTGTCGAACTTGCGGAAGACCTCCCTGAGTTTTTAATCTCTTGTACGACGTTTTTTATTGTCGGGATACTCATCCACGGATTCTCTGAACAATATCGTCGACAGCTTGAGCGGCAAAAAAGGCTTAATGACTTGCTGCTGGATAACCGCAACGCTTTACAGAACTCCCTTCTCAAACTAGAAGCGGCCGAAGAAACACTGCGCCGCAGAGACCGCTTAGCCGCCCTTGGAGAAATGTCCTCAGGATTGGCGCATGAAATCCGTAACCCACTAGGAATCATCTCCTCCTCGGCACAGCTTCTGCAGAACCAGATAGCATCAGAGAATAGCGGCCAGCAGGACCTTCTCGATGTCATTCGGGAAGAAAGCAGTCGGTTGAATGATCTGGTCAGTGACTTCCTCCGCTTCGGGCGCCCCGGTGAACCCCAACGCAAACTGCAGCCTCTTGAAAACCTGATTCAGAAAACGACTGAGCAATTACGGCCCGTCGCCGAACAACATCAGGTGACGCTGATCTACAAAGCGGCTCATCCGGACATCGCCGTTTTTGTCGATGCCGACATGATTCAGCAGCTCCTGCTAAACCTGCTGCTTAATGCTATCGAATCCTGTTCGGGGCAGGGGGTTGTTTCGATAGAAACGCTCACCGGCAATAAGCAAGCGAAAATCATCGTCTCTGACAATGGTTCCGGGATTCCTGAAGATGTTTTGCCAACCATTTTTAATCCCTTTTTTACCACTAAGGACAGTGGTACCGGCCTGGGTTTAGCCATCGCTCACAATATTGCCCAAAGCCATGGCGGTGATATTTTTGTTTCCAGCCAGCTTGGCGAGGGAAGCCATTTCACCGTTATTTTACCTTTGGAGAATCCCTAAATGGCCCATATCCTCATCGTTGATGACGAAAAAAACTACCGCATTGTTCTTGGCCAACTCTTGGAAGGTGCCGGACATCACGTGGCCAGCGCCGATAATCCTTACGCTGCTCTGGACATTCTAAACCGGGAGCAGATTGATCTGATCATTTCCGATCTCAAGATGCCACGCATGAGCGGCATTGACTTCCTGCGTCACATCAATGATGAGATCGGTCCGCTACCCTTCATCATGTTAACGGCATACGCCACGGTTCAGACGGCCCTCGAAGCCATGAAAATCGGCGCCTTTGATTATCTGCTCAAACCTTTTGACAATGAAGAAATTCTCCTGACCATTGACAAGGCGTTGAGCTACTCCAAATTGCAAAACGAAAACTGGCTGCTGCGTCGCGAACTTGAACAAAATCGCGACCGGATGCTGGTCGGTAACAGTCCGGCCATGGAAACGCTGCGTAACCATATCGCTCAGGTTGCACCAGCGAAGACTTCCATCCTGATTACCGGCGAGAGCGGCACCGGCAAAGAGCTGGTTGCCCAGGCCCTGCATCGCCTCAGCCCGCGCAGCAATAACGCTCTGGTTTCAATCAACTGCGCGGCCTTTGCCGAAAATCTGCTCGAAAGTGAATTGTTCGGCCATGAACGGGGAGCGTTTACCGGCGCTCTGGAGCGAAAAAAAGGGTTAATGGAAGTCTCGGACGGCGGCACCCTGTTTCTCGACGAAATCGGTGAATTTCCTCTCAACCTTCAGCCCAAGCTGCTGCGGGTTCTCCAGGAAAAGCGTTTCCGTCGGGTTGGAGGAACAGCTGAAATCAGTAGCGACGTGCGCATTATCGCCGCAACGCACCGCAATCTTGAACAGATGATGGAGGAGGGGACCTTTCGCGAGGATCTCTATTACCGGCTTAACGTCGTCTCGCTGCATTTACCACCACTGCGTGATCGGCGCGAAGACATTCCGTTGTTATGCCAGCTGTTTCTACAACGTCTGTCTCAGGAGATGGGGCGGTCAACCCCTCAGCTGTCGCCACAAGCCCAACAGGAACTTTATCACTACGACTGGCCGGGAAACATTCGTGAGCTGCAGAACATTCTCGAACGTGGGCTGTTGTTTTGTGACGGCCCAACCATTGATTTAAATCATCTGCCACAACAGTTTCAGCACGGAACAGACCAGCCGATCCAGCCCTGTGTTCCTGAAGCCTTGCCGTTGCAACAGCCTCTCCCCGACTATCTCGACACCATTGAATGCCGACTCATTCAATCAGCGCTTGTTGAAGCCCGTGGCGTTCAGGCCCAGGCGGCTGAGCTACTCGGCATCAGTCGCAGTAACTTGCAGTACAAACTGAAAAAACATCAATTGCTGTAATTCCTTCGTGCCTTGCGATGTATAAATTTTTGTCATTTGGCGGAAAAGATCTCGGCCAAATGTATGATTTTTTATACAAATCGACGACAATAAACAAAACTTATCTCCTTTTTTCAGCAAGTTAGACTAAGGCAAACTCTTTGCATAACACGTCACTATTCGAAGAACGTGAATTCTCTTGCAAAGGATGCCCACATGACCGAACTCTCCGCCTCACGCCCAACTACTGACAATTGTCAGGATCATCGTCAACGGATCAAACACAGTGTGGAAAAAGCGGAAAAATACACCTCCCGCAACCAACGCAAACATCAGGCTGAAATGGCACTGATCTCCAGGGCGCTTAAATACGTTTCGCCGAAAATCCGTTGCTGGCTGGACGCGCCTTGCGGCGTGGGCAGGGCAACAATTCTTCTTGCGCAGCAGGGTAAAGAGGTGACGGGGGTTGATCTCGGTGAAGGGGCCTTGAAACTGGCCCAGAAAGCTGTTGAACGACAACAGATTGAGGCCACCATTGAAAAGGCTGATCTGGTCGCGCTCCCCTATGATGATCGCCATTTTGACGGTGTCCTGTGTTTTCGCCTGATTCACCATTTGCCGACTGAAGGCCACCGTCAAGAAATCATCAGCGAATTGTGCCGCGTGGCAAAGGACACGGTTCTGATCTCTTACCTCAGCCCCTGGTCACCAACCAGCTTCAAGCGCAGTCTGCGTCAACGTTTGACCGGACGTCAATCAGTGCAGAACATCACGCCATTACCGGAACTCAAAAGGTATTTTTCGGCATGCGGGTTCACGTTTGAAAGAGATCTGGCCCAGCTGCCACTTGTTCACTCTCTGCATCTGGCCGTTTTCAAACGTCAACCTCACCGCTAACCCTTTCGGATGACGTAATAAAGACTTTGCCCTACATCTGACAGTGATCCGCCACAGGTTGTGGTACCCCCCCAATCACTTGGTGTTGCTAAGCCTATTTATGCGCCACAGCGAACAACCATGATAAGACGATTTTATTTACATCACCTCGCCATCCCGCTGCTGCTGCTTTTCGGCCTGTTTTATCTGTTTGACGGATTAGGCTGGGATCTGTGGTTCAGTGATCTCTACTACAGCCCGACGCAGGGGGACTGGACCTATAAACATAGTTGGTGGGCTAATGAGCTGCTTCACACCGGTGGACGTAATTTGGTTGTTGTCATTGCAGCAACCGGGCTACTGCTGTTTGCCCTGTCATTCTCCAAACATTCCCACTGGCGTAACGCCCGTCGTGCCAGCGGTTATCTGTTGCTATGCATTGCGTTGGGAACGGGACTGACCGCGGTCGGTAAAAAAATCACCCATCGCCACTGCCCCAAGCAATACCAGCGCTATGGCGGCACGGTTCCTTATCGGCCCATTCTTTCTTCAACGGAGCGCGACACACCGTCGTCTGGTACGCAGAAGTCAGGTCGCTGCTTTCCCGCCGGTCATGCTTCCGGTGCGTTTTCGCTGATCGGGCTTTATTTCATTGGTCTTCGTCATTCGCGTCCACTGGCCCTGGCTGGGCTGTCCTTGAGCCTGATTCTCGGTGGCCTGTTCACCTTCGGCCAACTGGTGCGTGGGGCGCATTTTATTTCCCATAGCATTGCGACGCTGATGGTGTGCTGGATTGTTGCCGTCCTCTTTGCTCCACTTGCTTTCAAACTCTCCGAGCTGTCTTTTTCCACCAAACCTACGGAATAACCATGAACCGTTGTCTTAAAATCAAGGTGCGTTGCAAACGCCTGCTCCGTCAATTCGTCTCTCACGAAAGCCGTTTTGTTCTTAAGTCCTATCTGATGCTTTTAATGGTGTTTGCTGGGCAACGTGCGGCGCTGCTCGCCTACAATCATCAACTCGGCAAAGAACTTGATACGACAACCGTGATAACAAGCTTTATGGTCGGCTTTCGCTTTGATCTGGCGACGGCCACCTATTTGCTGGCACCGCTGTTTTTGATGCTGATCGCTTGTGATCGCTGTCGGACGCTCCTACGTTGGCTGATGCCGCTATTACTGGCCGTTCTGGTCATCGGCGGCATTGCTGAGCTGGATTTCTATCGCGAATTTGAAAGTCGTTTCAACAGCCTGGTTTTTGAATATCTCAGCCATCCCCTTACTGTCGGCGGTATGGTCTGGGACGGCTACCCGGTGGTCCGGCATTTGTTGATTGCCGCGGTCATTCTGCTACTGCTATGGCCTATCCAGCGCCGTATTGTCCGCAAATTGACGTTGGCAACGCCGCCGCGCCTTGCCGTACGTGACCGTCTGGGGCGCACCATGGGCAATACCCTCTTTATTGCCCTGATGGTCTTTGCCATGCGCGGTGGTTTCCAACATGAACCGTTACGCTGGGGCGATGCCTTTTTCTCTGAGCAACCCTTTGCCAACCATCTGGCGCTCAACGGTGTTTTCACCCTGGGCCGCACCGCCTGGGACAAGATCTACAGTAAACAAAAATCCTGGACCACGGCCATGAAGGACGAGGAGGCCCTCCAAACCACACGTCAACTGGTATTGACGAATCAAGACCGTCTGCAACAGGCTGACGCCTTTCCGTTGCTGCGCCATTCGGAACACCAGTCGCCGCTCCACGCAACATCACAACAACCACCAAACGTTGTGGTTATTTTGATGGAAAGCTTTGCCGGTCGCATGGTCGGCGCTCTTGGCCAGCAAGCCCCGATCACACCGGATTTTGACCGTCTGGCTGAGCAGGGCGTACTGTTTACCCGTGCGTTCTCCAATGGCACCCATACTCATCAGGGTGTTTATGCCAGTATGTGCTCATGGCCGAATCTGCCCGGCTACGAATATCTGATGAAGATGATGGAAGCGAATCAGGATATGTCCTGCCTCCCCGAGCTGCTTAAGCGCCAGGGATACCAGACGTTATTTCTCTATAATGGCGAATTTTCGTGGGACAATAAGGAAGGCTTTTTCCGCCAGCACGGTATGGAGGATTTCATCGGTCTCAATGATTATGTCAATCCCTATTTTGTTGATCCGGTATGGGGTGTTTCCGATATTGATGTCTTTCGCCGCGCCAACGAGGAATTTCGCCAGCGGGCTAAAAATGGGCCATTCTGCGCGACTATCCTCACCCTGTCCAACCATGCGCCGTTCAACCTCCCGGATCCATTACCATTTGCCGAACTTGATGCCCCGGAAGGGATGAAAGGCCGCTACAATGCCATGCGCTTTGCCGACTGGAGCCTTGGCGAATTTTTCCGCCTGGCCCGTCAGGAAGAGTATTTCGACAACACCTTATTCGTCATTACCGGGGACCACGGCTTTGCCAGTGCGCCAATGGTCACCAGCATGAACCTGTCTCGTTTTCATGTGCCGCTGCTGTTTTATGCACCGTCCATGCTCTCGCCACAAATCCGATCAACAGTGGCCAGCCAGGTGGATGTTGTTCCCAGTATCCTCGGTCTGCTTTCTGCCGATGCCTATCATCAAAGCTGGGGACGCAATCTTTTCTCGCTGCCCCAGGATGATCATGGCTTCGCGGTGATTAAACCATCGGGCGGTGAAGAGCGGGTTGCCTTGATTGAGGATGATTATCTGCTGCAGATTGCACCAAAGGAAAAACCACGTCTGTATCGTTACGAGCTCGGCAGCACGCCCTCTTCAACTATCGACATCGCTCACGACCAGGAGCCGAGGGTGAAAGAGATGCGCCACCAACTTCAGGCGTATGTCGAAACAGCCATTCTGTCTCTGCGCAAACGGGTTGTGGGCGTTCCATTACAAGACCCGACTGAGGCCTTGGCCCAAACCCCACAACAGTCGTTTCCAACAGCGCAACTCGCCCATCAATAAACATTCAAAGGGAGAAGAGACCGATCCGTTCGGCTCTTCTCCCGATTCCCTCCTGAAGAACGACATCTTTGTCGACAAAAACGCTTTTCGTCGAACATTCCTTTTTGAACCACAACCCAATAAATACAACAACTATTTGTAATTACTTCATTTTTATGTTTTTCAGATTTCTGGCACAGCGGTTGCTCTTATGAGAGGTACAGCGCTGAAACCTAAACCTCAAACCTGAAAGGACTTAACAATGACTGTAATGAATTCCGTAAAAATCGTTTCTGCTGCCGTTCTGATGCTCGCGGTAACTTCTTTGCCCTACACCGCTGATGCCAGTTCCCGTTTCCGTGGCGAAAGCGCCGGTACCGGCCTCTATCTGGTTGATACCGATGGCGACGGCATTGGCGATACCCGCCCTGAACCCGGCACAGGTATCGGTGCCAACGCGACAGAATTTGTCGATGCCGACGGCGATGGCATCTGTGATACCTACGCTGAAGGTGGTGAGCAACTGCTCGACGGTTCCGGCGCTGCCGAAGCAGCTCAATCCGGAATGCGCATGCGTGGCGGTCGTTAAGTTCAAAGCCGTCCCCTTTTGATGGAAAGGGGACGGCTTCGTCTGTCGTGGCCGCAAGGCCTTGGCCACGTTTTGCACTCTACAGGCGGTTTAAAAAGATCCTGTTCGATGCGGCAGGATTTTTTTAAACCGCTTACAAATTCCCCGTGCGGTTCACTTCGTTTGTTCTGGTTGTCTTGCTTCAGGCGGCATTCTGCCTCCCGGTCCGGCTTACGCCACGACTGTTTTTGTCGGCCTGATCTTACAACAACTCAGAAGAAGAGAGTGAACCGCACGGGCCTCTGACACGATGACCAACGAGAAAGAATTCTCTATGAAACGGACCCTGTGCCTTTGTCTCTCTTTGTGTTTATTCTCCTCCATTGCCCTGGCCGATACCACAGCCGGGGACTGGCCGGATGCCATTGTGGAAACACCTCAAACCAGCTGGGTGCGTGGTGTTTCGGCGCGACTGACCTATCTGTGGCTCGATGAGCGTGAATATCTGCCGATTATTGGTACGGATATCTATCGCTGGAAAGAACGTACCCTGAAAGTCCAGGTGGATAAAGAGATCGGCAGCGGACGTTTCGGGCTCGGATTCGTTGATGGCACCATCAAACAGGAAAATGAGCTTTTTAATGACACCGATTTTGCCCTGACACGCAAGGCGCCTTTTGTTCATGTTGATTACCAATGGACACCTCAGATTCTGACGCGCTGCCAGCTACGCTATGAACAGTTCAGCGACGATGGTACTTCCGGCTACTATCAACTCGGCGAGGATAAGGAATTATGGACCGGCTATGCCGTACTGAGTTATCTGGAGCAGAACTGGTGGCTGAATCTAAGTTATGCCAGAGAGCGTGACCCAGAACCGATTTACGATGCCGCAACGGACAGGATCGCTCTTGATATTTCGGCGCAGGAACTCAGTGGCGCCACAATAGGCTATGTCTGGACTCCCCACTGGGAAAGCTCGCTGGGCCTCTTCTATGAAAGCTACGGTTCCGACCGGCCCGACCAATTCAATTACACGGTTCAACTGACCCATCAACCTGCCTGGTTGATGGCGCTACGTGCTTCGCTTGGCGTCGGTTACTATACGGAAGAAAAAGACACCCTGATCAACCTGACGCTCGACTACCGCCGTAACCTGGCAAAAAATGTGACCTTGCAGCTGGAATATCAATTGGAATATTCCGACGACGAACAGTCGCTGCTCAACCAGGGACAGATCCTGGTTCGCTATCGCCTGGCCAAACAGTGGGATCTGTTGTTGATGACGGAATACAGTCGTGAATCGGGTGATGACAAAGACAAAACATTATATCTGGTGGGAAGTATCGAATACCGCTTTGGTTCCTGACCGGAAGAGGTCTCTCGGCCAGAGAAACGGCCTGTGGAGCCTATGGAAAAACGCTAAAAATCTCGGACAGCGTGTTCTACATTCTGCTAAAAATACAACGGGCCGGTGATCTCGATCACCGGCCCGCATCGTTGAAAAAATATCAACATTCCCCAAAACAATCTATTTCAGATCTTCTTTATTCAGGTTGTACTTGCCCATCTTGTAGCGCAACACCCGCTCACTGATGCCTAAAGCCTCAGCGGCATGCGTCTGAACACCATCATATTGTCGCAATGTATCCAGCAACATCTGTCGTTCTACAGCTTCAACCCGTTCCGTGAGCTTTCCAGAACTGCTTTCCGTTGTGGTCGGCTGTAACAGGGCAGGGGGCAGATCCACCCGGCGGATCACCGGACCACGCGACAATGTCGCCAACCGTTGAATCAGATGCTCCAACTCCCGCACATTGCCCGGATAATCGTATTTCACCAGGGCGTCCATAGCTGCTGATTCAATACGGATTGGACGCAGGGCATAATGCTCAAGAAAGTTATCGACCAGTAAAGGGATATCCTCGCGTCGCTGACGCAACGGTGGAATCTGCATCTCAAAGACGTTGAGGCGGTAATAGAGATCTTCGCGAAAACGTCCTTCCTGAACCATTTTCGGCAAATCGCAATTGGTTGCCGCCACCACCCGGACATCCACTTCGCGCTCCCGTTCGGCACCGACCGGGCAAATCCTCTTCTCCTGCAACGCCCGCAACAGTTTTGCCTGCAGAGCTAAAGGTAATTCGCCGATTTCATCAAGGAACAGGGTGCCGTTCTGGGCCGCTTCAAATCGGCCGCTTCGGCGTGATGTGGCTCCGGTAAACGCGCCTTTTTCATGGCCGAACAACTCGGATTCAAACAAATTTTCGGGCAATGCGGCGCAGTTAACTTCGACAAACGGACCGTTTCGTCGTTCGCTGAGTTGATGAACCAAACGAGCGATACGCTCCTTGCCGGTTCCGGTTTCACCATGAATCAATACGGTCCAGGGACTGCGTGCCACGCGACGCACCAGAGACAACAGGTGTTGCATGGTGTCACTGTTTGCCACCACCGGCACCGGCAGCTCCTCTTCCTGGAGATCCTGCGCCATATCGTTGACATCCTGCTCGATGAGCTGTTCCTGCTCACAACGCTCAATCCGCTCAGCAAGTGCCGTCAGATCAACCGGCTTTTCAAGAAAGTCAACAGCTCCAAGCTTCATCACTTTGACCGCGGTTTCCACCGAACCAAATGCGGTAATCAGAATGACCCGCAGCAGGGGATTGGATTCACGCAATTTTTCCAGAACATCATCACCGTGCAGTCCCGGCATACATAAGTCCATCAGGACCAGGTTAATGGGATAGCGGCTGCACAGATCAAGAGCCTGTTCGCCGTTCGCTGCGGTCAGCACCTGATAGCCACGCTTGACCAGGAACCCCTGCATCATTTCCCGTTGCACATCTTCATCATCAACGACAAGAATGGTCATAGGTTCCTCTTAAGGGGAAGTTGAACCAACGCCCGGAAACAATCGTCTTCAATGATCGACAGGTTGATCTGGCCACCGTGTGCTACGGCAATTTTTCGCACCAGTGTCAAACCCAACCCGGACTGGCGGTCTTTGGTTGTAAAATAGGGCTCTAAAAGATTATCAAGATCATCGCTGATCTCATAGGTTCGATTTTCAATAAAAAGTTTTGCCTGGCCCTGTTCGGTCATCAGACTGACATTGACAAATCCTCCACGGGGTTGTGCTTCCAGGGCATTTTTTAACAGGTTCTCCACCAGCTGACCAAGCAATCCTTCATCGGCCTGAAAATCCACCGCCTGCAGCTGACAGTTTACCTGAATGTGATGAGCATCAAACTGAGGCCCGTATAAATTAACAACCCGTTGTACAAGGTCATGAAAGCCCACCTGTTGTGCCTTCGGTGACAGGGGCAAAGCATAACGCTGCAGGCCATGGACAATCTCATTGGTCCGTTTGACGGCATCACGCATCGCCACCAGAAGTTGTTCATGGTCTTTTTCAAGGCCACTGGATTCCATCTGTAACCGCTGTAAGCCCATGCTGATCGCGTTGAGAGGATTACGGATTTCATGGCTGATGGTCGCCGCAGCGCGACCCAATGAGGCATCCTCACGCTGAACCGCTAACTGCTGATGCAACTGCCAGAGTGCTTCAACATGACGTTTCTGATAACGATAGAACAGTAGAGACAGAACCAGACCGGCGGCAAACAGAAAACCACCAAACAGATAAAACTCTCGCCATAATCCGGCAATCCGTTCATTGAGGCTGGTGGACTCCACCGTAAGAAGCAACGTTTGCTGGCCAATGGCAATCTGTCGCTGAGAACCCGATGTCATGGCTTTCAGGGCGTTCTCTTCATCAACCTGTTCCGTCGGCACAAGGCGGAGGCTGTCGATGCCGGCCAGACGACTGAGTGTTGCCAGTAATTGCGGCACGCCCATCTGCTCCTGCAGTTGCTCTAGAGAACGGGCAGGCAGGGCAACGGCAATCAGGATGGAATTCTGGGGGGCTTTCCACAGCAGAATATATTCGTGGCGATGTTCACGATGGATCAACTGATGCTGATCTGCTTCGAGATCATAAAGGGGTTGATCAAACCACCCGGCAGGAGACATCACCGCCTGAAGGTCAGGACGCTTGATCCAGATCCCCTGCAGACCGTTTTCCTCGGCATAAGCGGCCAGCTCCTCGGAGCTAAACGGTTCAACCTCGTCGAGATAAACAATAAATCGGGCAATATTGATCAGAAAATCACTGACAATTTTTTCGACAACTTCCTTGGATTGGCTGGCGGCCTTGATGTTGGTGGCAATCACTTGCGTCACCAACTGGGTATGTTCATTGACATGTTCTTCAAAGGCGTGTCGTGATTGTGCCACCTGCCAGGAGAAATAGCCGAGGATCATGGCAAACAGCAGAGCAAACACAATCAGATTGGCTTTCCACAAGACAAAGCGTCCCTGATCCCTGCCCGCAGATGTTTTCAATGACGCCCCCGCCCTGAACTCTGCGAAGAAAAGCGGCTGTTGTTTTTAACTTTTAGGAGTCGGGAGCGGACGCCGGTCCGGTCTGCATTATCACTGCTTCCCAGGCCGTTCTCAACCTTCGAAGCGACAATGTTTTCCGCAAAGACCGCTGATTGCGTCTCCACCGAAAGCGTTTCACCCAAGCGAATATCAACCGGAATTGATGACGTTTCAACCGTGACACGGCGCAGACTATCATTGTCGTCCGTCACTTCAAGAACGACAACGCCCTGTTCACGATCAACATCAATCACCCGTCCTGAGATCTCTGTGGCCAGGGCCGGAAAGGCCCAGGCGATGAGAATCAGAACAACCAGTACAATCCGCATGTTGCCACCTTTTGAGAATAATCATCTAGCAATGAATCAGAACGCTGCCGCACCAGCTGCCACTGTAGATAGGTTGACAGATGTTTGTGCCACTGCCAGTCGAATCGTACGCCAACGCTCATCTGCTGCTCATCACTTTCGTTATAGTCGCGGGTCAACCAACTACCCCACAGTTCGCTGTTGAGTTGTGACGTCAGTTGAAACTGCCAGCCATGTTCAACCCCGTAGGACTGATACGATTCCCATGCCAGGGTTGAGTCATTATCGCGATAAAAAACATCCAGCGTGCTGAAAAGGTCTGCATTAAAGCGATATTCAATCAGACCAATAAATCCAAATTCCCGATCACGACGTGATTCATCCACAGCCATTTCACCTTTGCTTCCGGGCTGATGGATCCCCTGACCGTTGCCATTTCCTTTGCCCAATCCCGCAGAAATCCCATTGCTCCCGCCCCGGGTATAGCCCTGACGATAATCCGCATAGCGATAATGTCCGGAAAGGGCGAGTATCAGATGCTCATCGACAAAATGCTCAAGCTGGCAACCGCCTTCAACAGCGGTATATTCATCTTCAGCGACCAACTCATCGCGATAAGAATGCCCTTCAACGTAAAACTGGCTATGCCAGTCGCCCTGCCGCCATCGGTTCAGGCAAGAAACGCCGAGCAGGAATTCACGTCGGTCTTCTGTTCGCCAGAACTGGTAGGCCGTTGCTTGACCATAGGCTTCGATATAGAATGCATCGCGCTCCATGACAGGCTGATAAAGTTGCAGCTGATAACGCATGAACCCGGACCCTTGTTTTTCTGAGCTGGTTTCCACATTGTCATCATAGCCACAGCCAACATCGATCTGGCCATCAAGCGCCCGAGCCGAGCACGGCATCAGCACGATGAGCACTGTCAGCAGCACGCCATAGTTCAAAACATCACGTTTCTTACGTTTCAAAAAAGCAAAAGTCATTCCAAGTCACCAAAAGGGTTGTTTTGAGGGACAATCTTTTTCATTTTCGACATTTTTACCCCTGTTTGTCGACAATTTTGTCGAAAAAAAACACCCCGCCGCACAAGCAACGGGGTGTTTGATAGATCCTTTGGTCACCCAAAAGGCACTAGAGCCTGACATCGACATAGGATTGCGAACGAAGCTCTTTATGCCACTCCTGCAGTTTCTGATCCATTTTTTGCTGGGTCAGTTCACTGCGGATCTGATCTTCCACGCTGGCAATATCAGCAACACTGCCAGGAATCCGTTGTTCCACTTTGAGAATATGCAATGCATTGCCAAGAGGAAGAACGCCTGTATGTTCGCCACTGTCAAGGCCATCAATGGCCTGCTCAAATGTCGGCGACAGTTCTCCAGATACAAAACTTCCCATCTCCCCACCTTCGACAAGGGTGTGCGCCGACATGTTGATCAGGATTGCATCGACACTCTCTCCTTCGTCCAATTTACGCAGGGCGATGTCGGCATCTTTTTGTGCGGCGGCCGGATCGTTTTCTGTCGGAAACGTCAAACGGCTGAGCCGAACCCGCGGAGCCTGACGGTAATCATCAAGATGTTCCTGATAGTAATTCCGAACTTCCTGGCGGGTAATATCCACTTTACTTTTAACTTCATAACCCATCAGCTTGTAACGCAAAATCTGCCGACGCAACTGGTCGCGATAGGCAGTCATTGACAAACCCTGGGCCACCAGGGCCTGCTCGAGCTGTTCGCGGCTGATATTGTTCTGGCTCTGAACATCATTGATGGCTGTTTCGATATCACTATCCGACACCTCTAGGCCGATATCACGACTACGTTGCTCCATCAGAAGCTCGTTGATCATGGCGTCCAGTTCCTGACGTTTCTGACTGTCTGTTGCCAGAGTCTCACCTTTATCGGCCAGTCGGCGTTCCAATTGGCGGGTGGTGATAATCTCGTCGTTAACGACCGCAGCGATCTTACTCAGCTGTTCAGCCCAGACGGATGAGGAGATCAGACCAAGCAGCACGACAGTGAGGACAATTCTTTTTAACATAGGGCGTGAAACCTCTAAATGGAAAGTTGACAAAACAGCGAACTCCAGCACGTTATCATGGTCCGCAAAATGCCTGCAATTGCTTTTTGGCCTCGTCAATGAGCTGAAAATCATCTCCACGCTCATCAAGGCGGATGGCCATTTTAAAATCCGGCGATAAACTGTAGCGTTGCGAATCAGTCTGAATCAGATTCAGCAAAACCTCTGGAGATACGGTCGTTGTCGGGTGGAAACCAAACACCAATCGACGTCCGTCAAATTCGGCCAGATCAATACGCAATTGCTTTAAGACAACCCGCAATTTCATCATCTCCAGCAAAATCAGACCCGGCTCCGGAATTTCGCCGTAACGGTCCTGCAATTCATCGATAATATCGTAAAGAGCAGATTCCTCCTCCGCAGCAGCCATTTTTTTGTAGAACACCAGTCGCTGGTTGGGATCAGCCACATAACCATCAGGCAGATAGGCCCGCAAGCCAAGACGGATCTCCGGGTCAATGCGCCCTTCGCTGTCCATCCCTTTGAGCTCGTGAATGGTTTCTTCCAAAAGTTCCGTGTACATCTCAAATCCAATCGCGGCAATCTGTCCCGCCTGGCGACCGCCGAGCAGATCGCCGGCACCACGCAATTCCAAATCATGGCTGGCGACGCGGAAACCCGCACCGAGTTCCGTGAGATCCTGGAGAACTTGCAAGCGGGAGCGGGCGTCTTTGGTCAGTGTCGCTTCGCCGGGGATCAACAGATAGGCGTAACCGCGATTTTTGCTGCGCCCCACCCTGCCGCGCAACTGATAAAGCTGGGACAGACCGAAGCAGTCGGCACGGTTGACGATGATGGTGTTGGCGCGTGGGATATCGAGACCGTTTTCGATAATGGTGCTGGCGACCAGCACGTTGGTCTCTCCTTCGATAAAACCGAGCATCACTTTTTCCAGCTCTTTTTCCGCCATCTGGCCGTGGCCGACAGCTATTTTCGCTTCGGGAACCAGCGTTGCGAGAAATTCGGCCATGGCACCGATGGACTGCACCCGGTTATGCACAAAATAGACCTGACCACCACGTTGTAATTCGCGAAGAATGGCGTTGCGAATCAGGTCGTCATCAAAACGGGTAACATAGGTGCGAATGGCCAGACGGTCGACGGGCGGGGTATCGATAATGGACAGATCGCGCATACCGATCATGCCCATATTCAGCGTGCGTGGAATCGGCGTCGCACTCAGCGTCAGCATGGCCACCTGGGCGCGCATTTTTTTCAGTCGCTCTTTATGCGCAACGCCGAAGCGTTGCTCCTCATCGATCACCACCAGGCCGAGATCCTTAAAATGCACATCACGTTGCAGCAGACGGTGGGTGCCGATGACGACATCCACCTTGCCTTCGCCTAACTCCTGCAAGATCCGTTTCTGGTCGGCGGGGCTGCGAAAGCGTGAAATCATGTCGACATGAACCGGATAGCCTTTGAAGCGCTCCACAAAGGTCGCGTAATGCTGGCGGGCGAGAATGGTGGTGGGAACCACCACAGCCACCTGCTTGCTGTCGAGAACCGCCTTGAAGGCTGCGCGAATCGCCACTTCG
Organism: uncultured Desulfuromonas sp.; assembly: GCF_963666745.1. Taxonomy (NCBI): domain Bacteria; kingdom Pseudomonadati; phylum Thermodesulfobacteriota; class Desulfuromonadia; order Desulfuromonadales; family Desulfuromonadaceae; genus Desulfuromonas; species uncultured Desulfuromonas sp. Next base: position 3,156,671 of record NZ_OY762961.1, on the reverse strand, counting down.
GTTTTGCCGTAACCGACATCGCCGCAGATCAAGCGGTCCATGGGGCGACCGGACTGCATATCTTCGAGGATATCCTGAATGGCGGCAAGCTGATCGGGCGTTTCCTCGTACGGGAAGGCCGCTTCAAACGAGCGGAAGACATCATCCGGTGGCGCGAAGGCATAGGCTTCGGCCATCTCGCGCCTGGCATAGATGGTCAGCAGTTCGCGGGCCATCTCCTCGACGACCGCTCGGGCTTTCTGACAGGTTTTGGCCCAGGCGCTCCCGCCCATTTTATCCAGTCGGACATTTTTCAGGTCGCCGCCGGCGTATTTCTGCACCTTCTCGATACGCTCGACCGGCAGATAGAGCATGTCACCACCGGCGTATTCAAGTTTGAGGAAGTCGCCGCTCATGCCGCTGCTTGTCAGTTGCTCCAGCCCGAGATAGAGACCGATGCCGTGATCCGCATGAACGACGTAATCACGCTCTTTGAGTTCCGCCAAAGAGGAGAGGGCAGCTTTGGCACGCAACTCGTCGCGCCGACGCCGTTTGACCCGCTGTCCGAAAATCTCTTCCTCAGTGACAACGGCCAGTTTTTCATCCGGCAGTTGAAAGCCGCTGCTGATTTCCGCGCAGACCCATTGCAAAGATCCACGTTGTTCATTCCACGGTAGTTTTGCCAGTGGGGTCGGCGTCAAACCGTAGCCTTTGAGCAAATCCATCAGCCGCTGAACCTGCCCCATACGCCGACACACCAGAAGAACACCCCATTCCTGTTCCTTCCAGAAGGACAGCCGCTCGGCCAGATAGCGGATACGCTCAGCTTCCGGCTGGTGGAGAAACTCGCCGTTGCCGCAACTATCGACCCGTAGAATGGTCTTTTCCTGTTCAAGGTTATAGATGTGCAGATCAGCGAGATGAATCCGGCGCTTGACCTTGAGGCAGTGTTCCAGCTCCTGCGGTGCGAGATAGAGCTGGTAGGGTTCGACGTATGGCTCCTCTCCCTGGGCGATATGCGCCGCCCCCTGTTCTATGTTGCGACTGAACTGATCGATGGCCTGCTCAACAGCCGGTTCATCAAGAAGGACCAACGTCTCACAACTAACATAGTCAAACAACGTGTCAAGACTGCTGTAATTCAGCGGCAACAAAAAAGCGCGACCAGGAGATAGCAACCCTTCGCGGACCTCTTCAAGAATTGCCTCCCGTTTTGTACGCGGCAGTTCCAACGCATCACAGCGTTGCTTAAGTTGAGCACTGAAGAGGTCAAGATACTCTCCGGCCAACACCAGTTCACGTGACGGCAACAATGTCAGTCGATCCAGCTGCAGCTCCGTGCTGCGTTGGCTCAAAGCATCATAGACACGCATCCGTTCAATATAGTCACCAAAAAAATCGATGCGCACCGGCTGTTCGAGGGTGGGCGGGAAAAGATCGAGAATATCGCCGCGAAACGAGTAGGTTCCGCGATCTTCAACGAGGGGGACAGAGCGATAGCCCAGGTCGTGAAGCCGCTGCTGTAACACGTGGCGGTCATACTCTTCTTCGAGCAGCAGCTCTTCACACAACGCCTGCAGGTCTTTCTTCGGGATCACCCTTTGCTGCATTGCCGCCGGAGTGGTCACAACCACGTCGACTTCATTTTGCAACAAAGCATAGAGCGTCGCCAAACGGGTTGCTTCAAGTTCACTATGGGGAATTAGAGGTTCATAGGGCGCCATCTCCCAATGGGGAAACAGTCGCACACGTTCGGGCTGGGAGCAGTAAAAGGCCAATTCACCGGTCAGTTGCCGGGCCTGATCAAGAGTTGCCGCGACAACCAACATTGGCGGGGAGGAAGAATGGACAAGAGCACTCAGAAATCGTGCACCACTGGATCCCTGCAGCCCGAGGATTTCGACAGAGCCGCAGAATCCGTTCAGGCTGCGTTCAAATGAGTGACGGGTGGTATGGGCATGTTCTTCATGAACCATGGAGATCTCCCCAAAAAACAAGGGGCGTGCCGAAACACGCCCCTGTCATTTTCTGCTGTCAAAAGGATCAGTCGCGGGGAATAGCCAACATACGTTCCAGAGAGCGACGGGCAGCAACACTAATCTCTTCTTCGACGGTAATCTGCGGTTGCATGGTCTGCAGACAGGTTAACAGTTGCTCAAGAGTGATTTTCTTCATATCTTCGCAGATAAATTCGTATTCAGGAAAGAAAAATTCCTTGTCGGGATTTTCCTTGCGCAGTTGGCAGAGAATGCCCCGTTCGGTTGCGATGATAAATTTCTTTTCTGAGCTGTTGCGGACATATTCCAGCATCCCTCCGGTCGATAAAATATGATCGACAACCTCCAGAACCTCCGGTGGACATTCCGGATGAGCCAGACAGACGGCATCCGGATGTTCTTCGCGACACGCCTGAATCTGCTTAAGATGCAACTGATCATGAACAGGACAGAACCCCGGCCACAAGTGACAGGTTTTATCGACATGGGATGCGATATATTTCCCCAGATTGCGATCGGGGATCAAAATAACTTCCTTGTCCGGCAAAGAATTGACCACCTTAACCGCATTGGCACTGGTGCAACAGATATCGCTTAGCGCCTTTGTTTTGGCACTGGTGTTCACATAGGCAACGACGGGTGCATTGGGAAACTCTTTGCGAATCTCCTGCAAGCCCTCTGGCGTCACCATGTCAGCCATCGGACAACCCGCACCCTGATCAGGCAACAGGACAATTTTATCAGGGGCCAATACGGCAGCACTTTCCGCCATAAAATGAACACCACAAAAAACGATGACCTTTTTATCCGTTTTTGAGGCCGCGATGGATAATGCCAATGAGTCACCAGTGACATCGGCAATATCCTGAATCTCATCACGTTGGTAATTATGGGCAAGAATCAGAGCATCGCGTTCCTTGGCCAATCTCAAAATTTCTTGTTTGATCTCTTTTTCATTCATAACGTTCTATCGTCCTTCCATTTTTGCGCATAGTAAAGGAAAACAATCCCCCCTGTCAAACGATTCCAACCCTCTAATTCCTCGCATTTTTTCAGGTTTTAATTCTGTCGGTAAGCTCTCACGGCACACGAGAATCTAACTTCTTTAAAAATAAATTTAGGGCTCTCATTCCCGTCCTGACTGTGGTAGGGTAGCCAGACAAATTCTTGTTTTTTCTCAGACTCTCTGTATACTGAGCAGATATATTTTCGAGAACTTGGAAAGAGCGAGCTAGTCCAGTTGTGTTTATATCAAGGAGATGAATTAAAATGAAAACCTTCAAGTTACTGTGCCTTTTTGCGTTAGTTCTGACTCTTGCTGCTGGCTGTGCAAAGCCCGGCACTGATGATGCACTCAAAGATGACGACTGCAAGGTAACCGATGTGGCACCGTCAACTGAAACGGTACCGAGCTATACGGATTCCGTAGTGACGGAACCTGTTGAGGCCGTAGCTGCACCGACACTGGGAACGATTTATTTTGAGTTTGATCAATACACCCTGTCGGCAGAAGCTCGTGACACGTTGGCTGAAAACATGCGCTATCTTGAAGCCAACCCTTCAACGACTCTGGTGATCGAAGGCCATTGTGACGAACGTGGTTCCGATGAGTACAACCTGGCTCTTGGAGAGCGTCGTGCTGTTGCCGCACAAGAATATCTGCTCTCTATGGGTGTGACAGCGGATCGCCTTTCCACAATCTCTTACGGTGAGGAAAAGCCTGTTGATATGGCTGGCACTGAGGCCGCCTGGGCTAAAAATCGCCGCGCCGAGTTTGTACCCAAACCTTAATTCTTCCCGTTTGACGTAAAAAAGAAGGGGGGACTGTGCCTACAGGTACAGTCCCCTTTTTGTCTGAGGAGATTTTTTATGCGTTTTCGTTCATTTGCCACCGTAACCAGTATCGCTGTACTTTGCTCCTGCACGCCAATACCACAAAACACATCCAGCCAGACATCCGAGATCACGGCACTGAAAAACCGTCTGGCAGCCCTGGAGCAACAGAACCTCAGCCGTTCCGCCACTGCCGACACGACTCAGCTGCGCAACATTGCTCGACAGCAAGCCAACATCAAAGCCGAGCTGGATTCTCTGCGCGTGGATCTGCAGAGCTTAACCGGACGCCAGGAAGATCAGCAGCACAGCCTGATGCAGCTGCGTGAAGAACTGACTCTTGGCCAGAACGATTTAGGACTGCGTGTTGCCGCCCTGGAAGATTCCCAAATCAAGACCTCTTCAGTCACCACGCCCTCCACAGCAGTGCAAACAGCTCCACCGCAACAGGTAACGCCACCAACAGCCCAACCTGTCATTACACCGCCCTCAGCGCCCCAACCTGAGCCTGAACCTGTTGTTCAGGAGCCCTCTGCCCAGAACCAACCGGATGAACTCTACCATCAGGCACTGCAACTGGTTCAGCAGGGGAGTGACTTTACCCGCTCTCGGGAATTGTTTCGTCGTTTTATCCAGACCTACCCGCAACATGAGTTAGCGGTCAATGCCTTATACTGGATCGGAGAAACCCTTTACGGCGACAAACAGTATGAAAGCGCCATCCTCCAGTTTCAGGATGTTATTCAAAAATATCCCAATCACCCCAAAATCCCTGCGGCACTGACAAAACAGGGCCTGGCCTTTTATGCGCTTGGCGATGTCCGTAATGCGAAAATAATTCTTCAAAAAGTTGTCGACAACTATCCTCAGACTCCGGAGGCAGATAAAGCCAAAGAACGTCTGGCAAGCTGGCAATAAAAGAGGAGTGTTCCATGGGCGATCAACTTGTTCGTGTCTTAAGCCATGACAACCAGATTCGAGCATCTTTTGCGGTAACAACACACATGGTCAAAGAGATCTGTCTGCTGCAACAGACGGATCCGACGGCAACCGTTGCTTTGGGTCGCCTGACGACGGCAACTGCACTGATGGGGTCACTTCTCAAAGATGATCAGCGACTCGGTGTCGCGATAGAGGGAAATGGTCCCCTGAAGAAACTCCAGGCTGAAACAGATGCCTGTGGAACCGTCAGATCAACAATCAAGGTACCGCAATGCCATTTGCCACCCGTGGACGGCCACTTCAATGTGGCTGGAGCCATCGGCAAGGCAGGGTTCCTTCATGTGACCAAGGATCTGGGTCTCAAAGAACCTTACCATGGCACCGTGCAACTGGTTACCAGTGAAATTGCCGAAGACATTGCCCATTACTTCACACATTCCGAACAGACCCCGACTTCAATGGCTCTGGGTGTTCTCTTGGACCGTAATGCCCTCGTTGCAGCCAGCGGCGGATACTTTATTCAAGCCATGCCAAATTGCAGTGAGGAGATCTTAAATGAACTGGATCGCCATCTGGCCTCATTGCCACCGATATCCACCCTGATACGGGATGGCTTGTCTCCCTCAGAACTGGCTCAACAAGTCCTGAATGACTCAACCTTTGTTCTGCAATCGACTCAAGATCTGATCTTTCGTTGTTCCTGCAGCCGTCGCCACGTCCTCAACATGCTTACAGGATTACCGGTTGAGGAATTAGACACGTTGGCCCAACGTGATGAATCCACCGACGTGACCTGTGAATACTGCAAGACGAGCTATCTCTTTACCCCTCAGGAAATTCTTCATATTTCCCAGACAAAACATAAAGTAATATAAATTTTTTTTATGATTAGTAATACTTTATAGTAAACACTTGATTTTCTTATCAAACCTGCTAGGTTAGCAACAGGCAAAAATAGACAGAAATCGAGGAAGAACAGTCACTTCTCTCGTGAGAAAAAAGTGTCTACAAGTCTGCATCTGACTGATAACGTGCTGTAATTTTGTCGTTTTTGCGTAGCATAAATCAATCGTGGATGTGTTTAACCAACAGGTGGATACCCATGGCAAAACGTAAAAAATTTGGTGAAGTTCTCGTTGAAGAGGGTGTTCTGAATGAACAAACTCTGCAAAGCGCTTTAGAAAATCAGGCTGGCACCGGCAAGCGCTTGGGACAAATTCTCGAAGAGATGAAGGTGATTTCCGAACGTGACGTTGCCCTGGTTCTCGCCAGACAGTTTGGGTTAAAAACCGTCAAAAACATTGCTGATCACAATTTTCCTGAGCAAATTCTGGATCTGGTTGACAGCGAAAAGGCACTGCAAAAGCTTATTTTCCCTCTGCGGGTTGAAAACAAGACCCTCTACCTGGCCATGGTCAACCCGTTGGATATGGAAACCCTGGACACGTTGTCTTTTGGTACCGGTTTACGGATTGTTCCTTACCTGACCACACCTCAGGAAATCCATGCTGCCATCAACAAACACTACATGAAGTCCATCCAGGCGCCAGCCAAGGGAAAATGGTGGCGGATTATGGTTGTCGATAACCAGCTGCAATCCTTGACGGCAGCGGTTTCCGTTTTGATCAAGGAAGGTTTTGATGTGATTGAATGTAACAACTCCATTGAAGCTATTCCGATGGCGGTCAAGGCGCATCCTCACCTGATTATCACTGAAGTCAATCTGACTCGAATGACCGGAACGGACCTCTTTAATTCGTTAAAGAAAAACCCGCAGACGTTTGACATTCCGCTTATTGGTTTGTCTGGACGTGCAACCGCCAAGGAAGAGGCGCAACTCCTCGATATCGGGTTTGTTGACTTTATTCCAAAGCCCGTCAATGGACTGCGTCTGTGCGCCAGAGTTAAACGGGTTCTGAAATTGATTTATGATGACCTTAACAGCCCTCCGGCTCGTCGCGAACCAGAAGACCACAAGTAACCGCTTGGTCAAGCCAGTCGTGAAAACACTGCGGATCGGTCACAACGTGCTCGTTGACAAGCGTATTGAATGAAGGTAGCTGCACTCCACAGGGAAAACATGATGCGTCAATACCATCGACCGTGATGCATTGTGCCTGACCGTTTGCACGGAAAAAGAGGGCAACACTTCCACATCTATCACCAAATTCTGCCTGTTCAACCAGGTCACCGCCAACCAGTAGCCACTCATTGAGATCAAAATTAAAACGGTGGAGAGTGGCATTGGTATGCCAACACCAATTCTGATCATCATCGAATCCAACATCATCACGACAGTCCGCTTCAGTCATGTCTTCAAAAAGTTGCGCCTGTGACCAGGCCATATGAAAATGAACCATATCTTCAATCGGCTCGCACAGGTTGTCATGGCCGTTATCCGTCAACCAGTGACGGAAGAATTCCAGCTGCAACTCTGACGCTGTGGCAGCAGGCCAATCCTTGCGAATCAGATCAGAGGCAGAAATTCCTCGACGCAGCAACCAGTTGCCAAAAGCTTCGATGAGTGCCACTGCCGATAGATCCACAGCGTGGCAGACCTCGCTGAAGAACCCTACGGCACGGCCTACATTATAAAAAAAGTCCGTCCAAGCAGCCAATTCGGCACACCGCGCCATCGCCTCTTCGTCCATCTCACGGCTGGCCACTAGTCGGTATGGAGGCACCTCTTCGGCTCGCAGTCCATAGTCCTGTTGTCGTTGATACAACTCCGTTCCAGGGAGAACCGCCAAGGGAAAAAGATCGACATGATTCGGCTGCAGCTGCAGGGCGAATTCAAGGCTGTTTTTCAGTCCGGCTTCATCATCTCCCGGCAAGCCGTACATCAGATCAATACCGTATGTCACACCGGCCTGTTGTAACAGGCTGACCTTTTGCTCAAACAAAGCCGCATCAAAATTTCGATGGACATGCCGCACCACGTCAGGATTGGCTGATTGAAGACCAATTTGGACGGAACACTGAATTCCCGCCAGTAGTTCGGCGAGCTCTTCATCGATAAATTCAACTTTTGCTTCAAAATGAAAATGGAGATGGGGAGCAATGCGCTCAATAAGACGCACTAGCTCCTTGCCACGTTGTGGAGGATAATTAAAGGTTGAATCGAGGACCCAAACCTGCGACACGTTGTGACGAACGAACAGGGTCAATTCCTGTTCCAGACGTGAAAAGGGATAAGTCCTTACACCAAACTCTCCGCGCGCATCAAAACAAAAGGAACAACGAAACGGACACCCTCGCGATACTTCCCACAGCACACCTTCTCCTGGCACCAGACAGCCTTCAAGCCACGGTGAAGGCTGCAGGGCTAAATCAACAGGCTTTTTATTGCGGTAGAGCGGAAGAAGTGCCTTCTGTCGTTTGATGTGGTCCGCAACGAGCGCCATGGCATCTTCACCTTCACCACAGACCAGGCTGTCAAACAATCCCATCTCGCTGAAAACCTGAGGGGCTGCAGTCACTTCTGGTCCGGCAGCAATAAGAAGAAGGTCGGGATTCTTTTGTCGCAATGTACTGGCGAGCGCAACCATGACCCGGTGATTCCAGACATAGATACTCTGTGCGACCACTGCAGCTCCGCTGGCAATTACGGTGTCAACCATCGCCTCCAGATCCTGATGAAGATACAGATTAATCTGAAGAACGTGTTGTTGAACAGAGGAGGGCAGAGATGCAGCGACCGTTGCCGGGCCAAGAGCGACAGCCTGCGCAGACTCACGCACATGCACGGAGACAAAGGCAATAGGAGTTATCATGGGACTTCAACGCTTGAGATTAACAGTAATTTTCGGCTTACCCTGATCATTGACCACGCGGAACGTGCACTCGACATTGCCGTATTTTTGGCGGATGTTTTCTTTTTGCTTTTCGATAAAGGACTCAAGCTGCTCCTTGGGTGGAACCGGCCGATCACATTCTCGGCAGACCGACTGATAATCGAGAAAGACGCGATCCACTTCTCTCTCGTGCTGAACAGTACTATCCTGCATGGAGGAGGATTTGTGGCGATGATAACGGCCTTCATCCATCTCCCGCTGGATACGGTCCCACATGTTCTGATAGGAATAAAAACTTCCACTGAGGTTCTGAAAACGATATCGTAGTTCCGTCTGGATAATCCGACGCTGATTCAGACGACGAAGATAACGTTCGAGAGCTTCGCGTTCACGGACCGGAGCACGTTTTTCAACACCGGCAAAATATTGTTCGTAGCGGATTCGAAGTTCTTTGAGCCTTAACTCGATGTCCTCTAGATATTGTTTGATTTGTGCTCGATCATCAAGGGCTTTAGCCACAGTTAACCTCCCCGTATCCACGGGCTTTTTTCAAACGAAACGCGCTTGACTCCTCCTGTCATTTTCGATAGAAGAGTGAGTTTAACATATTCTAAGAGGGTATTCGATGTCTACAGATAATCTCGCCGCCGTGATCCTTGCCGCAGGCAAAGGTACACGCATGAAGTCCCAACGCCCCAAAGTTCTTCACGCCATCGCCGGGCAACCTTTGGCCATGTATCCACTGCAATGGTGTCAATCTCTAGGCTGCTCGCAAACAGTCATGGTCATTGGTCATGAAGCTCAGCAATTACGCGATGCGTTTGCAGACCAACCGGTTGATTTTGTCGTTCAGGAACAGCAGTTGGGAACCGGCCATGCCCTGATGGTCACTGAGTCCATCATGAAAGACTTTCAGGGCACACTTCTGCTTCTTTGCGGTGACGTTCCCTTGTTGCGTGAGCAAACTCTGCAACAACTGATTACAACCCATCGCCAAACGAATGCTGCGGTAACGGTTCTGACGACAATACTTGATAATCCATACGGTTATGGCAGAATCGTGCGCCATCAGGAGCAGATCAGCCGGATTGTCGAAGAGAAGGACGCGACAGCCGAGCAAAAACAAATTTGTGAAATCAATACCGGTATCTATGCGTTTGAGGCTCCTCAAGTCTACGATCTGTTAAAGCGAATCGGCAACAATAACGCCCAGGGGGAATACTATCTGACGGATATTATTGACCTTGCCCAGAGTTCTGGTTTTAAAGCGGCGGCCTGTGTTCTTGACGATTCAAATGAATGCATGGGGATCAATGACCGCGTCCAACTCTCTGCGGCGGAAAAAATCTTACGCCAGCGGATCAACCATCAACATATGATCAACGGTGTCACCCTGCAGGATCCGCTGACCACCTATATTGATGCGGCTGTCTCCATCGAAGCCGATACGGTTATTGAAGCCAATTGCCACTTGCGAGGCCGCACAACGATCGGCTCTTCCTGCCGTGTGGAAACCGGTTGTGTTATCGAGGATTGCAAGATTGGTCCCTCAAACCGTATTAAAGCGGGATCCATATTGGAACAATCAGAACTGGCTGAGAAGTGTACGATCGGTCCAATGGCCCACCTGCGCCCTGGGACCATCCTCAAGGGTTACAATAAGTTAGGTAATTTTGTCGAGACAAAGAAGGCCGTTATCGGTCTACGGTCGCAAGCCAGCCACCTGACCTATATCGGCGATGCCGAACTTGGCTGCGATATCAACCTTGGTTGTGGTACCATCACCTGCAATTACGATGGCGTCAACAAACACAAAACCGTCATTGAAGACGGTGTGTTTGTCGGCAGCGATACGCAACTCATTGCCCCGGTCACTCTCGGCCGAAACTGTCTGATTGGTGCCGGATCGACCATCACTAAAGATGTGCCGGCGGATTCTCTGGCCTTGACACGTTCGCCACAAAAAGTGATTAAGGGCTGGCGTAATCGGACTAAATAATTTCTAGGGAGTTTGCCAATCTATGTGTGGAATTGTGGGTTATATCGGTCAGCAACAAGCGGTTGACATTGTTTTGGAAGGTCTTCGCCGTCTTGAATACCGAGGCTATGACTCTGCTGGAATCGCGACCCTGGACAAGGGAGAATTGCTAACCTCGCGGGCCGAAGGAAAGCTGACAAATCTTGAAAAACAGCTTCGCATCTCTCCGTTAAAAGGCTCGCTGGGGATCGGTCATACACGTTGGGCGACCCATGGCAAACCTTCGGAAGAGAACGCTCATCCCCATCGTGCCGGTGGTTTTGTTGTTGTTCATAACGGTATTATTGAAAACTACCTCTCTCTCAAACAACAATTGACCGAGCAAGGCCATCATTTCAAATCCGAGACCGACAGTGAAATCATTGCCCACCTGATTGAACAGCATTATTCCGAATGCCATGAGTTTGTCGCTGCCGTTCGTCTGGCTTTGCACGAACTTCGTGGGGCCTTCGCTATTGCCGTCATTTGCCAGGAACATCCGGATCAGATGGTTGCTGCCAAACAAGGGTCTCCTCTGGTTATCGGCCAAGGTGACGGTGAATATTTCGTGGCGTCGGATATTCCTGCCATGTTGTCACATACCCGGGAGATGATTTTTCTCAATGACGGTGAAATGGCTGTCTTTACCCGCCAGGGCATGGAAATTACAACTCTTGACGGTCAACAACTCTCCAAACAATCCAAAACCATCACCTGGAACCCGATGATGGCTGAAAAAGGCGGATACCGCCATTTTATGTTGAAAGAGATCCATGAGCAGCCACGTGCTGTGGCCGATACCATCGCCGGTCGGATCAATGAAGATAAAGATTGCGTTTTACTCCACGAACTGAATCTAAGCGATGAGGAACTTTCTGAGATTGATCGACTCTATATTGTTGCCTGCGGAACGTCGTGGCATGCAGCTCTTGTCGGCAAATTCCTCATAGAAAAACTCGCCCGCCTCAGTGTTGAAGTGGATATCGCCAGTGAATTTCGCTATCGCCAACCTTTGGTCGATGAGCGCACCTTGACTCTTGTCATCAGTCAGAGTGGTGAAACGGCAGACACATTGGCCGCGCTACGTGAAGCACACCAGCGCGGCGGTAAGGTCGTTGCCATTTGTAATGTGGTCGAATCTTCCATTGCACGAGAAAGTGAAGGAGTGATCTATACCCACGCCGGTCCTGAAATTGGCGTGGCCTCCACCAAAGCGTTCACCACGCAACTGGTGGCGTTGTTTTTATTTGCTCTTCATCTCGGTCGAGTTCGTCACCAGATGACATCCGAGCAACGCCGTACCCAGATTCAAGCTTTGCTCACCTTACCACGTAAACTTGAAGAGGCTCTGGAACTTGATGAGCAGATTGAGGCCATGGCGCGCCAATACATCCATGCCACAGATTTTTTGTATCTCGGGCGGGGCAATCAATATCCGATCGCTTTAGAGGGTGCTTTAAAACTCAAAGAGATTTCCTACATTCACGCCGAAGGTTATCCGGCGGGTGAAATGAAACATGGTCCGATCGCACTGATCGACGAAAATCTGCCGGTGGTCGTTGTCGTTCCGCAAAATGAAACGTATGAAAAGGTCGTATCAAATATGGAGGAAGTGCGTGCCAGAGGGGGGCAAATCATCTCAGTCAGCGATTGTAATCCAGCGAACTTTCAGGATCTCGTTGATGTGGCTTTCTCCATCCCAACTATCAGTGATGAATTGATGCCGGTTATTACCTCGATCCCATTACAGCTTCTGTCCTATCATATCGCTGTCTTCAAAGGTACTGATGTGGATCAGCCAAGGAATCTGGCGAAAAGTGTCACGGTTGAATAATCAAAAAGGAGGCCGGATGAAGATCCGGCTTTTTTATTAAAATGAGTCTATTTAAAAGAGTCCTCAAAATCATGTTTCTCGCAGGACTGTCTTTAGGCGTTGTTGCCATCTTCGGTCTGGCCGGTGCCTACTTCTATGTCAGTCGATCTTTACCTGATTTTGAAACATTGGAGGATTATCAACCCCCTGCCATTACCCGTATCTACAGTGAAGACGGTCAGACCATTGCTGAGTTCTATAAAGAACGGCGTATTGTCGTTCCGGTCACCCGCATGCCACAGCCGTTAATCCAGGCCTTTGTGGCCGCTGAGGATGCTAATTTTTTTGAACATCAGGGGATTGATCTGATCTCCATTTTTCGTGCGGCACTGAAAAACATTAAAGCAGGTGGTATTGTTCAGGGCGGTAGTACCATTACCCAGCAAGTGGCTAAAAGTCTGTTACTCACTCCTGAACGTAAATTTTCTCGAAAATTCAAAGAGGCCATTCTTGCCTGGCGCATGGAGCAACGGTTTTCCAAGCGGGAAATTCTCTATCTGTATCTGAACCAGATCTATCTCGGTCATGGCGCCTATGGTGTTCAGGCGGCGGCCGAAAACTACTTTGATAAAAACGTTGAAGATTTGAACCTGGCGGAATGCACCATACTCGCTGGGTTACCTCAGGCGCCCAGCCGGTATTCTCCCTACAGACATTATAACCGCGCCAAGGATCGACAACTTTATGTCCTTGAGCGGATGATTGCCAACGGCTATATCGCAGCCGATCAGGCCCATCAGGCTTATACCCAGCCCCTTGTGATCCATCCACGTGGTGACAATTCTGCTGCAGGTACCGGCTATTTCTGCGAACAGGTGCGCCGCTATATCGAACAAAACTACGGTCGTGACCCGCTCTATACCGGTGGTCTAAAAGTTTATACCACTATGAATCTGGCGATGCAGCAGTCAGCTCAACAGGCCGTTCGCGATAATCTTGCGCGTCATGATCAACGCCGGGGTTTTCGCGGTCCTCGCCAAATTCTTGATCAAACGGCAGCTCTCTCTTTTGTCGATCAGCAAACGTCAGAACTGCAAAGCAATCCTTTGGCCATTGATCAGATCGTCGAAGCACTGGTTGTAGATGCCGATGACACCCGGATTGTTTTGCGCATCGGTCCGTATGAAGTTCCTTTGCTCCGATCCACCATCGAATGGGCTGAACCCTTGGACGTTATCCCTTATGCTGTCTATCAGGCGATGGATGACGAGCAGCGTCAGCAGGTTTCTTTACTGCCGATCGGTTCTGTTATTCTGGTGAAAATAGCATCGCTTAAAGATGACTCTCCGGTTGAAGCCACTCTGTTTCAGTATCCACAGGCTCAAGGAGCTTTATTGGCCTTAGATCCTCAAGATGGTGCTGTTAAAGCGATGGTCGGCGGCTACGATTTTGCCAAAAGTCAGTTTAACCGCGTTCTTCAATCCTCCAGGTTACCAGGGTCCGCGATTAAACCACTGATTTATGCTGCCGCTTTCGACAAAGGCTATACCCCGGCATCTGTTATTCTCGATACGCCATTGATTTATAAAGAAACAGATGAGCAGGGAGAGGAGAAGGAATGGAAGCCTAAAAACTATGGTAATAAATTTTATGGCCCGACATCATTGCGTACCGCGTTAACCCATTCTTACAACATCATCACGATTAAACTGCTTAACAACATTGGTATCAATTATACCGCCCGTTATCTTCACAAACTCGGCATCTCTTCTCCTTTGAATCGAGATTTGACCATGTCTCTTGGTTCTAGCGCCTTAACTCCTCTTGAGCTGGCTACGGCCTATTCTGTTTTTGCCAGTGGCGGAATCAAGACAGCTCCGACGTATATCACCAAAATAACGGATCGTTCAGGGCGTATTCTGGAATCTATTGATCCGGCTGATTTTCCGAATGGCCTTGATAACGACCAGAAACTGATCCGTCTTGAACGACAAAGAGTCATCTCAGAAGAAACAGCCTGTCTGATTACCAATATGTTGGAAAGTGTTGTTCAGCGTGGTACCGGTTGGCGCGCCAAGGCGCTTAATCGTCCTGTTGCCGGAAAAACAGGAACCACCAACAATCTTAAAGACGCTTGGTTTGTCGGTTATGTCCCTCAACTTGTGACGATTTCCTGGGTGGGATATGACCAGGAAAAGCCCCTGGGTAAAAATGAGACGGGTTCTAAAGCCGCTGCTCCAGCCTGGGTTGATTTCATGAAGCAGGCTGTGGCGACGATGCCGGTAAAAAACTTTCCGGTTCCCGACAGTATGGAATTTCATCCAGTCGATCCTAAAACCGGATTACTCGATCCCGAAGACAGTCCGGATTCGATCGTTGAAATGTTTTCACCCGGCACTGCACCGACACGTTATGCGTTAGATGAAAAAAAACCTCAGGCGCGGGATTTTTTCCGTCTTGATTAAAGCTTCAAATTCTCGCTGTGTTACCTTGTAATAAAAAAAACGGTGCCCACTATAAAGTGGACACCGTTTTCTATCTACAGAGCAAATTTAAGCTTTAAAGACCTTTTTGCAATGGGCTTCTACAGGGCAACTTTCACAAAGTGGCGAACGGGCTTTGCAAATCTGCCGCCCATGGTAGATGAGTAGATGGGAGGTATGTCCCCATCGCGACGGCTCCACATAGCGACACAACTCCTTTTCTATTTTTTCCGGTTCTGTCTGTCGGGTCCAACCAAGCCTTCTGGAGACCCGCTTTACGTGGGTATCGACAGGAAATCCCGGTTTGTCAAAAGCATTACTCAGTACCACATTTGCTGTTTTCCGCCCAATACCGGGTAATTGGATCAGATCTTCAAGACGATCCGGAACCTGTCCTGAAAACTGCTGACACAATTGCTGCGCGCCAGTCACGATATGTTTTGCCTTCACGCGATAACAGCCAATGCTACGGATAATTTCCGCAACAGCTTCAATGTCGGCCTGCGCAAACTCTTCGACACTTCTGTAGGTACTGAACAGGGTTTTTGTGACGATATTGACGCGCACATCGGTCGTCTGTGCAGAAAGCAGCGTTGCTATAAGCAATTCAAGGGGATTAGAAAAGTTGAGCGAACAGTGTGCATCTGGGTAAGAAGATTCAAGTGTTTCAATAATTTTATTAAACCAATTTTTCTTTTCTTTAACCGTCACAGCCATACCTGTCTAATTTTTTTCCACATTATCAACAATGTTTTCCACAGCTTATTTATCCTGGAAAAGCACCTGCCGGCGAGGCTTTAGCCAGTTTTTCATCCTTAAGTGCGACTCGATTATCCACGATCACCACATCCATCACCAGCGGCAGATGGCGACTTCCTTTTCGAGCGATTTCACTGCGATCGACAAAACTGTTCTCAATAACGACACCATCCTTACCATAGGCTTTATCTCGGGAGAAAATTGGAAAAAAAGAAGGGTAGGTTCCCTGGTAAAAGGGTGGAGAGAGACGCGTCATTTGTTTCTGCAAACGTAATGATCCGACCATCCAGATGACATCAAGAAAATCACCCAGAACGATGGTTGGCAGGATCAGGCGTGGATGATTGAGGACATCAGGGCCATTCAAACGGCGAATCTGTATCCAGCGTTTATAAAGACCACCATGCAGACAAACATTGTACAGATAGCAGCGCTTATCGTCGAAAACCAATTCAGCGCGCATACAACCGGCTCCATAACCAAGGTCGTAAGTCTGTATCATTTTAACGGGTCGTCGACACAACAGGGCAAGATCACGGTTTTCACCGTAGCTAGCAACTTGCATTCCGCAAAAAGCGGCCAACCCCTCCAGTGTTTGTCCGGGAGGAAGATCCTGAATATTCTGTAACGCCACATAATCCGCCTGGTATTGATCAATTGTGCGGATGATGGCGCCACTGTCCCTACACCCTTGAAGGTTATAGGAGATAATGCGGATAGTGGTCATAACGGCCCCTTATTCCGCGTTGAGCGTTTATTGTTTTTTTATTTGCTCAACCGATTCGATAATAACTGCCTGTGTCGGGACATCGGACATCCCTTTGATTTGTCGTGTGTTTACCTTAGCAATTTTATCGACAACGTCCATCCCTTGGGTCACTTTTCCAAACACGGCATATCCGTATCCACGCGGTGTTTTTGTTTTATGATCCAGAAAGGAATTATCAACAAGATTGATAAAAAATTGACTGGTTGCGCTATCCACGCGACCTGTTCGAGCCATGGCAATCGTACCACGCATATTTTTCAAACCATTGGCTGCTTCATTACTGATCGGTTGTCGCGTAATTTTACGATCAAGGTTTTTGGTAAAACCGCCACCCTGAATCATGAAACCCGGAATAACCCGATGATAGATCGTTCCATTATAAAATCCGGCATCGACATATTGCAAAAAATTTGCCGTGCTGACAGGTGCATGAATATCATCCAGTTCGATAATAATGTCACCATAATTGGTTTTCATCAGAACCGAAGATCCGGCAAAACACACTGCAGGAATCAGCACCAACAGACCGACCAGAACCATTTTTCTGATTGATAAAATCATCAGACATACTCCGATTTGAGTTCACGCTGCATGAGTTCCACGACGGCTTGACGCGGATCCTTGTCTTCGTACAAAATGGCATACATTTGTTCGACAATCGGCACTTCGACGCCAATCTTAGCCGCAAGTTGATATGTTGACAGGGTTGTTTTCACCCCTTCGGCGATCATGGTCATTTCCGAAAGAATGTCATTAAGTTTTCTCCCTTTCCCCAGTTCAACACCAACAGTCCGGTTACGCGAAAGATCTCCCGTGCATGTCAAAACCAGGTCGCCCATTCCAGCCAGTCCGGCAAACGTCTCTGCTTTTGCTCCCATCGCCAAACCGAGACGCTTCATTTCAGCCAGTCCGCGGGTGATCAAAGCAGCGCGTGTATTGTATCCGTAACAGAGTCCATCACAAACACCTGCAGCCAGAGCGATGACATTTTTTATTGCTCCACCCAGTTCCACGCCTATCACATCATCGTTGGTATAAACACGAAAGTAATCGGTATTAAAAAGTTCCTGAGTTTCTTTGGCAATCTGTTCATTACCCGAAGCAGCAACAACGGCGGAGGGCTGCTCCAGTGCGACTTCTTTTGCAAAGGTAGGACCGGATAAAAATGCCGTCCGATTCTTCAGACATTCGGGCAAAAGATGATCGAAGATATCCGACATCGGACTTAGTGTGTCATTTTCGATCCCTTTAGAGGCTGAAATAATCAGGGCAGTCGATGGCAAATCGGCAACACAGGCCTTCAGGACGGAACGCATGGCCTGTGATGGCGGAACAAAAAGGATCACCTCCCTTTGAGCGACCAGACTTATCTCATTTGTGAAACTGAGATTTTCAGAGAGCATCACTTCGGGAAGGTAGAGATCATTGATATGACTCTGCTCCATTCGAGCGACCAGATCCGCCTCATAAGCCCATAACGTTACTTGATGGCCTTTTTTGGCCAACAGGTTAGCTAGACTGGTCCCCCAACTGCCAGCACCAATGACTCCAATGTGTTTAACCACCGTTATTATTCCTCTTCATCTGTAGGGTTTGTTTCTACAGATTCATCTTCAAGAAACTCCTCGGTAAGCTCTTCCTCTTTTTCTGCCAGTTTTGCAACAGCAACTATCCGTTCATCCTCTTCAAGAACCATCAGACGCACCCCCTGGGTATTTCGCCCGATAATTGACAATGAACCGACACAAGTACGTAAAATTTTGCCTCGATCGGTAATAAACATCAGATCTTCTTCATCGGTCACCAATTTAATGTCGACAACATTACCGTTTCGATCCGATGTCTTGATGGTAATAATTCCTTTACCACTCCGGCTTTGTACGCGGTATTCACTGAGATTGGTTCGTTTGCCATAGCCGTTTTCCGTGACACTGACAAGGGTAGCTGACGTATTATCATTCACAACTTCCATGCCGATGATATTGTCATTACCTTCCAGTTGCATACCTCGAACACCACGAGCAGTTCGTCCCATAGGTCGAACATCGGCTTCAGCAAATCTGATCGATTTACCGTGATGACTGGCAAGAATAACATCCATACTTCCATCGGTAATTCGCGTGGCAACAAGTGAATCACCATCATCAATTGTCATGGAAATGATGCCACCCTGACGGGGATTGGCATAAGCCATTAATTCGGTCTTCTTAACGACACCATTTTTTGTTGCAGCAATGATGAACTTATTCTCTACAAACTCCTTCACCGGTAAAATCGTCATGACCCTTTCATCTGGAGCCAGCTGCAGCAAATTAACAATCGCTTTACCACGCGCGGCACGGCCACCCTGAGGAATTTCATGAACCTTCAACCAGTACACTTTACCTTGATCGGTAAAAACCAGAATATAGGAATGAGTTGAAGCGATAAATAACTTCTCGACAAAGTCCTCCTCTTTTGGGCGCATTCCAGTTTTGCCTTTGCCTCCACGGCGCTGAGAGCGATAAAGAGAGACGGCATTACGCTTGATATACCCAGAGTGCGACACCGTGACGACCATATCTTCTTCAACAATGAGATCTTCAATTGAAAGATCTTTTGTTTTAGCAATGATTTCAGTACGTCGGGCGTCAGCATAGGATTCCTTGACTTCAATCAGTTCAGTGCGGATGATTTTAAGAATCTCAACTTCACTCCCAAGTATTTCCTTAAGACGAGCGATCTGAGCCAAAACTTCATTATATTCGTTGATAATTTTGTCACGTTCAAGGCCGGTTAAGCGATGCAGGCGCATATCAAGAATTGCCTGGGCCTGTATTTCACTGAAGGAAAACCGTTCCATCAGTCTTACTTTTGCTTCTGGTGAGTTTGCGGATGTTTTGATGATCTGGATCAATTCATCAAGATTTTCCAGGGCAACTTTAAGACCTTCGAGAATATGGGCACGTGCTTCTGCTTTTTTGAGTTCAAACACGCAGCGGCGGGTTACAATCTCCTTGCGGTGGTCTACAAATTGATCAAGAACTTCCCTTAAAGTAAGAATCTTCGGTTGTCCACCAACAATGGCCAACATGATGATTCCGAATGAACTCTGCATTGGCGTCATTTTATACAGTTGATTGAGCACAACGCCTGCAACAGCTTCTTTTTTCAGATCGACAACAATGCGCATTCCATCACGGTCTGACTCATCTCGAAGATCAGATATCCCTTCGATTTTCTTTTCTTTAACCAACATTGCAATTTTTTCAATCAGTTTCGCTTTGTTGACCTGGTAGGGAATTTCATTGATGATGATGCTTTCACGGCTGGTCCGACGATCAATTTCAACCATCGCTTTTGCACGCATTTGAATAATACCGCGGCCTGTACGATAGGCTTCTTGAACATCTTCATGCCCAAGAATAAATCCGGCTGTAGGGAAATCAGGACCAGGGATTATTTTCACCAAGTCGTCAAAAGACAGCGTAGGATCATCGATAATAGCAACAAGCCCATCGACGACTTCCCCAAGGTTATGCGGTGGTATTTTTGTCGCCATACCAACGGCAATACCCTCAGAACCATTAACCAGTAAGTTGGGAAATTTACAGGGTAGAACCAGTGGCTCCGACAAAGAATCGTCATAGTTAGGGCCAAAATCAACGGTTTCTTTTTCAATATCCGCTAACAGTTCATGGGATAATTTCGCCATACGAACTTCGGTATAACGCATAGCCGCCGCAGAATCGCCATCAATTGAACCAAAGTTTCCCTGCCCATCGACCAGAGGGTTTCGCATCGAAAAACTCTGCGCCATCCTTACAATCGTGTCATAAACAGCACTATCACCATGGGGATGGTATTTACCAATAACGTCACCAACGACGCGCGCAGATTTTTTATAAGGTTTATTATACTCATTACCCAATTCATGCATCGCAAATAAGACACGACGATGCACAGGTTTCAATCCATCGCGAATATCAGGTAAAGCACGGCCAATAATGACACTCATTGCGTAATCCATATAGGATTTACGCATTTCATTTTCTATGTTGACACTGACTTTATTTTGCTGAGAAAGCATAAAGAATTACCTCTGCGTGCGTGTTAAATATCAAGGTTCGAAACATTAAGTGCGTTATTTTCAATAAATTCACGCCGCGGTTCAACCTGATCACCCATAAGAACGGTAAAGATATTATCGGCTGCAACAGCATCTTCAATTTTTACTTGAAGTAACACTCTTTTCTCCGGATCCATTGTTGTTTCCCATAACTGCTCCGGATTCATTTCTCCAAGACCTTTATATCTCTGAATATATTGACCTTTTTTAGCTCTAGAGAGGAAGAAATCTAACAATTCATCTCGATCTTTTATTATTACCGTTTCTTTTTCTTCCTGTTGTATTACAACTTCATCATCCTTAGATATGCCTATCATTTGCTTATAAGATTGCAGCAAAAGCTTATATTCATGACTCGATAAAATATCGAGGCTTTTTTGATCAATTCGTGCCCGAACACTGCCTAAAGTAAATAAAATTCTAGCTGGATTTTCTAAAAGGGTAAACTCAGCATGTGGTGCTGCTTGCTGTAAACTTTCAACTAATGGAGTTAAATCAACAAGATCTTCAAAATTATAATATATTTTTCCTTCGACAAATATTTTTAACAGCTCTCTCTTTATACCTTTATGGATCAATTTATCGAAGAGTTCATTGAACTCTATAATATTTTTTAGGGTTGGTATAATCTGCTTTCCGCGAATTATTTTTTCGCCATTATTTATATCAATAGAACAATTTTCAACACCAATAGATAAGAGATAATCTAACAATGTCTCTTCATCTTTCAGATAAATTTCTTTCTTACCTTTCTTAAGCTTATAAAGAGGGGGTTGTGCAATATACAGATAGCCCCGTTCGATGATTTCAGGCATTTGTCTAAAAAAGAAAGTAAGAAGCAATGTACGAATATGAGATCCATCGACATCGGCATCAGTCATAATAATAATGCGATGATAACGAATTTTTGCGATATCAAAATCATCTTTCCCTATGCCAGCGCCCATTGCAGTAATCAGAGTACGTATTTCATTTGAGGTCAGCATTTTGTCAAAACGTGATTTTTCAACATTAAGTATTTTACCTTTAAGCGGTAAAATGGCCTGGTTAGATCGATCACGCCCTTGCTTGGCACTACCTCCGGCAGAGTCACCTTCGACAATATATATTTCACTGAGGGCAGGATCTTTTTCCTGACAATCAGCTAATTTACCCGGAAGAGATAACCCATCAAGGGCTCCTTTACGCCGGGTAAGATCTCGTGCTTTACGTGCAGCTTCTCTCGCTCGAGCCGCTTCAATTCCCTTTTCCAGTATTTTTTTTGCGACTTGTGGGTTTTCTTCCAAATATACGGCAAGCTTTTCGTTAACCAGGGTTTCGACGTAGCCTTTTATTTCAGAGTTTCCTAGTTTTGTCTTCGTTTGACCTTCGAATTGAGGATCCGGAACTTTAACTGATATAACGGCTGCCATTCCTTCACGTAAGTCATCACCAGATACAGACGCTTTAATATTCTTTAAAAGGTTATTTGCTGTCGCATATGAATTCATTGTACGAGTTAATGCCGCTTTAAAACCAATGAGATGAGTTCCACCTTCGTGTGTATTGATATTATTGGCAAATGTAAATATCTTTTCGTCATATCCATCATTGTATTGGAATGCTATTTCAATTTGAACACCTTCTTTTTCTCCATTGAAAAAGATAATATTATTATGAATAGGATTTTTAGCTCTATTTAAATATTCAACAAATGATGATATTCCGCCTTCATAAAAAAATTCCTGAGTTTTTTCTGTTCTATCATCAGATATAGTTACTCTTACACCAGCATTCAAAAATGCTAATTCTCTTAATCTCTTAGACAAAACATCATAAGAAAACTCAATTGTTTCAAAAATACTTGCATCAGGCCAAAAAGTTATTTTTGTTCCTTTTTTTATAGTATCAGTTACTTCTCTCAGTTCCGATGTAGGGATACCGGTCGCATAGCTTTGTTCATAAATTTTACCATTACGTCTTATTTCTAGTTGCAGTTTACTAGATAACGCATTAACGACAGATACACCTACACCATGCAATCCACCAGATACCTTATAGGTATCACTATCAAATTTACCGCCAGCATGCAAAACAGTCATAACAACCTCTGCTGCGGATTTATTTTCCGATGAATGCCAATCAACTGGAATACCACGACCATTGTCTTCAACAGTTACAGATCCATCAACATTTAAAGTGACATATACGGTATCACAATAACCAGCCAACGCTTCATCTATTGAATTATCGACAACCTCATAAACAAGATGATGTAAACCTTGGCTACTTGTTGAACCGATATACATTGCAGGTCTCTTTCGAACTGCTGTTAGACCTTCTAAAACTTTTATATTCTCGGCACTATAATTGTTTTCCATTTGTCACCTAGTTTTTATTAATATTAGTTACAGAAAAAGTATCACTATGAATATTTTCAATATTTGTTATCAATACTTGATTCTTGATATTTGAAAGATAACTATAAATTTTATTTATAATATTTTTATCTAAATCGCTCGATAAATCATCAATAACAATTGGTTGTGTAAGCTGGTATTTACTATTTGACAATTCCAAATGAGCTAATTTAATAATTATTAAATATAATTTTTTTTGTCCATTCGATGATAAATTAAATATATTATTTCCATCTATATATATATCATAATCAGTTAAATGATGACCAAATAATGTACTTCCGATATTCAATTCTTTTATTAAAATTTCTCTTTTATATAATTTATTTTTAACTTCTATTTTTATATTGATATCTTTACCTAAAACTATTTTAGATATATATTTTATATATATTTCTAATTCTGTAATATAATTATTTTTTTTGTTACTTATTTTATTATTTATATCTACAAAATAATCAGTCCAAATATCTAAACAATCATTTGACTTACTCTTTAAAATAGAATTTCTATTTTTTAAAATTCTGAAATAATTATTAAGCAAATAAAGATAATTTGAATCAATATTAAATATTAATTGATCAAAAAATTTTCTTCTTAATGTTGGTTTAGAAAAAAATATATAAGACTCATTTTCTAAATAGAAGACACATTTTACAGAATTAACAAGATCTATAACTTGAGATTTAAAACCATTTATAATTATTGATTTATTACTATTTATCTCTAGTATATTTTTATTTTCTGTATCTATTTGTATAATTGCTTTTATTTTTTTATTTTTTAATAAATCAATATTTTTAGTTTTACTATTAATAGTTCTATAATTACTACATAAATATATTGATTCTATTATACTTGTTTTACCTTTTCCATTGTCACCAATAATTATATTTTTAGAATTCAGATTTATTGAAAAATTTTCAAAACATCGAAAATTTTTCAAAATTATTTTATTTATTATCATATTCGCATAGGCATTATTACAGCTAGATAATCAGTATTTTCATCTGGTGAAATCAAACAGGGTGACATATTATCTTTAATATATATACGTATTTCTTGATCAGTAATATTTGATATTACATCAATAAGATATTTAGAATTGAATCCAATTTTAACTGGAGATCCAATATATGATGTTTTTATAGTTTCAACAGCATCTCCATATTCTGGATTTGAGGAAGTCACTTTTATTTCATCATCCATAAATTCGATATTTATACCTTTAGATTTTTCATTTGCTAAAAGTGAAACCCTTCTTAAAGTGTGTAATAATTTTTCACCTGATATTTGACAATAATTTTCACTCATTTCTGGTATAACACGCTTGTAATCAGGAAAATCTCCATCTATTAATCTCATTACTAGAGTTGTGTCTTTTATTGTTATAATCGCATTATTTTCTATGATAGAAATATTTATATTATCATCATCTTGATCGATTATTTTTCTTAATTCAGACAATCCTTTTTTTGGAAAAATAATTCCTTTATTATCTAATATCGTAGTATCTGATTCAATTCGAACTGATGCTAATCTATGTCCATCTGTTGAAACAAACTTTATATATTTTTTTTCGTTTATAGTTTCTGTATGTAAGAAAATACCATTCAGATTAAATTTACTCTCATCATTTGATATTGCATAAAATGTTTTATCTATTATATTTTTAAATAAAGTTCCTTCTATTTCAAAATAGTCATTTGTATTTTTTTCTGATATTAGTGGGAATTCTTCAGATGATAAACCTACGATATTGAACTTTGCCTCTCCATTTATTATCTCTACCCAATTATTATCTTTGACCTTTAAAATAATATCAGTATCAGTCAATTCTTTAACAATTTCATATAATTTTTTTGCTGAAATAGTTATTTTTCCTGATTGTTCTATACTGGCGTTGATATGTGTTTTTATACCGATTTCCAAGTCCGTTGCTGTGAGAACTAATTTCGAATTTTCTGCATCGGTTTCGATTAAAACATTAGATAAAATTGGCAGTGTCTTTTTTTTCTCTACGACACCTTGCACAAGAGTCAAACCTTTTAGTAGGTCATTTTTTTTGGTTATTATTTTCATATCGACACCCTTTGTTTTTATTAGTTTTTAAATGTTTTTATAATCGTAGATAGTAGGATCTGTTGATATGTGAAAAAATTATAAGTAGCTGTTTTCAAAGCTTTTTTATTTTTCCTCACCTGTTTATAGAGGTGTTGATGATAATTTTTTTCTGTGGAAAACTCAATGCTGATTATTTTTCCACAGTTTTTGTCGTTTTATTCACAAATTTATGAAGGCAGTAGCGTATTTTTTATTGTTTTAATTGTTGATCGCAAATAGCTGTCATTTTCGATATTTTTTTCGATTTTTTTAATAGCATGTATAACTGTAGAGTGATCTTTACCTCCAAAGTGGTCACCAATTTCAGGATATGAGCATGATGTAAGTTGTCTACATAAATACATGGCTATTTGTCTTGGTATTACAAGATTTTTTACTCTCTTTGATGATTTAAGTTCTGCTATTTTTATATTGAAATGATTAGAAACTTTTTTCTGTATGTCTTCTATTGTTAATTCTTTATTTGATTCTATAATAATATCTTTTAAAATATTTTTTGCCATATCAATAGATATTGGTGTAGATGTCAAACTAGAATAGGCACCTATTCTTATAAGATATCCTTCAAGCTCTCTGATATTACTTATTACAGAATTAGATAAGAATAGTGCTACTTCTTGTGGTAATACAATATTATTTTGTTCTGCTTTTGCTTCTAAAATTGCTTGTTTTGTTTCAATATCTGGTGGTTGAATATCAGCTATTAACCCCCATTCAAATCTTGATCTTAATCGTTCTTCTAAACCTGGTATCTCTTTTGGAAATTTATCGGATGTTACAACAATTTGTTTGTGAGATTCATATAGTGAATTAAAAGTATGAAAAAATTCTTCTTGGGTTCTTTCTTTTCCTGCTATAAATTGTACATCATCTATTAATAAAACATCTATTG
This sequence comes from uncultured Desulfuromonas sp., assembly GCF_963666745.1. Taxonomy (NCBI): domain Bacteria; kingdom Pseudomonadati; phylum Thermodesulfobacteriota; class Desulfuromonadia; order Desulfuromonadales; family Desulfuromonadaceae; genus Desulfuromonas; species uncultured Desulfuromonas sp. The sequence goes on along the minus strand of NZ_OY762961.1, from coordinate 3,130,762 downwards.
ATCTAAATTTATTCCTGAATTCATCCATCTTCCCATATCTAATAGAATTAATTAGCTCATTAGTAAATTTCTCTGATGAATAATAACTTACTTGTATATTTCTATTATTTTTTACAATTTCATTACCTATAGCATTTATTAAATGTGTTTTTCCAAGACCAACACCACCATAAATAAATAATGGATTATAAATTGTTGCTGGGTTGTTTGCTACTGCCATCGCTGCAGCAGCTGCAAATTGATTAGATGAACCTGAAATGAATTTAGAAAATGTATATTCTGGATTTATATTTTGTACTTTTCTTTCAGTTGTTATTTCTTTTTCTTTTTTATCTTCTTTATTTATATTTTTATTTTTTATGTCTGTTTTTAAAATTATATTTTTAAATGGTAAAGATAATTTTTCAATTTCTTCCAAAATAATTTTTATATAATTTTTTTCTATCCAATCTTTTATAAATTTATTTGATACAGCTAAGTATATTTTTTCATCTTGAATTTCTACGAATTGTATTGGGTCTATCCAGGTTTTGTAGTGTTGTGAAGTAATTTTCTTTTGTACTGATTTTTTAATTTCTTGCCAATATCTTTCTGACATTTTACCTCTCGTTTTCAACAGTTTATAAACAGTGTTGAAAAGTAAAAAAAATACGTATTTTTAGGTATTTATTAAATTATTTGATATTTTTTTAACACCCTAAAATATCTCAGTATGGAAGTGCTTGTATAGTTTTTTTTTGCCTATTTTTTTTTATATTTATCTTGACATGTCTTCTTTATTAAACATATAATCCCCAGTTCTTGTTAATCAAACAAACTCTGGAGGTCTGACATATGAAACGCACCTATCAACCAAGCCGTATTAGTCGTAAACGTACTCATGGATTCCGCAAGCGGATGTCAACCAGTAATGGCCGTAATGTGATCAAACGTCGTCGTAATAGAGGAAGAAAATCTTTAGCGGCTTCAATTCCGACAAAATAATTGTGTTTATAAAAGAACAAGCTGAATTTTCGCATTGTTATAAATGTGGTTTTAAAATTTATACGCGTTTTTTTATTTTGTTTATTGTTAAAACAGACAGCCCTGCCAGATTTGGTTTTACAGTGAGTAAAAAAGTTGGTGGGGCTGTCGTGCGTAATCGTATTAAACGTTTATTGAGAGAATTTGTCAGAAATAATCAGAATGATTTTTTTTTGGCAGATATCGTTATTGTTGCTAAACGCAATTCGGCCTGTTTTTTAAAAAATAAATACAGTGAACTTGCTGATGATCTTTCATCTCAGATAATGTTATGAATACCAATATTTTGGTAAAAATATCTATTTCATTGATCAGAGCATATCAGCAGTTTATTTCCCCACTGACTCCACCTTCTTGTCGTTTTATTCCCACCTGTTCCGAATACACCGTTTTGTCGATAAAAAAATATGGTTTTTTTGTCGGTTTGTTTAAATCATTCTGTCGTATTTTAAGGTGTAATCCTCTTTTTAAGGGTGGGTACGATCCTGTTAAGTAGAGGTTAATAATGGAAAATAAAAATACTCTGATCGCTTTGGTTTTAATGTTAGTTGTATGGACTGGTTTTACTTATCTTTTCCCCCCTGCTGAAAAGAATAATGTAGAAAATATAGTCGAAAATCCTGTTGAATTAACAAATAATGCTGTTATTTCTGAGGATGTTTCTGTTTCACCGTTGATCGCTAATAATATAGAAGATAGACATATTGTTGTTGAAAATAATTTTTATAAAATTATTTTCTCTGAATCTACGGCATCTATTATAGATTTTAAGTTGAAAAAATATAAAGAAACTGCTTTAGATGATTCTGACTATGTTTCTTTATTAAACTTAGAACAAAACATACAGTCTTTGTGTATTTCTGGGAATAAAGGTTTAACTGATATTTCTAAATATAATTACACATCATCTTCTATAGATAATGTTATTATTAATGATAGTAATTTTTCACTAAATTTTACTTCTAAGTCAGATGATTTAAGTATCATAAAAAGTTTTGTTTTTTCGAAAGATAAATATGATTTTGACCTATTTGTTAAAATTAAAAATTTATCAAATAATGATATTTTAGGAAATGTTACTCTCGCATTATCAAATTTCTGGTCTGAAGAAACGAAGGGTAATCGGTTAGAGTTTATTGGTCCTGTTTATTATTCTGAAGATAAAGTTACTACTGTCGATGTTGAAGATATTAATTCTGATGTCTATGAAAATATTTCATGGATAGGTTATGAAAATAAATATTTTATTTCTGCATTGATTGGAGGTAATGAATTTTCAAATTTAGTATTTAAACACCAAGAAAATACGATTCAATCTAACTATATTACTTCAGTTTTGAATATTATTCCCGGTTCGGAAACTACTATATCTTCTCGTGTTTTCTTTGGTCCTAAAGATGTTCAAATTCTTAAAGATGTTGACTCTAATTTAGCTAAAGTTATTGATTTTGGTTTCTTTAAAATTATTGCTAAACCTTTACATCTTATTTTAAATTTCTTTTATGGTTTTATCGGCAATTACGGTTTCTCTATTATTTTGCTTACTGTAATTATTAAATTGCTTTTCTGGCCTCTTACGCAGAAGAGTTATGTTTCAATGAAGGCTATGCAAAAACTGCAGCCTGAAATGAAAAAGTTACGTGAAAAATATAGTAACGATCGTGAATCACTTAATAAAAAAATGATGGAATTATACAAAGAACATCGTGTTAATCCGTTGGGTGGATGTTTACCGATGCTTGTACAGATTCCTGTCTTTTTTGCTTTGTATAAAGTATTGCTTGATACAATAGAACTACGTCATGCCCCTTTTATTTTCTGGATTACAGATTTATCTGTTAAGGATCCGTATTATATCACTCCATTAATAATGGGTGTCACTATGTTTATTCAGCAAAAATTAACACCTAGTACGATGGATCCTATGCAAGCAAAAATGATGCTGGCAATGCCTGTAGTTTTTACATTTCTGTTTCTAAATTTTCCTGCCGGTTTGGTTGTCTATTGGTTGGTTAATAACTTACTGACCATTTTTCAACAATATTTGATTTTTAAAAAGCCCGCTTAATTCTTATTTTATATAGAGAGCCAAAAGACCGATTTGATTTTCAAATCGGTCTTTTAGTTGGAGATATCTATGTTTTCTGACGAAGATACTATTATTGCTCCGTTGACTCCTCCTGGACAGGGTGCTGTAACTATTTTGCGTATATCTGGAGCTGAGTCGCTAGAGTTTTTATCCCGATGTTTCGTTAATAAAAATAGAAATCATTTTTCATCTTTTGCCTCTCATCAATTTTATTATGGTTTTATTTTTTCTGAAGATATTTGTGTTGACGAAGTTATGGCTGTTTATATGGCATCTCCCCGATCATATACGACCGAGGATGTTGTAGAGATTCATTGTCATGCCAGTGTTGCGATAGTGAAAATGGTTATTGATTTATTTGTTTCATTTGGTGTGCGCATTGCTCAGCCTGGAGAATTTACATATCGTGCATTTAAAAATGGCAGAATAGATTTATCCCATGCTGAAGCTGTCGCAGATTTGATTGCTTCTAAATCTACTATGGCGAGTCAATTAGCGATGCGACAAATGACTGGGGCATTGTCTGATCGTGTCTATTTTTTTAAAGATTCATTGTTGAGTATGCTTGCTTTGGTTGAGGCTTATATTGATTTTCCAGAAGAAGATATTGATATATCCCATGCTCAATTATTGAAAAAAAATTCATCATCTTTACAGAATGATTTTGATCAGCTTCTAGCTGGGTATGATGAAGGGCGAATTTTACGTGATGGTTTTTCCTTGCTGATTCTTGGTAAGCCTAATGTTGGTAAGAGTTCGTTACTTAATTTACTGGTAGGAGAGGATAGGGCAATTGTTACAAATATCCCGGGTACGACTCGAGATATTATTCAAGAATCAATTACCTTAAAAGGCTACCCTTTAACGATTGTAGATACAGCTGGAATCAGGGACTCAGATGATCCGATTGAACGTGATGGGGTCTTACGTGCAAAAAACAAGATTAAATCAGCTGATATTATCCTTTACCTTGTTGATGGATCTTGTCCGTTTGATTCATCTATTTTAGATGATCTTTCTATCTTGCCTGCAGGTCGTTTTGTTATTGCTGTTAATAAATCAGACAAAAAGGATTTTCAACTCGCTAAAGAGCTTTATAATTATCCAAATTTCAGTATTTCTGTAAAGCTTAACTTGGGAATTTCTGACCTTATTGAAGGAATATTTGACGCGTTGAATATCCACCAAGAGTCTCGAGAAGAAAGTGTTGTCTTGTCTGACCGTAGACATAGAGATATACTTGTGCGCTGTAAATCTTATTTAAATGATTTTATTCAGGCTTTCGACTCTGGTGAATCTGATGAGTTTCTTGCTTTACATCTCCGTGAATCCTTACAGGCTTTGGGTGAAATAACAGGTGAGACGACTCCAGACGATATTTTAAATGATATTTTTAGTCGCTTCTGTATTGGTAAATAAATGTTTCACGTGAAACAGTGGTGGTGAATATGGTTGTTTTTGAAAAAAAATATGATGTTATTGTTGTCGGTGCTGGACATGCTGGATGTGAAGCAGCTCTTGCAACGGCGCGTATGGGACATGCGACACTACTGTTAAATATGAACCTTGATGCTGTCGCGCAGATGTCGTGCAATCCAGCTATCGGTGGTTTAGCAAAAGGCCATCTTGTAAGGGAAATTGATGCCTTGGGTGGCGAAATGGCAAAGAATATCGATGAAACAGGTATTCAATTTAGAGTTTTAAATACAAAAAAAGGACCAGCCGTTCAAGCCTCCAGAGCTCAAGCTGATCGATTTTTGTATTCACAACGAATGAAGAAAATCGTTGAAAATCAAAAAAAATTGGATTTAAAGCAGGGGACGGTTAGTCAGCTAGTTGTAGAAAATAATTGTGTTGTTGGTGTTGATGTTAAGGAAGGGTGGCGTTTTGAATGTCAGTGTGTCGTATTGACTACTGGGACATTTATGCGTGGATTGATCCATGTAGGCTTAAATAACTACCCAGGTGGACGTTCAGGGGAACCACCTTCTCTGGGGCTGTCCGATCAATTGAGTAGTCTTGGCTTGGATGTTGGTCGATTAAAAACAGGAACACCCCCAAGACTTTATAAGGGAAGTATTGATTTTTCTAAAACAGAAGAACAGCCTGGGGATGATGTTTTCCGCCCATTTTCCTATATGAGTCAACAGGTAAATCAACAACAGGTCTCCTGCTTTATTACAGCAACCAACGAAGAAACACATCGTGTTATTCGCTCAGGTTTAGATCGCTCACCGCTGTACAGTGGCGTGATTGAGGGAATCGGACCGCGCTATTGTCCGTCAATAGAGGATAAAGTTGTTAGGTTTCCAGAAAAGATTACCCATCAAGTTTTTCTTGAGCCCGAAGGTTTAAATTCTTCAGAGATTTATCCGAATGGTTTGCCAACTTCGCTGCCAGCAGATATTCAGTTAAGGTTTTTGAAAACAATTCCAGGACTCGAGCGTGTTGAAATAATGCGTGTTGGTTATGCCATAGAGTATGACTATGTAGATCCTATTCAGCTCCAGCCGAGTCTGGAAACGAAGAGCGTATCAGGGTTATTTCATGCCGGACAGATTAATGGTACATCAGGCTATGAAGAGGCTGCTGCTCAGGGTTTAATCGCTGGTATTAATGCTGCACGAAAAATTGAACAAAAGTCACCTGTTATTATCCGTCGTGATCAAGGTTATATTGGTGTTTTGATTGACGATCTGATTAACCTTGGCTCTAAAGAGCCTTACAGAATGTTTACCTCGCGTGCTGAATATCGTCTTCTGTTGAGAGAAGATAATGCAGATGAACGTTTAACAGCGCTGGGATATGAAATAGGTTTGGTAGATAAAGAAAGGTGGCAAGCGTTTTGTGATAAAAAAGAAAAAATAGAGCAAGCGCTGTGTTTGTTGAAACAAGAAAGGTTTACCTCAAAAAATTGTGAGCAACTCGCACAACTTAATCTGGAAAATATCAGTAACGGCCAATCGGGAAGAGATCTATTGAAACGGCCTGATATTTCAATCGAAAATATGAAATTGATTCTAAACCAGCTGAGTAATTTTTCAGAGGAAGTTCTTTCTCAAGTTGAAATAGCAATAAAGTATGAAGGTTATATCAAGAGACAGATTGATCAGGTGGAGAAGTTTAAAAAAAATGAACTGGTTAAAATACCAGATGATTTTGACTATAAAGCCGTTTCCAGTTTGTCTGCTGAGGTCGTAGAAAAACTCTGTCGAATTCGACCAATGAACCTTGGACAAGCTTCGCGTATCCCGGGTGTAACACCTGCCGCCATTACGATTCTATCCGTACTTTTGCGGGGGAAAAATGACGCTCGAAAAGATTAATCAATATCTTCCCCCGCAAACTCAATTGTTGATGGAAGAGTTCGAGCAGTTAGATGCATTTCTTGATGAGTTATTGCTGTGGAATAGTAAAATAAATTTAACAGCAATCAGAGATAAAGAAGTGTGTTGGGAAAAACATATTATTGACTCACTCTTGGTTGCGGAATTTTTAGATCAATCCTTGCCCTTGTTAGACGTTGGTTCTGGTGGTGGTTTTCCTTCAATACCTCTCAAGATCAAATATCATCAACTTGATGTGACATCTGTAGATACTGTCGGGAAAAAAATCCAATTTCAAAAGCATTGTGCGAGAAAGCTGGGACTAGAGGGGTTTGTTCCTGTTTCAAGTAGAATAGAAAATCTCAAAAGTCAATCCGGGCATCAGTTCCCACAAATTACATCAAGAGCATTTAGATCTATTGGGCTTTTTTGTGAATTGTGCCATGGCTATCTTGATGAAAATGGGAAATTGGTTGCCATGAAAGGGACTGATTATCAGCGGGAAATTGATGAATCTCAAGAAATCTTATCAAGACTAAATCTTGAAATAGTAAATGTACATAAACGAATACTTTTACCCTCACAAGAAGAAAGATTTTTTGTGATTTTGGAAAAAAAGAAAGCTCAATGAGAAGCGAATAGCGGTTTTAGCTCGGTAATGAGTGTGATATGATCAAAAATTCCCGTAGATAGGAGTTTGTATGGCCGAAATCATAGCCATTGCCAACCAGAAGGGCGGCGTTGGAAAAACAACAACTGCTGTTAATTTGTCAGCATCACTTGCTGCTGCTGAGAAAAAAACACTTCTCATTGATATGGATCCACAAGGAAATGCCTGTAGTGGCGTCGGTATTGTCACCGAAGAACTGGACGTGACAGTTTACGATACACTCCATGATCCCACACTGGTCTCCGAATGCATTGTAAAAACATCGTTGGACTGCCTTAATGTTTTGCCTTCGACAACGGATTTGATTGGTGCAGAGTTGGAATTGGTCTCTGCAGATCAGAGGGAATATCGCCTTAATAAAGTGATCAAGCAGGTCTCTGATCATTACGATTACGTCATAATCGACTGTCCGCCTTCTTTGGGGTTGTTAACGATCAATGCATTGACTGCAGCAGACTCTGTCATCGTGCCTCTGCAATGCGAGTACTATGCAATGGAAGGGTTGAGTCAATTGATGAAAACCATCGGTCTGGTACAGCAGGGTTTGAATTCTGCGCTGTATTTACGTGGCATCGTGTTAACAATGTTCGACCAACGCAATAATCTATCTCATCAGGTAAGCGAAGAGGTCCGGGGGCATTTTCAGGAAAAAGTGTTCAAGGCCGTTATCCCACGGAATGTCAGATTGTCAGAAGCGCCAAGTCATGGTGTACCGGTTCTTCTTTATGATATTTCATCACGTGGCGCGACAGCTTATCTCGACCTCGCTCAGGAAGTGATTAAAACAAGGAAATCGTGATGGCAAAAAGACCTGCTTTAGGAAAAGGGATGGGCGCTTTATTGAGTGCTGCAGCACCATCTGCCAATGGAAAGTATTTTCTCTGTGGCATAGAAGACCTAAAACCTCATCACAGTCAGCCAAGAAAAACCTTCAACGATGAAAAAATGGAGGAATTGGTCGCCTCTATAAAAGAAAAAGGGGTGATTCAGCCACTGGTTGTGAGACGCGTGGATGACTTCTATCAGATCATTGCTGGAGAGCGTCGCTGGCGTGCTGCACAAAAAGCAGGGCTAACAGAAGTTCCTGTGACGATACAGGATGTATCAGAGGACTGGGCTCTCGAAATCGCGCTGATTGAAAATATTCAAAGGGAAGACCTGAACGCCATTGAAGAGGCAGAGGCGTATAAACATTTAATTGAAAATTTTGACCTCGCCCAGGAAGATGTGGCAAAGCGGGTTGGTAAGAGTCGCTCGGCTGTAACCAATTCACTGCGATTGCTACGGCTGCCTGAAACGATCCGTGACGACGTGCTCGAACAGAAACTGAGCATGGGACATGCGCGCTGTCTTTTGTCTCTGGAAAATGAAGATGACATGATTGAAGCGCGAGATCAGGTGATCAAAAAGAAACTTTCTGTCCGTTCGACGGAGTCATTAGTTAAGAAGATAAAAACGGTCGTACAAGCGCCTGAAAAAGAAAAAGAAAAGAAAATTGATCCTGAATTGAACCATTTGGAAGATATCCTGAAAAAAAACCTTGGAACCAAGGTAAAGATAAAAACCAAAGGGAAGGGTGGCAGGATAGAAATCAGTTTTTATGATAATACTGAACTTCAGAGAATATTGGACTATATGAATGTTGTATAAATAGTCAACACTACGGGTTTTTAAGGTCCCTAATAAGGACAAAACCCTTGACATTTCTGACGTCTCTGTGATAGGAATGCCCTGCTCTGCCCAGCAGGGCTTTCTGTTATCTGTCTAGTGATCTTCTAGTCATTCACAATCGAGTTGAATTCAAAAGGAAGAAAGAGGTTACGCGGTGATAAGCATTGATTGGACCATACTGGTGCAGTTTGTCAATTTCCTGATCCTCATGGCGGTACTTAACATCCTGTTATATCGTCCTTTGCGCAATATTATGGCGCAGCGTCAGGAAGCCATTGACGGCGGTCATCAAAAGGCGAGCGATCTGGAAGCATCCATCAATGAAAAGATGGAGAGCTATGAAAGTAAGCTCCGGCAAGCGAAACTGGAAGGCAGCCAGGAAGCAGCGTCGCTTCGTGCTGAAGCAGCTAAAGAGGAATCCGCCATTCTTGGGGAAGCACGAGGAGAGGCAGACAAAAGTTTAGCGGAAATGAAAAACAAAGTGGCCGGAGAGGCGCAAGAAGCTCGCAAGACTTTGGAGAAAGAAACAAAGAATCTCGCCAGCGCTATCGCATCAAAGGTTCTGGGAAGGGACGTGAAATAATGTTTGTTGATAAGTTTTTGACAAAACGGACCTTAACGGCAGCCGCAGGAGTTGCACTGGTTGTTGCCGGCGCAGGGATCGCACTTGCTTCAGGTGAAGGCCATGAAGCAGCCCACCATGTTGATAGTGGTGTGTTGTTGAAAGACTTCCTGTATCGTGTGCTGAACTTCGGCGTTACTGTCGGGATTCTGGTCTACTTTGTTGCCAAGCCATTAAAAAACGCCTTGGCTGGTCGTCGTGAAGGGATCGAGCAAGCGTTGAATGCTTCCAAAGAAGCTGCCGAAGCTGCCGAAGCCAAATACGCAGAATATGACAGCAAACTGACTCAAGCAGAATCGGAAATTGCTGGTATTCAAGAAGCCATCAAGGAAGAAGCAGAAAGTGAAAAACAGCGGATTATCTCCGAGGCCAAAGCCATGGCGGAGAAAATCAAAGCTGAAGCTCAGAAATCAGCAGACAACGAAGTCGCAAAGGCACGTCTGACCCTGCAGCAGGAAGCTGTAACTATGGCTGTGGGTATCGCTGAAGATATCCTGAAAAAAGCAGTTACAAAAGAGGATCAGGCCCGTTTAGTCGAAGAATATAAAATGAAAGTAGGAGAACTGCATTGAGTAGCAGCGCGATTTCAAAACGGTACGCCAAAGCTCTTGTAGAGCTGGCAACCGAACAAAAACTGGTCGAGCAGTATGGTGCAGAACTGGGTGAAGTCAGCGCTGTTCTTGCTCGTGAGGATGCTTTGCGCTTGTTGATGGAGAGTCCCACTCTTGATGTCGAGAAAAAAATGGCCATCATGACGGACATTGTCAACAAGATGGAGCTTTCAGAAGGGATCAAAAAATTTGTTGGATTGCTGACTGTCAAAGATCGTATTCAGTACGTCGGTCAGATCCATACGGATTATACTGCATTTGCCGATGAGATTTCCGGTATTGTCCGCGCCAGCGTGACGTCAGCGACCAAGCTGACCAAAGCGCAAGCCGACAATATCCAAAAAGGTCTCGAGGATCAATGCGGCAAAAAGATCGATCTCCAGACCAAGGTGGATTCAACCTTGCTTGGCGGACTTAAAGCCGAGGTTGGAGGCAAAGTTTTTGACGGAAGCATTAAGACCCAATTACAGCGGATTGAAGATACCTTAAAGAAGGGGTAGGAAGTACTCATGGAAATCAAAGCAGAAGAAATCAGTGCGATCATTAAGAAGCAAATCGAAAACTTTGGTCGCGAAGTAGAGGTTAGTGAGACTGGCAGCATTATCTCCGTAGGTGACGGTATTGCACGTATTCATGGTCTGGATAAAGCGATGTCTGGTGAGCTTCTTGAGTTCCCCGGTGGCACCATGGGTATGGTTCTGAACCTTGAGGAAGATAATGTCGGTGCGGCTATTCTGGGTGACTCTGAGCATATCAAAGAGGGTGACACTGTTAAGCGTACTGAGCAAATCGTTCAAGTACCGGTTGGTGAAAGCCTGATTGGCCGTGTTGTCAACGGTATCGGTATTGCCATTGACGGCCAAGGTGAAATCAAATCTGATACCTTCGGTCAGGTCGAAGTCAAGGCTCCCGGTATTGTCGCTCGTAAATCGGTTCACGAGCCGATGCAGACCGGCCTTAAAGCCATCGACTCTATGGTTCCCATCGGACGTGGCCAGCGTGAGCTGATCATCGGCGACCGTCAAACCGGTAAGACGGCTGTTGCGGTTGATACGATCATTAACCAAAAAGGCCAGGACGTTGTTTGTATCTACGTCGCTATCGGTCAGAAGCGTTCTACGGTTGCTCAGGTTGTTGACAAGCTCAAGCAGCATGGCGCCATGGATTATACCATCGTCGTTGCGGCAACCGCTTCCGACCCCGCGCCTCTGCAATTTATTGCACCGTACACCGGTGTTACCATGGGTGAGTACTTCCGTGACAACGGCAAGCATGCCCTGATCATTTATGATGACCTGTCAAAACAAGCTGTTGCCTATCGTCAGCTCTCCCTGCTGCTGCGTCGTCCGCCGGGACGTGAGGCATTCCCTGGTGACGTATTCTACCTGCACAGCCGGTTGCTCGAGCGTGCGGCGAAAGTTAACGATACCCTCGGTGCTGGTTCTTTGACCGCACTGCCGATTATCGAAACTCAGGCTGGTGACGTTTCCGCTTACATCCCGACCAACGTAATTTCCATTACGGATGGTCAGATCTTCCTCGAAACCGACCTGTTCTACTCCGGTGTTCGTCCGGCGATCAACGTCGGTCTGTCGGTCTCCCGTGTTGGTGGTAGCGCCCAGGTTAAAGCGATGAAGCAAGTTGCCGGTACTCTGCGTCTGGCTCTGGCTCAATATCGTGAGATGGCGGCTTTTGCTCAGTTCGGTTCCGACCTGGATGCCGCAACTCAGAAGCAGCTGCAACGTGGTGAGCGTCTGGTTGAGATTCTCAAGCAGGGCCAATATCAGCCGCTGCCGGTGTCCAAGCAGGTTGTTGCCATCTATGCTGCAAACAACGGTTATGTTGATGACTACCCGGCATCGACCGTAGGTCGTTACGAGTCAGAGCTGCTGGCATTTATTGACAGTAAGCATGCTGATCTCATCAATGACCTGACCGCGAAAAAAGCTATCGATGCGGACCTCGAAGGCCGTCTCAAAGCTGCTCTTGAAGAGTTCAAAGGTCAGTTCGTAGCCTAGACTATCAACCTGAGGATTAAAAAATGGCGAGTCTGAAGGACATAAAAAAACGGATTGGATCCGTAAAAAATACTCAGCAGATTACCAAGGCCATGAAAATGGTTTCTGCTGCCAAGCTTCGCCGCGCTCAGGATGCCGTTGTTGCCGCCCGTCCTTACGCTGATAAAATGCAGGATGTTTTGTCCAGCATGGCCAAGCGTAACGCGGAAGCCTCCCACCCACTGCTTGAAGCCCGTGAGAAAAAGCGTGCTTTGGTGGTGATCATGACTGCTGATCGTGGTCTGTGTGGTGGTTTCAACAGTAGCATTGTCAAGGCCGCAGAAGCATTTATACGGAACCAGGCTGAAGGATATGAAGAATACACGTTACGAATTATTGGTCGTAAAGGGAACGAGGGCCTCAAGCGTCGTCCCGGCCTTGTCATCGATAAAGTGTATGACAACCTGACCGGTAACATCACTTATGCCACCGCATCGTTGATCGGCAGCGAAATCGTTGACGATTACCTTGAGGACAAGTATGACGGCGTATTCATGATGTACAACCGATTCATCAGTGCAATCAGCCAGGAAGTGACCACAGCACAGCTGTTGCCCATCGTTCCGGAAATTTCCGAGGATGAAGAGCCGAGTTATGTTGCGGATTACATCTACGAGCCGAGCAGTGCAGACGTGCTCAGCTCAATTCTGCCCAAGCACATTGAAGTCCAACTGTTCCGGGCGATGCTCGAATCAGTGGCTTCGGAGCACGGGGCACGTATGAGCAGTATGGACAGCGCAAGTAAAAACGCTGCCGAAATGATCAATAAGCTGACACTGCAGTATAACCGTGCACGTCAGGCTGCCATTACGACAGAATTGATGGAAATTATTTCTGGTGCTGAATCTATTAAGTAACGTGTCTCTCCACACTGTGGGGAATTAAAGGAGTTTTTCTCATGGATAAAGGTAAAATTGTACAGGTCATTGGTCCTGTCGTAGACGTTCAGTTTGAAGCGGGTAAGCTTCCTGAAATTTATCACGCACTGAAGATCACCAACCCGTCACTGGGTGAGGGTGAGATGAACCTGGTTGTTGAGGTTGCTCAGCATCTGGGCGAGAACACCGTTCGGACCATCGCCATGGACTCCACTGAGGGTCTGGTGCGCGGTCAGGACGTTTTCGCTACCGGTGATCAGATTGCCATGCCGGTTGGTCGCAAGACGTTGGGTCGCATCCTGAATGTTGTTGGTGAGCCTGTTGACGAAGCCGGCCCGGTTGAAGCCGACCTGAAATGGGGCATCCATCGTCCGGCACCTGAGTTTGTCAGCCAATCGACCAAAGTAGAGTCTTTCGAAACCGGTATCAAGGTTATTGACCTGCTGGCTCCTTATGCTCGTGGTGGTAAAATCGGTCTGTTCGGTGGTGCGGGTGTAGGTAAAACCGTACTTATTATGGAACTGATCAACAACATTGCCCAGCAACACGGTGGTTTCTCTGTTTTTGCCGGTGTTGGTGAGCGTACCCGTGAAGGTAATGACCTGTGGGAAGAGATGAAAGAGTCCGGCGTTCTTGATAAAGCCGCTCTGGTCTATGGTCAGATGAACGAGCCCCCCGGAGCGCGTGCCCGTGTTGCTTTGTCCGCTCTGACGGTTGCTGAATACTTCCGTGATGAAGAAGGTCAGGACGTTCTGCTGTTCGTTGACAACATCTTCCGCTTTACCCAAGCTGGTTCTGAGGTATCCGCACTTCTCGGTCGTATCCCTTCAGCGGTAGGTTACCAGCCGACTCTGAGTACTGAGATGGGTGAGTTGCAAGAGCGTATCACCACCACCGACAAAGGTTCCATCACCTCGGTACAAGCGATCTACGTTCCTGCTGACGACTTGACTGACCCGGCTCCTGCTACTGCGTTTGCTCACTTGGACGCTACCACCGTTCTTTCCCGTCAGATTGCCGAGCTCGGTATTTATCCCGCGGTTGACCCTCTGGACTCCTCCAGCCGTATTCTCGATCCCCAGGTTGTCGGTGACGAGCACTACAAGCTGGCTCGTGATGTTCAGTTCGTTCTGCAGCGCTACAAAGACCTGCAGGACATCATCGCCATCCTCGGTATGGACGAGCTGTCTGAAGATGACAAACTGGTTGTTGCTCGTGCTCGCAAGATCCAGCGCTTCCTGTCTCAGCCGTTCCACGTTGCTGAGGTCTTCACCGGTTCTCCGGGTAAATACGTTGAGCTGAAAGACACCATCAAAGGCTTCCAGGAGATCCTGGACGGTAAGCATGATGATGTTCCCGAGCAGGCTTTCTACCTCGTTGGTACCATCGAAGAGGTTTTGGAAAAAGCCAAATCAATGGCAGCTTAATCGATTGAGTTTGAGGGCGGCTTAGGCCGCCCGCAACCATAAAGGAAGTTGCACATGGCAGACATATTAAAACTGGAGATGGTCACTCCTTATAAGCGGGTTCTCTCCGAGGAAGTCGATGAGATTATTGCTCCCGGCGCCCTTGGTGAGCTGGGCATTCTGCCTGGCCATACCCCGTTGCTGACCACCCTTAAAGTTGGTGAACTGACCTATCGTAAGGGCGGCGCAGCATTTCACGTGGCAGTCAACTGGGGCTACGTGGAAGTTGAGGAGGGTAAAGTAACGATTTTGGCTGAAACCGCCGAGCCGGCTGATGAAATTGATTTGGCTCGTGCAAAAGCCGCTTTGGGACGTGCCGAAGAAGCTCTTAAAAAACTCGATCCTGAAGATAAGCAATTCCGGATTATGGAGGCTGCTCTTGAGCGTGCTCTGATCCGTATTCAGGTTGCCGCTCGCAAAGCGCGGTAATTTCAAACGAATATTAAGAAAAAAGGCAGCCACTGGCTGCCTTTTTTTGTGTAAGATCACCAATTAGATATCGACAGGCCCGGATGCCCGGCGTTCAAGACGTTGAATGGCAACAGGCTCTCCCAATGTGATGAGAATATCACCTTCCTCCATCAAGGCATCAGAGGGCGGATTGAACAGCATCCGATCATGATGTCTTTTCTTAATCGCGACAATGATAATTCCAAGATGTTTCCGAATATCAGAACTGAGCAGTGTCCGATCAACAAGGTCAGAACCTGTATTAATACGAATCTCCTCAATCTGAAGTTCAAGGTTGTGGTGAGCGGTTGCGATCTCAATAAAATCCATTACAGAAGGCCGTAAAACCGCCTGAGCCATTCGATTGGCCCCGATGGTATAGGGAGATATAACTTTACTTGCTCCGGCGCGAATAAGCTTTTTCTCCGTGGTTTTCTCTCCGGAACGGGCAAGGATGAACAGGTCAGGATTGAGTCCTCGAGCTGTAAGCGTGATATAGACATTCGCTGAATCGGACGTGACTGCAGTAATGAGACCCTTTGCTCGAGTGATGCCGGCATTGACCAGAATATCATCATCGGTTGCATCACCCTGAACATGAAGAATTCCTTCTGCATTCATTTTCTGACAAAGTTCGGGGTCACTCTCAACAACGACATAATGAACCGGTTTAGCGGCAAATTCACGACAGATAAAGTTGCCGATACGACCATATCCACAGACGATATAGTGATTTTCCAGCTTGGAAATTTGCTGTAGCAATTTTTTCCTCCCCAAAAACTGGCGTAACTGGCCCTCAACCATCAACTGGATCACACTAGCCGCTGCATAAGCGACAAGACCCGCACCAGAAATAATAATAAAAATTGTGAAAAGTTGGCCTTGGTAATTGAGTTCGTGTACCTCACGAAAGCCGACTGTGGCCACTGTAATTACCGTCATATAGAGCGAGTCAATCAGTGACCAATGCTGAATATGACGATAACCGAAAGTGCCGACAAACAGGATAATAATTAGTGCACTTAAAGAAACAATGACATTGCGAATTGGGTTCATAGCCACTCCATCATGGCCAAGAATACCTTCGAGTCTCTGGAAAAACAAGATGTTGGAAATAAAAATAATGAGAGATAACTAGTGCTTGTGCTGTATACAGTATACATATATACTGTCATCCGGTAAAAGTCTAGAATGCCGGATAAGTGAATTGAAACAGCGACAAAGGCGTCTCTGAATATTCACTTTGGATGTGTAAATGAGGACAGAATGAAGAAAAAACCCATAGAGAGACACCAAACTCTTCGTGAAAAAATTCTGGAAAATATTCGTGATGCCATTTTGAAAGGAACATTGAAGGCTGGCGAAAGAGTTTCAGAACCCGACCTTGCAGAGCGCTATGGCATCAGCCGTACGCCGATTCGTGAGGCCTTTCGCCAGTTGGAATCAGAAGGCTATCTGACAGTTGTGCCGAGAAAAGGAGCTGTCGTCACGGCGCTGTCGGAAAGAGATGTTGAAGAGTTCTATTCCATTAAAAGTATCCTTGAAGGATATGCGGCGCGATTGGCTGCGGAGAAATTGACCGATAAAGATATTGAAAAATTGAAAGCCATCAATGGCCGTTTGTCAAAGCTTGCTTCTGCAGGTGACGTCAAAACGTTCTTTCGGGTGCACAATGAGTTCCACGAGCAGTTTATCCGTGCTTCCGGCAATGAAAAACTTCTGGAATTAATTCAACAATTGCTCAAAAAATTTGACCGGTTACGCATTGCATCTTTGTCACTGCCCGGGCGAATGGAAATCTCTGTTCAGGAACATGAAAAGATCATCGATGCGTTCGAAAGTCACGATGGCGATACTGCGGATCGTCTGGTACGAAAAAACGCCGCCTACGGTGGCCAGGTACTCATTCAAAGTATGTGCGAATAAAAATCTACATCTCTCCTTGTCATTTTTTTCATAAGCCTACCAGGTTCTGGTGGGCTTTTTTTTATGCCCTAAATCGTGAGCTGCAACGTATCAGCCAGATAGAAACCAGACACATAAACAGACTGAACAACCCGGTAAAAAGAAAAGAGCCGAACAGGGGCAGATCTCCAACGCCGAGAATCGAATGGCGAAAACCATCGAGGATATAGAAAAGAGGATTCACGTGAGAAACGTGCCGCCAAAAGGGGGGAAGGATTGAAATAGGATAAAAAACACCACCCAGAAAGATCAAAGGTAAAAGAAGAAAATTGATATACATCGCCAGACCGTCAAAACTGTCTGAAAAAATTCCCGCAATGATGCCGAGTTGAGCAAACAAGAAGCTGCACAACACAGACATAAGTAACGTATGGAGAGGATACGCCCAGGGGAGTTTTGCAAAAAACGTAGAAATAAAACACACAACGGAGCCAACCAGAAGGCCGCGAGTCATGGCCGCAAGTGTATAGACCGAAACAATTTGCCAGGCCGAGAGAGGCATGACCAGGACATCGACAATATGTCCTAAATGTCGCGACATGAATAATGAAGATGAACTGTTGGCAAAAGTGTTGTTGATGACACCCATGAGGATGAGACCGGGAATGACAAACTGGGCATAACTGAAGCCGTCTATCACAGAGATACGATTGCCCAACGTGGCACCAAAAACAAACAGATAAAGTGAAGCAATAATGACGGGCGTGATCAGCGTTTGTGTGTAAACGCGACAAAAACGGTGAATCTCTTTTTTAAGAAGGGCGGTAAACGGCCGCCATGAACGAAAAGAATGATCATCACGCTGCATCGGGGTCATGAGGTTGCCCCCTGCGACTGACAAGAACGCGTAAGGTGGAGAAATACCTCTTCAAGGTTAGGAGACACGGTGTTGAGATCATGAACGGATAAACCGTGCTGATGACAGAGTTGCATCAAGTCGCACACGGTCTCATCAGCTGATAAGTTGACAGAGAGATGAATCCGATCATCAGATAAATGAAACTGACGCAAACCCAACCACTGCGGAATCGATTCAAGGGGCTGGTTGAGCTCGAGAGTTGCCTGTCGTGTGTCAAGGTGGTTAAGCAATGCACGGGTGGAATCTAGAGCAATCAGCTGACCAGAGTTCATAATGCCAATGCGATCACACATATGCTCAGCCTCTTCAAGGTAGTGAGTCGTGAGCAATATCGTGGTGTCGTGTTGATTGATCTCACGGATAAACGACCAAATTGTGTGACGCAGCTCAATATCAACACCTGCCGTGGGTTCGTCAAGAATCAATAGTCGTGGCTTGTGTATCAACGCTTTAGCCAGCATAAAGCGACGTTTCATGCCGCCGGAAAGACAATTCATCCGCTTGTGCAGGTGGTCTGAGAGGTCAAGCCGGTCAATGAGTAATTCTCGCCAGGCTGGATCCGACTTAACGCCAAAAAAACCGGGATGCATCTTAAGGGCCTTATCGATGGTGAAAAACGCATCTGTGACCACTTCCTGATGCATGACGCCTGTAAGACGGCGCGCGTGCTGGCTTTGATGACGCGTATCATAGCCGAAAACAGAAACCGATCCGGAATCGATACGAGACACACCACATATCATGTTGATCGTCGTACTTTTACCCGCCCCGTTAGGACCTAACAGACCAAAAATCTCTCCGCGATTAATCGTCAGAGAAAGATCTTCAACGGCACATTGGCGGCCAAAAGATTTATGTAAATGATGAATATTCAGAGCGCAAGACATGACAGGGACTATACCGCCACAGTTTATATCGAAGCAAGCCGAAATAAGACGCAAAAACAGGGAGAAAAAGAGCAGTACCTTTTCTTTTATGTGCGCTTTGTGTATGGTGTGCGGTGGATGACATTAAAAAACAACGGCCATTGACGCCTTTCAGCAGGAAACAAGATTATGTCGAAAAAAGCCATTGTACTCTATAGCGGAGGACTGGATTCAACCACCTGTCTTGCTTGGGCCAAGGCCCAAGGAATGACCCCTTATGCTCTGAGTTTCCGTTACGGACAGAGACACAGTATCGAATTACAGAAAGCGGAATCCTTTGCCCCGCAAATGGGTGCGGAACAGCACCTGATCGTGGATATTGATCTACGCAAGATTGGCGGCAGTGCTTTGACTGCGGATATTGAGGTTCCCAAAGATCGAGAGATTGACGATGCAATTCCGGTCACCTATGTCCCGGCTCGCAACACCATCTTTTTATCCTACGGTTTAGCCTGGGCGGAAGCACTGGGAGCTTTTGATATCGTTATTGGAGTCAATGCACTCGATTATTCCGGATATCCGGATTGTCGCCCCGAATTTATAGAAGCCTATCAGGCCATGGCCAATCTGGCGACTAAGGCTGCGGTTGAGGGTGCTGGAAGTTATACGATTCATACGCCGTTACTCCATTTGAGTAAGGCGGATATCATTCGTATGGGAACAGATCTGGGCGTTGACTATGCCTTCACACATTCCTGCTATGATCCTGCAGCAGATGGGCGAGCCTGTGGTCGCTGTGACTCCTGTGTCCTGAGACTCAATGGCTTTTCCCAGGCCGGACTAACGGATCCCGTCCCTTATGTCGAGAAGTAGCATGACCACATCGATGCCCGACCTGCAGAAATCGCAGGATACCCGCAATATTGCCATCGATAAGGTTGGCATCAAGGATGTGCGTTATCCTATTGTGGTTCAGGACAAAAACACCAGCCGCCAGCAGACGGTCGCGAGTATCAATATGTATGTGGAATTGCCGCATCAGTTCAAAGGCACCCACATGAGTCGTTTTCTTGAAATTCTCAACCAGTATCGTGGCGAGGAAGTGACTTTAAACGATATGGAAGGGCTGCTCAAAGCGATGAAAGAGCGGCTTGAGTCGGACTGCGCGCATATTGAATTGACCTTTCCCTATTTCATCGAGAAAGAAGCTCCCGTTTCCAAAGCCAAAGGGCTGATGGAATACGAATGCCGGTTTATTGGTACGTTGCGGGAGAAAAAGGACTTTGTTCTTGAAGTCCGGGTTCCGGTCACGTCACTGTGCCCCTGCTCGCGGGATATCAGCCGCTATGGAGCCCATAACCAGCGCAGCAGTGTGACCGTTGCCATCCGCAGCGAAAAAATGATCTGGATCGAAGAGTTGATCAGCTGGGTGGAGAGTTGTGGCAGTGCTCCGGTTTACTCACTGCTCAAGCGGGAAGATGAAAAGGCCGTGACAGAACAGGCCTATGAAAACCCCATGTTTGTTGAAGACATTGTCCGTGCCGTCACGGAAAAACTGAAAAGCGTACCGACGATCGAATGGTTTTGTGTTGAGTGTGAAAATTACGAATCCATCCACAACCATTCGGCCTATGCAACGCTGGAATATACGAGACAGAGTGAATAGCTGTGGATAACTCTGAAGATTCCACCAGGTTATCCACAGGCCTGCTGGTGAAAAAAGCCAATGTATTACTGGTTTTTGCCAAACAACCGTACCCCGGACAGGTGAAAACACGACTCACCCCGGATCTGACACCACAGCAAGCCGCAACCTTGTATGCGTTCAGCTTACGGCAGACCATTCGTTCTTTCACCTGTGACCGTTACGATCTCGTCATCTGTTACAGCGGAGAAAAAGAGTATTTTGCCCAGCGCTTTCCACACTGTCGGCTGATTGCCCAAGGGGAAGGCGATCTTGGTGAACGCTTGAAACGGATGTTCCGCCATGCGGTAGATCAGGGGTGGCAACGCATTTGTGTGGTTGGTACGGACAGCCCCGACCTGCCCGCAGACCGTGTGGATCAAGCCTTTGATTTGTTGGGATCCCATGATTTTGTCGTTGTTCCCGCCATTGACGGTGGCTATGTCCTCGCCGGAGCAAATGATTATTATCCCGAAGTTTTCGAACAAATATCCTGGAGCAGTGAACAGGTCCTTGAACAGACCTGCAAACGGCTGGTATCCTGCCAGCTTCGTTTTCAGATGCTTTCTCCCTGGGAAGATATTGACGATCTGGAAAGCCTGCAGCGATACATGCAACGTCATCCCGACAGTAGTTGTGGCCGCTATGCGCTACACTGTCTGAAGCACAAACCATATTTCAATGTTTCATACAAACAATAGGAGATTCACGTGCTCGATTTAATCTGGAATGCCGGTCCGGTCGTCAAATTGGTTTTGCTGGTTCTGGTCTATTTCTCCGTGGTGTCGTGGACCATTATTTTCTACAAATTTCGCACCATTCAGCGCGCAACGCGCGAGTCCGCCCAGTTTATTGATTTTTTCTGGACGAAAAAACGGTTGGATGCGGTGGCTCAGGAGATCAAACAGTTCAGCAATTCCCCGTTGAGCGCCCTGTTCCGTGAAGGGTACCAGGAACTGATGAAGGTTCAGCGCATTGAAAAAGGGGATGACAGCCGCGGATTTGCCGACCTTGGCGGAGAAAATATCGCTCGCGCATTGCGTCGTGCCAGTACCCAGGAGACACATCGACTCGAAAAATATCTGACGTTTCTCGCCACAACCGGCTCCACGGCACCGTTCATCGGCCTGTTCGGAACCGTGTGGGGCATTATGGATTCCTTTCACGGTATCGGCCAGACCGGTAGCGCCTCCCTGGCGGTTGTTGCACCGGGTATTTCCGAGGCCTTGGTCGCCACGGCCATCGGATTGATGGCGGCGATTCCTGCCGTTGTCGGCTACAACCACTTCCTGAATAAGGTCAATGTCCTGATCGGGGAAATGGACAACTTCAGCCAGGAATTTCTTAACATCATCGAGCACATGACACGGAGGTCCTGATGGAGATCAGTTCCAGACCTCAGCGACGCAGCTCTCTGTCGCAAATCAATGTTACGCCTTTTGTCGATGTCATGCTGGTGTTGCTGATCATTTTCATGGTCACGGCGCCGATGATGGAAAAGGGTGTGGATGTCAATCTTCCCGAAGTGAGTCAGGCCCCGAATCTTGAGGCGGCCAAAGAATCCCTGATTGTCAGTATCGACAGTCGCGGAGGGATCTATATCGGCAAGCAAAACGTCGAAAGTGCCGACAAACTGGTCGCTGTCCTCCAACAGGTGCTGGCCAACCGGGAAAGTAAGGAAGTCTATCTTGAGGCCGACAAGGTCGTGCCTTATGAGCGTGTGGTACGGGTCCTCGCTGCCATCCGCCGCGCCGGTGTTACCCGGCTTGGCATGGTTGCTCTGGAACCGGAAACCAACTAGGCCAAAGGACGACTATGTCGGAACCTGTAACACCGCGTCGTGATATTTCCCATCGCAGCAATGTCGGTATCGGCCGGATGTTTGTCTTGTCATTCATCCTGCATATCCTGGTGTTCGCCCTGCTGGGGGGCTACCTGGTACCGCGGCTCGAAAAACCACAAAAACCGGTGTACTACGTCGACCTTCTGCATAAGCCCGTCGCCAAGCCACGCGCCGGTCGCCCGGATGCTCCGGTCAAAAAGAAAGCACCAGAAAAAAAGAAAAAGGTGGAGAAAAAAAGCCCGCCCGCAGCGCCAAAGCCGGTGGCCAAAGCCCCGGAGAAGCCGAAGCCGGTTGAGGTAAAGAAAACGGTACCCGAAGTCGTTAAACCGAAACCGGAAGTCGTCAAACCCAAAACGCCTGAGGTCGTCAAACCTGTTCCACAGCCAAAACAGGAGAAACCGGCAGTGAAACAGCCGGTGGAGGTGCCGGCTAAAACTGTTGAAAAGAGCTATCAGGAGGAAACTCTCGACGCCATCGAACGGCTTAAGCGCAAACAGCGTATCGAAGCGCTGAAAAATGAGTTGAACTCGCTGGCGTCACGTGAAACACCGACCACGGATACCATTGATGCCCCGGTCGGCGAAGTTGGAGGGCAGGGGGATGAAGCCGGGGTCAGCTTTGATGCCTGGATCAAGGAATATCTGTCACAGGCCTGGGCTCTGCCCCGTCATTATTGGGATCGTGGATTGAAAGCAAAAATGATTTTGCAGTTCAATACCTCTGGTCGACTCATCCATTATGAGATGCTCTCACCGTCCGGCGACAGTTTTTTTGATGCCAGCGTCAAGCGCGCTGTAAGTCAGCTGGCACAATTGCCGTCGAAACCATCCCGTCCACTCGAATTGATCGTAACTTTTGATCCGGAAGAGATGTTAAAACGATGAAAAAGACATTGATCATAAGCGTTTTATTGTTGGTAGGTATTATCAGTTCCGCCAGTTTTACCATGGCGAAAGAGATCGTTATTACCACCCCGGGCAAGCAGGCGATTCCTTTGGCGTTGACACGTGTCTTGCCGATGGAAGCGCGTGATAGTGCCGTAGAAGAGACTGTTGATCAAGTGCTCAGTGCGGATCTTGATCTCAGTGGTCTGTTCGAGTTTGTTGATCCTAAGGCATTTCTCAATGATGCTAAACGGATAGGGCTGAACAGTACCGAAGTGGATTTTGGCCAGTGGCGTCTTCTCGGTGCCCAAGTGCTGATCAAGGGGGCTTACCGTGTCAACGGCAGCCATGTCGAGTTAGACTTCCGCTTGTTTGATGTCATTTCACGCCGTTTGCTGGTCGGCCATAATTATCGCGGCCAAGTCAGTGATGTGCGGCGGATGATTCACAGTTTTGCCGACCTGATCCTCGAAGCACTCACCGGAAAACCGGGGGCGTTCAATACGCGCATTGCCTTTATCAGCAATCAGACCGGGCACAAAGAACTCTATCTGATGGAGTCGGATGGGTACGATCCCAAGCGGATCACCAACCACCGCAGTCTGGTGCTTAATCCCGACTTTTCTCCTTTGGGCCGCGAAGTGATTTTTACTTCCTATCGCCAGGGCAATCCTGATCTGTATCGTAAGGAGATCTACACCGGTAAAGAGGCACGCATTTCCAGTCATAAAGGGCTGAATATCTCCGGACGTTATCGTCCAGACGGACGCGAATTGGCGTTGACCCTGTCGCGGGACGGCAACGCGGAGGTCTATCTGGAGAGCCTGTCCGGCCAGATTCATAAACGGGTGACCAACTCCTGGGCGATTGATGTTGATCCGAGCTGGAGTCCTATCGGTGATCAGCTGGTCTTTGTCTCCAACCGTCAGGGCAACCCACATCTGTTCGTTGCCGACCTCATCGATGGTCAGGTGCGTCGTCTGAGTTATAACGGAAAATACAATGCAACTCCGGCCTGGAGTCCGGACGGCAAGCGCATTGTCTTCAGTCGCCTGGAAGGCGGTGCTTTTAACCTGTTCAGTATCGCTGCTGACGGCAAAGATGAACGACAACTGACATTCGGTGCCGGCAACAAGGAACATCCGCGCTGGAGTCCGGATGGCCGCTTTATTGTCTTTTCCAATGACGTTTCCGGTAAAAAGGCCATCTACGTGATGCGCGACGACGGCACAGGCCAACGGCGCATCTCGACACTGGATGCCGATTGCAGTCATCCGGCCTGGTCGAACAACTGGTAGGATTGAGCAGGGTAAAAGATTGACAACCCCACGGGGTTCCTTTAGATTGAACAACACATCGACAACCGTGTTATCACGAGTGGTGGAGGGACTGGCCCTTTGAAACCACAGCAACCGGTCCTGAATTTCAGGATGTCAGGTGCTAATTCCACCCCCGCAAGGGGACAGATGAGACGGCGTCTTTGGATACTTGAATTACCCCACAGGACGTTTCTCCTGTTCCACGTATCCACAAGGCCCCATTCTCTCTGGATGGGGCCTTTTTTGCGTGGAGAGTGACTTGACCAACGACATTCTGGTAGCAACTCAAACCATCGATATTGACCAGGAATTACGACTGGAAAGCGGTCGTTTGCTCGGTCCGTTGACCTTGGCCTATGAAACCTACGGTACTTTGAACGACCGTGGAACCAATGCCGTTCTGGTAACCCACGCCTGGACCGGTGACGCCCATGCCGCCGGAAAGCACAGTGCTGAAGACCGTAAACCGGGCTGGTGGGATAACATGATTGGCCCCGGCCGGGTACTCGACACCGATAAATATTTCGTCATCTGTTCCAACGTTATTGGCTCCTGTAAAGGCTCCACCGGTCCGACCAGTATCAATCCACACACAGAAAGACCCTATCGCCTTAAATTTCCCATTGTCATGGTCCGTGACATGGTGCGTGCCCAGAAGCTGATGCTTGATGCGTTGGGCATCACCTCATTGGTCACGGTGATCGGCGGTAGTATGGGTGCCATGCAGGCGATTGAGTGGGGGATTCATTATCCTGAAATGGTTCGGTCAATTATTCCCATTGCCGGAACCGGACGAACCTCACCGATGGCCATTGCGCTCAATGCGCTGGCTCGCCAGGCGATCTACAATGACCCACTGTGGAAAAAGGGCAACTACAAGCCCGAGCATCAGCCGGTAAGCGGTT
This sequence comes from uncultured Desulfuromonas sp., assembly GCF_963666745.1. Taxonomy (NCBI): domain Bacteria; kingdom Pseudomonadati; phylum Thermodesulfobacteriota; class Desulfuromonadia; order Desulfuromonadales; family Desulfuromonadaceae; genus Desulfuromonas; species uncultured Desulfuromonas sp. The sequence continues at coordinate 3,105,574 of NZ_OY762961.1, read as the reverse complement.
TTGCTCTGGCACGTGCCGTCGGACACATTTCGTTTCTATCGGAAGAGTCCATGTCCATGAAGTTCGGTCGGCGTTTTTCGGCCCGCGATGGTCTGTTTGATTTTTTCGGCCAGTTCGAGGTGGAACGCTATCTCGAATATAATGGCAACAGCTTTCCCGCCCGGTTTGACTGTAATTCTTTTCTCTATCTGGCCAAGGCGCTGGATCTCTATGATGTGTCGTGGAATTTTTCCGGCATGGAAGAGGCGCTGGAACGTTTAAATTGTCCATCTCTGTGGTTTGCCTTCACGTCGGATTGGCTCTATCGACCGGAACAGACAGAAGAGGTGGTGGAGATCCTGCAAAAAGGCAACAAGCCTGTTTCTTACCATCTGATTGACTCCGACTACGGGCACGACTCGTTTCTGGTTGAGCCGGAGAAGTTTACGCCGTATGTGGTGGAGTTTCTCCGGCAGCTTGAGGTGTAAGGCTACAACACGCAGCCTTGAGCCTCTGTGGTATTGAGAACGCCACAGCTCGCTTTTCAAAACTCATCTGTTTCTCAGCGTGGTACGCACGTGACGTGGGTTTCCGCGCTACTGAACGATAGACCTGAGGTTCTAAATAACACGCTATTGCAGGGCGGGCATCGTCCCGCCCGTTTGATCGGTGCCACATCAGAGATTGAGTAAGACGAAAGATCGTTATCAACGTTTTACGCCAAGGATGATGAGACGCACGATTTGCCGAGCTAAAGGGAGGCAAGCCGAATCTGTAAAGAAAAACGGAAACAAACTCAGTGTAGGTAGATTTAGGTTCAGGAGAAGTTCAGCCGGTTTTTGCATCCTTTTGAGCGGCCAGTCAAAAGGATGTCGCCTGCCGGGGCGAGTCCCGGCGGTTTTGACTTTGATCTGTTAAGGAAAAAAGAAAAAGTTAAAACAGATCGAGTTGCTTACGCGGTGGTGGGGTCAGTTTAAACGGACGCGGTGAAAAGCGAGGACATTCCACCAGCTTGGTGCCTAAAGGCTGACGGCAGGAGCGCACACATTTTTCACATAACGGATTGAATTGCTCAAAGGTCGAAGACGTGGCCACGGCACACTCCTGGAAGACAGCAACTAGTCCCCATTATTCGTTGTTGCAAGTATCCTGTCAATGGCCTGTTTCAATTCCGGTTGCTGCTCGGTAAAAGGATCAATGGTCAGTTCAATGCGATCATCGGGTCGCGTGTGGCGATAAAGCGGATCATAGTATTTGACCATCAGTTCCGAAATCAGCTGATGCCACTGCTTGTGGTGCAGTAATTCAAGCATCTGCTCCGTCTCTTTGCCGCCTAGGCGACATTTGATCGATTCGATCGGTGGAATGAAAGCTTCAAGAGGGAGCTGGTCCACCTGATAATCCTCCAGAATGATACGAACCCGGTTATCCATGGACGTTTCAAGCCATACCGTGGTTTCGTCTTGGAGGCTCTGATGAAAACGCTGCGGTAACAGCAGGCGGCCAATATGACGACTCTCCCCCTCGGTCAGGGCCCAACCGTCTGATTCAACCTGGCGTAACTTGTCCCACAACAAGGCTTCAAAGGTTTTCTGTGACGGTTGTTCGCCCAGGCCAACTCCACCAAAGGCGCTGCCTCGATGATTGGCCAGACTTTCAAGGTCAACGACCGGCCAGCCCAACTGTTCAACCTGTTGTATGATGCGGGTTTTGCCCACGCCGGTCAAACCTCGCAAAACCAGCATGCGTGCCCAATGTCCTTTTTCAAAAAAATCGAGAACCAGGCGACGAAACGATTTATGCCCGCCACGAAGTTGAAATGCCGGATAGCCGGCCAGTTGCAAAAATGCTGTCATGGCACGGCTACGTAAACCACCACGCCAGCAGAAAATAACAATGGACTGGCGATGCGACTGGCGGTGAGAGAGGATCGTTTCAATCATCTCAGGGATGTGCGGGGCAACAAGGTGCATGCCGCGATGGCGGGCAGCATCCGGACCCTCATGCTTGAAAAGTGTCCCGATCTCGGAACGTTGATCGTTGTCAAGGATGGGGACATTGATCGCACCGGGGATGGTGCCGTCGGCAAACTCATCTGGACTGCGCACGTCAACAAATAGCGCTCCATTGTCGCGTCGACGCAGTGCTTCATCAATATCAATAATAAAAGTTTCGTTGAGCATGGTTGAATCAGATCCAGAAAGCAAAAGTGGCCTGGAGTGTAGCAGATTGACTGACGACGAAAAAGGACCATTTGCCGCTGGGGTGATTAATCTCTGTTGAATTAAGCACAAATAGGGATAAATCCACCCAGTTGGACCGTCATAGACTGATAAACAAATTGACACTTGCAGCGGGCTGTGGTACAAAACCGCGTTTGTATGGCACGACAAAAGAATGGAAGAAGATTCGCATGGCCGAAAATCGGCGTGAACTCTATAAATCTCTTGGTTTCTTGTCCAGTGTCGGCATCTGCATGGTTGCGTCGATCCTTATCGGCATGGCCATGGGCTATTACTTGGATCAGTGGCTTGGGACCAAGCCATGGATGCTGTTAATTTTCCTGGGCTTTGGTATCGTCTCGGGATTTAGAAATATTTTCATTCTGACCAATCGCGAACTGCGACGTCAGAAACAGGAGAGTCAGGAAGACAGTGAGTGATGACCAACTGCTCGGACAACTTGCCCGACGCAACTGGATCATTCTGGCACTGCTGGTCGCGCTGAGCGGCTTGTTTCAGGATCTTGACCTGACTCTTGGTGTGGCCAGCGGCGGTCTGATTGCCGTGTGCGGGTATCAATGGCTGCATCGCTCGCTGGTGAAAGCTCTTTGTGAGGGTGGGGAACCGGCGGTCCGGGGGTTTCAACTGAGCTATGTGTTCAGGCTGGCTGCCTTGGCAGTAATGTTGCTGTTGTTGATTGCCGTGGTCAAAGTGGACCCCATCGGCCTGGTTATTGGACTTTCAGTCGTGGTCATCAATATTATGTGGACCACCATAAAGCGCGCTATCAAGTAAGGAGGCACGACTTAAATGACACATCCCTTTTTATTTCTGCAATGGGTCGAAGAGCAGCTGCATACCCACCTTGGTGAACATGTCACCTATATGTGGTTTGTCATGTTGCTGTTGATTGGCCTGGCCTTTGTTATTTCCCGTGGAATCAAAATGGTTCCCAGTGGCTGGCAGAATCTGATGGAAAGTGTTGTCGACGGCATTGAGAACCTGATTGTAGAGACCATGGGTCCCAAAGGGAGAACGTATTTCCCGCTGATCGCGACCTTTGCTCTGTTCATTCTGGTGTCCAACCTGGTTGCCCTGATTCCCGGCTTCTATCCGCCGACCGCCAACCTGAACACCAACGCCGCTCTGGCGCTGACCGTGTTTGCCATGACTCACATTATCGGCGTGAAAGAGCACGGCATTTCCTATCTCAAGCACTTCATGGGCCCGATTCTGGCTCTGGCACCGTTGATCTTCATCATTGAGATCATCGGTCACCTGGCTCGTCCGTTGTCCCTGTCTCTTCGTCTTTTCGGTAACATGTACGGACATGAGATTGTGTTGATGATTTTCTTCGCACTGGTTCCGCTGTTCCTGCCGATCCCTATGATGATGATGGGTATCCTGGTCGCGTTTATCCAGGCGTTTGTTTTCACCCTGCTGGCCATGATCTACATTGCCGGGGCTCTGGAAGAGGCACACTAATAATCTCAACGTGATTCACGTTTTGATCGGTCCTATATCATATAGGAAAAATAACCCACATTTTTTGTTTCAAGGAGAAAAGCAATGACATTTTTCGCATGGTGCATGATCGCAGCTGGTTTCGGTATGGCTATTGGTTCTTTCGGTACTGGTCTGGGCCAAGGTCTGGCTATCAAATCTGCCGTTGAAGGTGTTGCTCGCAATCCGAGCGCAAGTGGTAAAATCCTGACCACTATGATGATCGGTCTGGCGATGATCGAGTCCCTCGCTATCTACGTTTTCGTTGTAGCGATGATCATTCTGTTCGCCAACCCCTTCACCGCTCAAGTTATGGAACTGGCTGGTAAGTAATTTTACCTGCAACCAAGCTTGTTCAAGGCGCTCCCTTTTAGGGAGCGCCTTTTTTTTTAAATAAGCAGGATCGATCAGTATATTTGCTATAGTAATAGCGAAATGAGAACTTTCAGGATACGGCATGGATCGATTTAACCTCACACTCTCATCGCGCTCGACCGAAACCTCACCACTGAGGATTTTTCTGGGCATCTGCCTGGTAATGGTGCTGGTACTTTGCGTGATTTTTTATCAGGGATATTCCCGGCGTGTTATGGAGCATCAACAGGAGATGATGACCCAACAGGAGCACGTCATGGCTCTGATTACGCAGGAACTCCGCCTTGAATTATCCACCATGCTGGCTGATCTGAGCTTTTTGTCGCAACAAAACGAAGTTATTGATTACGCTACCACTCAGTATCCAGAAAAGTTACATGGTATTGCACGTGAATTTGCAGCCTTTGCCCGCGCTCGAGGATGGTATATTCAAATCCGCTTTCTTGATGCGTCCGGTCAGGAGAAGGTTCGTGTCAATTATGATGGGGAAAAACAACTTCATATTGTAGAGAGTGACCACCTGCAGAATAAAAGCGATCACGAGTATTTCCAGAAAGGGATCGCTCTTCAACAAGGACAGACCTTTTTATCTCCGTTTGATCTAAATATCGAAAATAATCAGTTTCAGGTGCCATATCAACCGACACTTCGTTTTGTTGCTCCCGTTTTCAGTCCGGCTGATACAACACATCCCCGTGGAGTGATTGTTCTTAACTATAATGGCCAGTTGCTTCTGAGTCAGTTAGTCAAAGCAGAGCAGCTGACCGAATCTCGCCTGCTATTTTTGAATCGGGATGGCTATTGGATGCGTGGTCTCAGTGAGAATGAGGAGTGGGGGAACGTTATCAAAGAGCGAGCAAATTTCAGTTTCTATCGACAATTTCCTGAAGAGTGGAATGTGATTAACCAACAGCAACAGGGGCAACTGCTCAGTCGACAGGGATTGTTTACGTTTCAGACCATCAAACCACAGGACGCAACGCTGAGTACCAATGAATCTCGCTGGATTCTAGTCAGTTATACTCCGGATCGTCATATGTTTGTGTTCCGTATTGGTCAGTTAAACGGGCTATTGAAAATGGCCGTGCCACTGTTTGTTCTTGGAATTGTTCCAGCGTGGATTATCGCACTGTTTCTTGCTCATGCCCGCGAACGTAAACTGGATCTTGCCTTTAAGGCTAATTATGATCGCTTGACGGGATTGCCGAATCGTACCTTGTTCGCGGATCGTTTTGATCAGGTTCTTTGGGCCAGCGAACGAAACAAAACTCAGTTTGCTGTGTTGTATTGCGATCTGGATGGATTTAAGGCCGTCAATGATGGGTTAGGCCATGATGCCGGCGATGAGTTGCTGGTGGCGATAGCGCGTACGATGGAAGCCGTTGTGCGAAAATCTGATACCATCGCCCGTCTTGGCGGCGATGAATTTGTCGTTCTTCTGGCCAACATAAAGTCAGCGCATGACGCCGAACAGGTCGCAGAAAAAATTATCGCCAGTCTCACCACGTCGTTCACGTTGAAAAAAGGTCAAGCGCGTGTGGGCGTCAGCATCGGTATCAGCTGTTATCCGGCGGATAGCCAAGAACGTGATGAACTGTTGCGATTCGCCGATCAGGCCATGTATCGCGCTAAAAACAAAGGGAAAGGGTGTTATTTCCGCCATGGGCAACAAAATGATGCGGAGAAATGACATTAAGGCCATGAGTTGGAGAATGCACCATGAAAGTCGACATAATAGAACAGAACTGTGTTTATGATGGATTTTTTGCCCTAAATCGTTTTGTTTTGCGCCATCAATGCTTTGATGGTTCCATGTCGGAACCGTTGGTCCGCGAACGTCTTGATCGCGCACGTGCTGCAGCTGTCTTGTTGCACGATTCTGAATGCGATAGTGTCATATTGGTTGAACAGTTTCGGATTGGTGCGCTGGATCATCCGCACGGGGCTTGGTTGTTGGAGTGCCCTGCCGGGATGATTGAGCCGGGTGAACAACCCGAAGAGGTCGCGAGCAGAGAGTGCCTTGAAGAAGTGGGCTGTTCACCAGAGTCTTTAGAGCTGATCGGTGAATATTTTGTTTCTCCGGGTGGCAGCTCAGAGCGAATTACACTCTATTATGCCCGCATTAATAGCCAGGGATTGCAAGGGGCACTCACTGGAAAAGACGACGAAGGTGAAGATATCCGTGTGCATGTGGTCAGCTGGGAGCTGTTGGAACAAGCTCTTGAACAAGGCACGATCTCCAATGCAACAACACTGATTGCATTGCAGTGGCTGCAGTTGAAGAAGCTCAAAGAGACGTTGAACTGCTTTAACAACCAAAGCTGAAAGAGAAGAACAGAGGTTAAAAACGGAGAATCGCCGATGACCAGGTCAGACCGGCACCAAAGGTCACCAAACCGACAAGGTCACCGCTCTGAATACGACCATTCTCTAACGCTTCATTCAAAGCAATGGGGATACTGGCGGCCGAGGTGTTGCCGAAGCGATCTACATTGACATAGACCTTGTCGGAATCAATTTTAAACCGTTTTCCAATGGCCTCAATGATGCGAATATTGGCCTGGTGAGGAATAAGCAGGTCAAGGGCGTCGGGAGGGATGTCTGCCAGCTTTAATGCTTCATGAAGGGCATCGGTCATTGAAACCACAGCATGGCGGAATACTTCACGTCCTTCCATGTGGATCGTCGCCTGGTTACTGTCAACCAGTTCATGGGTCAACGGCAGTTGACTGCCACCAGGATTATAAAGCAGACCATGGTGACGACCGTCACTTTTCATATAGGTACTGAGAATTCCTTTTTCATCGTGCGCCGGAGCTATCACGGCAGCACCTGCGCCATCACCAAACAGGACACAGGTATTGCGATCCTGCCAGTTCACCATACTGGAAAGCATCTCTGCAGCGATGACCAGAACGTGTTGATAGCCAGATGTCCGAATCAGGCTATCGGCGAGGTGTAAACCATAAAGAAAACCGCTACAGGCCGCAGAAAGATCAAAGGCCGCTGCATTGTGCGCACCAATTTTCTCCTGAATCAGGCAGGCTAAAGAGGGGAATTTCATATCCGCTGTAACTGTGCCGACAATAATCAGATCAATTTGTTCCGCAGAAATTTGAGCTTTGGCTAACGCCTTATTTGCCGCTTCAGTAGCAAGGTCGGATAAGGCACTGCCCGGTTCGGCAATATGACGCTGACGAATCCCGGTCCGTTCTACAATCCATGAATCACTGGTGTCCACCATCGACTCAAGGTCGCTATTGGTTAACACACGTGATGGAACAGCATGGCCTGTAGCAAGAATGCGGCAATGTGGATTCATGGCGAACTCCTGAGCGGATGCAATAACAGTTAGAAAATGATGAGTATAACAGATTGCCGCCATTGCAGCACGGCAAACAACAAACGCCGACCGCAGTCGGCGTTGCAAGCAGAGTCGTTTATTTATGCGCTTTTAGGGGGGACAGCAGGCGCAGGTTGAGCGGAACAGTGACGTACTCAGGTAACGGTCACCACGATCCGGCAGTAGGGTGACAATCGTCCCGGATTTCATCGTTGCCGCGACGCGTAAAGCGCCGGCAACAGCCGCGCCACTCGACATTCCGACGAAGAGTCCTTCATGGATGGCCAAGTCACGGGCACAGTTAAACGCCTCATCGTCCTCAATCACCAGTTTGTCATCAAGGTTTTCCTCATGATAAATGGCAGGGACGATAGCTTCCTGCATATTCTTCAACCCCTGAACAGAGTGGCCAAGCGTCGGCTCCACACCAATAATGCGAATGGAAGGATCACGCTCTTTCAACGCACGACCCGTGCCCATCAGGGTACCGGATGTGCCGATTCCAGCAACAAAAGCATCAATCCGACCGTCGCATTGCCGATAGATCTCCGGACCTGTTGTCTCATAGTGAGCCATAGGATTATTGGGGTTACTGTATTGGTTGGGCATAAAATATTGCTCAGGAGATTCCTTGACGATCTGATGGGCGAGAAGGATGGCACCATCGGTCGCCTGACCCTGAGTGGAAAGAACCACTTCAGCGCCATAGGCTTCAAGGACACTACGACGTTCAACACTGACACAGGGGGGCATGACAAGTTTGACGCGATAGCCCAAGGAAGAGCCGATCATGGCCAAAGCAATCCCGGTGTTTCCCGAGGTTGGTTCAAGAATAGTTTTGTCCGGTGTTAAAGAGCCATCTTCAATCGCCTTTTTGATCATGTACCAGGCTGGTCGGTCTTTGACTGATCCGCCTGGATTGCTGCCTTCCAGCTTGGCATAAATCTGCACCGCAGGATTCGGATTGAGTTTGGTGATTTTGACCAACGGCGTATTGCCGATGGCGGCCGATAAGGTAAAGGGATGAGGAGACATAGTGAGATCCAAAAATATAATAAAAGATATCGGATATTCTAAATAATACCATGGAGAACACGGCCGGGTGCAGCCAATTCATCCACCTGTTTTTCTACCTCAGGATTATCGATCAACGGTGGCGCATGATGAGGCTTGCGCCGCGCGTCAATAATCAATGACCCCTTACACCCCCAATGTTTGTCCTGAATAAAACTGGCGATGCCATACACATCATGCGCCGGGTCCGAACGGGTAAAAGTTGTCCACAAAAAATTATTTAACGTGCGCGCGCAGAACGCGCTGTCGTCACAGATGACAATCAGGGGGAATGCATTGATCGGCGCCTGCTCGTCATAGAAGGAACAATACGCGTCCATAGTGAGTCGCGCAAGCTCTTGCTGATGGTGACAGGCCGGTCCTTGAACAATCAGAACGCCTGGCACGGCAACATGGGGCGCCGAAAATCCGTCTGGGAGACGCATCTGAGCAGGAATCTGCGCAGTTAACTCGCGCTGAGCAGGACCACTGGCGGCAACAACGACTTTAGAACCATAATTAAGACCCTGACCACTGTAGTCCAAGGTGTCCATAGTTGTGCAGGTCTGAAAATGAAGATCACGACTCCAGTCACAACGTTGCAGAACATGACCGAGAAAAGCCTCAATATCATGGATATCGAGGTTTGGTTGATCATAGAAGTTACTGATAAACAGATATTTTGCCAGCGAAAGCTGGCCCTGGCCGAGAACGGCATTCGCTTGGGTCAAAAGCTCCTGTGGGCGCTGTTGCGTACTGTACGGGGTATAGCGTTCACTGCCGATAGCGAGCAACAGAGGGTGAACCCCCGCAGCATCGACAGCATGAACAGCGTGAATTCCCGGCAGGACCGAAGGGATCAGGTCGCCGGTCAACTCGTGGATGAAGGTTCCGAAACTGGTATCCTCCTGTGGCGGACGGCCGACTGTGGTAAATGGCCAGATCGCGTCAGGGCGGTGATACACGGCATCAACCTCCACAACCGGAAAATCATGCGTCAGACTGTAATAACCAAGATGGTCACCAAAAGGGCCTTCAGGCTTGGTTCGCGAAGGATCAATGTGGCCACAAATAACAAAATCAGCCTGAGCCGGAAAAGGCAGGGCACCGGGTTGAACCAGGGGAATACGATGGCCGCCGAGAAGGCCGGCAAAGGAAAGTTCCGGCATCCCTTCCGGCAGAGGCATCACCGCGGCGACCGACATACTGGGAGCGCCACCGACAAAAATATTCACCGCTAATTTTTGACCACGCTCTTTGGCGCTCTGGTGATGAACGCCAATCCCGCGGTGTATCTGATAGTGGAGACCGACTTCACAGTTGGCCCGATAGTCATTGCCACTGATCTGGACCCGGTACATGCCGAGATTGGATGAGCGTACGCCCGGGTGACGAGGATCTTCAGAATAGACCTGAGGCAGGGTAATAAACGCACCACCATCATCGGGCCACGATACCAGTTGCGGGAGTTGGTCGAGCGTCGTGCGTTGTTGAAGAATCGGTCCGGTCTTGACTTTTTTCGGCAGCAGATGCCAGGCACCAACAGGAGCTTTCGCGAAAGACCACGGACGTTTAAGAACCGTCGATGGATCGAGCTTGGCATCAACCAGACGCTGAACGGTGGTCAGTGTATCGCGAAAAATAAAACGAGTGCGCTCCAGGGTGCCGAACAGATTGCCAAGCATCGGAAAGCGACTTCCCGTGACATTGGTAAATAACAGCGCCGGCCCCCCCGCCTGATAAACGCGTCGCTGAATGGCTCCCGCTTGCAGATAGGGGTCCACCGGGTCATTGATGCGGATCAGCTGACCATGTTGTTCCAGATCCTGTACACAGCTTTGCAGGTTGCTGTAGCCCACGATGTGCCTCCGCTAAAACGAATTGATGCGGCGAATAAATGAATTGAGCAAACCATAGCTACGCCGGTTGAAATGAATCGCCAGACGCGGTAATTCCCACAGGTCGGGTTCGTCACGTTCTTTGTCGAAAGCACTTACCGGCTCAATATGAGTGCCGGGCAGCAAAATTTCGGAAAACTCGCTTTCAAGTGTGTCAATCTGCTGTGGTGTCAACGCCTTGTTGAGGCGGATAACGAGCAATTTGCCGACATAGCGACTGGAGTGGTAAACGGTGTAGAAGGAATCAATGACCTCCATCGCTTCTTCAGCGCTGCGCGTAATCGTAAACAGTCCAAAGTCCTCACCGGAAATCAACCCTTTCGGCAATAAGACATCACGCATGAATTCAAACAGGTCTTCCCAGTAGGTGCCGTTGTTGTCATCAATTAACACCAAGGGGATGGGGGGATTCTTGCCCGTTTGAACCAGAGTCAGGGTCTCCATCGCCTCATCAAGCGTCCCAAACCCTCCCGGAAAAAGCGCTACTGCATGCGCTTCTTTGAGAAAGGCGACTTTGCGGTTGAAGAAGTACTTGTACATCAGAACCCGGTCACTTGCTTTCATGACTCGGTTGGTGTCCTGCTCAAAAGGCAGTTCGATGTTGACGGCAAAGGAGTTTTCTTCTCCGGCACCTTCGTTGCCCGCCTGCATGATTCCGCCACCGCCGCCGGTGATAACCATGTAGTTGTTTTCAGCTAACAGTTGTGAGAAGCGAACACATTTCTGATAGATCGGTTCAGACGGTAACGTCCGGGCCGAGCCGAAAATCGTCACTTTACGTCGCGAGCGATAGGGGCTGAATACCTTATTGGTGTAACGCATCTCTTTCATGGTGGTGCGCATCAGTTTCAAATCCGCCAGATAATCGCTGGTCTGACCCGCCTTGAGGGCGCTGAGAATCATTTCGCGAATGATATACGGATGGTGAACGCCAATCTCGTTGATCAGGTTGTCAATCAGGTCGTCTATGTGTCCATTGGAGCGAGAAAATTTAAGATCCATATAAATTCAAATCCATCATAAATAACAAGAGTCAACGCCGTGCCAGGAAAAGACTGCCGGCCATACTTTGCGAGCGGATTAAGAGGCCTTGAAGACTTGATCCGAGATAGCGCTGGTCAAACGCCAGATACAGGCTGCGCAGATCTTGTTCAAGGTGATAAAAACGATTTTTCTCTTCAAGGCTGAGCGCCTGTTCAACATTTTCACACAGAAATGTAATGCAGTTGTAAGGACGAATGGACACATCAAGAGTACACCCTTCATCGCCGAGAAAAGGACAGGTCCGTGAAAAATGGGCCGGAGGGAGCTTGTCCTGCATGATCGCGCCAAGAAGGTTGGCCAGAGTCATGTGGTTCTTTCCCAGTTCACAACAGGAACCCTGGCAGCGTGTACAGGCTTGTTGACCCTCTGCCGAGAGAAACAAATCGTGAATCTGAATCTGAAGATTTTCGATCAGATGCAGTTGCTGCTCAATCCACAGACGTTCTTCCTCGTCTAGCGACAGGATCTCTTTACGAACGCTCAAGACAATGGTTTGCCAGCGCTGATGCAGTTCTGAAGGCGAAGGGGACATGATGTACTCTTCAAGTAAAAAATGGTCGAAGAAGGCCGTAAGCCGGGTTCTGTACCCGCATCCAGTTACCCGGAAGCGGGGGACGATCATTCCTCTAGGACCGCCGTTGCCGACGGCCTCAAGCAGCCAACCCGGAAGCTTCGAGCGAGCCGCTCTCAAACGCTTCCCTATTCGGCCTTGCTCCGGATGGGGTTTACCGAGCCTCTGATGTCACCACCAGAGCTGGTGAGCTCTTACCTCACCCTTTCACCCTTACCTGTCGTGACAGGCGGTCTACTCTCTGTGGCACTTTCCCTGGGGTCACCCCCGGTTCCCGTTAGGAACCATCCCGCTCTGCGGAGCCCGGACTTTCCTCCCGTTTCTTGCGAAACCGGCGACCGTCTGTCCTTCTTCGACCAGTTCTGTTAGAACCTTGGTCCGCTTACTCGCCGTCCGGCATAATAAACAGCAAGCGGTTACAATGCGGGCAGCTGTCGATACTCTGTTTTTTCAACATGTTGTTGAAAAATTGAGGTGGCAGATGCATGTTGCAGCCAAGGCAGGTCCCGCGACGGGCTTCAACCAGAGCCGTACCGTTGCGGCGCTTGAGGAGCAGTTCGTAGCGTTGGCGAATGCGCGGCTGAACCAGTTCAATCAAGCCTGCACGCTTGGTGTCCTCGGACACGAGTGATTCATCAATTTCCGTCAACAGGTCATTGATGTCACTGCAGCGGCTATCACAGGTGGACTTGAGAGCATCCAGCTCTTGCTGCTTTTCGTCGCGGTCTTCCTTGAGTGTGTTCAAGGCATTGTCACGATCCTGAAGAATCTCCTGAAGGTCTTTGGATTGCTTCTTGGCAACGTCAACCTCCTTGAGAATCGCCAGATATTCTTTCTGCGTTTTGATCTCCGGCAATCGCGATTCAGATTTTTCAATGTTGTCCTGCTCTTTGAGGAGGGCTTGATTGACTTCAGCACGCTCAGATTCAATGGTGGCGATTTCACCATCCAGCTGGGAAATCAACGCCGTGAGTTTGTCCGTTTTGACGGTCAGTTCAGCTTGTTCCTCACGCAGTTTTTCCTGCTTTTTTCGTCCGCTGATGATGTGCTGATCGAGTTCTTGCAAGTCAATAAGTAGCTGTACTTCTTCTTTCACCCTGTTACCTCCATGGTCTGTAGTGCTGACAAGTTTTGTCTATATGTGAGTAAACGGATCACATTCATGTTGTGCTGTTGTGATAATAAGTTTCCATCCTTGTTGCTGGCTATACTGTTCCAACCGTGCTGCCAGTGCCGTCGCCATTAGATGCTCTGTGGCAAAATGACCGGCATCAATGAGTGCCAGATTCAAAGAGCGGGCTGTCATGGCTTCATGGTATTTGACATCACCGGTAATCAAAACATCGGCACCCTGGCGGGCCGCTTCATGGATCAACGAAGCGCCGCTGCCACCGCAAACAGCGACTTTTTCCACTGGTCGCGGTTGTTGAGGGGCAACAACACGCAGTGCGTTGCAGACGAGCTTCTTTTTGCACTGCCCAGCCAACTCGTCCAGACTTAATGGTCGCTGCAGTCGTCCGATCCGTCCCAAGCCTATATCCTGACGTTGGTTTTCGAGTGGGATCACATCGTAAGCCACCTCCTCGTAAGGATGGGCTTTCTCCATGCGCTGGAGTGCGGCGGATAACCGCTGGCGAGGAATAATCGTCTCCAAGCGGACTTCCGCGACCTGTTCCTCTTCGCCAATGGTTCCGATAAAGGGCTGTGTCTCTTGACCAGGGCGAAAAGTTCCTGTCCCGTGGCTGCGGAAGGAGCAGCGGTCGTATCGGCCTATATGGCCGGCACCGGCACCATAAAGCGCATCAGCAACGGTTTCTGTGTGGTCTTCGGGGACAAATACCACCAGCTTAAGCAGGTCGCCGGTTCGGGGGCGCAAAAGGGGTTGTGTCGAGCTCAGGTCAAGAATTTTCGCCAGCCAGTCATTGAGACCGTCAGCAGCGTGATCAAGGTTGGTATGGGAGCAAACAATGGCCAGATTGTTTTGGATGGCCTCAAAGAGGATTCGACCTGTTTCGTCGTTTTTTGAAATTTTTTTCAGTGGTTTAAACAGCAGGGGATGGTGGGAAATCAGGAGCTGACACTGTTGATCGATGGCGTCTCTGACGGTGGTTTCGGTGGGTTCCAGAGCCACCATGACTTTGGCTATTTCCTGTTTTAAATCACCGACTTGCAGACCGACATTGTCCCAATCCTCCGCTAGGCTCTGCGGGTAGTTGCGATTGATCCAGCCAATCAGATCATGCAGTCGTACACAGGAGTTTTTTGCCATCATTTCCCCTTGTCAAAAAAAGAGAGTGCAACTCGGCTGTTCGTTGCACTCTCCTGGATCGCTTACTGTAAAAACTATCTGTCGTCGTGTTCGTCTTCGTACCATGTACTTACCTGCGTAAAGTGGTGGGCCCACCAGGACTCGAACCTGGGACAAACCGGTTATGAGCCGGTGGCTCTGACCAACTGAGCTATAGGCCCACGTAAAACAGAGGAGAAAAATTCTAGTTGATTTTATGCTACAGTGTCAAACAAAAACAGCGTCGTAAAAATCCTTAACTCTCTGTTCTGGAGAGCGAAAATGAGCTGATGATAAAATCAGTAATCGCATCGACATCTTGCAGATCCAGAAGAGGAACATCGACCTCTAAAGGGGTATCACTGGCCACCGCAATCAGTGATGGATCGGGGGTTAAGCCTCGGCTGATTAGTTCATCACTGTAGTTCTGACGGTACACCTCAATTTTCGGCATGGAGCTTTGCTTGAATCCTTCGGTCAGGACAATATCCACATCAGAAAAATAGGTCGTGATCAGCTCGTTGATCTCTGGGGCCTGAGTGTGCTGTTTGACCAGAGCCAACTTGGATGATGAGCTGACCAGCATGGTATCCGCTCCGGCTTCAGTAAAGCGATAACTGTCTTTGCCTTGATGATCGATTTCAAAACGATGGGCATCGTGCTTGATGGCTCCAACCCGATAATGACGCTTTTTCAGCTCGGCAATGACTTTTTCGACCAGTGTGGTTTTTCCTGTACCTGATTTGGCGATGAATGAGACAGCCGGTGGGGTCATGAAGGCTCCAGTTGTTAAATGTATGAGACAATCTATGGTACGTGGACTGCGGTGTCAGCTCAATGAAAAATTTTCTCACCTGCGCTAGACTGATGGCTGTGCCAGGGTGGCTCACGCTGTGCCGCTTCGGAACAGCGATGTAAACAGAACAATATAACGACGCAGAAAAAAATGTTTACAGAGGCTGTATTTGAGGGATTTCGGACAATTAGAATAAAATTGGCGCGTCTTTCGCAGGTCTGATGATCCATCCAGCGCGGCGGACTGCCGTAATTGATCAGAAAGGTAGAGCGATGTCAGCACCCCATTCCCTGTCGGGCTCTTTGTGGCTTAACAAGGACACCCACAACTACTTAAGCAGCAAGCGGATAGCACTGCTCGAACAGATAGAAACAACCGGCTCCCTTAGCCGAGCCGCCAAACTGTGTGGCATGAGCTATAAAAGTGCCTGGGATGCCCTGGCTGCCATGAACAGCCTTGCGGAACAGCCATTGACCGAAGCGTCGACCGGAGGGCGGGATGGTGGCGGCACTCACCTGACAGACGCCGGCAGCCGCGCCGTGAAATTGTATCGCACCATTGAAAAAGAACATTCCCGAGTCCTGACGCTTCTCACTGAAAACTTTGATGACTACTCCCATCTGTACAGCCTTTTGCAACGGCTGGCCATGCGCACCAGCGCCCGCAATACGTTGCAGGGGCGTGTGACCTCATTGCGTGATGAAGGATTGTTGACGACGGTCGAGCTGATGTTGGAGTGTGGCCAGACGCTTTTGTCCCAAATTACGACGGACAGCGTCTGTGCTCTTGGAATATCAGAAGAGAGTCGGGTTTTTGCCATGGTAAAAGCGCCCTGTCTGACGTTTGTCGCTCAGGATTCGACAACAGCCGTGAATCCCTTGTACGGCACCGTCGTATCTTCCCGCCAACAGGGTGATCTGATCGAGATTGATCTGGATCTTGGTCAGAATGTCCCTTTGAGTGCTGTGGTTCCTCACGATGCTGTTCCGGACCGGAACTGGCAGGCAGGAAGTCGACTGTGCGCAACCATCAAACCAAGCCAGGTGATGATCGGAGTTGCTTAAGAGTGATCGTCTCTGCTTGATATTTAAGTTTCTGAAAACCGGAGGCCCTCCTTCTCCCATACCTGCCGACCTCCGGCTAAAGGCGCGTCCTTGTGACGCGCCTTTCCTTTTTCCTGCGACAAAGTCACTGGCGCCCGGATCAACAGTCATTATACTATGAGAAGAGACCCACCACTTCAGGTGGTCTGAATGATGATATGTTGATGATAAGGAGGGGCGATGAAGCTGACAATTTTATGTGAGAACACCGTGGGGCGGGCTATCCCTGCCATCGGTGAACACGGTTTTGCCTGCTTTCTGGAAACACAGAGCGGGTCTTATTTGATCGATAGCGGTCAAGGTTTTGGAATTATTCAAAATGCACGTGTCCTGGAGAAGGACCTGTCGCGCGTGGACGCGGTTGTGGTCAGCCATGGCCACTATGATCATGCCGGTGGGCTTGAGGCCGTGTTGCGAATGCGTGGTCAGGTGCCTGTCTATGCACATCCGGATATCTTTGCGTCGCGTTATTCCAGGACGCCTCACAGCCTGCGTTTTATCGGCATTCCGCAACGGCGCGAGCTTCTCGAAACGCTGGGCGCTCAATTTCATGACACTGCCCAGTTTCAACAGATTGGTGAAGGCGTCTTTGTCACTGGCACCATTCCCCGAACCACCGATTTTGAAGTCGGAGATGCCAATCTGGTTCAGCCTGACGGTCAGGGGGGGTATGTCGCGGATTCTTTTGCCGATGATATGGCAGTTGTTGTTGAGACACCAAAAGGCCTGGTGGTGATTCTCGGTTGCGCCCATGCCGGCATGATCAACACCCTCAACTACATTGCTAAAGTAATGCAACGTGACCAGTTCTATGCTGTGGTTGGCGGTACGCATCTTGGTCCCGTCTCGACACAGCAGTTTGATCAGACCGTGGAAGCGCTCAAAGGGTTTCGTGTTGAAAAAATTGGCGTCTCCCACTGTACTGGACAGGCGCGCGCCGCCCAGTTGCGAGAGCTTTTTCCCGGCCAGTTTTTTTACGGGTCTGTCGGAGCCGTTCTGGAAGTTTCGTAAAACGAGTCACAGGGCCGATAGGCAAGGAGGGTCCCATGAAATTTTTCAGTGTCGTTTTAGTTGTCGTTCTTCTCTTTGTGTCAGGCTGTGCACCGCGGCAGTCGGAGAATGTCTATAGTCGCTCCCAAGCCCAGCGTCAGCTTTCCGTGTATTACGGTACGGTTCTCGGTGTAACGCCAGTCACGATTGAGGGAACCCAGACTGGCCTCGGTACTGTTGCCGGAGGAGTCGTTGGTGGTATTGCCGGAAATACCGTGGGTGGTGGCCATGGCCGCGCGTTGGCAACTGCGGTCGGAGTTCTTGGTGGTGCCCTGATTGGATCTGCCGTGGAAGAGGGAGCGACGCGGCAAAATGGTCTGGAAATAACCGTCGAGCTGGATAGTGGTGAAGTGATCGCCGTTGTTCAGCAAGCCGATGACTATTATGCGATTGGTGACCGGGTGCGAATCATCTATGGCCCCGGAGGAGTGACCAGGGTGCGCCAGTAGGGCTCTAGACCCTTTTATGTACGTCTGACAGGGCTGCAACGACAATTCGGTTGCGGCCCTGTCGCTTGGCAGCGTACATCGCTTCGTCCGCAATCTTCAGCAAATCATCAACGATGGTGGCATGTTGTGGATAGGCCGACAATCCCATGCTGACGGAAACTCCCTCTAAGGTTGTCGAACCGAGATCGAAACAATGGTTGGCGATGGTCTGTCGTAAGCGATCTGCCAGCTCCTCAGCGCTGTGAAGGTCTGTTTCCGGAAGAATAAGAACAAATTCCTCTCCGCCATAGCGGGCGAGGTAATCCGTGTTGCGTATCGTTTGCGTCGTGATTTCACACAACTGACACAGCACCGCATCGCCGGCATGGTGGCCATAGGTATCATTGATGTTTTTAAAATGATCAACGTCAAACAGGCATACCGCCAGAGAATGATTATATCGCAGGCTACGGTTGAGATCCTGGTTCAGTTTCATTGACAGTGTTTGACGGTTAAAGACGCCGGTCAGTGTGTCATGACTCGCCATAAATTCAAGCTTATGCTGCAATTTGAGTTTTTCAGTAATGTCGTGCTGGATGCCGACGTAATAAATCACCCTCTTTTTCTTATCCATAAGCGGTGCGATAAACGCCTCCACCCAATATTTTGTCCCATCTTTTCGGCAGTTGTGAAATGTTCCCTGCCACTGTTCTCCCGATGAAATCTTTTGCCACAAGGCGCGGTACTCTTCGTTTGAAGTTTCACCTGATTTCAGGATATCCGGTTTTTGTCCAATCACCTCTTCAGGTAAGTAGCCGCTGATCTCAGTAAATTTGCTGTTGATGTACTGAATGTGGCCAAGTCGGTCCGTAACTATAAATGCGGAGGGTGCGGATTCAACACTGTGGGAGAGAAGGCTTGAAAGCGTCGACCATTGTTTTTTTTCACTGATAACAGTTGCCAATCGCCAACAGCCTATTGATACCAACGCCAGAAAAAGAGCCACAAAAAGCACATCCTGGCGTCGTTCAACCAGAAGATGCGTTGGGAACGACAAGAACGGAAATTCCGAAACGATGGTCAGTTCCAAGGCCGGTAAAATGCGTTGCGGAATTCGTTTCAACAGTGGAGCGGTCAAAACGGTCGAGTCAAGCAACGAACATTTTTTGAATAGAAATCCCCTGTTTCGATTGACCACCAGACCCTCGTTTTTACAGGACATCTGCGCCCAAACCTCAGCGTACTCGCGGCGAAAACTGACGTCCGAGAGGGTGGCAAAGCCCCATTCTTTCTCCCTGTTGTGATGGCTCAACCAGTAGCCGTTGTAGTTCAGTAGGTGATAATAAATCTGTTGCGGTGTGCCGAGACTTTTTTTAAACCGATCCAGAAGCAGCTGTGCTCGATAGTTTAAAATGAGAATGCCGCGAAAAATCCGCGAAGAATCATACATCGGAACGGAAATCCGCAACATGGGGCGGTAGGGTTTTTCGATCTGACCATGTTCAACGTTTAGATCAAATAGAGATAAATAGATCTCACCCGGCGCTAGTCGCATGGTCTCATCGAAATAGTAGCGTTGCTTTTTGTTTTGTAGAGCTTCTGGCGGTGATACCGATATTTTCCCATCACTGAGATAGTTCAGGCGTAAGTGCTCCATGCCATTTTCATCGATATAGCGCAGCTGGTCGTAAATTGCCCTGTCTTTAAGAAATGTGCTGAAACGTCTTGCCAGTTGCTCATAGAGGTTTTGACTGGAGCGGGTACTGCCGATGTAATCAAGCAAAACCTGATTATCGGAAAGGATGCTGATATCAGAAAGCAGAATGTCCAGATCACGCAGCAAGAGCTGTTCGGAAAAATCCAGGCGTTGTTGTTCCTGCACCAGAAACAGGTTTCGTCCCTTGTCGAAAGCACTGTGTTCAAGATAGAGAAATGTTGTCGCTCCGAGTAGCCATAAGGGGAGAAGCAACAGTAGAAAAATTTTGATCCGCATGGAGCGCGGTGGACGCAGCAGAAGAGCGTTAAAGTTTGTCAGAGAAAAGCTGCTAGCCATAAAATTTCCCGAAGTATAGTATGAAGATACGAATAACTCTTAAAAGAGAAACTTCTTTCAAGATAACGGTTTAAGACAACGTTGACAATTGATAATTCAAGAGGGTGGGGACTCTTGGAGTGAAGAGGAGCCGGGGTGCACATTGACATTTTTTTTCATAGGTTTTATATATAGTTTCTTGGCAACGTGATCGATAATGTCGATTGTTGACCGTGGAGGTATTATGAAGCAAGTTGAGTGGATCTATTTCCGCAAGGGTTGAACGTCGTGCAATCACGCTCAAAAGTTTTTTGAGCAGCACCAGATTCAACCGGGCACCCTGGTGGATGCCCGTAAAGAGAAAATGGACGAACAGGCCGCTTGGGCTTTGTTGAAAGAGGCGCGCCAGGTGTTTGCCGCCAAAGGAAAGTCGCGTAAAGAGTTCGAGGTTAACGAAGACAACCGCGATGACATTCTCAAGGCAGCCATGGGACCGTCAGGGAATCTGCGGGCACCGACGTTTAAAGTGGGTGAGGATTACCTGGTCGGCTACAACGAAGAGATGTATGAGGCCTTGCTCAGCGAGTAAGACCGTTTTTACCGGATGCCGTCAGGCCTCCTACTTATGCAGGAAAGGAACATTTCATGTTAACCATTACTGATGATGCTCGTAACCAGCTCAAGACGATCCTTGAGCAGAATCCCGGCAAGTTACTGCGTGTAACACTGGCTGGTTTCGGCTGAGGTGGTCCCTCTTTGGGATTGACTCTGGACGAGTCAACAGATGAGGATAAGCAACTGACGGTCAATGAGATTGATGTTCTTCTTGACCCTCAGGTGGCCCGTTTTACCGAAGATCAGGTGATCCATTTTGTGCAGGATGGTTTCAGCATAACGTCTAAAAAAGGCGGTGGCTGTGGTTCCAGCTGTGGCGGTAGCTGCAGTTAAACCGTTTTTGCCGGTAAGAAACGAAAAAAGGTCGCATCGTTTGATGCGACCTTTTTTTGTCTGAATCGGGGAACAGTCCTAAAACCATTGTTTGAGGCGTTGTTGAATAAACTCGACCAATTCATGTTGAATCTCTTTGGCATTACCTTGAGCATCTAGAGGGGCTCCAAACTCAAAATGAATCGGACGTAACGGATCAATTTTGCCAAAATCCTTAATCTTTTTACCATTGCCCCAGGCGTCGCTGCGCAGTGCCAGCGGGATGATCGGTACACTGGCCTTTTTAGCCAGCTTGATGCCGATGGAGTTGAACTGATCGGGATCAAACTCCGTGGTCCGGGTGGTTTGAGGAAACACGATAATGCTGGTACCTTGGGCGAGCTTTTCGCAGCCCTGATCAAGGACCGCCTTAAGATCTTCACGCGGATTGGTGCGATTGACGACTACCGGTTGGCGCGAACGCATGACATGTTTGAACACCGGATAATCAATCAGGCTTTTTTTCACGACAAAGGTCACTCGCCGGTAAGGGGCAATCAGTCCTGGCAGAATAAATGTTTCGAGGGTGCTCATGTGATTACCGATAAACACACAGGGCTCATGACTGGCACAGACATGCTCCATGCCCTCAATATGGAGTTGCGCTCCTGATTTTTCCAGTGCGCGAAGAATGTCCAGACTGCTGCGCGACCAGTCCCCGTCGGTGTAGATATCGCGACGGGCCATCCATGCTGCTTTGAAGACAATCGAAAAAGCCCGGATATAAAAAGCCGCAGTCGGCAGTTGCGCGGATAAAAGACCACTGCTGGCCTTATCGGTATGGTAGGCATTCTGCTCCAGAGGAACTGTAATCATGATGCTCCTTGCCTGCTGCCGCCTGTGAGGCGGGAAAAGTGCTGGAATAATGAATCGGGTTCTGTTCGCGGCTCAAACGACGTAACGCCGCTTTGCCATGGTACTCACAGCTTGATCAATGATGTGCTTTGGGCGCCTGTAACTCGATCGCTGCCGGTTGAGACGTGTCGGGCCGCGGCTGCTTCTGAAAATCAGAAACCACGGAGAGCAGCGCCAGGGCCGCAAAGCCAATGCCGAACACCATCCAGGCCGTATTGCTGTTGAGCTGGTAGACTTCAATGGCCGCCATGACCAGCAGATAGGCCAGAATCGCCAGAATCACCACACTGCCAAAGTAGGGAACTGCTGCGACAACCACGGCGATCGGACTGATTACGGCCAGATAGCTGGTCACGCGAAAGGCAAGTTCCAAAGAGGAATCCGCACCGAGCAGCTTCATGACAACGCTGAGCAGAAAGGCCGAGAGATAACACAGGGCGACAACAACAATCGGCGTGGTGATAATCGATGACAACGCCGTCAACAGACCAACTTCGGCACCGTTGATCATATAATAAAATGTGACGAGAACGCGCAGAACTCCGGCGATGAGGCCAAGTCCGGCAACTGCAATCACGGGTTCAACATAACCACCCTGGCGTGGCATATTGCGAAACTGAGCCGCCGGATCAAGTAGAACCTCTTTGATAAAATAAAGTGTCTCACGAATTTTCTGCTGAAATGAACCACACTCACAAACTGCCTGAGCCATAC
Source organism: uncultured Desulfuromonas sp. (assembly GCF_963666745.1). Taxonomy (NCBI): domain Bacteria; kingdom Pseudomonadati; phylum Thermodesulfobacteriota; class Desulfuromonadia; order Desulfuromonadales; family Desulfuromonadaceae; genus Desulfuromonas; species uncultured Desulfuromonas sp. The sequence continues at coordinate 3,083,334 of NZ_OY762961.1, read as the reverse complement.
GATCCCTCCTTATGTGTTGTAATAGATTGTATACAGAAGGGGTAAGTATAGTCGTCTTTAATCGTTTTCGTCCAGAGTTTTGTCCCGAAAACCGCGTCAAACAGGCTCTTTACGCAGTGATGTCTCGTTTAGTCCTTTGCACAGGCGTTGAGATAATCGGCAATGATCTCGGCATGGTCAAAGCAGAGTGGAGACGGCAGCTTGTCGAGAGGAAATAGCTTGGCTGACGCAGCGTCATCGCCCCCGCATAAAATGCCGTCACCTTCAGCGGTGAACACCAGAGAAATATTGTGCTGACGAGGGTCGCGTTGAGGATCGGAGTAAACCCGAAACTGAGCCAGATTTTTCAGAGTCAGGCCGGTTTCTTCCTTGGCTTCGCGGACCGCCGCATGCTCAAAGCTCTCACCATAATCAACAAAACCCCCGGGCAATGCCCAACCCAACGGTTCGTTTTTACGCTCAATCAGTACAATGCTGTCGCCCTGACGAATGATGATATCCACCGTCGGGAACGGATTACGATAATAGGTAACGGTTTTGCCGCAATGGGGGCAAGTCAGTTGGTCAGCCATGGGAACTCTCCTTACTCTCTGCAGTTAAATGGTTATTCCAGTGATCAGTGAAGACATTGCAGCAGGCCCATGGCCCACAGACAGGTGCCGCAGGGTTCGCTGCGCAGATAACAATCCTCTTCAAACGCGTCGTTGTCGATATAGTCGCAAGGTGCCACCGTGCAGCAGCTGCAAAACGGGTAGTCATACTCAAGCACATTACGTCGGAAGTGGATAAAGTCGTCCCGATTCCATAATGCTTCCAGACCGAGTTCGTTAATGTTGCCGAATTGACGGGTCGCGACACGGTTTTCCCAGCCATTGAGAAAGCAGCGGTAGTTGTGCCACAGATTGTAACAGGGGTGGATCGTACCGTCCCAACTGATAAAGGCACCACCGTCTTCAACAAACGCGCAATGACGCTGCTGAGTGGCAACCAGAGAAGGCAGATTGAGCGTCAGTCCACACTGCTCTGCGACCTGGCGCGCGCGCTCAAAATGTTCCTCCACCTGTTGCTGCTGTTCTCGTGAGCGGGCTGCCAGCGTGGTCAGATTGAAAAAGACCCCCTGATCACGGGCTTGACTCTTCATTTCCTGAATCAGTCGGGTCATGACATCATCACCCGGTTTTTGACGGGTCCAGGCGTTTTGCAGCCATTCGACCAGGTCGATCCCCAGACGATGGGCTTTTTGACAGCCCTGTTCGAAAATGGTGACCGCGGCATCCGTGTTGATGTCATAGGCAACATTGTCACAGTAACGGGAATCATAAGGCAGCATCTGGGTCACCAGAGCAAAATCGACGCCTTGATCAGCCGCCCATTGGATGAGCTCCGGCAGTTCGTGGACATTCTGGCGCACGGCAACCAACTCCATACCCAATTTGACATCAGGGGTGGCGCTGTTGCGACGGGCTTCATCAAGCACTTTGAAGGCATGGTGAACGGCACCAACTTGACCACCCTGGCGGATTTTGCGAAACAGGGCCGGGCTAAGGGAGTCGATCGACAGACAGATGCGATTGGTGCCGGCATCAATCAGTTCGCGAGCATTGTCTTCTGTAAACAACAGACCGTTGGACTGAAAGCCGATCCAGGCATCCGCGGGCATTTCACGACGCGCCTGAGCCACAAACGACGCTAACTGCGGATGCAGCAGGGGCTCGCCAATACCGTTAAGAAACAATGCATCAAGGTGGGGAAAGGCCGGTTTCAGAGCCTCAAACGTTTGCTGAGACAGGTTTCCCTCCTCAATGGTACTGCCCTCGGCATGTTTAACGCACATGGGGCAGGACAGGTTGCAAAACGTGGTGGTCTCGACAAACAGTTTACTGGGGAACCGTCGCAACGCGGGAACCGGCTCGGCCGCAATGACAGAAGAATGACTTATGCTCATGGTTGTTTCATCAACCCTTTAGGCTCCGCACCATACGGAGGGATCAGGTCAGGACTCCTCAAAACGTAGATTATATTTTTTAATTTTCCGGTGCAGGGTATTGCGCGCGATACCCAGGCTCTTGGCTGTTTCCGTGATGTTCCAGCGATGTTGCTCCAAGGCCTCCTGGATGGTTTCTTTTTCACTGTCTTTGAGACCCTGGTTGCTGGGCGTCATCAGATTTTTACGCGCCATGATGGATGTCAGGGTTTTCTCCAGCCCGCGCAATGAATGCCACATCTGATGCAGTTCGCCGGGGCTCATGGCTTCAAGAACCTCTTCATTGCCGTATTTGACCCAGAAATTATCCAATGCCTGAGATTGGCTCATCACATCACCAGCAAGAGGTTCCGTAACGGTATCCGCTGTGGTGAGCTCCTGGCGGGTGCCGAGGCGCTCGCCCAGATGATTAGGTTGAATGACGTCATCATTGCACAGCACGATGGCACGGCGCATACAGTTGGCCAGTTCGCGGATATTACCCGGCCATGAATAGCTGTTGAGCTTCTCCAACGTGGCACTCGACAGAGACAACTTGGGATTAAGCTGCTTGACGAAATAGTCAGCGAGTTGGGCCACATCCTCGCGGCGTTCCTCCAGAGACGGAATCTCCACTTTGACGACGTTCAGCCGGTAATAGAGGTCTTCGCGAAATGTCTTGTCCTCAATGGCCTTTTCCAGATCGACGTTGGTCGCGGCAATCACGCGCACGTTGGTTTTGATCGGTGTCTCACCACCGACGCGCATGAATTCACCGGTTTCCAGCACGCGCAGCAGCTTGACCTGAATCAACGGGCTGGCATCGCCGATCTCGTCGAGCAGCAGGGTGCCGTGATTGGCCAGCTCAAAAATGCCGCGCCGGGTGCGATGACCGCCGGTAAAGGCGCCTTTTTCATGGCCGAACAGCTCACTGTCGAGCAGGTTTTCCGGCAGAGCACCGCAGTTGACGGCGATAAACGACTGGTCGGCACGGTTGGACGCGGCGTGGATAAAGCGCGCCATCACCTCTTTGCCGGTGCCTGTTTTCCCCTGAATCAGCACGTTGATATTTTTCTTGGCGATTTTATAGGCCAGAGAAACGGTTCGCCGCATGGCCAGTGAATTACCGACTTTGAAGCCGACCGAATCGGCGACATCGGCCCATTCCTCTTCGGATTGATTGCCCTGCTGGCGACTGGTGCCGTAGGCGACCGCCCGATCAATCAGCTCTTCAATTTCGCTGATCTCTTCAAAAGGCTTCTCGACGTACTCGTAGGCACCCTGTTGCATGGCGCTGACCGCTGTTTTGATGGTGCTGTAGCCGGTCATGATAATCACCTCGCACTGAGGCTGACGATTCTTGATCAGTGACAGCAAGGTCAGTCCATCGGTATCCGGCAATTTGAGATCTACCAGGGCGACCTGAAAGTTGTTTTCCTCCAGAGCCTGAATAGCCTGTGGCTCATTGGTGGCTGTAGTCACCGTGTAGCCTTTGTATTTCAGCAGCCGACGGAAGAAATTACAGACATCCGCTTCGTCATCGATGATCAGTATGTTGATAGTGGCCAATGGTGCTCTCCCGGTTTGCAAACAATTCGTGGCAGCCTGTTGAACGCCTGACTGCACATGAAGGTGTGACTATTCTTCCGTTTCCGGCAACACCAGTGAAAAGGTACTGCCTTTGCCCGGTGTGCTTTCCACCTCGATCGTGCCGTTGTGCCCCTGGGCAATGCCCAGACTCACCGACAGACCCAAGCCGGTTCCTTTCGTGGCATCCTTGCTGGTGAAAAACGGCGTAAAAATCTTTTGCAGGTTCTTTTCATCAATACCGCAGCCGTTATCCTCAACACTGATGATGGCCCAGCGTTTGCCGTCTTTTTCCCGTACATGGGTGCGGACGTGAATGATTTTTTCCTCTTCCACCCGGCTGTCCAGAGCGTCGCGGGCATTCACCAGCAGATTGGTTAACACCTGTTGGATTTGTGGCCCGTTGGCGGTCATGCTCGGCAGCTTGGGGTCGAGGTCGGCAATAATCCGGATCTGGTTGCGGTTGATCTGGTACTGGATCAAGCTCAAAACGCGCTCTACCTCACTGTTGAGATCCGTGGAACTGACGGCAATCTGATCCTGACGTGAAAAGGTCAGCAGGTTCTGGATGATGCGCTTACAGCGCAGTCCACAGTTGATGATGTCGTTGATTTCTTCATTGACGTCCTGGTCTGATAATTCCCGTGCCAGCAATTGGGCGGTGCCGATAATTACCGTCATCGGACTGTTCAGCTCATGGGCGACACCGGCGGCCATCTCACCAATCGCTGCCAGCTTGGCCGACTGCACCAGCTGGGCTTCCATTTTCACCTTTTCGGTGACGTCTTTGAGGATGATGGTCATCGCCACCATCTGCCCCTTGTCAGTCAGCACCGGATAATGGGAGCGATCCAGAGTCAGCCCGGATTCATCATGGATGCGAATATGTTGAGGTTGCAGCGTTTTCTGCATCTCCTCCATCGGGCAGTCCGCACAGGGGTGGTCAAGGCCATGCAGGCAGGCGTAACATTTGTTGCTGCTCGACTGTTCCCAGGTTTTGCGCATCTCTTCAGGGAGATGGCCATTATGCAGAATGACATTGTAATCCAGGTCAACCAACACAATGGGGTCAGTGACCGCGCGGAACGTTTGTTCCCACTCCTGCTTGGCGCGCGAGACTTGGGTATAAAGGCGGGAGTTCTGGATACTGATCGACAAATGGTCGGCCAGATGCTGAATCGATGACAGCTCTTCTTCCTGATAGGCGTCGCGGTTAAAACTGGCCACCAACAATACGCCGATGACTTCGGAGCGGACAAACATCGGTGCAATGGCCAGTGATTTGAGCTCAATCGGATAGACATCCTTCTGGTGCATCTCCGACAGATAACTGGTCGCCGGATCAAAGCTGGCAGCCTTTTTACTGCGGATCACCTGCCAGCTGTAGGAATCCTTGGGCAGTTCATCCATGACGCAAAAATCGTGGGGCACGGCCGCTTTGAGACTCAGACGCTCCATGGATAAGGTTGCGACACTGAGAAAATCGCAGGGAATCGCCTGGGGCAACTTGAGGAAGGTACGGTCGAGAATGTCCTCGATGGTCATATGGATATTAATGTCACGGGTCAACTGGTGGAGGATCTCCAGCAAGGTATTCTGCTTGAGAATCTCTTCGTTTTTCTTCTTCAACTCAACATAGTAGTTGAGCTTGGAAGAATCCACGCCGGTCAGTTGTTGTAACAGATGTTCCTTGTTGCCCATGCTTCCTCCTCAGCCCTGTTGTTGCTACATGGCCTTGTGGAAAATTTCCGCGATTTGTTCGTAGCTGGCCGGTCGCGGGTTGGTGACCAGGCAGGCATCATTGAGTGCATTGTGACTCAAGCGATCAATCGCCGCCAGCGGCAGGCCGATTTCGCCCAGCCCTTTATTGAGGCCGATGTCGGCCAGCAGATTGTTAACGGCGACAATGGATTGGCGCGCTGCATCTTCCAGGCTCATGCCGCGCACATGCTCACCCATGGCAATGGCGATGTCGCGGAATTTTTCCGGACAGGCCGACAGGTTGAATTCCATCACATGCGGCAAAATGGCCGCATTGGACTCACCATGATGTTTATCGAGCAGACCATCCACCTGATGGGTCATGGCGTGTGTGGCTCCGAGAATGGCGTTGGACAATGCCAGGCCGCCGGTGAGGCTGGCCATCGACATGTTGGTGTTGGCATCCATGTCACTGCGGTCATTGACCGCCTTACGCAGATACTGTGAAGCCAGTTCAATACATTTGAGTGAATGGATCTCCGTCATCGGCGTTGCGGCCAGAGAGACATAGGTCTCGATGCCATGCGTAAAGGCGTCGATACCGGTAGCTGCTGCCAATGCCGAATCTTTAGTGCGCAATAACTCCGGGTCAACAATGGCAATATCCGGCACCAGGGATTTGGAGATGATGGACATCTTTAGCTGGCGCTTGGAATCGACGATAATGGCAAACTGGGTGACCTCGGAACCGGCACCGGCGGTACTGGGGGCGATGACCATCGGTGGCAGGGGCCGGGCCACCTTGTTGATGCCTTCGTAGTCGCGCAAGACGCCGCCGTTGGTGGCGAGAATGGCAATGGCTTTGGCGACATCCGTCGGGCTGCCGCCACCGACGACGACAATGGCATCGCAACCGGATTCCATATAGCGCACCACACCCTCATCGACTTCATAATCCTTGGGATTGGTGGTCAAGGCCGCATAGGTGACGGTTTCGAGTCCGCTGGCATGGAGGTAGTGCTTGGCTTTGTCCACCCAGCCGGCATTGATGACATCTTCGTCACTGACGACAAACACCTTTGATGCGCCGATGCGCAGGGCGCTGTCACCGATCTGGCTGAGACTGCCACGGCCGAAGATCACTTCAGGCATGACAAACTTACTGATATTCATTGCAGACTCCTATTTTAAATATAGTCGCTTCCGATCAGCTGGACATCGACCTGAGTGCCGGCAGCGATCTGGTCGGGTGCCGCCGGTAGAATCGCCAGACCGTTGGCACGGATCATGGTTTTGAGAATGCCGGTATTCTGATCACCCGAGGTGCTGGCCGTATAATGGCCGTTCTGGGTGGTGACAAAGACCCGCATGAATTGCGTACGCCCCGATTTCTTTTTAACATGATCCTTGAGAGTGGCACGCACCGTCGGATGTAGAACACGGCGGTGACCCATCATTTTTAACAGCGCCGGTTTGGCGAACTCTTCAAAGGTGATCATGGTTGATACCGGATTCCCCGGCAGAGAGAAGACCGGCTTGTCACCGCACATGGCAAACGCGGTGGGACGGCCGGGCTTGATATCAATTTTCCAGAACACGGATTTAACACCCAGCTCTTCCAGAGTGTCGCGTACCAGGTCGCGGTCACCCGCTGAAACACCTGCTGAAGTGATCAACGCGTCGGCTTTAAGACCTTCCTTGATCTTTTGCAGATGACTCTCACGGTTGTCGCGGGCGATACCGAGTAAAACCGGTTCAGCACCAATCTCTTTGAGGGCAGCGGCCACAGCAAAACTGTTGCAGTTGACAATCTGATGGCTGCTTGGCGGCGTGCCGGGTTCCACCAGTTCATCTCCAGTGGCAAGGATCGCGACACGGGGTCGACGATAGACCGGAACAACGACTTTGTTAAATGTGGCCAGCAAACCGATCTCGGCAGGGCGCAGCAGTGAACCGGCGGTGAGAATATTCTCGCCTTGGCTGATATCTTCGCCCTTAAAGCGTATATGGTCTCCCACTTTAACCGTGCCGCGAATCGTGACCTGATCGCCTTCTTCCCGGGTCTCTTCAAACGGAACCACGGCATCAGCGCCCGGAGGAATCGGCGCTCCTGTCATGATACGCACGGCGGTTCCTGGCTGCACCGGGTCGGTACTGTAGCCACCCGCCGGAATATAACCGCTGATGGTCAGAGTGCAGCCGTCGGAGCAGTCGGACTGACGAACGGCAAAGCCGTCCATGGCCGAGTTATCCCACACCGGCAGGTTCCACGGGGCAATAATGTCTTCGGCAACAATGCGGTTGCTGGCATCGAGAAGGCCGACCCGCTCAACGCCCAGAGGGGTGATATGGTCGAGAATGGTTTGACGTGCCTGTTGAAAGCTAAGCATAGCTGTGTTCCTTTATCTGTCTGTCGTCGTCGGAAATGATCCGACCTTGCTGAATCTCGATGACCCGGCTATTCAGTCGTTGAGCCTGAGCCAGATCATGGCTGGCAATGATCACGGTGATTCCCTGTTCCGGCAAGGTATAGATCAGTTGTTCCAGACGTTCGACACTGTATTTGTCCATATTGGCGGTGGGCTCATCGAGGAGCAGAACCTTGGGTTTGAGCGCCAAAGCTCGAGCCAGGGCGACCCGTTTTTGTTCTCCGCCTGACAGCTCGCGCGCATTGCGCTGATGGAAATCTTTAAGACCGACACTGTTCAAAGCCTCATCAATCGTCTGCTGAGACTGATTGGAACAGATGCCTTTAAGACGCATGGCCATGCGCAAATTATCGCTGACACGTCCGTCAAACAGGTAAGGTGATTGATGCACCAATGTAATCTGGCGGCGTACCCTTGGCAGAGAAAACCATCCCCGTTGGACGGGAAGCTCTTTAAAATAGAACTGACCGCTTTGTGGGGTCAGCAACAACGCCAGGCAATTGAGCAACGTACTCTTGCCGGAGCCGTTAGCCCCATGCAGCGAATAGAGGTGACCGGCATCGAAAGATAACATCTCGATATCCAGGGCGCAGTGCCTCTCATGCGGATAGCGGTAGCAGATCTGTTCGAGACGATAGAGTTCACTCATCGGGACCTCTGTTGCAAAAAGTTGAGAAAAATATTGATCGTCAGCGCCACAGACAACAGAATCATGCCCAGAGCCAGGCCAAAGGCAAATTCGCCCTTGCTGGTTTCCAGGGCAATGGCCGTGGTCATGGTGCGCGTGTAACCGCGGATATTGCCGCCGAGCATCATGGCGACGCCGACCTCGGCAATAATGCGACCAAATCCGGCGATCAGGGCAGCCATAATGCCGAAGCGAATCTCCTTGATCAGAACCAGTATCCCGGTAAAAGGCCCGGCCCCCAGGGTCTGAGCCGTCGGCAGGATGCGAGGATCAGAGCCAACCACCGCCGCCAGCGTGTAATTGGTGACAATCGGCGTGGCCAGAATAATCTGGCCAATCATCATGGCTGCCGGGGTGAACAGCAGGCCAAACTGGCCCAGTGGACCCTGGCGGCTGAGAAAGCCGTACACCACCAGACCGACCACCACTGTCGGCAGAGCCATCAACGTGTTCAGAATCGTCAGACAAAATGTTTTGCCGGTGAACTGGTTGATAGCGATGACGATGCCGATGGGCACACTAATCAGAGTCGCAAAAACAATCGCCACGCTGGAGATCGTCAGGGAGGTGCCAACGGTGTTGAACACCTCCCCGTCGAAAGACAGAATCAGCGCAAACGCTGTGCGCAGTGATTCAACAATAAAATTCACCCGCGATCCTTATTTCTCGTAGGTGAAGAACAGCTGTTGGCCGTTCTTACGGTAATCATCAATCAACTTCTGACCGGTTTCACCGGTGAGGAAATTGGCAAACGCCGTCGCCAGCTCAAACTTCACATGGGGGTGTTTGGCCGGATTCACCGGAATAACCCCATATGGGTTGAACAGGCGCTTATCTCCTTCAACCGCAACCGTGAGGGACACTTTGCCCTGATAAGCAATGTAGGTACCACGGTCGGTCAGCGCATAGCCTTGACGCTCATCCGCCATGGTCAGGACTTCACCCATGCCGCGGCCAGCCTCAAGGTACCAGTCGCCGGCCGGCTTCAGGTCAGCGGCTTTCCACAGGGATAACTCTTTAAAGTGAGTCCCTGACTCATCGCCACGTGAAACAAAGGTCGCTTTGCTGGCAGCAATTTTAGCCAGGGCTTCTGCCACATCGCTGCTGCCTTTGATGCCCGCGGGATCGGACTCAGGACCAACGACGACAAAGTCGTTGTACATTACGTCCTGACGATCAACGCCATAACCGCCTTCAACAAAGGCATCTTCCTTGGCGCGGGCGTGAACGAGAATCACGTCTACATCACCAGCCATACCCAATTTGATGGCCTTACCGGTGCCGACGGCAATGACGTCCACTTTGCAGTCATTTTGTGCCTCAAAGGTCGGCAGCAGGGCGCTGAGGAGCCCCGAGTTTTCTGTCGATGTCGTCGTTGCCAGTTTGAGGTGCTCCTGTGCAAAGCTGACACTGGCCAGCAGCACAACGATCAACAGAGAAGAAAGCACCAGTCGCATGAGTTTCATAACGATTTTTCCTTAAACAAGGGTTGAATACAATGACCCTCCCTCGGCGGAAAAGAACAGGCGACAGGACATATCACAATGATAATTATTGTCTGTCAGCTCCTTTCCAAGCGTGGGAGGCTCGCCAGTTTCCCGAAGAACCCATTGGTCAGTCACCTTGGGACAGGCCGGTAGGTGAACAGACTCGGAGTTGTGTTAAACACCTGTCGACGGTTTGCACCGGCAGGCATTTTTTGTAGCAGCCTGTATACGTGCAAGTCCCGTGCACAACTCAATTGGCCATGCCATTAAAAAATGACAATTCGTCCTCTCTTTGGGGTGTTGGCGAGGTGTAATTCCTGTCTTAACCTCCTTGTTTTACGCGTGTTTTCTGATTTGTATCATGCTGTTCCATTGTGGCTCAGTGCCAATCTTCTCTCGGATTTGCCATCCGACCGTCCTAGAAAAAGTGTAACAAAGTGGAACGCATTGTCACGAAGTGGACATTGCAATGGAACAAATGGGAACACTGGTACTGGCTGCCCGCGACTGTCGTGATGAAAAAGGGATGACGGTTGGAGTGTCGAGGGGTGTTCCACTGTAACGATAGAAGTGTGACGCCCTGTTGCAGACTGTCTCAAAGTGGATCAAACCGTCACGTTGACGACAAGTCACTGAAGGACGATTTTGTAGACGTTTTTTTGGTGTTCCACTATGTAACTATATTGAAATACGGAGTTTTTAAGGAATCTTATCAAAAGTGGCATCCTAGTTGCTCTAAGGAGGAATACGGTTGTCCGTACCTGTACCGGGTGTGCCGGTGCCGGGATTCTTCAGGCTCTATATGCTCATCACCATCGATGGGGGGACCGGAAGGATTTGAGAACCTGTCATGCGGACGTTTATCTCATTCACAACAGCAACAAAGGAGAGAACTAATGGCATTAGCAGATCAAACTTTCGGTTTCTTCATCCCGACAGTCTCTTTGATGGGTGTAGGTAGTGCAAAAGAAGCCGGCGAGCAAGCAAAAGCTCTGGGCGCAACCAAACTGCTCATCGTTACTGACGCTGGCCTGGCTGCCATGGGCGTTGCCGACACCATCAAAGGTTATGTTGAAGCTGCCGGTCTGGAGGCCGTTATCTTTGACGGCGCTGAGCCTAACCCGACTGACAAGAACGTTCACGACGGTGTTAAAGTTTACGAAGCGAACAAGTGTGACGGCATCATCACCCTGGGTGGTGGTAGCTCCCACGACTGTGGTAAAGGTGTCGGTCTGGTTATCGGTAACGGCGGTAACATCCGTGACTTCGAAGGTGTGAACCAGTCCACCAAGTCCATGCCTCCGTTCCTGGCCATCAACACCACTGCAGGTACCGCGTCTGAAATGACCCGTTTCTGCATCATCACCAACACTGACACTCACGTTAAGATGGCAATCGTTGACTGGCGTGTAACTCCTAACATCGCTATCAATGACCCCGTTCTGATGGTTGGTAAGCCGGCTCCTCTGACTGCTGCTACCGGTATGGACGCTCTGACTCACGCTGTTGAGGCTTACGTTTCCACCATCGCTACCCCGATCACTGACGCTTGCGCTATCAAAGCGATTGAGCTGATCGCTGAGTACCTGCGTCAAGCTGTTGCTAACGGCGAGAACATGGAAGCTCGTGACAAGATGGCTTACGCTGAGTACCTGGCAGGTATGGCATTCAACAACGCCAGCCTCGGTTACGTTCACGCGATGGCTCACCAGCTGGGCGGTTTCTACAACCTGCCTCACGGTGTCTGCAACGCTATCCTGCTGCCGGTTGTTTGCGAGTTCAACGCGATCTCTAACGTGAAGCGTTTCGCTGACATCGCTGTTGCCATGGGCGAGAACATCGACGGTCTGTCTGACGTTGAAGCTGCTGAGGTTGCCATCGCTTCTATCCGTCGTCTGTCTTCTGATGTTGGTATCCCTGCCGGCCTGACTGAGCTGGGTGTTAAAGAAGAAGATCTGAAGATCATGGCAGAGAACGCTCAGAAGGATGCCTGCATGCTGACCAACCCTCGCAAAGCGAAGTTGGAGCAAGTTATCGACATCTACAAAGCTGCAATGTAACACCCGGCCCGAAAGGGCTGATCTGACGGACACCGTCAGAAACGACCAGCACGGGAGAGGCTTCGGCCTCTCCCGATTTTTACCAAAGCAAAACTGAAGATCTCCGAGCCTGCCCCCCCTACGGAGGTTGCCTTTAAGGGGACAGGCCGTCGGGTTGCATTGGAAACGGTGTGGCCTCCCAGCTTCGGAAAGGAGATTCTTACCATGCGCTTAGCGTTAAGACACTGTAAAGGAGCCTGACTCACATGGATAAGATTTTCCGCGTCAACATGACCGACCTGACCACCACCGTTGAAGAAGTCCCCGCTGAATGGGCTGGACTCGGTGGTCGTGCCCTGACCTCAACGATCGTTGCCACTGAGGTTGATCCCGAATGTCACCCGCTGGGTGAGAAAAACAAACTGGTGTTTGCCCCCGGCCTGCTCAGTGGTACGGCAGCAGCCCAATCCGGTCGCATGTCCTGTGGCGCCAAAAGCCCTCTGACCGGCGGCATCAAAGAAAGCAACGCTGGCGGCACGACTGCTCAGCAATTTGCCCGCATGGGTATCAAGGCCATGATCATCGAGGGCCTGCCCAAAGAAGACAAGTTCTACAGCCTGCACATCACCAAAGACGGCGTCACCATCGCCGAAGAGACTGAGCTGATCGGTGCCGGTAACTTTGCGGTTATCGATGCCATGCAGGAAAAATACGACAAGAAAATTGGCGTCATTACCATCGGCCTGCCCGGTGAGCTGAAGATGGCTTCAGCAAATATCTCAGTTAAAGATCCCGACGGCAAAATCCGTAGCCACGGCCGTGGCGGCATGGGTGCCGTTATGGGTTCGAAAAAAATCAAGTACATGACCGTTGATTCCGAAGGTGCTGGCGCCGTACCCATCGCTGACCCCGACAAGTTCAAAGCAGCCGCCCGCGTTTTCGCCAAGGCCATGCTTGATCACCCGGTCAGCGGCGAAGGTCTGCCCACTTACGGCACTAACGTTCTGGTCAATATCCTCAATGAGGCTGGCGGCCTGCCGACCCGTAACTTCACTTACGGCCAGTTTGAAGCCCACGACAACATCAGTGGCGAAACCATGTATGACACCATCGTTGAGCGTGGCGGCCACCACAAGCACGGTTGCCATAAAGGCTGCATCATTCAGTGTTCCCAGGTGTATGTCGACAAGGAAGGTCAGTATGTCACCTCCGGTTTCGAATACGAGACTATCTGGGGCATGGGCGCCAACTGCTGCGTAGAGAACCTCGACGAAATCGCTGAAGCCGACAACATCATGGACGACATCGGTGTTGATTCGATTGAAACCGTTGTCATGTTCGGCGTGGCGATGGAAGCCGGCATCCTGCCTTTCGGTGACGGTAAAGGGATTCTGCGTCTGCTGCGCGAAGAGATCGGCAAAGGTACGCCTCTGGGCCGTATCCTCGGTGGTGGTGCTGGTTGTGTCGGTCGCACCTACGGCGTGACCCGCGTGCCGGTGGTTAAAAACCAGGGTATTCCTGCATACGATCCCCGCAGTGTTAAGGGTATCGGTATCACCTATGCGACCAGCACCATGGGCGCAGACCACACCTCCGGTTACACCATTGCCACCAACATCCTCAACGTCGGCGGTTTCGTTGATCCGCTGAAAAAGGATGGTCAGGTTGAGCTGTCCCGCAATCTGCAGATTGCCACCGCAGCCATTGACTCCACCGGTATGTGTATCTTCGTTGCCTTCCCGGCTCTGGACATTCCCGAGTGCCTGCCGGCACTGATCGATATGATCAACGCCCGTTTCGGCATTGAGCTGACCGGCGATGACGTGACGGAACTGGGTAAGAAGGTCCTCAAGCTGGAGCATCAGTTTAACCTGGATGCCGGCATGACCAATAAAGACGACCGTCTGCCTGAGTTCTTTAAGACGGACCCGGTTGCACCGCACAACGCGGTCTGGGATTTCACCGATGAAGAGATCGACGAATTCTGGAACTTTTAAAAAAACTTAGAGTCGTAGACTCTCCTTGCCGGGTGCGACCAACCCCTGTTGTTGTCCAGGTCGCACCCGGACTTTTTCTCTGGAAAACGGTTTTACAGGTGCAGGAATGATGAATATCACAGTCAAGCTGTTTGCCAACTTTCGCGTTGGACGCTTCAAAGAAGCACAGCGCAATTACCCGGATAACACGCCGTGTCGGCTGGTGCTGCAGGAGTTGTACATCACCGAAGAGGAGTTAGGCGTATTGATGGTGAACAGTCGACATGCCGATCCGGATCAGGAACTGAAGGACGGCGATACTGTCTCCATCTTCCCTCTCGTTGGAGGGGGTTAGAATGTCGGAAATTCGCGCCAGTGTTGAACACTGCGTATGTGACGGCATGCTCAGCTGGAGTGATCAGCTGACGATTGCGCGCCAATATGGTGTCAGCGTGGCGTATATCGAAGCGGTCGCACTGGAACGCGGCATTCTTCCGGCACGTTACCAGCGCAATCGCAACATGCTCAATTGTCGCGATCAACTGGCTCTCTTCAGCAGCCATGTCGCCGTAGTTGGTTGCGGCGGTCTGGGTGGCTATATCATTGAAGAGCTGGCGCGTATCGGCATCGGTCATCTGACGGTGATCGATCCGGATATTTTTGAAGAACACAATTTGAATCGTCAGATTCTGTCGACTCCGGCCGATCTTGGTCACGACAAAGTTGCCGTGGCAGTGCGTCGTGTTGCGGAAGTCAATCCTGCCGTGACCGTCACCCCCATTGTTAAAGCCCTGTCGCGCAACAATGGCTGTGGCCTGCTGGCCGGATCACAGGTGGTTGTCGATGGTCTCGACAACATCGATACCCGCCTTGAACTTTCTGACGTGTGTGAAACCCTCGAGCTTCCACTGGTGCATGGTGCTATTGCCGGCTGGTATGGCCACGTCACCTCACAGATGCCCGGGGACACGAGTTTAAAAACCCTTTACGGCCAGAAACAACGACCCAAAGGGATTGAGGGATCGTTGGGAAATCCCTCGTTTACCCCGAGCCTGATTGCCTCCGTGCAAGTGGCCGAGGTGATCAAGATTCTGTTGAACCATGGGGAACCCCTGCGCCATCGCCTGTTTACTATCGATTTATTGGATATGGAGTGTATCGAAACACCCCTGTAAACAGGTGATAACCCTTAGCGAAAATAAGGGTACAACCGCAACGACGCTGGCCTCCGGGTGGCTCTCTTTCAAACAAAATAATGGAGGATAACATGCCAACATTTGTTGTTGAACGAGATCTCGAAGGTGCCGGCTGGCTCTCAGCCGAACAACTCCAGGGCATTGCCCATCGCGCCTGCGAAGTCGTCGATGCCATGGACCACCAGGTGACCTGGGTAGAAAGCTACGTCACCGAAAACAAGTTTTACTGCGTGTATGTTGCACCTGACGTGGCCGCGGTGCAGGAACATGCCATGCGTGGAGAGCTTCCAATCAGCCGGGTGGCTGAAGTGTTCAAGAAATTTGGACCGGAAGCAGACAACGCCTGACCCGAACAAGGAGGGGGGCAATGAAACTGATCGACCGTTACGGGAGAAAAATCAATTATCTCCGCTTGTCCATCACCGACCGTTGCAATATGCGTTGTCGCTATTGTATGCCGGCTCATGGTGTGGAAAAAATCACCCATGACGATGTGCTCAGCTATGAAGAGCTCTATCGCATTTCCAAAGCCGCTGTTGCGACCGGCATTGAGAAGATCCGTGTTACCGGTGGTGAACCGCTGGTCCGTAAGGGTGTAGTGCCGTTTCTTGAGCGCCTGTCTCGTATTGATGGACTCAAGCAACTGGTGTTGACTACCAATGGTCTGATGCTCGATGAGATGGCCTATGATCTCAAACAGGCCGGTGTCAAACACCTCAATGTCAGCCTCGATTCTCTCAATGCCAAGACCTTCGCAGAAGTGACCCGTGGCGCCAATCTGGTGAAAGTCCTCGCCGGTCTGGCAGCGGCTGAGCGCGTTGGTCTGCCGGTCAAGCTCAACATGGTGGTGATGCGTGGTGTCAATGATCATGAAATCGAGCGTTTTGCCGAGCTGACTCGTGACAAGCCGCTGGCGGTACGCTTCATCGAATACATGCCCGCCCTGAAAGAACCGGGCTGGCAGAAGTTGTCATTGTCTGGCCATGAGGTGCTTGAACGTCTCGGCGAGCGCTATCGCCTCGATGCTGTAGATCGCCACGAACTGGCCGGTCCGGCCTGTGAATACCGGATTCCCGGTGCCAAGGGTACCATTGGCGTGATTACGCCGATCACCGGCCATTTCTGCAACAGCTGTAATCGCATTCGTGTCACTTCCACCGGTAAGGCACGCAGCTGCCTGTTTTCTGAAAAAGGGGTCGATCTCAAGCCGATCCTCGACAGTCAGGATCAACTGGCCCTGCAGGGCGCATTGCGCACCGTGGTCACACTCAAACCGGATATGCATAACGTCAGCGTGGATCATTGCGATCATACCGCTTTTGCCATGTCCAATATCGGCGGTTAACCAACCGCAACGCCATCTGTTGACGTATCGGTAGGAGCCTTTCGCCCCCCTTGTTGAAAACTCCTGACAACCGACGCCACGTACGTCGACAGCCGAAGGCCACCTGTGCAAACAGGTGGCCTTCTTTTTTGTTGCAGGCTGTTCAGTTTAAGGCGGCGCTCCGTCCGTGTCGCTCAATGGACTGGATGAGATGTGTCATTGGTGTTATTTGGCTATTCTGTTGTGCCGTGGGTCTTGCGTATCAGCACCATGGAAACCAAACAGCCGATTCCGCTTATACCGATCACCCAGCCCATGGGCTGGGGTGTTTCATTGGCGAAAACCCCAACAAGTCCGGAACCGAGAATGCCGCTGCCATATTGAAACGCCCCAGTCAGCGCCGAGATCGCGCCCGAGCGTTGTGGGAAATCCGCTAATGCACCGGTGATGGCATTGGCGACGATCAGTCCGGTTGCAGAGACAAATAACACCAGCGGGACCACTAGCCCCCACAAACCTCCCCAACCGGTTTGGCACGCCAGGGCGGTGAAGAGAGAGAACAGGGTGGCGAGCAGAGTGCCGTACAGCAACAGACGATCATACCCGACCTTCCGGACCAGGCGGGCGTTGATCTGATTAGAGATCATAATGCCGATGATCCCCAGAGCAAACAACCAGCCATAAGACTGCGGTGCCACCTGGTAATAGCTGATATAGACAAACGGGGTGCCAGCGACATAGGCAAACATACCGGCATAATAAAAGCCGCCGACACACAGGTAGCCGAGTAACCGTTTATGTTGCAACAAGTGCCAATAACGGCTCATGGCGTAAATAATGTGTTCCTGATTGCGCCGCTCTTTGGGGTGGGTTTCCGGAATGCTGAACAGGGCAACAAAGGTGATGGCACCGACAAGTACCAAAACCCAGAAGATCGCCCGCCATCCAGCAAGGCCAATAATTTGCCCACCAACAAGCGGACCGATCAGGGGGGCAATGGCCATGATGGTAATCAGGGTGGACAGCATTTGGGCAGCATAGTTGCCCTGGTACAGGTCACGGACCATGGCACGAGAGAGGGCGACGCTGGCGCAGGCGCCAAGGGCCTGGACGACCCGCCAGCCGATGATGGTCATGGCGTTGTCCGACAAGGCACACCCCGCTGAACCGATCATGAACATAACCAGGCCAATCGCGATAGCCGGTCGCCGACCATGAGCGTCACTGACCGGGCCCCACACCAACTGGCCGAGACTGAAACCGATCAGGTAGCCGGAGATGGTGAATTCCATCATCCCGGCATTGGCACCAAGAGATTCGGCCATGGCCGGAATGGCTGGCAAATAGAGGTCTGTAGAGATTGAAGCGAAGCCCATCAACAGACTTAGCACCAGAAGAACATGCCAGCGTGGTTGTACGTGTGTTTGGTTCATTGATGGCTCATGGACAGGGTGCTCTCCCACCACGGGTGATTCTTCTGCGTGGCGTCGGATAGGGGAACAGGCTCGCCGATCAGTGGTGTTGCCAGCTTAAATGCTTCGTCGCGACTCGCTGCCGCAACGCGGAAGAACGGTTCATCCCAGGCATGGCGGGCGATGGAAAAGCGACCGATATGGCAGGGCAGGAAGGCGTCGGCTTTCAGGTCGTTGACCGCTTTGACCGCCTCTTCCGGTGTCATATGGATGTTGGCCCAGCGCGGGTCGTATTGTCCGCATTCGACGGCCGCAAAATCGAAACCGCCGAATCGTTGGCCGATCTCGGCAAAGTGGGGTCCATAGCCGCTGTCACCACTGAAAAACAGCCGTTTCGTCGATGTTCCCAAGGCAAAGGCCGCCCACAGGGTTTGATTCTGGCGCAGCAGACGTCCGGAGTAATGGCGTGCCGGTAACACGTGAATGATCAGGCCATCTTCCGCGTAATCCTGGTTCCAATCCCGGTCATGAATCTTCTCTGTCGGGAAGCCCCATTTTTCAAAATAAGCGCCGACACCCAGCGGGCACACGACTTGGGCGACCTTGTTTTTTAACGCCGTAACGGTCGGATAATCGAGATGATCCCAGTGGTCATGGGAGATCAGCAGAAGATCTATGGGTGGCATGTCATCAGCGGTGTAGAGGGAGGTCCCGGCAAAAGCCTTGTTAAAGGAGGACAGCGGCGCCGCGGAGGCACTGAACACCGGATCGAGGAGGATTGTCTTGCCGCCGATCTGAATGAAGAACGACGAGTGGCCGAGCCAGATCACCTGATCCTGGGTCAGGTCGAGCGTCGTCAGGTCGGTTTTCATTACGGGCAGGGGATGCTCTGGCACCCGCCGTTGTGGCGGGTTGCGCAAATCGTTCCACAGGATTGACAGCGTGCTGACCTCCTGGGTGAATTTGGGGGTGTCGATGAGGTTTTTGAATGCTCCGTCGGAATAGTGCGGTGAATTTTGGATGGCCGCCAGACGGTCACCCTGCGGTGCCTCGCCGAATTTAGGCTGGTTGAGCACAATGCAGGCCGCAACGAGACAACCGACAGCCAGTATAAGTAGACTGCTGAGCATATATTTGACGATCCTTTTTAGGCGACGATCAGGCATTTTTCCCCAGAGTATAGGCCTGCTTGAGTACTGGATTTCCCTCGACACCGCCAACATTCCACATACCGGTGGCACTGAGCAGGCCTTTCTCGGTGATGTTTTTCAGGCAGTCGGTAAAAACCCGCAGGCTGTCGGCAGCCTTACGGGCTTCACTGGTGCCACCGGCAGCGGAGGCAAAAAAATACACCTCTTTGCCTTCAATCAGGGTATAAGCCGAGCAGCAGCGGTCAATGAAGGTTTTCATCTGGGCATTCATGGCGTGAAAATAAACCGGTGTGGCCAGAACCAAGACATCGCAGGCGATCATCTTTTGCACAATCGCGTTCACGTCATCCTGTTGTACGCAGGCCCCCTGTTTGTTGATGCAGGTGCAGCAGCCGGTACAGTAGCGGATGTCTTGTTCCGCCAGGCGGATTTTCTCCACCGTGTGACCGGTCTCAATGGCTCCGCGCATAAATTCATCACACAGCCGATCGGAGTTGCCCCCTTTTCTCGGACTTGACGACAGGATGAGGATGTTTTTTTTCATGGTCATTCCACTCCGTTAAAAGCGTTTTTTATTGTTTTAGAGCGGTAGTTCAAAGCGATGGACTTTAGTCCAAGACTGAGAGATGCGACTCATATTTCCTTCTCCCTTGGGGAGAAGGTGCCCCGTAGGGGTGGATGAGGGGGCACGGCTGTGTTCCCCTCACCCTAACCCTCTCCCTCAGGGAGAGGGAATTTTCAGGATGTTCAATCCTGCTTGAACCTCTCAGTGCATGAGTGGTTCAGTGACGTTCAATGGTGACGGAGATGGCGTCATCCAAGGTATCCATAACACGCAGTGGCGCATTGATTTTGCCAAGTGTTACCAGGTTGCCGAATTGCTGGGAGATCTCTTCGTCTTTGTAGAGGATGGCAAAATAACCGCCATCCGCGGCAAAGGCGATATCGCCGTTGGACCAGCCGTGACGCAGATCCGTGTCATTGTACGGCAGTGGCTCCTGCATCACACCACAATAATCGTGCTCATATTTGTGTAGCTGTACTGTGTAGGGCAGTCTGGACACCAGTTCACGGGCGGACCGGCTTTCGTTTAAGAAGGCCGGGATCACGGTGGTGCCAACCGTCAACGTGATGGCAAAGACTTTTTCACTTAGGGCATTATCTGTATTGATCGTGTTGTTTGTTGTCATGGTTTCTCCTGAGCGATCTGCAGTGTGCCCGACATGGTGCGAATCTGTTCCTGCCCCGATATGGCGTGGCCCAACGCATACAGCCCCGGTGCTGAGCCGAACGGTTGGTAAAACATCACCACGTTGCCCCATGGCGCATAGTAGGCCAGTGCGCCGACCGGCGCCTTACTGACCAGTGGCGTGTCGCTGGTGGTGAGCTTGTTCGGGGGATAAAAGATTTTTTCGTTGCTGGCAAAATCCTCAACCGGACACTCGAGCGGCAGTTGTTCGTACAGGGCTGCCGCTGCAGGGCTGTCGTTGAGTTCGAAGACGGTGATGGTGCCGTTTGCGTGGACAGATATTTTCATGGTGGTTAGATTCCCCGCAGCCTGGGTGGAGGCACCCGGGCTGCACATAATGACTCCTGCAATGAAGGCGGAAAAAAGAAGCAGGGTTCTCTGAAAAAGGGTCATTGTCAAAGCTAACGATATGAGGCTTCGAGGATCGCTGTGCAGTCCTCATCACTGAGGGTGACCGGGTCACAGTTAAAGATCCGCCCCATGGTGCGACGGGCTTCTTTGGCCAGATGAGGAAGGTCGCTTTTTTCGATGCCGTAATCCGACATTTTTAGCTCCGCCACACCACAGGCCTGTTGCAAGGCAACAAGGGTATCGACAAAGTCTATGGCTTTGGTGGCCTCTTTGTTGCCCATGGCTTTGGCCATGGCAATCATCCGCTCGTCACAGGCACCTGATTGGGCAAAATGGCTGAAATAGGCGCGGCTGAGCATGATCAGTCCAGCACCGTGGGGCAGGTCGGGATGCGCGGCCGATAGCGCGTGTTCCAGAGAATGCTGGCTGGTAACGCCGCAGATGCTCTCGACAAACCCGGACAGGGTGTTGCCGAGGGCGACTTTTTCGCGCGCCTCAAGGTTTTGTCCATCCTTGACTGCCGCTTCGAGGTTGGCGGCAACGCTTTCAATGGCCGCCAGTGCATAGATGTCACTCATGGCGTGGGCCATTTTTGAGACGTAGCCTTCGACGCTGTGGAACAGGGCGTCAAAGCCCTGATAGGCCGTGTATTCGGGGGGGACACTGGTCATCATTTCCGGGTCGACAACCGACAGCATCGGGAAAGTGGCGTCAAAGCCGAAACCGATTTTTTCATTGGTCTCCTCGTTGGTAACGACGGTCCAGGGATCGGCCTCGGTTCCAGTCCCGGCAGTAGTGGTGATGGCCACAATGGGCAAAGGTGCGTTGGTGACGCTTTGTCCTTTGCCACTGCCGCCGTGGATATAATCCCAGTAATCGCCATCATTGGTCGCCATGATGGCAATCGCCTTGGAAGCATCGAGGGAGCTGCCGCCGCCAAGGCCGATGACAAAATCACAACCATTGGCTTTGGCACAGGCCGCGCCGGCCATAACATTTTTCCTGGTTGGATTGGGCTGAATCTCATCAAAAACCGTCGAGCTGACACCAGCCAGTTGCAGTTGCTGCTCAACGGTTGCCAGATAACCGTACTTGCGGGTGGACGTGCCGCTGGAAATGACAATCAGGGCTTTTTTGCCGGGCAACTGTTGTTTGTGAAGGTTTTTGATCTGGCCCTGGCCAAATAAAAGTCGTGTCGGAACATAATGCTGAAAAGACATGGTTTTCTCCTGATCTGGTAAACGTTCTAAATCGTGTTTACTTGGTCTTGTTTTGCAAGATGTTGTTCAGAACCTGATTCGCTGTCTGGGCCTGCTGTGAGTTGACCTGCGTGTTGAGTATGGCGACAAAAGCCTTGAGCTGCGCTGCTGTGAGCCCGGAGTTCATTGCGGCGGATAGATGAAAGGCAAGCTGCCCTTCGGTGCCGCTCATGTTGGCCAGGGCGGCAATGGTCGCCAGCTCGCGGTCCTGATGACTGATCACGTCGCGGACAAAGATATCGGCAAACAGATGTTCTTTGAGGAATTGATCCATCACTGGAGAAAACTGCTGCCATTTTGCGCCGGAGATATCCTGCTCCAGTCCGGCAAGCTGGGCCCTCACTTTGGCTCCGTACTGATCGCGGTCGAAATCCTCGCTAACCGGCGTGGCTTCGGGTCCCATGACATCGGTGATCCCTTGGGCCTGGCGCGTGTCGAGCAGGGCCATAAACGTACCCAGACCGTTGAGGCTGCGGGGAAATCCGCAGTAGGCATACATCTGCACGAGTACTTCTTTGATCTCGTTGACGCTCAAGCCGGCATCCAAACCGGTTTGCAGCGCGTTATTAAGGGCATCCAGGTCACCGCTGGCGGTAAAGGCGGCAATAGTGATGATGCTTTGTTGTCGTTGATTGAGGGGCGACGTGGTTTCCATAAGCTTTCCCTCCGAACTGAGGGCTGCCGAGGGCAGCCACAGGGTGAATAACGTCAGACAGGCCATCAAACAGGCGAAAAGAGCTTTTTTCATCGTGATTCCTCGCAACGCTGACACGGTTATTGTCCGGCATACTGAGCGTCGGTGACTTTTTCCTTCCAGATGACATTCTGGCCATCCAAAGAGCCGGTAATGACCAGATGGGTCATGGGGGCGTCGGGTGTGGCGCCATGCCAGTGGTCGATATCAGGCGGACACCAGACGCTTTCACCGGCATGAAAAGAAATAATGTGGCCATCACGGGTGCCGGTCAGGGCAACCCCGTCGGTGACAATCATGTGTTGTCCGGCAGGGTGGTAATGCCATGCGGTGCGGGCGCCGGGTGCGAAGGTGACATAGGCCCCGGAATAGTGGGCCGTGTCATTGGCGGGAAACAGCATGTCCACCATAACATCTCCGGTAAACAGGTTGTCCGGCCCTTTAAACGACTGCTGTGTTCCGGCAGCGTAAAACGTTTGTGCTGTCTTTTCGCTCTCAGGAGCCTGATTCGACCAGGCGCTTGTGGCCATCAGCAGCAGGCTCACAGATAATAAAAGAATTGCATGTCTCATGGGGAGATCCTTCCTTTTTGTTCAGGTGATTAACCAACCGTCATGCCGCCGTCGACAGTCAATGCCTGACCGACCACGTAGCTTGCTCCGGGGCTGCACAACCACAGCACGGCGGCGGCGATCTCTTCAGGCCGCCCGGAGCGACCGATGGGAATATGACTTTCCATTTCGGCATAGGCTTCTTCGTTGCCTTCGACGACGTCGCGACCGATCTTGGTATCGATCAGACCGGGGTTCACCGCATTGACACGAATCCCGTGTGTGACGTATTCGAGTGCGGCAGTGCGAGTCAGGCCGACCACGCCATGTTTGGAGGCAATGTAGGACGGGATGCCGGGGTTGCCGGTGAGGGCACCGACCGACGCATTGTTAACGATGGCGCCACCGCCCTGTTGCTGCATCTGGCGAATTTCGTGCTTCATGCACGCCCATACGCCGCGCAGGTTAATGTTAACAACCCGGTCCCATTCTTCAATGGTGCTGTCAGCGGTCGGGACGACTTTGGCCATGACACTGGCGTTGTTAAAGGCGACATCGAGACGGCCAAACTGGGCTACAGTGCGGTCGACCAAGGCGGCAACCTGTGCTTCGTCGCTGACATCGCAGGGCACGGCGAGAACCGTGTGACCGGCTGCGGTCAATTTTTTTACTTCTTCACGAAGCACATCTTCGCGGTAGTCGGAGAGGACAACGCTGGCGCCGGCCTCGGCAAATGCAATGGCGGTTGCCAGGCCCATGCCTGAAGCGGCACCGGTGACCAAGGCAACTTTTCCTGTGTAATCAAGGGGGGAGATGGTCATGATTATTTCCTTATTCATAGAGCGGGTTAAGTGGTGTATTTGTACGACAGCGATCAGTCATCCAGATCTTCGGCAAACCAGCGGAATGTGTCGCGGGTGGTGTGCATCAGCCACAGAGTTTCAGCGAGCACATCGGGATCATGGGTCGGATGGCCGGGGCTGATGGCTTTGGGGATAATGAACTGACCGACATAGATGCCTTCTTTGGAAAGCACATCATGAAGCATCTGTGCATAGGCGCTTTCGCCGGCAAAGGCGATGGACGTGCCGGCCACATTGGCATTGGGCCGGGCGCCGCTGGCACCATTGACGAATAGGATGGTGCCTTGCTCTAAAGCACGCATTCCCGACAGCACCTGATTGACAGCAGCAACAGGACCGTTGATAGAAAATTCCGTCGCTGCAGTCAGGTTCGCCACACTGGTTTCGAGCAGGGGGCGCAGAAACTCTTGTTGTGGCACCGGGCTGTATTGAAGCACTTCAACCGGGCCGAGTTCTTTAGCCGCCTCGTCGAGAGCCAGCTTCAAGGCTTCCGGACAGCGCACGTTGGCTGCATAGCCACGTGCAGTAAAGCCTTGTTTGTTGAGCTCGCTGGCCAGCGCATCGACATGGCTCTGGTTGCGGGAAATCAGGGCGATATGGAAGCCCTCTTTGGCAAAGCGGCGGGCGACGGCGATTTCGAGCCCGGGGCCTGATCCGACGATAGCGATTGTGCTCATGGAAACTCCTTGCTGAGAAAATGTTGTAACGCGAACGCTTTTTGACCTGTTTAAAGACTAAGTCATCCCCTGACACATGGATAGATCAATCCTGTTCATTTATTGCCTATTCCTTCAGGGTTCATATTTTTATTTTTCCGAAAGGTGTATTATCTGCTAAGGTTTAGATAATGAAAAACGGGAGAAAACAATGGAAAGACAGATAATTAAAGATGCTGAGGCGTCAGGCTCTTGGGATGCTGTACAAACGAGCCTGACTGATTCGATTGCTCGATGGACTCGTGATTGTGATGAGCATCAAACCAAGGTCCCTGGTTTGATGCTATTGCGTCATGAGCAGCCCACCGAACCGCGGATCGGTTTGACCGAGCCCAGTGTGTGCATGATTGCCCAGGGGGCGAAACGGATTCATCTTGAAGATGAAACCTTTGATTACGATGCTCACAACTATCTGTTGTCGTCGATTCATTTACCGGCGTCGTATCAGATCATCACCGCCAGCCCGGATAAGCCATATCTTGGTCTGGTGCTGAAGTTTGATATGAAGGAGTTATCGCAACTGATGATCGACAGCAATCTGCCGTCGCCGCGTAGTACGAGCGTGGATCGCTGTATGGCTACGGGAGAGGTGACCTTGCCCCTGCTCAGTGCCGTTCAACGACTGGTTGCCCTGCTGGATGAACCGGAGAGCATTCCGATTCTCGCGCCCATGCTGCATCGGGAAATCCTTTACCGGTTGCTGATTGGTGATCAGGGCGCCAAGCTGCGCCAGATTGCCTCAGCGGGCAGTCGCAGTCATCAGATCGCCCGGGCTATTGACTGGCTGAAGGGCAATTTTACCCAGCAATTGAAAATTGAAGATCTGGCGGATCTTGCCAATATGAGTGCGTCAAGTTTCCATAGCCATTTTCGCGCCATGACGTCGTTCAGCCCGCTTCAATATCAGAAGCATCTGCGTCTTCAGGAGGCGCGTCGGTTGATGCTGGCAGAAGATCTGGATGCGACCCGCGCCGCTTATCAGGTGGGTTATGAAAGTTCCTCGCAGTTCAGCCGCGAATACCGGCGGTTGTTCGGAGCACCGCCGTTGCGTGATGTGGCAAAATTGCGCCAGGTGGATGCCTGACCTCTAGATAAGCTTGAAATAATTGCAGAAAGGGCTGGTTCATTGTGGACCAGCCCTTTTTTTGTTTAACAGGCTGTTAAAAAACAGCCTATGGAGCCCACTGACGGGCGACCAAAATCAAGGACATGTTTTCAAATGCTTGATTTTGTAAGCAAGACGGAAATCGCATTTTCGGCTTGCGTCGTTGAAAAGGCCCAGGATGGGACTTTATGAACGCCCTGTTAACATAATCCTTACCCAAATCGCTTCGAAGTGGAGGATCGTGCAATCATCGAAGAGTTCTGTGTATTTTGTTTTTGTGCCCAGCCGCTATGCTTATAAACAGATAAACAACCGTGAACTTACGATGCAATAAGGAGAGATTGATGCGAGATTTTACATTTTACAATCCGACAAGAATTGAATTCGGCAAAGGCAAAGAGGCCAATATCGGTCAGTATGTACAGGAGTTTGGTGTCGGCAGTGTTCTGGTGCTTTACGGCTCTGAGCGGATCAAGAACGATGGTCTGTTTGGTCGGGTGACTGACGCTCTTGAAGCGCAAGGGATAAGTTACACCGCTCTTGGCGGTGTCATCAGCAATCCGGTGATCAGCCGGGTACGCGATGCGGTCAAGCTGGTCAAAGACAACGGACTGCAGGGCATTGTCGCCGTGGGCGGCGGCTCGGTGGCCGATTCAGCCAAAGCCATTGCTGCCGGAGCCCAATATGACGGCGATGTGTGGGACTTTTTCATTGGCAAAGCGGTCGTCGAACAGGCGATTCCGGTGTTTACCATCATGACTTTGGCCGCCACCGGCAGTGAGATGAATCCTTACGGTGTCGTCACCAACGAAGAGACGCAGCAGAAATATTCCATTGGTGGACCGTTGCTGTTTCCCAAGGTGTCGGTGATTAATCCCGAACTGATGGCGACGGTCACCCCTGAGTATCTGGCCTATTCGGCCGTCGATATTTTCTCCCATTGTCTGGACCTCTATTTCACGGCCAAGCATTTCCCCGAATATACGGCGGCACTGGTTGAAAATGTTCTCCAGACCGTAATGCGGACCACCGATGTGTTGATGAAAAACCCGGATGATTATGACGCACGGAGCGAATTTGCCTGGGCCTCGACCATGGCGCTTAACGGCAACACCTTTGTCGGTGTCGAGGGCAATACCTATGACACTCACATGATCGAACATGCCATGGGCGCGCTCTACAATGTGCCGCACGGTGCCGGTCTGGCCGTTGTTTTGCCGGCCTGGATGCAGGCGATCAAAGATCTGCTGCCGGAACGCTTCGAGCGCTTTGCACAAAACATGTTCGGTGCCACCGATGCTGAGACCGGCATTGCCAAGCTGACCGAGTGGTTCAGTGCCATCGGTGCTCCGGTGACTTTTGCCGAGGCTGGTCTTGCCGCGGATACGGTTGAACCAATTGCCGAAAATGCTTTTGGCAATGCCAAGCTGTGGGGCATGGACCAGCTTTATTCCCAGCAGCGTATCGCCGATATTCTCAAGCTGGCCGTGAAGTAAGTGTTTGAAAGGAGTTTCACCATGAAAAAACTGATGACGATGATGTCCCTGGGTGTGGCGCTGTCTGCCGGTGCGACAGCCTCGGCTGCTGAAACGCCGACCTGGGACAAGACCTTTGCAAAAAGCAACAAGGTCGTTCACGAGAAGGTGTCCTATCCCAACCGCTATGGCATCATTATTTCCGCGGATCTGTATGTGCCCAAGCAGATGGATGCGGCGAAGAAATATCCTGCCATTCTGGTCGGCACCCCGTATGGCGGCGTTAAAGAGCAGGGCGCCGGCATTTATGCCAAAACCATGGCCGAGCGCGGTTTTGTCGCCATGGCGTTTGATGAATCCTACAACGGCGAAAGCAGCGGCGAACCGCGCCACCTGTCATCGCCGGATATCTTTGTCGAAGACTTTAGCGCCGGGGTGGATTATCTCGGTACACGTCCGTTTGTCGACCGCGATAAAATCGGCGTGATCGGTTTGTGCGGCAGTGGCGCTTTTGCCGTCACCGCTGCCCAGGTGGATCACCGGATCAAAGCGGTGGCTACGGCCAGCATGTATGATATGAGTCGGGTGATCCGCCATGGCTGGAAAGATACCATGACCGACGAACAGCGCAGTCAGGCGCTTGATCAGCTCGGTGAGCAGAGTTGGCAGGATTTTGAGAAGGGCCAGCCTCTGTTGCCTGCGGGATTCCCCAGTGAAGCGGCCGATGCGATCCCTGAAGGGCTCGATCCGATCTCCAGCGAGTTTTTTGAATACTACGGCATGGCGCGGGGCCACCATCCGCGCTCCCATGGTCCCTTTACCCAGACCAGTAATCTGGCCTTCATGAACTTTCCGTTGATGAACTACATCACGTCGATTTCACCACGGCCGATTTTGTTCATCATCGGTGACAAAGCGCATTCCCGTTACTTTACCGAAGATGCGTACAAGATGGCCGCTGAACCGAAAGAACTCTACATTGTTCCCGGCGCCAGACATATTGATCTGTACGACGATGTCACCTTGATTCCCTTTGATAAGCTGACAAGCTTTTTTACCCAGGCACTGAATTAAGGATCTGGCCCGATTGGACGATGGCCACCGGCAAAGAGTTAAAGGAGATATCAAATGGAAACCAATCTTGAAAACAGTGTGATTTTTGACCGTGGTGTCATCAATCCATACGGAAAATATTTCTCCGGAACCAGCTATCTCAATATGTTAACGCTGGAGGGGGTTGTGACCGCCAACGTGACTTTTGAGCCCGGTTGTATCAACAACTGGCATATTCACCATGCCGAAGAGGCCGGTGGTCAGATTCTGTTGGTGACCGGTGGCCGGGGCTGGTATCAGGAAGAAGGCAAGGAAGCCAGAGAGCTCCATGCCGGTGATGTTGTGCAGATTCCCGCTGGTGTCAAGCATTGGCACGGCGCGGCGAAAGACAGTTGGTTTGTCCATGTCGCCGTTGAAGTGCCGGGAGTGAATGGCTCAACCCAATGGCTTGAACCGGTCGATGTCGCAGACTACAACGCGTTGAAATAATAACGACCTTGTTTTCCCCCCTGTCACAGCAGTTTGACGACTTAAGTGACAGGGGGCTTCACCATCGGCAAAAGAACCTATTTCCGGTGTTTTTCCACAGTGGTCTGTCAGACCGCTGCCGCCCCTTCAATAAAATTCAATGCGATTCCTGTTGGACGTCCCTGCTGTTATTTCGTATTCGCGCCAGTATTTCCTCATCGGTAAAGAGGGTGAAAAATGCAATTATTTCAACATTTAGGCTGGTTTTTCCGCCGTTATTGGCTGGCCTATGCACTGGCGTTGGTCATGCTCTTGACGGTTGCCGTGATCAATATGGTCATTCCCTGGATCATTGGTCATGCGGTTGACCATCTCTTGAGTGGCGGTGATCTGGCAACAACCCGGTTTGATCTGCTCGCCCTGCTGGCGGCCGCCGTTGCCGTCTATCTGTTGCGCTATGGCTGGCGGCGTATGCTGTTCGGCACGTCCTATAAACTTGGCAATCTTCTGCGCCAGCATTTTTACCTGCGCCTGACGCGCCAGGGCCAGTCTTTCTATAACCAGTATTCGACGGGCGATCTGATGGCCCGAGCCACCAATGATATCGATGCGGTCGAAGTGGCGGCAGGAGAGGGGATTCTTTCCGGTTTTGATGGCCTGCTGACGTTTGTTGCCGTGCTGGTCATGATGTTTGTTTTTATTGACTGGCGACTCGCGGCGTTGGCGGTCATTCCGTTTCCGTTTATGGGGGTGGGTTTTTATCGGTTGT
This sequence comes from uncultured Desulfuromonas sp., assembly GCF_963666745.1. Classification (NCBI taxonomy): domain Bacteria; kingdom Pseudomonadati; phylum Thermodesulfobacteriota; class Desulfuromonadia; order Desulfuromonadales; family Desulfuromonadaceae; genus Desulfuromonas; species uncultured Desulfuromonas sp. Next base: position 3,053,828 of record NZ_OY762961.1, on the reverse strand, counting down.
CAAAGCGTATTCATGGTCAGTTCAAAGAGAGTCTGGATAAGTTTTCGCGTTTAAACGAGCAAACCCAGCAGGCGATTATGGGCATCCGTATGATCAAGGCCATGGGACGCGAAGCGATAGAGGTGAAACACTATAACGAGATCGCCGAGCAGGCCGCCGAAAGTACCTATCGTGTCCAGCGTTCCGAGGCGGAATTTCAACCCATCATCCAATTGAGTTTAGGGGCCGCGGTCCTGATCGTTCTTCTCGTCGGCGGTTGGCGAATCCACTCAAACAACCTGACGTTTGGCCAGTTGACCAGCTTCACCATGTATTTAACCGAACTGATCTGGCCGATGTATGCCTTTGGCTGGTTGATGAATATCCTGCAGCGCGGTAATGCCGCCATTGAGCGGCTGGAAGCGCTGTTCGCGCAACCGGATTCCATTGCCGATCTGGGGCAGCGTTTTCCCGCCGGATATGGTTTGAAGGTGAATAATGTCACCTTCCACTATCCGGGCAGTCAGCATGCCGACCTCAACGGCGTGACATTCCAAGTGGCGGAAAATCAGGTTCTGGGGATTGCCGGAGCGACCGGGGCCGGTAAGTCGACCCTGCTGCAGCTTGTCATGCGTTATTGGGAACCGTCGTCAGGGACGGTCCGCATGGCGGAAACGCCTGTTCAGGACCTTCGCCTGGAGCAACTGCGTCGCCAGTTTGCCTATGTGCCGCAAGACGCGTTTTTGTTCAGCGCATCCATTCGCGACAATGTCCGCATGGGGCGACCCGATGCCGAGGATGACGCGGTTTTCGAGGCGGCTCGGCTGGCAGCTGTTCATGAGGATATCCTTCAGTTTCCCGAAGGCTACGATACTCTGGTTGGTGAGCGTGGCGTGACTCTGTCCGGTGGACAACGGCAGCGCATCTCTATTGCCCGCGCACTTATCAGTGATGCGCCGATCTTGATTCTCGATGACGCACTTTCCGCCGTCGATATTCACACTGAAAAAATCATTATCGATCATCTGCGGCAGCGTCATGGGCAAACCCTGCTGATTGTCAGCCACCGCCTGTCTGCTATTGAGCGTGCCGACGACATCATTGTGTTGGCCCATGGTGAAATCATCGAACGCGGTTGCTATGCCCAGCTGGTGGCGGAGGATGGCTGGTTTTCCCGTATGGCGGATTATCAACAGATGGAACAGGCGATGGAGAATGTCTCGTGATGACACACACACAAACACATCGCGGTGATGATAACGGCGCAGGCTCACTGCGCTTGCTGATGAGCTATGTGGTTGCCGATAAGATCCTCTTTGCCAGGACTCTGATTCTGGTTGTTGTGGCAACGGGTTTTGATGTTCTCGGCCCCATCCTGGGCAAGGTCTTTATCGATGATTTTATCTTGCCGGACAGTTATCCCGTGGGGCCGGTTGTTGGCGTTGTCGCGTTGTTTATCTGTGCCACGGTGCTTGGATCTTATCTGAAATACCGGCAGACCCTGCGATTTGTCGATCTGGCTCTGAATGCTGTTCTGGATATCCGCAAGCGGGTTTTTCAACATGTCCTGACCTTTCCCATGGCCTTTTTTGATTATGCGCGCACCGGGCAACTGGTCAGCCGTATTACCAATGACACTGAATCGATTAAGGATATTTACGTTCAGTTTTTATCCAATGTTTTGGCCAACATGATTCTGTTGATCGGCATTCTTACCGCCATGGCTATTTTGGACGTTAAGTTGATGCTGGTTGCCTTGCTGCTGGTGCCAACGGTTGTGCTGCTTATCTTTCTGTATCAGCGGTTCAGCATCAAAGTTGTGACTGCCAGTCGTCAGCTCCGTTCCGATATCAATGCCACGATCAATGAAACAATCAGTGGCATGCCGGTGATTCAGGCGACGAATCAGCAACTCCCCAAACTGCTCCAGTTTGATCAGATCAACGATCACTATTACGCAACCCGCTTGCGGGCGATGACGATCGGTGCCTTCCTGCTGCGTCCGGCGATTAACCTCCTCAGCATTGTCGTACTGGCCGGTGTGGTGTGGTTTTTTGGCCTGCACGTGGTTCAGGGCGTTGCCGAGGTGGGGGTCTTGTATGCCTTTCTCAATTATCTGGGCCGTTTTACCGAACCGCTGGTGGAGATCACGCAACGCTTCAGTTTGTACCAGCAGGCGATTGTCGCCGGTGATCGGGTGTATCAGCTTCTTCACGAATCCTCTGCGCCGACATTTGGCGGGGTTCGGACACAGATTGAGCATGGCGAGCTCAGGATTGAAAACCTTTGCTTCGGCTATCAGGCGGACAAGCCCGTGTTGCACGATGTGACGATCACCATTGCGGCCGGACAGTTTTTTGCCGTGGTCGGCCATACGGGCAGCGGCAAAAGTACCTTGTTGAGTTTGTTGCTGAATTTCTATCAGCCCCAGACCGGGGGGATCCGCATTGATGGTTCTCCTCTCACGGCGTTCAGCCAAGAGGCGCTTCGTCAGGGGATTGGCTTTATCCCTCAGGAGCCGTTTATTCTGGCTTCGACACTCTTCGACAATATCGATATGGGCCGCGGTCTAAGTAAACAGGCGGTGGAGCAGGCGGCTCGTGAAGCACATTTGCATGACATCATCATGGACATGGCGGACGGCTATCAAACGCATTTGGGCGAGGGCGGGTTGCGTCTTTCAACCGGCCAGCGGCAACAGTTGGTGATCGCCCGCGCCTTGGCCGGATCGCCCAAAGTGCTGTTGCTCGATGAGGCAACGGCCAATGTTGACAGTGAAACCGAACAGATTGTTCAGCAGGCACTCAACCGTTTGAAAGGGCGGGTCACGATCATTGTCGTCGCGCATCGCCTATCAACGGTTCACCATGCCGACAAGATTCTGGTTCTTGAAAAAGGCCGGTTGATTGAGCAGGGCGATCACCATCAGCTGATGGCGATCAGCCGTGGCCGCTATCGTGCCATGGTGAACCTGCAGAAACAGGAACAGAGAGTGGCTCAGGCCGCGTTATAGAAAGGAAAAAACCATGAACGGCAAACGAATTCGTATCGGATTTATCGGTTTGAACCCCGACAGTCACTGGGCGGCCATGGCCCATGTTCCGGCCCTCAATTTTCTTTCCCACTCTTTTGAAATCGTTGGTGTGGCCAACTAGACCGCGGCCAGTGCGCAGAGGACCGCCAAGGCTTTGGGGTTGCCCCATGCGTATGATACGCCGGCCGATCTTGTTGCCAGCGATGAGATTGATCTGGTGGTTGTAACGGTCAAAGTGCCTTTCCACAATGAACTCGTTCGTGCGGCGCTGGAAGCGGGCAAGCATGTTCACTGCGAATGGCCGCTGGGCAATGGCCTGGAACAAGCGAGAGAGCTGACCCGGTTGGCCGATGAGAAGGGTGTTGTGGCCACCGTGGGCACAGAACTGCGCACCGCCCCGGAGTTGCACTATCTTCGACAGCTCGTTGCCGACGGTTATGTCGGTGAGGTTCTGTCCACCACATTGATCGGCAGCGGCGGAAATTGGGGGGCGGAAACCATTGCTGATCTCGCCTACCTCTCGGACAAGTCAAACGGGGCGAACATGCTGACCATCCCGTTCGGCCACACGCTGGCCGGGGTCAGGGATGTGCTGGGTGACTTTGCCGATCTGTCCGGGCGCCTGCTCAAACGGCGTGATCGCGTGCATGTCACCGACACGGATGAGACGATTGAGAGTACCGCAGACGATCAGATTATGGTGCATGGCGTCATGGCCAGCGGCGCGGCTTTTTCAGCGCATTATCGTGGCGGGCTGTCACGGGGGACAAACTTTCTCTGGGAGATCAATGGAACCCGGGGAGATCTCCAGGTGAGGGTGTCTGTCGGTCATGCCCAGATGACACCATTATCTCTGTGGGGCGCACAGAGGGACGCATCGGAAATGAAGCCCCTGCCTGTGCCGGAATGTCTCTACGCAGGTCTGCCGGAGGAGGTGATCGTGCGAAATGTCGCGGGCATCTATGCCCTGATTGCCGAAGATATCACCACTGGCTCACGCAAAGCGCCGAGTTTTAACGACGGATTGAAGCTTCACGAATGGCTGGATGTCATTGAAAAAACATCCCAACAACTGGAAAGTAAATCTGTATGAAGTCTTTTGGATTTATCGCATCGTCGCTTTCTTTTATGGCGATTTTCGGCGCATCGGCGACCCCTATACCGCTCTACGACATTTATCGTCGCGCCGACGGCTTGAGCTACAGTGATCTGTCTCTGACGGCGGTGGTCTATTTTGTCGGTGCGGTGACTGCCCTGCTGGTGTTCGGGCGAATTTCAGATCATCTCGGCCGTAAAGCGGTCACGTTTATCTCCTTTGCCCTGGAAGCCGTCGCCTGTCTGGTTCTTCTTGATGTCAGTAGCGTGATGCCTTTGATCCTCGGTCGACTGCTGCTCGGGCTGGCCTGTGGGCTGGCTTCGAGCTCAGTCACCTCGTATATCGTCGATACGGCCCCGGTGGCGTTGCGCTGGCTGGCGGCCACGGTGGTCAGTTGCGGTGCGATGGTGGGCCTGACCGTGGGGGCGCTGGCCTCGGGCCTGCTGGTCGAGTACGGCCCTTATCCGCGAACCTTGTGTTACCTCATCGTTCTGGTCGTTCTGGCTGTCTGCTCCGTGCTGATCGCCTTCAGCAGGGAAACGGTCACCCGTCGTCCCGGAATCCTTGCCTCGCTGCGGCCGAGATTTTCCCTGCCTCAGGCGGATCGCCGGTTGTATCCCGTTGCCGCCTGCACCTTTGTCGCGACTTGGGCACTCGGCGGCTTTTATCAGGCGTTCGGGCCGTCCATCGCGGCTGATCAACTGGGCTCGCAGAGTGCCTTGACCGGTGCTCTGGTCTTTTCATCGTTTCTGCTGCCCAGCGCCCTGGGTGGGCCGTTGGCGAAGTCGCTCACTCCGGCAGCCAGTCAGCGGTTCGGCATGGTCGGGTTTACCCTGGCTCTGGCGGGGATTCTCGTTGCGCTGAACCTGTCATTGATTGTGCCGTTTCTGATCGCCAGTGCGCTGGCCGGAATTGCTCAGGGCGCAACACTGACCGGCAGCATCCGGCCGCTGTTGGCGGACATTGCCCCGTCTGAGCGGGCCGGAGTGCTGTCGTTGATCTATGCGACATCCTACACCGGAGCGGCTATCCCCAGCTTGATTGCCGGACAACTGTCCCATTTTATGAATCTGTTTCAAATTGCCGTCTGCTATGGATTGCTCGCCGTTGTCGCTTGTGCGATCACGCTCCTGTTTGCCCGAGATGTGCACCATGAAGAGGGTATGAACCCGGCCGAAACATAGGCCGATGATGTGTCACCCGCTCTTCTGAGCCCTTTCGTGTGTTCCTGGATTTGCACGAATAGGCAAAAATCTTACAGGGTCGGGATAGCCGCGCGGGCGACGCAAGGCGTATAGTTGAATCATTAACGAATAAAGCAAAACGTTTACATATTGGCTGAAGAGTGACCTTGTTGGTGGTTGTCATCACGATCGGCGAGGCAAGGGTAAAGACTTAAATGAAAAATGAAATTCATAGGATTGAGCACGAATTCAGCGACCAGTCGTCGATAAAAGGATAGGTACAATGAAAGAGATTAAACAGCAAGTATTGACCGGTGAGCGGGCGTTGTTTTCAGCCAGTCAGCTCCATGTTGAAGACACCATTTTTGAAGATGGTGAGTCGGCCTTGAAGGAATCAAAGGATATTGATGTCGAACGCTCCATTTTTAAATGGAAATATCCTTTCTGGTACAGCAAGAACGCCCATGTACACCAGAGCTTGATGGCCGACACCGCACGAGCCGGAATCTGGTACACCGATCAAATCAATCTCAGCAATACTACCATCGAAGCGCCCAAAACGTTTCGTCGGTCAACGAATATCCGCCTTGACCGTGTGGATATGCCGAATGCCAGCGAGACATTGTGGATGTGCGACGGGGTTGTGCTGCGTGATGTGAGCGCCAATGGCGATTATTTCGCGATGAATTCCTCCAATATCAGCTGTCATAATTTCAGACTGGTTGGCAACTATTCCTTTGATGGCTGCAAAAATGTTGAGATCGTCGGCGCGAACATGCTCTCCAAAGATGCGTTTTGGAACTGTGACACGGTGGTGGTTCGCGATGCGTTTATCTCCGGTGAATATATCGGCTGGAACTCGCGCAATCTGACGTTTATCAACTGTACCATCCAGAGTCTTCAAGGATTTTGTTACATCGACGGGCTGGTGCTGAAAAATTGCCGCGTCCTCAATACCCCCCTCGCTTTTGAGTACTGTCGTGACATTGATGTTGATGTGACTACCTGCATTGACAGTGTTAAGAATCCGATCAGTGGGACCATTAAAGCCAAGGGGATTGGTGAGCTGATCTTTGATGATCCGCAGATTGATCCGGCCAAAACGACCATCGTCACAGGAGAGCTGAAACATGCCGTTTGATTTTGACACGGTCACCGATCGCACCAACACCTTTTCAATGAAATGGCAGGTCGCTGAACACGAGTTGCCGATGTGGGTTGCCGATATGGACTTTGCCACGGCATCGGCGGTGGTTGAAGCACTGCGTCACAAGGTGGACAGGGGGATTTTCGGCTATACCATCGTGCCGGACGCGTATTACGCCGCGGTCAGTGGTTGGTGGACACGAAGGAATGGCTTTGCCATTCAGAAAGAGTGGATTCTTTATGCCACCGGCGTCGTGCCGGCCATCTCCTCCATTGTTCGCAAGGTGACCACCGTTGGCGAAAATGTCCTGCTGCAACCGCCTGTGTATAATATTTTCTACAACTCAATCGTCAATAACGGTCGTCATATCCTTGAGAGCAACCTGATCTGTCAGCAGGGGCAATATTCGGTCGATTTTGCCGACCTTGAAAACAAACTGTCTCAGCCGCAGACGACATTAATGATTTTGTGCAATCCCCACAATCCGGTGGGTAAGGTGTGGGATCGCGAGACGCTGGCGCGGATTGGCGAATTGTGCGCCAGGCATGACGTGCTGGTGGTGGCGGATGAAATCCATTGTGACCTGACCGATCCCGGTGTCGGCTATACGCCGTTTGCCTCCGTCTCGGAAACCTGTGCCCGGATCAGCATGACCTGTATTGCGCCGACCAAGGCCTTTAATCTGGCCGGGCTGCAAACCGCCAGTGTGATTGTGCCGGATCCGCTGCTGCGCCATAAGGTCAATCGCGGGCTTAACACCGATGAAGTTGCCGAGCCCAATGCCTTTGCCGTGGAGGCGACGATTGCCGCCTTTACCGACGGGGAGGCGTGGCTGGAGGAGCTGCGCGCCTACATTCACGCCAATAAAACGGTTGCGGCGGAATATATCGGCCAGCATATTCCTCACCTCTCGGTGATTCCATCGCAGGCAACCTACCTGCTCTGGATTGATTGTCGCCAGCTTGGGTGTCGGAATGATGACAACCTCAGTGAGTTCTTGCGCAAAGAAACCGGTCTGATTTTATCGGATGGCTCAGCGTATGGTGAAAATGGTCGCCATTTTCTGCGCATGAATCTGGCGACGCAACGCACCAGGGTTGTGCAGGGTTTGGAAAAACTGAAAAAAGGGGTTGAGCGCTACCTTGATTTGCCATGAGGAACACCATCGTTCAAAGAGCACTAGACGGACTGATGGGGGCTCACCTGTCCAGAGGTCTGTTTACATTTTGGGAATATAGAAAAAGTTATCCTTTGGCAAGCGTTCCAATTTAAAACGTGCTTCGGCAAGAAACTCCATGCATTCGGATGTCCACGCCGCGTGGGTTTGACGGATTTCCTCTTGTGCTTTCGTAATTAATTGCAAGGCATTTTCAACCTGTTTCGATTGATCTTCCTTCTTGAGAGGGTTCGGGCGTGTCCAGTGTCTCATGCATCCAGGACAGCTGGGGCTGTTGAGAATGCGATCCCAGGGGAAAATACAGGGATAATGTGGTGTCATGACAATGTAGTCTTCATTTCTTTTGATCTCCTCAATGGTCAGGCTGAGGTAATTACTGACACTGGACGAAATGTGGCCGAAATGACCACTTACTCCACTTGTTTTCAATAAAATCAGCCGTGCTCCATGCAGTCGGCAAAGAATTTCCTGGATATTTTCGATTTCATGCGAACTCATGTTTTTCCTTTGTTTGTGTGATGTCGGCTGGTGTGATTTAAGCGGCTCACGGATCGGTTTGTTAGATGAAAGAGGCGCTCCACACTCTTCTCTGAATATCCTTATAATGAGGGTGGGGAAGAGGATCATTGTTTTGGTTTGAAAAGTTCGTTTTTATGGCCATCAACAGAATGCCGTAAAAAGCACAGATCTTGTTCGGCAAGTTTCCAGGTTTGATGGCAAGCTGTTGAATGCCCTCGGAGAAGATTTTCAACGTGATTTCGCCTGTTGGCAGTTCAAAGATGTTTGACGGTTTTTCAGAGAACTCGCTACTGTCGGATAAAAATAAAAATGCGATCAAGTCATACTTAATCTGGGCGATCTCAAGAAATGAATCGATGACAGCGCAGAGTTTCTTATGAGCTGTTTCCTCTCGGCAGACACGGAGTTCAACTCTCTTTTCCAGCTCTATTCTCGACGTTCTGTAGATTTCTCGCGCAAGGTCTTCTTTGGGTGAAAAGTTTTTGTAGACGGTTCCGGTGCTTACGCCAGAGGCTTTGACAATTTCAGGAACGGATACCGCATGAAAACCTTTCTCGGCGAAAAGCCGGCGGGCCTCGAGTAGAATCCGTCTCCGTTTTTTTTCTGATGCGATTTGTGCTTTTCCCATGTGCTTTTTCCTCAAGTTGTCTTCACTGACCATCAAGGGGATAGGGACGGTCCTGTTCGAGGAGCTTGACCAGTTTGATGATAGAATACTCGTTCGATTTTTAGTGGAATAGCGAGAATCATGCCAGTGCGATACTCCCCCTGACAATGGTGGTTTATCGACTGGCAACTGTGTCTGCGTCTGCATAATTGCCAAATGTGACTGTTGGATGTGGCAATTTTGTTATATGTCGCAATTCTGAATGGCGGGGATATCAGCACTAAAGGAGGGGGGGCTTTTTGGTGGGCGGGTCTCCCTCTCGTGACCTATGGCTCGGGATGGCTTCTGCGCCCGTATTTAACGCCTAGTTTATTCATTCTGGCGCGAAGCGTGCTTGGGTTGATGCCGAGGAGCTCTGCGGCGCCACCTGGGCCGTGGATTTTCCCATCGGTTTTATTCAGGACGCTACTAATGTGCCTCGCCATGGCTTGATCAAGGTTTAATGGTGTGTTGGCCTGCCTGTCGACACCGGCATCCGGCGTAGAGGATCTTTCTCCGGGAACAAGATCGTTGAAACTCAATTGCCCACTACGATGGCAAATCAGCTCGCGCTCCACGACATTCTCCAGTTCTCGTACATTGCCCGGCCAGCGGTAGTTTATCAATTGCTCAAGCGCCCCAGGAGCGATCTCAGGGGGGATGGCAAGACCGACTTCATGGCTTTTAACGGCAACAAAGTGCCTTGTAAGAGCTGGGATGTCCTCTTTTCTCAACCTTAAAGGGGGCACCATGATCGGAAACACGTTTAACCTGAACCACAAATCCTCACGAAAGTCATTATTCGAGACCATCTCGACCAGGTCGCGGTGGGTTGCGGCAATCACCCGGATGTCCACAGGGATGGGCTTGACACCGCCGACCCGTTCGATTTCACGGTTTTGCAGTACCCGCAGCAACCTTACCTGAGCTTGTGGGGGTAATTCTCCAATTTCGTCGAGAAAAATGGTACCGCCGTTGGCCCGTTCAAAACGCCCGCGTTTTTCTGATGTAGCCCCGGTAAACGCCCCTTTTTCATGCCCGAACAGTTCGCTGTCGATCAGGCTTTCCGGAATGGCGCCGCAGTTGACCTTGATGAAGGGGCCTTCCTTGCGCGATGAGGCAAAGTGAATGGCGTTTGCGATCACCTCCTTGCCGGTGCCGGTCTCTCCCATGAGCAATACCGTGTTGGAGCGCGGTGCCACCTGGCGAACCATTTCCATGACATTGGCCAATCCTGAGCTGGCTCCGATAACCTCTTCGTCGCTATGAGCCAGAAGTTCCCGGTTGAAAAAGCGGTTATCGTCGAGAAGGATCTCGCGATATTTGATCTCAGCTTCGTGGGCGAGAGCATTGTTGAGGGCGATGGCAAAAGGCTCAACGACCGAAGCGAGCAATTCGGCGTGCTCTTTTGTGTATTTGTTTTTCCCTTTGACGCGAAGGACTAGAAATCCGATCAATTTGTCCTCAATGCGCAGTGGAAGCGAAAGGTCGCTGAAGCCCTGAAGTTTAATCAGGGGAGAAAAGGCTCGTATGCGCTCGTTCTGATTCGGATCGGAGAGTATGAGCGGGTCGCGCAGCTCCATCAGCCAGTTCCAGAGCTCTTTGGGAAGGGGAATGATGGCTTCCTTTCTTTTCTCACTGCCGGAGGCCAGAGCTATCTGGCGTATAGAACTCAGATTCCTGTCCGGAATATCGAGAGAAAGGCTGTCGAGGGGAAAGTAGTCGCGCAGATGTTCAAAGGCTCTCGAGAGAGCCGTCTTGAGTTCCAGACTGCTGCAGATTCTCAGCGTTACTTCGCGAAAAAATTCATCCTTGCTGACATCCATATTGGGTCCTTTTGGTTGGATAGCTGATGAAATGTCTTTTTAAGATTTACTACGGTTCGCCATATATGGCAACACAAGTTGTCATATGTGACACTTCATGAAGCCGTGATAAAAATAAGTGTTTTGTCATGGTTTATTTCTCCTTTAGCCGAAACTGTCATTTTGGAGGGAGAAAATATTTATGATTCTCTAATAAAGAAGTTGGTTTTGGCTGCTTGTATCGCGGGATTTCGTTTGCCTGCGAAATGCCAAATATGGTGATATTGTTATATTTGACGCTGATGTTGTCATATTTGATGTTTTCTGTGCCTTTCTTTCTTGGGGCTGGGCATTTTTAGGGGATTGGATGGGTGGCACAAAACTCGCACAAGAAATCAAGATTATACGAATTTCTGAATCATTTTTAGGCGTTAGAAGAGCCATCGAAATGAAAGAATATTCGTTTCTGTATTTCTCAAAACCAAAGCGGAGGATAAGGAGGCCCACAGAGGAGAAATACAGTCCCAATGATGTCCAACAAAGAAAGAAAGGGAGGCAGAATGAAATGTTGGCTACGGCTGTTTCTCTGCGTCGCTATCCTGTCCACAGTGGGTTTACCACTGAATAGCGCGCTGGGGATAACAGTATCAGGACGGTCGAGTACCGAAATCGAATGGTACGACACCGGCGAGGGTGATACCGCGGTGCCCTTTTACCAGTACCTGATGCTCAATGTCCATGACATTGACAATAATGGACTGGCATTTCGGGGCTATGGTCGCCTGGCCGATGATCTGGCCGACGAAGCGGATGTCGACAGTCGGTTGTACTACGCGTACCTGGAGAAAAGGGACCTGATCGAAGGTCTGGACGTGAAATTCGGACGTCAGTTCATTTCAACCACCGCCGGTGCTTCCATTATGGATGGTCTGTATATGGAGTATTCGGGCTGGGGTGACGTTGACATCACCGTGTTTGGTGGTGGCGATGTCGCTTATTACGATGGCTACAACGCCAAAGATCTTATTGCCGGTATCGAGGTTCGTCGCACCTTTATGAACGATCTGAATCTCGGCCTGTCCTACCTGCAGAAATGGGATCACAGTGAACTGGCCAATGAACTGTTCGGCCTGGACGTCGATTACGACTTCAACGACATGCTGTACGTCTACAGCGAGACCCAGTTCAACTATCTCGCCAACACGGTGAGTTATTTCCTTGGTGGTGCCAAGTACCACCGCAGTGACAACTGGTCACTGCGTGCCGAGTATCTCTACTCACTGCCGGTGTTTTCCTCGACCTCCATCTACTCGGTGTTTGCCGTGGATGAGTACGAGGAGTTGTTCGTCGAGTACGAGCAGCGTCTGATGCCGGGCCTGCGTGCGTTTGTCAACTACGCGCGTGAAATGTACGAGTACGATGAAGACGCCAATGTGTTTGAAGCCGGTATCGAAAAGATCCGCACCGGGCGGTTCTCCGGTTATGTGATCGGCACCTGGCGCGAAGACCCGGACGGTCAGGATCTGGCCGGTATCAAGGTCTACGCTGCCGCCACCATCAACGACCGTTTCCAGGCTGGAGCCGGTATTCATCTCGATGTCATGGAACGCTATCTTGACGAAGACGAGGATGAGACCACCAACTCCCGCATCTGGGTCGACGGCACCATTACCTTTAACCGCAAAATCAACTTACAGGCCAAGGTTGAACGGGTAGAGAGCGATCTGTGGGACGAGTATTACCGCGGCCGCGTTCGCTTGAATGTCCGTTTCTAAAAAGGAGTCACATATGAAGCACACAGTATTGATAGTTTGGACCGTCATGGTCGTGCTGGTGACATCCACGGCCTGGGCCACCACCTTCGATCATGACGAACACGTCGCCATCCTCGAAGGCGATGCGTGCAGCACCTGCCATGTGGCGGATGCTGAAAGCATCGTTCCAGATGTCAAGATCTGCCTGGAGTGCCATGAGGCCACCATGGTGGATGACGTCACGTTTGCCGGGCTGAAAACCCATGATGTCACCTGGTCGCTCAGTCACCGTGCTGCGGCAAAAAGCAAGTCCATGGACTGCGCTGCCTGCCACCAGCAGAACGAGTGTCTGGAATGTCACAGTGCCGGGTTTGCCGACGAAATGGGTGATTTTGGCAACAGCATGACCAACGTGCACCGCAGCGATTTCCATGTGTCCCACCCGATTGCGGCGCGCACCAACCCCCAATTGTGTTCCAGCTGCCATGAGAGCAGCTTCTGCTCCGACTGCCACAACGATTTCCGTCGCGGTTCATTGACGGGGATTTCGCATCAACGCAGTTTCAGCAGCTTGACTGTCGGTCCGACCGGTCCGGCCCATGAGAGCTTCAACGAATCACAGTGTCAGATCTGCCATGTCGATTCGATTTTGCCCTCCCACGAATGGACCAGCGGCCATGCCCGCGAGGCGCGCAAAAACCTGGCGACCTGTCAGGCGTGTCACCCTGAAGGCGATGTCTGCATCAAGTGCCACAGCGCTCGCAGCGGTCTCGGGATCAACCCCCATCCCAAGGACTGGGATGACATTGATGGAAGAATGCGTCGTGCCAGCGATGGCCGGACCTGCCGTAAGTGTCACTAACACACACGACAACATAGGAGGTAGGAATGAAGGTAAAACAATGGTTTTCATTTTTCGTGGTTCTCTGCAGCATTCTGCTGCTGACGGCCTGCGGAAGTAACTCCGGCAGCGGCGGCGACCAGTCGGCTGCCCCAGCAGAAGATGATCTGGGTTCGGACACCGAAACCGGTATCCAGTATGTCGGTACTGCGACCTGTATCGGCTGTCATGAGGATTTCAGCTGGAGTGCTGAAATTGTTGAAGAGTATCTGCAAGGCAAGCACGTGATTCACAGCGATCATATTTCCCAGGCCAATGCCGCAGACGGCTGTCTGGACTGCCATGACCCTGTTGGCGATGGCCCTGGTCTGGCGGGTCTGATTGATCCGGCAAATGTTCCAGAAAGTGGTCTGGCCGCTGTCGGCTGTGAGAACTGCCATGGTGCCGGTGGAGAACACTACGGCGTCGGCCCGATCCCCATGGCGGAACCGGGAATTGAGCAGTGCGCGGCTTGCCATGATCAGCTGCCCGACAGCCATCTGACGCACCATCCGGAAGCGCTATTCATCGGCAGCAACTATGTCGAATCACGCCACTTTACCGCTTCGGTGCGCAATGAAGCACTGTGTGCAAAGTGTCATACCGATCTTGGTGGCCGTCTGTATAAAGATGTCACCACTAAGACCCAGCTTGAAGCCTCAGTCTTGCCAGTTGCCAGTGACGAACCGGTACAGTGCCGCACCTGTCACAATCCGCATAATGCCGGTGGTCTGCTGATGGAAGAGATGGAGGATCACGGCACTGTGGTCGGCTCTGCAGAATACGCAACCTGTCTCACCTGTCATATGAGCGACCGGGATGATCCGAGCAATGAGGAATGGATGTACCATGCAGATCGCTACTACCGGTTGATCACCGATACGCACTACGACGATCCGACAACGACAGAGATTGAGGGCTATGTGGTCAACAAGCTCAGTGAGCGTTCCTGCCGGGATTGTCACGATGTCCATACTGTCATGGAGATCAGTGCCAGTAGCGGTACAACCACCATTAATGATCAGTGGGCAGCATCACCCCATGCCGGTCATCTGAGTGAAGCGAAAGCTGCTGCAGGGCAAACGCAGGTGAACAGAACCGTCGAACAGACGGTAGCCATTAAGACTGCAGGTTCTGAATCGGAAGCATTGGCCGGGCATTACAACTTCTCCTATCCGGAGGGAGATGCTACCGGAAACTACGGACGTGTCTGTGAGCGCTGCCATACTTCAACCGGAGCTAAAAACTACCTGACCAATCCGGCTGCTTATGACCGTACGGCCAACGATCTGTCTTACCTCGAAGCGGGTCAGCGCGAGATGATCTACTGCTGGGCTTGTCACAGTGACAATTCTGGTAACCTGAGAAATCCGGGTTATGTAACATTGCTGGATGTGAACGACTCTGTCGGTAACTTCTTTGCTGGTGTTGATCCCGTTGAGAAAATCGTCACATACCTGGGTGAAACGGTTGAGATTCCCGATCAGGGCGCATCGAATGTCTGCCTGGCCTGTCACGGCGGTGGTGGTAACATGGATTCGGCACCGAGTGCCCGCTTTGTCGGCCATCATGCACCGGCAGGCGGTAGTCTGTTCTCGGGATATGTCCATATGGGTCATGAGTATCCAGGTTTGAACTATGCATTTGACTACTTTTCTGAACATGGCCATGGGACAATTGAGAACCCCTGTGTTTCCTGCCATATGGTCGATGGTGAAACCAAAAACCATACTTTTGCCATCATAAGTGAAGATGAACTTGGCAACGTAACATTGCCCACCAAAGGGGTTTGCAACACGTGTCATATCCCCGATTCTTCGTATGAAGTTACAGTTGACATGCTCGAAGAAGAAAAATCCGGCTATGAAGAGAGTGGCGAGTTGCTCGGCGAGGTTCTTGCCAATGCTGCCGGTTACGCAAACTATCTGGGCGTTACCGTCAATTCAACAAATGCCACGACTATGGCGGACAATGCCTACTACGCCTATCAGAACCGGTTGTATGTTGAAGAGGAAAAAGGGGGGTATGCCCATAACCGCTTCTATGTCAAACGACTCGTGTTTGACTCCATCGATGTCATGCTGGATGGCAGTATGGATGGTTCGATCGCGTTCACACCACAGATGATGAGCGACTATCCTGAAGCCTGCCACTGGCTTGGAATGGATGAGGCCACGGGAACGGCTGCACGGCCGTAAAAACGGTTTTGCCATTAAAGCGGTCCTCTACGGAGGACCGCTTTTTTTTTCAAAAAAGCAAGGTTGCCTCTGTAACGGATTGTTTGGCAAAGAAGCCGTTCTTCAAAAGAAAACCCGCCTGTCGAGACAGGCGGGTAACGGAGGCGAATTACATAACATTCAGCAACGGTTTATTCGGTTTCACCCCATATTTGGGCGCTGCGGCGGATCTTTTTCCGGACAGAACTCCAGGCTCCATCCACATTGAACATGGAGTCGGGCAGGGCCGCCAACATCTTCTGGTACAGCGAGAAAGACACGGTGAATGTCAACTCGTCAGGCTTCATATATTTTCTTGCAGACGGATCAAATCCACCCAATACCGCTTTCTCAAGTCCTTGCTGCTGATAATGGAGCGGCCAGCTGATAATGTTGGTGCATGCGGCGCCAAAGGGCGATTCAACACAATTGACATCACCCGTGGTGAACATGGTGTGGGTGAACAGGCCGCTCAGCACTTCCGGACGGGCAAAAAAGATAATAAATTCCGGTTCTTCATCGTCTGTAAATGTAGATAACGGTTTAAAAATGCAGTATTTAGCCGGGGCCTCGCGCGGATCAACCTCATCAAGAAACGTGCGCATGGCTTCCGGTGAGGGTAAGTACCGTTCCCCGTGAAGAGGCGTGCCCTCAAAACCAGTAGTGACGTAGTGCTCGATGAAACGGACATTGGGCTTCTCTACGGCGCTGTAAAACAATCCACCGGGACAGCCATATTCTTCAGCAGAGATAAAAGCAGCCGTGTGATTCTTACGCGCTTTCCAGATGTTGCCGATAATGCAGGAGAAACACTTAAAGACCTCCTGCATATCCACTTTGCCCTGTTCTTCAAGCTCGCGGGACAGTGGGGGGCCAGGTTGTGGGCCGTGGGCGTTCTCAGGTTTGACATCAGAGTAATACACACCAAAAGGCTCTTCAGTTAATCCCAGATGCTGCAGAAGAGTCTGGGTATCGTTGAGAATTGTTTGTCTGTTCATCATTTTTCTCCTCGGACAAAAAAGTTATCTACTGACTTAAGGATGTCGGGTCACTCTATCCTCTGTACTGTTTGTTGTATATGCAACTATCTGGCCAATTTTTTTTAGTCCTCATCTCTCAAATTAGTAATGATGCGGGAGAGGAATGAGGTGCACAGGGCGGTTTCTTCTTTGCTCATGTCGCGATGGGCTTGCTCTAAAACGTCTCTGGCAATCGTCGCGCAGACTTCTGCCGTATCCCGTACCTTCGGTGTTGGCTCAAGAAGGTTTTGACGGCTGTCTTGCGGATTCTTAGCACGTACGATCCAGCCACGCTTTTCCAGTCCATTTGTCAAGCGGCTGACACTGGACTTTTCAAGCTGCAACTGCTCTCCCAGCTGTCGTTGCGTCATGGGGCCGTTATTGAGAAGAATGATAATCGCACCCCACTGTTCAGCAGTCATGTCAATACCGGCTTCCTGAAAACGCATGGCAAGACGATTGCTCAATAAGCGGCTGACGAGAGATCCCAGGTAGCCCAGTGATTGATTATGGTCATAAGAGAACATCATAATTGTTGTATATGCAACTAATGGCGGCTTGTCAAGCGCATTATGTGAGTTCTTAACGTTGTCCTTCATTCAAAGAGCTGCCATTTTTCAGTGGTTTTCAATTTCTTAATCGCCGCTTCGCGGCGACTGGCCGAGGAGCGGCTGTGACCGGATTCGTGATAGACAATCTCAACGGGCTTGTGGCCGCGAAAGTAACGTGCTCCGCAACCGCTGGCGTGCTGGGCAAAGCGTCGTTCGAGATCAGTGGTGATGCCAGTGTACAGAGAGTTGTCGCTGCAACGGATAATGTAGACCTGCCAATTGTCAGAATGGGACATGGGTTTTAAAGGAAAGAAAAACAGGCGGGGCAAGAGCCCCGCCTGTAAGGTGAAATCAATGTGCTCAGGCTTCGGCAGCCTGCTGCTTGATGGTCTCGAGCTCGCTTTCATCAATCTCGCCCATCCACAAGGCGGTGGCCAGGTAGAGATCAAGAAATGGCCACTTTTGGTATTCAGCGGCCAGCTGGACATAAATGCCGATGCGGGTGGCAACTTCTTCGTTACCCGCTCCTTTGAGCATGGCCAAGTACTGTTCGTTGACTTCAGAATCCACTTCGGTGAAGTAAGAGACCAGAACGTCAGCAGCCAACGCCCCTTGGGCAGCTTTAAACAGGACGCCATCAAAACGTGATGCCGAACCGGCTTTGCGATTGAGTAGGGAATCCTGACGGAAGCTTCTTAGTCCGGCCGCTTCAATCCAGTGTGCAAAAACCTGCGGGTGGCGTTTGGCCAGCGCACGGCTGATTTTGAGTTTCTTTTTTTCATCAAGCGCCTGCCAGGCGCGTTGTACTGAATCTGGAACCATAATATAACGCCTTTCATCTCGAAGTGTCACAGAGGGGAGGATATGTTAAAGTGCCATCCGGCAACACCGGGGAACTATGCCATCAACCGCAGTCAGCGACAAGATCAATTAGGGGTGCCAGGGCAAATTTCCCGAGTTTTCCGAATATTTGTCGGTGTTCTAAGGAGTTTTATGTGAAACAAATGCTGCCGATTCAATGTCAGTACCCGTTTGACCAGAGTGTCTGGTTGGAGTTTGCCCGCGCCCATTATGGCAGTCAACCCGGTGTCCGCTGGCGAGCCGTACTCAGTCTGTTGTGTCTGATGGCGGGGTGTGCGGGAGTGGCAGGCTACTATCCGAATAAGATCAGTGCCATGTTATTGCTCGTCACCGGATTTATCGGTTTATCGGCGACCAATCTTCTCGCACTGAGGCGAGTTGGGCTGGCACGACGCCATCCGTTCTTCGGCAAAATGGTGACCGTCATCATGGACGAGGAAGACGTCACCTTGCGTTGCGGCAATCAAGGCATGGTGCAGCCCTGGCAGAACTTCAGCCGCTATCGTCAGGTCAACGCGGGAATGCTGCTTTATTACGGGCCGGACAGTTTTATTATGATTCCGCAGTCAGCGTTGTCAGATCTTGCCTGGAAAACCGTGATTGACCTGTTGGAGAATCATCAGGTCGGAGCTCTGTCAGCTCGTCGGTGAAGGGACAGGTTCATTCAACAGCTCTTCTGCTTCTTCCAGACTGGAGGCCTGAAGAATGGTGTAACGGGCAAAGATCAGGCTGGCTGCGTTGATTTGACAGTGAAAAACGCTGTCGTTGACGATGCGGACCACCCGACGAACCCCATGGGTGGACAACGAGGTAATGATTTCCTGAAACAGGGGGAGACAACTGACGTAGCCGCAATCGGCCTGGCTCATGTCATTAATGACATCAAAGTCTTTATCGAGCTGGTCTAATGCGGCAACCACCTCATTTTTGATGGCGAGAGCATCTTCAGCGTCAATAACACCACTTATCGTGAGGTAGAGACGATTTTTTTCATGGTCCAGATGTACTTCATGCATAGGCGATCCTGTTTGAGGTTCTTTTTTATTGTGCGACATGAAGGCATACTGTCAAGGATCGGCCTCTAATTTAGCAGAAAAAGGGACATGTCCAAGACATGTCCCTTTTTCTATTTTCGTCCGTTTATGTGAGGTCTAAAGCCCTTTTTTCTCCGCCCAGGAGAAGAACGCGATCACTGCAATGATCCATACCGCAATGACCAGCCAGGGGGAGACGCCAAGGATCTGAGGCAAGGTAATTTTGCCGTAGTTGCCCCAACTGAGAATGTTCGATTTCAAACTGGGATAGATTTCCGCATAGGCCGCGGCCCCTACCAGCATGCCGAGAATCGCCCACAGTGCGTGAAAACGGCCTTCGGCCAGAGCGCCGACCGAGGTGCCGGGGCAGAAGCCGGCAATCGCCCAGCCGACACCAAAGATCAGTCCGCCGATAACGATGGCACCGACATTGGTCGCTTTAAGACTCAGGCTGATGAGCCCGGCAGCGTGACAGGCATAGACGCCAACCATACCAACAACAACCGCCGTCGCCATGAATTTGATAATGGTCATGTCTTTGAGCAGCATGAATCCCACCTGGCGCTCAAAGCGTAACACCTGACCTTTTTGTAACAAAAATCCGAAGAAGAATCCGGTAATCAGTCCGAGAAACAGTTCCATCATTGGCCTCCTTTTCCGTAAAGAAGACGAGCGGTGATAATGCCGCCGACCATGAAAAAGACCAGAGCAAGCAGACTGCTCACCGACAGCTGCATGTTGCCGGACATGCCGTGACCACTGGGACAGCCTCCCGCCATACGGGCGCCAAAGAGTAGAATCGCACCGCCGATAAAAGAACCGATGCCTCGTTTTAAGCTACTGTCACCGAATCGTTCCCGCCAGATTGGCGGCACGGTTTCCAACTTGGAGCTGCCACCAAGGCGCGCGGAAACAAAGGCTCCGGCAAAAATACCAATGACAAACAGCATTTGCCAATCGACTTTGACTTTTTTACTTTGGAAATAGGCGTTATCCGCCACATGTTGCGGAGCGACGACCTGTTCCATCAGTCCGGAAGCGCGAACAAAGGTGGTGGATGCGCCAAGATAGTGGCCCTTATCCAAAACGACCGTGGTAACCACGACCGACAGCACGGCCAGAATGCCGACCAAGGCTCCGGCCAAGTACGGACTCCAGGATGCTTTTCTCAGTAAGCTCATGATGTTCTCCCTCGTAGGTGATTTAAATTCATGTATTCATATATATCATGACAATGATAATTGTCAACCGTTTGGGTTGTATTTACTTTTGGTGTGATTTGAGAGCGTGTTGGTTGAGGATTTTAGGGATAATTTTCGGCCTCTAAAATAGATTGCAGCAATAAAATCGTGTAAAGTATACATTCTAAAAGAAAAATCTGACCTTAGCGGCCATCTATTTGTATCCCTCCTTTTGGTTTTAAAAAAAGATGACAACTTTTTACCTGCCTCGCCATCTCTCGAGTAATGGCAAGACTTATACCGAAACAGAATTGCTTTCCACTTCTAATTTTGTCGTTGTATTGGCTGAGCCAGGCGGAGGGAAAACTGAACTTATGAGGAGTCTTGCTCAAAGTTTGGGGTGCACAGCTGTTACGGCAAGCAAGTTCGCATATATAGGTGCAAAAGCAGAAAAAATTCCTCTTGTGATTGATGCTTTTGATGAGTTGGCTAAAGTAGATGCTTCCGGCATGGAGAAACTTTTTGGGCTAGCCACGACAGCTTGCCCAACCCATGTGTACTTGTCAAGCCGATCCAGTGAGTGGGATCAAGCTGCAACTAAAGCATTCGAGGACTTTTTTGAGCACCCCCCTCTGGTCGTTAGGTTATGCGAATTTGATGAAGCGGAACAGCGGGAGATATTTGTTCATCATGCTCCAGAAGAGGATTTTGCGGCATTTCAGAAAGAAGTCAGCCGGTTTGATCTAGAATCCTTACTACCCAATCCTCAGTTTCTGAAATTATTTGCTGATGCCTATATCGAAAGTGAACGACACTTTGTCGACAAACAGTCAATTTTTGCACAAGCTATCGAACGCTTGGCAAAAGAAGCAAATCCGACTGCGAAAAAAATAAATCCGCCACTTTCGACCACACAAAAAGCCAACTTGGCGGCGGAAGTTTTCTGCAAGCTTTTGCTGTCTGGTGCTGAAGGCATTAGCACAAGCGAAGCTACGGAAAACAGAATATATCCTTTACTGGCGGCACTGTTTGACCGTGATACAGCAGCGAATCGTATTTTAGCGACTCGACTTTTCAAGCCTGGCGACAGCGTAGATCAGCATCGCCCAGTTCACAAGATCGTTGCTGAGTATTGCGCAGCAGACTACCTGACCAAACGGATAGCAAATCCAGCAGATCCACTAACGCTATCAAAGTGCCTGCCAATTATTGCACCCAACTTTGTTGTGCGCGATGAACTCAGAGGACTTCTGGGGTGGATGGCCGCTCTGGGCAACAAACCCATAGAAGAAGCCGCAATCAATCTCGACCCTTATGCGGTTCTGGCAAACGGTGATCCCTCTCAGCTTGAAAGCTCCTCAAAACGACTGCTCGTTAATTGCCTGAAAAAAATTGAAGCCCAAGACCCTTATTTTCGGCGCGGTGATTCCTGGCGTCGATTTAGTGTTTCCGGATTTTTTACTTCAGACGTTATTGAAGAGATCAAGCCACTTCTTATCAACGGAGGTGGTGGACACTTGTGTGATCTTGTCCTCGAACTATTAGTTGGAACACCAGCCGTCAAACAATTGAATGGAGAGTTGCTCCAACTTGTCATAACACCGGATGAAAGCGAGAACACTCGTTTGCTGGCGAATAAGTGTTTGCTCGACATCGACGATGAGGATCTTCGCTCCAGGTTGGACATACTTATCTCTGAGGCCAGTAATACTTCCCTTAAGATTGTAGCAGAGACGATCGAAAGCCTCGGCCTGGATTCATTTGATCGTACGTATCTGTCAGAGTTTTTTCAGGCCTGTACAAAGCTGTACCCCGACCATAAAGCGCAACGACGTGAGCGCAGAATAGGCGCACGCTTTTTCTTGAAAAAATTCATCACCAAGTTAGACCTTTCGACTCTTGAGTGGCTTTTGGATGAATTAACCAGAAATCTGACCTGCGTATGTGGCAAGAAACCTTATAAATGTGACTGCCGAAACGGAACAAGCAAAATTGTTGGGGCAATGCTGGATCGTTATTTTGACTTGTCGGAACCGCCTTTTGATCCGATACAGATTTGGCATTGGGTTAAAAATTTAAATTTTCATCAGAACAAAACTATCGATCAAAGCAAAGCAGTCAAAGTGTTACAGGAGGATGACTCCCTGCGCCAAGGGATTATCGCTCATGTCTTTGAGAAACTAACTGACCAAGATGTAATTAGTGAGACGAAGTCAAACCTGTTTGATTGGCATTCGCATTCCGGGATCAATTTCTGCAGAAATGATTACAAATTCGTCGTCGATCTGGCATTTGCCACGGACAACCCGCACTTGTGGGTAAGCTTTTTGGAGAGGCATGAGTTCTACAGGGATAAGGAAGAACGCGGCCCGGATGAGTTGCGGCGGCATATGCGTGAACAGGCTCTAAAAAAGCCGACATTTATGCGTGAGTGGGCTAAAGAGAACAGAGCGGCTAAGAAGTTCCAGCGAGAACATCGAAAGCCTCGTTTCAGATGTAATCGCAGGATAAGACGTCTTCTCAAGCAAGAGGAAGACAGCCGATCCGCGAATATAAAGTACATTCAGGAGAATAGGGAGCTTATTGAAAGTGGTCGCCATTGGAACTGCTTAGTTCACTTTGCCGAACTGGTGTTAACAGAACCCGATAAAATTGAGCAAGAGGTTGGTGACGAAAAGCTTGTCCGAAATGCGCTCAGAAACTGTCTTGATTTTATAGCTCCACATGTCCCAGATTTACTTGAACTTGCTCAATTACAGTATCAAGTGTCGGAAACGATTCTTTATGCGGCAAGCTTGGAGATCCTGAGGGCTAAAAAATGCTTGGATGGCATTGATCATCGCCTGCTAAGAGCATTACGAACAGGCATCAATATGGATTATAGCACAGTTTCAAGTGAAGACAGAGAAGCACTATTAAGGGAAGTTGATCGCCTCATTTTTGCTGACAATGATAGTGCTGAAAATTTTCTTCGGCAGTATCTTGAGCCCCAACTTGAATCGCCGGAATGCGTTTATCCTCAGGTTGGGTTCCTGCAATGCGAAAAAGCATTCAGCCATTTGCGCCCCACGCTATCGATTGAATGGCTTGGTCGCTTCCGAGAGTTGGACCTGAATTCGCTCAATATTCTTTTTGATATTGCTGCACAATATGGAAACAGAGATCATTTAAGGGAATTGGTCGCGGAGCGTTGTGCTGAATTTATGGCAGACTGGCCCAATCTGACTGAAGATGAAGATCTTGAGAAAAAGCGTACTTTCTGGCTGCTGCGAGCGTGGTATTTTCTCAATAATCCACCTGAAATATGTTGGAACTGGCTCAAAAGAAATAGAGACATCGTGTTTATATGTTATGAGCGTTCTGGACGAACGAGCTTTGGTGATTACCCTTATTGGCCTAAGCTTTCATCCCAAAAGATTGAAGCTCTTCTGGATGCCTACATCGACAAATGGCCTAAAGTAGATCTCCCGAGCAGCTACGGGACGGGAAGTCCCAAAGAAGAAAAGGCATACCGTTTCTTGACAGAAGTGATTAGGACAATCGATTCGGATGACCCAGATGATGCCATACCTGTGCTACAGCGACTCCTTGATGATCCACGTTTTTCAGACTTACATAATGATTTAAAGAGCATACATGCCAATCAAATCAGAAAGAAAGCACTGAGGGATTTCGAACCACCGACACCGGAGGAAATCGTGGATCGACTCGACCGCGACTCAGTCGTTACTGTGGAAGGGCTGCGTCAACTCGTAATACAGGAGCTTCAAGATTTTCAGAAAACTATTGATGGTGGAGAGTTCAACTCCGCAGATCGTTTTTATGAAAAAGGTCAACGATTAAATGAGGTGAGGTCTACCGAGATTATTGCTGAGCGCCTCAATCACAGACTTGAACCGCAGGGCATTACTGTGACACTGGAACACCAACTGAAAGGTGCAAAGCGAAGTGATTTTACGGTGACCAAAATGATTGGCGGGAGAAGACGATTGCTTGTCACGGAGGTCAAAGGGCAGTGGCATGATGAGTTATATACCGCCGCTGCTAATCAATTACATGACCGCTATTCCATTCATCCGGATGCAGAGCAACAGGGAGTTTTTCTGGTAATTTGGTTCGGTGCGGATGAAAAGGTTGCTGGATGCAAAACACACGGTATCAGAAAGGCCCAGGAGCTAAAAAGCAGCATCGAAGCACGTCTTCCTTCAGAACTTAAAGGATTTATAGATGTGTTTGTGTTGGACGTGTCTAAACCGCCGAAATAGAATGGTCTGTAATGAACGAAATGCTTTTAGTATGCAACGGAAACGATACAACGAATAAAATCAAACGCCCCAACCATAACGGACAGGGCGTTTGATTGTTTAGTTCTACCCCTTACCGCGCGTGCGCGTGGTGCCGGAAGAACAATTCTTTTCGATCCACTGGATCATCTTACCCGCTACATCGATTTCCGTGGCCGTCTCAATCCCTTCGAGACCGGGTGAGGAGTTGACCTCCATGACTACCGGACCGTGGTTGGAACGCAGAATATCAACACCGGCAACGTTGAGGCCCATAATCTTGGCGGCACGCACGGCGGTGGAGCGTTCTTCCGGGGTCAGGCGGACGGTCAGAACACTGCCGCCACGGTGCAGGTTGGAGCGGAAATCGCCCGCCTTGCCTTTGCGCATCATGGCCGCGATGACGCGCTCGCCGACAACAAAGCAGCGGATGTCACACGAGTTGGCTTCTTTAACAAATTCCTGCACCAGGATGTTTTGCTTCAGGCCGCGAAACGCTTCGATAACGCTTTCCGCCGCGTTCTGTGTTTCCGCCAGAACCACGCCGACGCCCTGAGTGCCTTCGAGCAGTTTGACCACCAGCGGTGCACCACCGACCTGCGAGATGAGGTCGCCGGTGAATTTAGTGGAGTGGGCAAAGCCGGTCACCGGCAAGCCAACCCCTTTACGAGCGAGTAACTGCAGGGAACGCAGTTTGTCGCGCGAACGGCTGATGGCGACAGATTCGTTAACACAGAAAACGCCCATCATCTCAAATTGACGGACAACAGCCGTGCCGTAAAAGGTGATCGACGCACCAATGCGGGGGATCACTGCGTCAAAGTCGGACAGCTCTCGCCCCTTGTAATGGATTGTCGGCCGATGAGAGGCAATGACCATATAGCACAGCAGTGGATCGATCACTTCCACTTCATGGCCGCGAGCCTTACAGGCTTCTACCAGTTTACTAGTGGAGTAAAGGGCGGGGTTGCGGGACAAAATACAAATCTTCATTTTACCTCTCCCTGGGGATAAACAATGTTCAGGGTGTCTTCATCGGGGCGTTCAAAACAATAGGATCGACTTGGGTCGACCAGCAGCTGATCCATGGCCGTGCGACCGAGCAACATACGAAAACGCATGGTTTCGCGATTAGTTAACGTCATTTCAATCGGCCATTCCTCATCGCCAAGGCGCGCCAGCGTTTCGATGACATAACGTTGTTCGCGATGGCCTCCAGAGTCTGAAACAACGCGCCGATCCTTAACCAGCGCTTCGCAGGTCAGCTCAGGGGTACTGGTGTCCTGCAGTGGATGGAGGATGAAACGCACCCACAGCCGGTCATCGCGTGTGAACTCTTCAACAAAGCAGGTATGCAATGCTGAAGTGCGTGCTCCGGTATCGACTTTGGCCTTGATCCATGGGATTCCGAGTTGTGGCAGCGCTAACCATTCGCGCCAGCCAACGACCTGTTGTGTCTCCATGGCCACTCCTTAACGGTGAAGTTTTTGCAAAACCTCAGATTAATAGAAATCTTCCACCAGGGACTGAAACGCCTCCATGGAATCGACAATATGTTCTCCATCACCATCGGGGGCGGCAACATGAAACAGAGCATCCCCCTGATAGACCAGAGGCAGGTTCTGCAGTCCCATTACAACGCCGCTATGGTGGGCAAGAACCGGCGTACGTTTGTTATTCAGCGGATTCTCAATATAGCCCATAACGTCATCTTTGCTGACCAGCTCACCCAGTTCACTGGTGCGCCGCAGCAGGCCACTGATCGGAGCACGCACCCAGAAAGTGCGTTTGGACACCAGCGACTCACCGGACGGCGCCTTGGGCCGCGGCGGCAACATCTTCAGATGGCGCATCGCCGAAACAATACCGCGAACCCCGAAGCGAATCGAGGGTTCGTCGAAGCGCAAAGCTTCACCCGCCTCATACACCAGAATCGGCACGCCCATTTCATGCACGGCCTGTCGCAGCGAATTATCACGCAGGCGTGAGTGAACGATGAGCGGCGCGCCAAAAGAGCGGGCAAAGTCCAATTCGTCATCACTTTCCCATTCACAACGGATCTGTGGCAGGTTTTTGCGGTGGTTGGAACCGCTGTGCAGGTCAATACCGTGGGTGCACTGGCTGACAATCTGCTCCAGAAAGCGATGCGCTACCCGCGATGCTAGAGAGCCTTCCTCAGAACCGGGAAATGAACGGTTCAAATCGCGGCGATCCGGAAGATAGCGCGAGCGGTTGAGAAAGCCATAGACATTGACCAGCGGAATGGCAATCAACGTACCACGTAATGATTTAAGCAGTTTCAGGCTGATCAGGCGGCGGACAATCTCAACGCCATTAATCTCATCGCCGTGAATGGCGGCACTGACAAACAACACTGGGCCTCGTCGGCGTCCGCGAAACACATGGACCGGCATCGACAATTCCGTGCGGTCGTAAAGACGCGGCAACGGCAGGGAGATCAGCTTGTTTTCTCCAAGCTTGATGATTTCACCGGCAATTTCGAGATCGGTCGATTTTGTTTCAGTCATGGCGGTCTCCCCACGGCAGGGCGCACATCCGTTACGTACAGGCGGCAGGGGAGAATACAACTTTGACTTGAAAAAGCAAGCCTATTTTCTCCAGTTATCTCCAGTACCTATTCGCTGTTGTCGTATTTTGAACTGATTAGTTATCAGGACGTTTTGACGGGAACAGACAGTTTATGACTCATTCTAACGCAAACAGCGCAGATGGCCAACCCGGCGAAAGGAACAGGGTCACTTTACAGGGGTGCACGCCCGGGTGTAGAACTGGATGGGTGACGATGGCCAATGCAAAAAGGATGGTGAACATGAAGCGTGCAGCAGTCTGGCAACAGTTTATCGAAACGGGAAAGCTTGGCAGTGGTCTGGACAAAGCCGAGATTCGCCATTCTTGGCAGCGCTGCCGTGAGCTGGGTGTTGACCCTTACGACGGGGTCAGTCATCAATTACTGACGCCGACAGAGATCAGTACTCTGCTGGATAGCCATAAAAGTTACATAGCGCTGGTACGTCATTTTATGAAGCAGCTGTACGAGTTCGTCAAAGGTTCAGGCTTTATTGTTTTTTTGGCCAATCGTGAAGGCTACATCCTTGAAGCTATGGGCGATCCTGAAACCTTCCGGGCCGCCGCTCAGGTCAATCTGATTCAGGGTGCCTGCTGGAGAGAATCAGCCGGCGGCACTAACGGCATTGGTACTGCTTTGGCTATTGGCCGCCCGGTTCAGGTGTCCGGCTGTGAGCACTATTGTCAGAAACTACACAGCTGGACCTGTTCAGCAGCGCCACTCTATGACGAGAGCGGGGAAATAAGCGGGGCGCTGCAAATGTCCGGCCCGTGTGAAGAAACCCACCTGCACACCCTGGGGATGGTGGTAGCGTCGGCGGAAGCCATTCGCACACAGCTGAGCGTCTGGCAGCGCAACCGCGAGCTGACCCTGGCCAACGCTCAGCTCAGTCACCTCTTTCAGACCATGTCGGATGGTGCCCTGGTGATCGATGCCGAGGGCCGGGTGGTGCAGATGAATCCCGTTGCCCGCAAGGTGTTCGGTAAAGAGGTGACCGGCGAGGAACTCAACCGGGTTGTCAGCCCGGCCGATAGTCTCGAGCCGATCCGTACCAGTTCCCCAAGTAAGGACCTTGATGTTGTATTGCGGACGCATGACGAACTGGTAGAGGCTCTGCTGACGTTGAAACCGCTCAAGGATGAACACAACGAGCAGATCGGTGCCGTCGTGTTCTTCAATCCGATCCGCAAGATGAAAAAACTGGTCAACCGGTTCGGCGGCGCCCAGGCCACGTTCCATTTTAGTGACATTGTCGGCGAACACGACAGTCTGCAAGCGGCGATACGTACCGCGCGCAAAGCCGCCGACAATCTCAGCCATGTGCTGATCCAGGGTGAAAGCGGTACCGGCAAAGAGCTGTTGGCCCAGGCGATTCACAACCACAGCATGCGCCGCACCGGCCCGTTTCTGGCGGTTAACTGTGCTGCGCTGCCGCGCGACCTGATCGCCAGTGAACTGTTCGGCTATACCTCCGGAGCCTTTACCGGCGCCAGCCCCAAGGGGCGACCGGGCAAGTTTGAAATGGCCTCGGGCGGCACATTGTTGTTGGATGAAATCGGCGACATGCCCCTCGATCAACAGGCCACTTTACTGCGTGTGCTGCAGGATAAACAGGTGACCCGCCTTGGCAGTGAACGAGCCATTGCCGTGGATGTACGCGTGATCTGCGCCACAAATAAAGATTTGCTGGAAGCCGTGGCCAAAGGGCATTTTCGCCAAGACCTCTATTACCGACTCAATGTCACGCGCATTGATGTCCCGCCGTTGCGCGAGCGGGGACGCGATGTCGAGCTGTTGTTTAAATTTCTGCTGAAAAAAATCAGTCAGCGCCTGCACCTGCCGCGTCCTCAGGTAGATGACGCCGTGGTCGATGCGTTACTGCACTATACGTGGCCGGGCAATGTGCGCGAGCTGGAAAACGTCGTGGAGAGGATGATTCATGCCGTTGAAGGGGGCTCCTTGACCACTGCTCACCTGCCGCAGGAGATTTCCGCCGCGGACACGGCAACATCCCCGCGCAGTCTTGCTTCGACGGGCCAGGAAAGCGGGACGTTGAAACAGGCGGTTGCCGAACAGGAGCGCCGCCTGTTGGTTGCCCTGCTCCAGCGCTATCAGGGCAACATCAGTCTGATTGCCCGGGAGATGGCGGTGTCGCGCAACACCATTTACCGTAAGATCCATCACTACGGCATTGCCCGGGATTATCGCTTCGATTAACGCACCACCCGGAGCCGCATTTTTTCAATAAAAGTGTCCTCTTTGTGTGACAGTTGCTCTATTTATTGGAGTTGTGTTCAGCTTGTGTGACAGTCGTTCACAGACTGAAAAATTACTCACCGCAAACGTATCACTCCTTTTCCGTATACGGTTTCTCTCCTGAAAACAGTCTGTTAAGCCTGCCCTGGATACTCGTGTAACTGCCTGAAAAGAAAGCTGGCATGTCGGTTGCTATAGAGAAAGGTATCCCCGCGTGTTGACGCATTTCATTTTATTAAAGGAGAGACACCATGAAAAACCCGCTTGATTCCCAGTACAAACTGTACATCAACGGTCAATGGGTGGATGCCAGTGACGGCAAAACCTTTGAAGCGCATTGCCCCGCTGATGGAACGTTATTGGCTACCTGCGCCAATGCCACAAAAGAGGATGTCGATGCCGCCGTCGATGCGGCCTGGGCCGCGTTTGAGACCTGGAAGGATGTCAGCGCCCAGGAGCGTGCTGGCTACCTGTTGAAAATTGCCGATCTGATCGATGCCAACGCCGAGAAACTGGCCATGGTGGAAACCCTCGACAACGGCAAGCCGATTCGCGAAACGACCAATGTCGATGTGCCGCTGGCCAGCGACCACTTCCGCTACTTTGCCTCGGCCATCCGCACCCAGGAAGGTCAGGCCACCATGATCGACAAAAACACCATGAGCCTGATTCTGCGCGAGCCGATCGGCGTCGTCGCCCAGATTATTCCGTGGAACTTTCCGTTCCTGATGGCGGCGTGGAAAATCGCTCCGGCCCTGGCTGCCGGCAACTGCGTGGTGATTAAGCCGTCGTCCACCACCTCGCTGAGCCTGCTCGAACTGGCCAAGTTGCTTGATCAGGTGCTGCCTCCCGGCGTGGTCAACGTCATTACCGGTAAAGGGTCCACCACCGGCAACTTTGTGCTCGAACACCCCGGCTTCACCAAACTGGCCTTCACCGGTTCCACCGATGTCGGTTACAACATTGCCGATGCCGCGGCCAAGAAATTGATCCCGGCCACGTTGGAACTCGGCGGCAAATCCGCCAACATCTATTTTGAAGACTGCCAGTGGGACAAAGCCATTGAAGGCACCCAGATCGGCATCCTGTTTAACCAGGGCCAGGTGTGTTGCGCCGGGTCACGGGTGTTCGTTCAGGAATCGATCTACGACAGGTTCGTCGCTGACATGGCCACGGCTTTTGAAAAAGTCAAAGTCGGCCTGCCGTGGAACGCAGACACCATGATGGGCTGCCAGATCGACGAAGGCCAGCTCAACCAGATCCTCTTCTATGTCGATGTCGGCAAGCAGGAGGGGGCGCGTTTAGTCACCGGCGGGGTCCGGTTGACCGACGGCGAGTTGGGTAAAGGCTGCTTCATGGCCCCGACCCTGTTCGCTGATGTCGACAACTCCATGCGGATTGCTCAGGAAGAGATCTTCGGTCCGGTGGTGTGCGTGATCAAGTTCAAGGATGAAAAAGAGGTCATCGACATGGCCAACGACAGCGAGTTCGGCCTCGGCGGTGCGGTGTGGACGCGTGACATCAACCGCGCCATGCGCGTGGCCCGTGGCGTGGAAACCGGGCGCATGTGGGTCAACACCTACAACCAGTTGCCGGCCCATGCGCCGTTCGGCGGCTATAAAAAATCCGGTATCGGTCGTGAAACCCACAAAATGATGCTGGAGCACTACAGCCAGGCGAAAAATATCTTTATCAGCATGAGCGAAGAGAAGATCGGCTTGTATTGAATGTTGCAAAAAGCCGTCCCTGGCTTTTTGCAAGCACGCTTTTGAAAATGTGATTTTCAACAGCTTACAAATTCGATGGGTTGTCAACGAACCCATCGAATTTGGTCGCCCGTCCATGGGCTCCACGAACTGATTTTTACTCGGTTGGTGAAGGATGGGAAAACGTTCTAGGCTTTTTTAGAGTTATCCATGGGCGCCGAGCCTTTTTGTATGAGGCTCATCACGTTTGACCTGCCGGTCTCCTCGCGCGCATTCGCGGAGAGTCCGGTAGGTCCTTGTTTTCCGTTGGCAAAGGCAGGAGCGATCCGGCAAGGAGAGAGCATGATCATCACCTCAGACACGCTGGTTGAAGAGATTCTCGAAGTGTCTCCGGGCGTCGTGCGTTATTTCATCCTCAACAAGGTCAAACCCTTTACCTGTGCCGGAGCCTTTCCCCAGACTCTGGGAGAGTTGCTGGCCAGGTATCATGTTGAGGATGTCGAAGGCTTTATTGCCGGGTTGAACGCCTTTATCGCCGCGGAGACCCAATCATAAAACATTTCGGTGGGTGACGGTTGCCACCCGCCATGGAGGAATTTATGGCACTCGCAGATCAAACCTACGGTTTTTTTATCCCAACAGTTTCCCTGATGGGGGTCGGTTGCGCTAAGGAAACCGGCGACCAGGCCAAAGCGCTTGGTGCATCGAAACTTCTTATTGTCACTGATGCCGGAATGAAAGCCCTCGGCGTTGCCGACACCATCAAAGGCTATGTGGAAAATGCCGGATTGCAGGCGGTCATCTTTGCCGGGGCTGAACCGAATCCGACGGATAAAAACGTCGCCGCCGGCGTCGCGGCTTACAACGACAATCAATGTGACGGCATCATTACCCTGGGGGGCGGCAGTTCTCATGACTGCGGCAAAGGGGTCGGCCTGGTGATTGGCAGCGGCGGCAACATCCGTGATTTTGAAGGGCTTAACAAATCGACCCAACCGATGCCGCCGTTTCTGGCCATCAACACCACCGCCGGAACCGCCTCGGAAATGACCCGTTTCTGCATCATTACCAACACCGACACCCACGTCAAAATGGCCATTGTCGATTGGCGCTGTACACCGAACATTGCCATCAATGACCCGGTACTGATGGTCGGCATGCCGCCGTTACTGACCGCGGCCACCGGCATGGATGCTTTGACCCACGCGGTTGAGGCCTATGTGTCGACCATTGCCACGCCGATCACCGACGCCTGTGCCGTCAAAGCGATTGAGATCATTGCCGAGTATTTGCGCCCGGCCGTGGCCAACGGCGAGAACATGCAGGCGCGCGATCAGATGGCCTATGCCGAATACCTGGCCGGGATGGCGTTTAACAATGCCAGTCTGGGCTATGTCCACGCTATGGCGCACCAGCTCGGCGGCTTCTACAACCTGCCGCACGGCGTGTGCAACGCGGTGTTGTTGCCGGTGGTGTGTGAGTTCAACGCCATTGCCAACGTCAAGCGTTTTGCCGATATTGCCGTGGCGCTGGGCGAAAATATCGAGGGCTTGTCCGATGTGGAAGCGGCAGAGGTGGCCATTGATGCCATCCGCCGTCTGTCTGCCGATGTCGGCATTCCGGCCGGTCTGACCGAACTCGGTGTGCAAGAGAAGGATTTGGAAACCATGGCCGGGAATGCCCAGAAAGATGCCTGCATGTTGACCAACCCCCGTAAGGCCACCTTGCAGCAAGTGGTCGCCATCTACAAAGCGGCCCTGTAACGTTTTGAAAGCCATTCGTCACGTGAATCTCTCCGATAGCTTGTTGCTGTGACGGTGACGCCACAGGGGCTTTGTTGCTCCTGTGGCGCTTTTTTATGGCTTAAGGCTTTAAGGTCAAAGTCAAGGTCGCCGGGACTCGCCCCGGCAGGCGACATCCTTTTGGCTGGCCGCCCAAAAGGATGCAAAAACCGGCTGGACTTCTCCTGGACCTAGCTTCACCGACAATGAGTCTTTTTCCGCTTTACTTCACGGATTCGGCTCGCCGCCCTTTAGGTCGGCGAATCCTGCGCTTCTTCATCTTTGGCGTAAAACGTTGATAACACTCTTTCGTCTTTTTTTAACTTTGGTGTGGCACCGATCAAACGGGTGGGACGGTACCCACCCTGCGACAGAGTGTTATTTAGTACCTAAGCTCTCCCGTTCAGTAGCGCCGAACGAAGAGAACGGTCACCGCGATGATCGTCGGCAAATGTTTGAGCGTCAGCGAGTTCTTGCCGACATCACAGCGTAAGCGACTGGAGTGAGGGAACCCGATAGGGCGCAATGGTCGGGAGTCGATTTTGCGCCACTTTTGTCGACGCAAAAGGAACCTGACCTGTGGGCGCGGAAGCCCACGTCACGTGGGCACCAAGCAATGTGAACAGGTGATGCTCGCTAGAGCAGAGAGCTAAGAATATTTCTTCTCAATCCCACTCAACACCCAAATAGCCACCACAGCAATCCCCAGCAAACTCACCACAAGCCCGACAATTCCCGACCAACCCCAGGCACTCCACACATACCCGCCACCGGTTCCGGAAATGCTCGATCCCAGATAATACGCCAGCAAATACAGCGATGATGCCTGCGCGCGGGCCACGGGCACCCGCACGCCCACCCAGGCTGAGGCCAGGGCATGGGCGGCGAAAAAGCCGATGGTCAGGATGACGATGCCGATGACGATGGCGGCCAGTGGTTTGAGCAGGGTGATCAGAATACCGATGATCATGGTCACCACCGACAGGGTGATCAAACGCGTCCGCCCATAGCGTTCGGTGAGGCCGCCGATTATCGTCGAGCCTCCGGCACCAAAGGCGTAGGCAAAGAAAATCAGCGCCACCTGCGACTGGCTCAGATCATAAGGGGGCGCCAACAGGTAGAAGGTGACATAGTTGTACACGGTGACAAAGCTGCCCATGAACAGAAACGCCAACAGGAACAGACAGATCAAGCCGGGATCACGCAGGTGGTGAATCAGCGACAGGGAGATTTTTTTCAGGTGAAACGGCTGCCGTTCAAAGTGGTGCGACGGCGGTAGCAACACCCAGAACAGCAGGCTCATCAGTACCGCGGAGAAACCGATCAGGGCGATGGTCGCCTGCCAGGCAAACAGATCGACCAGCCACGAGGTGAGAATGCGCCCGGTCATGCCGCCGCAGGCATTCCCGGCAATGTACAGCCCCATGGCCGCGCCGATGGCGCGCGGCGACATCTCGTCATTGAGGTAGGCCATGGCCACGGCCGGAACCCCGGCAACAACGATGCCCTGCAGCAGGCGCAGGGCCAGCAGGCTGGGCAGCGTCGTACTGGTTGCGCACAATACCGAGATCAGCGAGGTGAGAATCAACGATCCGCCCATCAGTTTTTTGCGGCCGAAGCTGTCGGAGATGGACCCGGAAATAGGCAGCATCCAGGCCAGGGCAAAGGTGGCCACGGACAGCGTCAGACTGGCGGTGGCCGGAGAAATGGAAAATTCGCGTACCAACAATGGAAACAGCGGCTGAAAGGTGTACAGGGTGGAAAAAGTGACAAACCCGGCGATGAACAACGCCAGATTGGCGCGATGATAGTCGCTGGTGCCGCGTTCGATGCTGGGTGGTGTCATGAGCTGTCCTTCAATGCAAGGGGCCGAATGCGTCTCTCTTGACAGCAGCCTAACGTTCGTCTCAATATATGTAAAATATATTGGGTCAATAGAAACGATAAATTGAATTTATGGACATACGTCAAATCAAAACTTTTCTCGCCGTGGCCGAGCATCTCAATTTTACCCGGGCGGCCGAAGCCCTGCGCCTGGCCCAGCCGGCGGTGAGTATTTCCATTGCGAAGCTGGAAGAGGCGCTGGAACTGACCCTGTTTAATCGCCAGGGCCGCCACATCACGCTGACCGCCGAGGGCGAAGTGTTTCTGCGCCATGCTCAGCGCATTGTTGATGATCTGTCCAGTGCCGAACGGGAGATGACCGAGCTTAAAGGGCTGGTGCGCGGCGAGGTGCGCATCGGGATTCCGCCGATGCTGAGTTCCTATTATTTCCCGCGGGTGATCAGTGAGTTTCATGCTGCCTATCCCAACCTGAATTTGTCGGTGATGGGGCAGGGCGCCGGAGAGATCCAGCAACTGATCCGTTCCGGCGACGTCGACCTCGGCGTGATCGCCGGCAGCAACATTCCCGACGGGCTGGAGGCGCGTTGTTTTGTCCGCGAGGAGATTGTCGCCTGTGTGCCGCAAGAACATGCGTTAGCCCGGCGCGACAGTTTGCGTTTGGACGAGCTGTGGCGCGAACCGTTGATTCTGTTTAAGCAGGGCTTTTACATGCGCGAATGGATCGACTCGTTGCAGCGCGACCTGCCGCAGACTCCAAATGTCGTGTTTGAAACCAACCTGTTCTCCCTGGTGCGCTCACTGATCCGTGAGGGTGTCGGTGTCTCGACCCTGTTGCGCATGGTCGTGGCCGATGAACCACAGGTGGCAGCGGTGTCGTTTGCACCGCCGTTGTATCTGGATCTGCACATTGCCTGGAAGTCGGATGGCTATCTGTCTCAGGCGAACCAGGCGTTTCGCGATTTTCTCCTGGAGCGGATTGAGGCGTATCGCTAGTTTTTCCGATCAAGGCCAAAGGTCAAAACCGCCGGGTTTCGTCCCGGCAGCCGACATACTTTTGACAGGCCGCTCAAAAGTATGCAAAAACCAGCTGAACTTCTCCTGAACCTAGCTTCACCGACACTGAGTCTGTTTGCGTTTTGCTTCACGGATTCGGCTTGCCTCCCTTTAGCTCGGCAAATCGTGCAACTCATCAACTCTGGCGTAAAACGTTGATAACACTCTTTTGTCTTTCTTTATCTCTGGTGTGGCACCGACCAAACGGGTGGGACGGTGCCCACCCTCCAGTCGTGGGTTATTTAGCACTTCAGCTCTCCCGTACTGCAGCGCCGAACGCAAGGAGCGTCGTCGTGATGGTTTTCGGCAAATTGTCTGAGGACTGTGGCACACTGGGCGAGTTTTTGCCGAAATCACGGCGTAAGCGGATGGAGTGAGGGAACTCGAAGAGCGCGAAGCCCGGGAGTCGTTTTTCCGTCTCTTTTGACGACGCAAAAGGGACCCGACGTGTGGGCGCGGAAGCCCACGTCATGTGCGGACCAACTTGTATAACGGATGCTGTTTGCTGATGCCGCACATATTAACTTTATTGGCACCCTCTCACATCAAACAATAACAGACACCTCACCCCCCTTTTACCTGTCGCAGGTTTAATCAGCACCATTTCATCGCCAGTTTGTTGTCTCAACCACATGTGAGGAGAAATTCCGATGAAGCGTGTTGCCGGTTCTTATCATCCCCATGAAGACGAACCCTACATGAACCAGCGCCAACTGGACTATTTCGAAACACTGCTTAAACGATGGCGTACCCAGCTGCAACAGGAAGCGCATGAGGCCACACGGGAAATGCGCGAAGAGAACGTTCGTGCTGCCGAGTTGGTCGAGCAGAGTCTTAGCGAGTATCAGCGTCGCATGACTCTAATCACCCATGACCGCAAAAACCGCCTGCTGGCACAAATCGAGGCGGCGTTGCTGCGGATTAAAGAGGGCAGCTACGGCTATTGTGTCGAAACCGGTGAAGAGATCGGCTTGCGCCGGTTACTTGCGTATCCGGCAGCTTTTTTGCTGGTTGAAGTTCAGGAAGCCCGCGAACACCGCAGTCGCCTATTTGCCAACGGCGCTGGTTAATTCCAGCGCCGTTGTTGTTTTCAGCCGTAACCCGCAACGGATGTCTTCTTTCTGACCCTGCTTTGCCCGCCCGGCAAGGCAGAACGGCACACTGCGCCCTTTTTTTACGCCATCACACCCGCCTTCTTTTTTTCTGAAAACCTTTCATTTGTCGCCTGAATCTCTATACTTAAAGAAATGCACCATAAGGAGATCCGGCTATGGTTCGTCATTTTCGCCCAACATCGCATAAAAGACCGCAGCTCAAATCCGCAGAGGAGAGAGATGCATTTGTCCGTCAGGCCAAGTCTGAGCAGCAGGATAACCGCAATTATCGGGAGCGCTCCCTGGAATTGCATGGCTGGATCTGCGCCAAGT
This sequence comes from uncultured Desulfuromonas sp., assembly GCF_963666745.1. Lineage (NCBI taxonomy): Bacteria > Pseudomonadati > Thermodesulfobacteriota > Desulfuromonadia > Desulfuromonadales > Desulfuromonadaceae > Desulfuromonas > uncultured Desulfuromonas sp. Next base: position 3,016,807 of record NZ_OY762961.1, on the reverse strand, counting down.
GTGGACGGGAGTTCACGCTTGATACTCTGCATTTGCTCACGGTGCATCACATTGATGGTTGTCACGACAATAACCCTGCGGATGGCAGCAATTGGGAAAATCTGTGTATTTACTGCCATGATGATGAACACAGCCGTGGCCTGTTGGCCGATGCCCTGAAAAAAGACGGATAGGGGGCGCTATGGAGATCACCCGCGCCTTTCTCAGTTCGATCATCAACTCTTCCGACGATGCCATTCTCGGCATGCGTCTGGATGGCCAGATTATCAGCTGGAATGAGGCGGCGGAAAAAATCTACGGCTATCGCCGTGAACAGATTCTCCATAAATCGTTATGGCAGTTGTGCCTCCCCGAACGACACGACGAAATCCATCAGCTCCTCAATGCGGTGGAAAAAGGGCAACGGATCAGTCATTTCCAGACCATGCATCTGCGTCGTGACGGACAGTCGATTTTTGTCTCGCTGTCGATCTCACCATTGGTTGGCGACGATGGCCAATGTGTCGGTGCCGCACTGATTTCGCGGGATATTACCCGGCAATGGCATGAACAGCAGGTTTTGGAGGAAACCCGCGAAAAATATCAGCAGATTTTTCATCGCGAGTCGGATGCAATTGTTCTGATTGACGCCAAACGACGCTCGATCAGTGAGGTCAATGATGCGGCCTGTCGTTTGTATGGCTATGGCCAGGACGAATTTTTGCAGCTGACCTTTAACGCGCTGCTGGTGGACAGCGAGCAGGGTAAGCTCGATCTGGCGCGCTGTTTGTGTGGCGAGGTGGATGTGCTGCCGGCCAGTCAGCATCGACGGCGTGATGGCAGCGTTTTTAGTGCCGAAGTCTCCATCAGCTCTATTCTCTGCGGCGGACATCGGACGCTGGTTGCGATCATTCGCGATATCAGCGAGCGGCAGAAAGCCCAGGCCTTACGGCAGTCTCTGGCTATGGCGAGGGAAATTCAGCGTAAACTTCTGCCTCGTGGAGAAGTGTGTCATGCGCCGCTCGATCTTTATGCCTCGTCACGCTATTGTGAAGAGATTGGCGGAGATTTTTACGACTTCTTTCTTCCGGATGAACAGCATCCTTTGCTCAGTTTTGCCGTCGGCGATGTTTCCGGACATGGCGTTGGTGCTGCCCTGCTGATGGCCATGGTCAAAGGAGTCTTTCGGCTGTCCATTGAACAGCTCAGCTGTGATTTGCAGCGGCTGTTTTCAGTGATCAACCGCCATCTGGTGGAGCACAGCCAGGACGACAACTTCATGACGTTGTTCTGCGGCCAATATCACCCGCAGACCTCGCGACTGGTGTGGAATTCAGCCGGCCATGGACCGGTGTTCTGGTATCACAGTCCCAGTGCAACGATTGAGGAATTGGCCACAACCGGTTATCCTTTAGGGATCAATGCCGATGCGCGCTATCAGCCGGAAGAAGGGATCGTGTTGTCGAGTGGCGATATTCTGGTGATTGGCACCGATGGTATCTGGGAGGCGCGGAACAGTGCCGGGGAGATGTTCGGCACAGAACGGCTGCGGCAAGTTCTCGCCAGCCATATTGAAAAATCGGCCCGTGGTATTCATGATAAAATCATGACCCATCTGGATCAATTTGTCGGCCAGGCCCGTCAGGAAGATGATATCAGCCTGATGATTGTCAAGTTTCTGCCAGAGCATCCTCTGGTGCGGCAACAACCCTGTCCAGAGGGTTAATATCCTGCTAAGGAAAATCGCTACGATGCGTTCGACGTTTCGATCATACCGATTCCAGCTGCCTGTCGCCATTGTTGCGTTTATTGTCACCATGTCGGTGATGGAGTTTTTTTCCTATCAGTACCGTCAGCTGCATCTGACGCAACAACGTAACGAAGTGATGGCCAAAGCCAGTATGCTGCGGGCGCAGATCGAGTATGAAATTCATACCACACTTAATCTGACACTGGGCCTGGTGGTGTTTGTCTCAAGCCATCCCGATTTCACGACAGAAGACTTCAACAAGGTTGCGGCGGTTTTGCATCAGAAAGCGCCTAATGTACGCAATATTGCGCTCTGCAAAGACTATATCATCCGCTACATTTATCCGTTTGAGGGCAATGAGGCCGCTTTGGGGCTCGATTACCGGACGATTCCCGAACAACTGGATTCGATCCAGCGGGCGTTTGATAGCGGTAAAACAGTGATCGCCGGGCCGGTGGATCTCGTTCAGGGCGGGCGTGGTTTTATCAGTCGGGTGCCGATTTACACCATTCCCGATCAGCGCCTGTGGGGCCTGGTCAGTCTGGTGATTGATGCCGATACGTTCTATACCGAATGTGGGCTCGACTCGGTCGATTCAAACCTGTTGGTTGCGTTACGGGGGCGCGATGGATCTGGCGCGCAGGGGGCATTTTTTTATGGCGAGCCCTCACTGTTTTCGAGAGATGCCGTCCTTCAGGAGATCACGCTGCCGGTCGGTTCATGGCAGATGGCGGTCATCCCCGCAGCGGGTTGGGGCCACTCCGCCGGTGTGCTCTTTGCGTTTCGGGTGTGCAGTTTCCTGCTGGCCGCCATTGTGGCAACACTCTATTTTGCTCTGATCAAATCCTATCAGCGCAATCGGAAACTCGCCCTTCACGATCCCTTGACCCGTCTGGCAAACCGGCGATTTTTTGATCGTTATCTGGAGCAGAGTCTGGCTGTTGCCCGGCGCAACAACCAGAAATTGTGCCTGCTCTATCTCGACCTGAACAACTTCAAGCCGATCAATGACACCTACGGCCACAAGAAAGGCGATCAGGTCCTCGTCGCCATTGCGCAGCGGTTGAACAGCACGTTACGTCATTCTGATTTGATTTCACGCATCGGCGGCGATGAGTTTGTGGTGATTTTGTCAAACTTTGCGGAAGCGAATGCCATTGACACGGTGGTTGCCAAATTGCGCGAAGCCCTGTCCGCCCCGATTGATCTTGGCAGTGCCGGTTCCGTCACATTGGACACCAGTATCGGAATCAGCAGCTTCCCAGAGGACGGTTTGACGGCCGATCAGTTGCTCAAGCAGGCCGATATTGCCATGTATGATGACAAGCAACGGCTGAAAGCCATCGATCAGGACAATTGACTGCGGGCATCGCGCACCGCATCGCGAATCAACTCCGGCAATGCCGGATGGATATAGATCATCTGCAGCAGATCTTCAACCGTCACCTGTTGCTGCAAGCCGAGGATCAGCATGTGAATCAGGTCTGAGGCCTCTTCACCGATGATGTGGGCGCCAAGCAATCTGTGACTGCTGCGTTCAAACAGCAGCTTGGCAAAACCGTTCTCCAGCATACGCGCCATGCCCATATTGCTGTCTGCATAGTCGGCACGGCCGACCACGTAATCCACCCCTTGTTCCTGAAGCTGTTTTTCTCCGGCTCCGACCACGGCCACTTCCGGCACGGTAAACACCGCGCGAGGCATGGCACCGTAGTGGATCGGTTCGTCGCTGGGTGCTTCAAACAGGGTGCGCATCAGATATTCCCCTTCATAGTTGACGCTGTGGCGGAACAAATAGTTGCCGACGCAATCGCCCAGGGCATAGACACCGGGAACCGCTGTCTGCAAATGGTCGTTGACCGCGATAAAGCCTTTTTCGGTACAGGTGATCGCCGTATTTTCCAGGCCCAGATCGTCGGTCACCGGATCAACCCCGGTACTGACCAGCAAGGCCTCGGCATAAAGATTTTTTTCAATGCCTTTTTCGTTGTGACGCACGCGAACACAGAACAGATCGTCTTCCCAGGTAACGTTGATTGGCTCAAATCCCATATGCAGTGTGTGGCGCTGGCGAAAATCCTCGGCAAAGGCGGTACGGATATCTTCGTCTTCCTGACGCAACAGCGCGCTACGTACCAGGAAGTGCGTTTCGGTACCAAACGCTTCATAGACATGACCAAGCTCACAGGCGATATAGCTTGCGCCGATAATAATCATTCGTGCCGGTAATTGATCGCAGCGCAGTGCTTCAGTGCTGGTCATGTACGGTGTGCCTGCAAGGCCGGGAATATTCGGGATCGAGGGGCGTGCGCCCGTGGCAATAAAAATCGAGGGGGCGGTCAGTTGGCGGCCGTTGACTTCAATCACCTTGTCGGCAACAAAGCGGGCACTGCCGTCGATGTAATCGAGCTGATCCAAGCGACGAACCCCATCGACAAAATGCTCAGACATCTGTGTGACCGTTTGTGTAACACGTTGTACCAGAGCCGGAAAATTTCCTTCGATGTTCTGATCGGCGCAGACATTGACGCGCCGCGCATGGCGAATGGCATGGATCATATCCGCCGGATAGATCAGCATTTTCGAGGGAATGCAGCCGCGATTGAGGCAGGTACCGCCAAATGCGTCACGTTCAATCAGAGCGGTTTTCAGTCCCCGCTTGGCAGCGGGTAGGGCGATTTTGGTGCCACCACCGGAACCGATCACAATCACATCAAACTGTTCCATGGTTTCCTCCACCGGAATGTATTATATCAATAAATCCATCATAGAATCTCCACAGGGTAATATACTCGCTGGCGAATGTAAACGGCAAAAGGTGACCGCAGGGGTCATCATTTCCTGTTTACATCACTGCAGAGGAGCATTTTCCTGTTAAACTGAGCTAAAAGGTCGTTGAAAAGCCCGCAGAGGGATGACTTTAACTCCTGCAGTCGCGCTGACTTCTTGCCTGGAAAGGATCTCTATGGATGTAAACCGTCTGTTGCGCTTTATCAGACGTTTTGAGCCGCGGACGCTTTATGGCCAGATGCTTGTTCTGGTGCTCGTGGTGGCGCTGATCGAATTATTTATCAGTGGGGCGATTTTTGCCAGTTTGATCGGCAATATCTCCGAAAAACAGATCGGTCGGCGCGCGCTGGATATTGCCCATGCCGTAGCGGTGATGCCAACAGTCGTCAACGCGTTACAGCAGCCGCAGCTAGAGCACGCGGAAATACAGCGTCTGGCCGAAGCCATCCGTGCGCAGACCTTGGCGGAGTACGTGGTTATTGCCGATCGTAGCGGCAAGCGACTTTCCCACCCTGAAACGGAACGGATCGGCAAAAAATTTGTCGGCGGAGATGAAGCTCGCGCTTTAGAAGAAGGTCGCTCGTACACATCAAAGGCTCAGGGTACACTGGGCTATTCCTTGCGTGGCATCGTGCCGGTTTTTGACCAGCAACAGACGATCATCGGTTTTGTGGCGGTCGGCTATCTGACGCAGGATATTGCCGAAATTGTTCATGGCTATCAGAGCGAACCGCGCACCTATATCTTGATGATGATTGTCGTTGCGCTGCTCAGTGCCTCGATTATCGCCCGATTTGTAAAAAAACAGACACTGGGCCTTGAGCCGTATGAGATCGCCGCCTTGTATCAGGAACGGGATGCCATTCTGCAGTCCATCCGTGCTGGGATCATTGCCGTAGATGGCGCATCGCGTATCCGTCTGGTCAATCAGGCGGCTTTGCAACACACCGGACTCGATGCTTCAACACCCTTGATTGGGCGGTCTGTGGCTGAGGTTTTTGCCGACAGTGATTTTAAGCCGTTGTTGCAGGCAGGGCAGGAGATCCATTTCAAAGAGCTGATCATCGACGGCCAGCCCATGTTTTTTACCAGTGTGCCCATCGTTTATCAGGGCGAAGTTATGGGATCCGTGGCCAGTTTCAGACGTAAAGAGGAGCTCGACCGGCTTGAAGAGGAGTTGCGCCAGACCAGGGAGTTTACCGAGATGTTGCGGGTTCAGGCCCACGAATATTCCAATAAGCTGCACACCTTGTCCGGTTTGCTGCAGATTCAGGCTTATGACGAGGCACTGGACCTGATTGTGCGTGAAGCGGAAGATTATCAGAGCCTGATCCAGTTTTTGACCCGTGCGGTTCCGCATCCAATGATTGCGGCCATCATTCTCGGCAAATACAATCGCGCCCAGGAACTCAAGGTGGCATTCAGTATTGATCCCGACAGCACCATGGCGGATATCCCGGACAGTCTCAACCAGCAGAAACTGGTGACGATCCTCGGTAATCTGCTGGATAATGCTTTGGAAGCGGCGCAGCGGAATTCAGATGCTCCGGCTAAAATCCAGCTCTTCATGACCGATATCGGTCACGATCTGATTTTTGAAATCGAGGATTCCGGCAGCGGCATCGACCCGGACAAGCAGGAGCACGTGTTTATCAAAGGCTATTCGTCCAAAAGTGATGAATCCGCAACGCACGGCGCGCATGGTGTCGGATTGTACCTGGTGCGGGAAAAAGTGGAAGAGCTGGCCGGACAGGTCACCATCTCAACAGGAGACCTGGGAGGTGCCCTGTTTACTCTGATTATCCCCAAGCAACCCGACAGGGAGGACGTCTGATGGCATCGTTACGCGTTTTGATTGTTGAAGATGATCCGCGCATTGCTCAGTTGCATCAGCGTTTCTGTGAAAAAGTTGCCGGATTTGAAGTCAGCGGACTGGCCGCCACCTGTGAGGAAGCGGATGAACTGGCAACCATACTCGAACCTGATCTGCTGTTGCTGGATCTTTACCTGCCGGACGGCAACGGCATGGATCTGCTGCGTCAGTTGCGTAGCCGTGGTCAGGAAGTGGATGTGATCCTCATTACCGCAGCCAAGGATGTCAGCGCCGTTCAACAGGCGCTGCGCGCCGGTGCCTTTGACTACATTGTCAAACCGGCGGTGTTTGGTCGCTTTGAAGAGGCGCTGACCAAGTTTGCCGCTTATCGGCAACAGCTCAGTCAGGGCAATGTTCTGAATCAGAGTGATATCGATCAGCTTTTGCACAGCCATCACCAGCCCAGTACTGTCGAACGGGGGGCGGTGCCGAAGGGGATTGATCCTCTGACGCTGACCAAAATTCGCCAGGTGTTTGCTGATCAGCCGGGGCAGGGATTGAGTGCTGAAGAAGTGGGGGCGCAGATTGGGGCCAGTCGCTCAACGGCGCGGCGCTATCTTGAGTATATGGTGTCGATCAGTGAGGTGACGGCGGATGTGGTGTATGGGACGGTTGGGCGGCCGGAGCGGCGCTATTTCAGTTTTGAAAATTAAGTCAAAGTCGCCGGGTTTCGCCCCGGCAGGCGACCTACTTTTGACTGGCCGCTCAAAAGTAGGCAAAAACCGGCTGAACTTCTCCTGAACCTAGATCAACCACCAATGAGTCTGTTTCCTTTTTGCTTCACTGGTTCGGCTCGCCGCCCTTTAGGTCGGCAAATCGTGCAACTCATCATCTTTGGCGTAAAACGTTGATAACCTTATTACGGTCCGCTCTATTTCTTCCGTGGCACCGATTAAACGGGTGGGACGGTGCCCACCCTGCGATAGGGATTTTTTACAGAACAACAACGCCCCGATCATCACTGATCGGGGCGTTGTTTGTTTATGCCGACGGTGTCTTCAAATTTAGATCAGGATGGTGGCCAGTACATAGCCGACACAGCAGGCTGTGAATACGGCAATCAGGCCGGGGATCATGAAGCTGTGGTTGAAGTAGTATTTGCCGATCTTCGTGGTGCCGGTGGTGTCGAAGTTACAGGTGGCAATATCCGACGGATAGTTGGGGATGAAGAAGTAACCGTAGCACGATGGCATGATGCCAATGACCAGCGCCGGAGACAGGCCCATGCCCAAAGCGACTGGCAACATCATGCGGCAGGTCGCTGCCTGGCTGTTAACAACCACGGAGACTATAAACATGGCCAGGGCAAAGGTCCACGGATAGTTCTGAACCATGCCGATGATTCCGGCTTTGAAACTCGGCATGGCAAACTGGAAGTAGGTGTCACTCATCCAGGCAATCCCAAAGATGGCAATGGCCGCAACCATACCGGACTTGAAGACCACGCCTTCCGGCACTTTGGAGGTTTTGGTTTTGGTGATCAGCAGAATGATACCGCCGAAGGCCAACATCATCATTTGAATAACGATAGACATCTTGATCGGTTTGGCCGCGTCCGCAATGGTGCGGATGCTCGGGAACATGGCGATAATAACAATGGTGACCAGGGCGAGCAGGAACAGCAGAACCGATTGCTTCGCAGACGCCGGCAGTTCTTCATCCAGTGTTGTCGCGGTGGTTTCCTCAATGCGCTTGCGCCATACCGGATCTTCCATGCGGCGCTGATATTCCGGATCGTCTTTCAGCTCGACACCACGGCGCATGCTGTACAGACACATAGCGACGAGGCCGAGGAGTGTGGCGGGAATCGTCACGCTGAGAATGGATAACAGAGTGATCGTCACATCAATATTGGTCAATTGAGCGAGGTAGTAGACGACCGCAGCGGAAATGGGGCTGGCGGTGATACCCAGTTGCGCGGCGACAGAAGACGCTGCCATGGGGCGTTCCGGGCGGATATCATTTTTCAAAGCGACATCACCAATGATCGGCATGACAGAGTAAACCGCATGACCGGTACCGAGCATAAAGGTCATCGTGTAGGTGACCAGTGGACCCAAAAAAGTGACCATACGCGGATTGGAGCGCAAAATACGTTCCGCGATCTGCAACATGTATTTGAGGCCCCCGGCTGCTTCAAGCACCGAAGCACAAGTGACCACAGCCATGATAATCAACATGACGGTGATGGGCGGTGAGGTGGGCGGCATTTGAAAAATGAACACTTCGGCAACCAGACCGATTCCGGAAACAACGCCCAGTCCGATTCCTCCATAACGACTTCCCAGATACAACATCAAAAGTAGGAACAAAAACTGGATGTACAACATGGCGATTCTCCTTTTCTGCTGAGGGGGCTTGTCAACACGGTCGGGAAAAATCATCACAACCGTGTCTGTTGTTTGTTGTTATACACAGCATAGAACCACATTGATGAAATTGTAAGTTTCTGGAATTAATCTCTTTTTAGTCTTTTAAGGTCATTTTGTTCATACTGTTCACGAGGAGTATTTGCTAGAGCGTTGAGATGGAACGAAAGAAGGGTGCTGAAGGGGGCTGTGCCAAAGTTGGCTCATGTTTGGCCGTATACTGTATCACTCCGTTTCGACCTGCACCACATTGTTACGCGCGGAATCGTGGCTTAAATCCTGGTTTAGAATGCTTGTTCTGTAACCTGCTGAAAATACATGAGTTTAAATTTTTTTCCGAGAATGGCAAAAACTGGCAATCTCTTTGCAAAATATAGAGAGCAAGCTTGATGAATCAATTTAACTCGTTGTTTTAACATACAAATTTTCACAGGAGAAAAATTATGGGACGCAAAAAAGAACATCCGAAGAAGCACATCGTATCTTGTCGTATCAACACTGAAGAGATGGAAATTCTGCGTGAGCTCTCTGAAGATTCCGGTCTGAGCATTACCATGCTGCTGCGTAAGAGCCTCGACGCTTTGACCAACAATCATCCTCTCAGCGCCTAATCGTCTCTCTCATGTACGGGCGGTGCTCTTCATTAGAGTGTTGCCCTCGTGGTCAACGGTGTCAGCTGTAACATTATGGAACACCGAGCTTTTTTAAAGGCTCCCCTCGTGGGAGCCTTTATTATTTTCTGCTAAAAATCACTTCTCAAATTCGACAAATCACATTTTTTGCTGTATACAGTATATGTGTCACAACATCGCGTAGTGCTCTCTTGAGTTGTTTTATACGGAGGTGGATCAACGATTCGCGTTGATTCAGGCATTCAGTCGGAGTTCATCCCGGCTGGAGTTTATTCACTTACGGTATGGGAGGAAACAATGACAAGTGAGTTAAGGGCGTATATTGCCTACGTTGCGGCGAAGCTGGCCAAGCAGGAAGAATTGCAAATGAGCGTGATGGATCTGGATGGAAACATTCAGCGAGACCTGTCACACATGTGCCAGCAGCGTCCGGTGAAACCCGCAGGACAACATTGTGAAGCCGGTGATATCGAAGGATTGAGCTACTGTGTGGCTTATGCTGACGATTGCAGCCAGTACACCAGCCTTTCGGTGTATGGACAGCTGTTTGATGGTTACGACCCGGACAGCGATTCACATTTCAGTGGGTTTATCAACGACAACCTGGTTGAGTTATACGATTACAAGTGTTCAGACCACTTTTCGTATCAACTCTAATGGTTCAGACAATCATCCGCCCAAAACGGAAAAAGGGTCGCTCAGGCGACCCTTTTCTGCTTTCAGCCCCGGCCATCCTGGTCAAAAGGGATCTCACAGAATTCCATCTCCAAAAGATCCACCATCAGCATCCGCGTCGACAGTGGCGTGCCTCGGTTGAGCAGAAGCTTGCAGACTTCGGCAACTTGCAATGACGCAATAATAGCCGGAGTAAAAGAGGGGTTGCCGAGTTTCTTTTCAATACCGACCTTAGACGATGTCTGGTAAATCTGCTCGACATGCTGCTCTTCGGGCATCTGGCTGGTCACATGCCCATAAAAACCACCGATCGCCCCATGGACCAGCGGGACTTCGAGCTCGTGACACACTTTGGCAAGCGCAAGGCGCGTTTCAATCGAGTCCAACGCATCAACTACCACCTGGGCACCGGCGAGAAGGCCAATGCCGTTATCCGCTGAAAACGCTTTGACCTGAGGGGTGACGACAACAGCCGGATTCACCAAAGCAATCCGCTCAGCAGCCACCGTCACCTTGTCGCAACCCAGCACCGCCGTCGATGAAAAAAGCTGACGATTAAGGTTGTGCTCTTCAAAGACATCCGGGTCAATCACGGTAATATGGCCGACGCCGAGGCGCGCCAACTCTTCAACCACATAGCCACCCAGACCACCGCAGCCGACCACAGCCACATGGCTGGTAAACAGACAGAGCTGATCGCGACAGCTGAACATGGCACCATTACGTTGATAACGGGTCGGCAAAATGCCGCGCTTGAGGCAGATGGCTTCAATGCAGGCGACACTGACACCAAAACGTCGTGCCGCAGTAAGCTGATCGGCCCAGCTCAGCAGTCCCGAAGAGGTATGATTTTCAATCCAACGTTGCACATCACACATGACTAGCCTCCGCCAACCAAAGGAAAAATCCCGACAGAATCTCCATCATGGAGGATCTGATCAACCCCGGCGTGACGGCCATTGATCATTAACACCCCCAACTCCTCGACGGCAATGCCGAGGTCATTCAGAAGATGACGGCAGGAGCGTTCAGCAGCAACAACGCGTTGCTCCTCCTTGAACCGGCCGATGCGGAATTGAGCATAAAGTTTGATGGTCAGCGTGATCATGCGCAAGACTCCAGAAGAAAAAAATCCGGATGTGCCCAAGGAGGGAGGGGCACATCCGGCAAGGAGAGAACAGCAACTCTCGTTTAGAAGTTCCAGAATTCGTCGATCTCTTCGTCGCTGAAATCCCAGATCGCGTTGTGCGGCGGGACAGGATCGGTTTTGAAAAACTCGGGCAGACGGTCGTCCTTGTTGGTCATGCCGGCATCCAGGTTGAATTGGTGCTCAATCTTGAGCACTTTCTTGCCCAGTTCAGTGACATCATCACCGGTCAACTCACAGCCAAAGCGGGCGTTGATCATGTCGATCAGTGCCGGCAGGCACTCAGGAATGTCCAGAGCCGGGAAGGCGATAAAGATGCACATACCGGTGGAGTCAATGGCTGCAGTGGCGATTTGCAGGTTGCGGGACAGCTCAACCTGGCCATCCTTTTTCAACGGATCGACAAAACCGCCGACGTTGAGGATGTTGGTGGCGATGGTATAACCGGAGGTGTGGTCAGCACCCATGGTGCTGGTCGCATAGGTGATACCGATACCCTTGACACTGCGCGGGTCATAGGCCGGGATCGCCTGATTTTTAACCACTGGCACGCGGGTCACGCCGTAGGTGCGACCGACACAACCGGCACCGCCGCCAAGAATACGGCCCAGAGGAGTCCCTTGACCGATCTCTTCGCGCAGCAGGCGCAGAATCCCTTTACCGTCACCAAAAGGCAGGATGCCGGCTTCCATCGCCACGCCGAACATCACCACACCTTCGATGGAGTCGATACCGATGTCATCCATGATGTTGTCGGCTTCAGCGATCTCGTCCAGATTGTCAACGCAGCAGTTCGCGCCCATGCCCCAGATGGTCTCGTACTCGAAACCGGACGTCACGTACTGACCTTCTTTATCCACATACACCTGGGAGCACTGGATGATACAGCCCTTGTGGCAACCGTGCTTGGGATGACCGCCACGCTCAACGATGGTGTCGTGCATGGTTTCACCGCTGATTTTGTCGTGCGGCTCAAATTGGCCATAACGGAAATTTTTGGTCGGCAGACCACCGGCCTCGTTGAGGATGTTGACCAGGATGTTGGTGCCGTAGGTGGGCAGGCCTTCGCCGCTGACCGGGTGATCGAGCATCGCTTTGGCGAAAACACGCGCGGCTTTCTTGAATTTATCCGGGTCAGCAATGGGGACAGTCCCAGCGCCATCAGAATCAACAGTCATGTACTTGATCTTTTTAGAGCCCATAACGGCACCCATGCCACCACGGCCGTGGCTACGGATTTTGCCGTCCGGGTCTTTGACCGAAATATTGGCAGACGCCATTTTCAGCTCACCGGCAATGCCGATGGTCATGACGCCGATTTTGTTGTCATATTTTTCCTGCATGGCATTGATGACGGCAAAGTTACCGGCACCGAGCAGTGCGGTCTCTTCCGCGATGGTCACGCCGTCTTTAGTGATGTGCAGACTGTAGAATTTATCCTCTTTAGGCATGCCCTCGATGATCATCGCCTTGATACCCATGCGGGCAAACTGCTGGGCGGTGGTACCACCGGCATTACTTTCCTTGATGCCGCCGGTCAGAGGGCTCTTGGCGCCACAGGACATACGACCGGATTGGGCCGCTGCCGTACCGCTGAGCAGGCCGGGGGCAAACACCAGCTTGTTGAATTGTCCGAGTGGATGGCACTCTGGATCAACTTCAGTGGCGACGATGGTTGAGGTCAGTGCGCGACCGCCAAGACCAAGCCACGCTTCCGGAACGTCTTCAACGGTGCAGGTCAGGTCGGTCATGTTAACGCGAAAAATCTTGTCCATGGGTGTCTCTCTCCGTTGTTACAGGTGAACAGTCCTCGCTCATGGCGGAAATCTCCTTTCCAAACATGGGGGGCGATCCCGTTTCCGAGGTCACCTTGCGGCCGAGTCACCGTGATGACCACATGGTGGCATCGTAAGTGTTGCGGCTCGGAGATTTAAGGGCTGTTCTCAATCGCTCCAACGCAGACGGGATCGATTAAGCGCACCCCCTAAAACCATGAGGTGTCATAACTCCAGACATAGCCCAAAGTGAACCATGCTGGATGTGGAGAAATGGCAAGGAGTGTACCAACCACGCCAAAGGCGGCTGGTGAAGCGCAGTAGACTCAGTAACTAGCTGAAATAATAAGAAATCATATGTCGGGAAGGATGCAAAAACAGGAAGTGCTAACGTGCAAAGACTGTCCCGTTCTGCAACAGGTGTTCTGCATGTGAACAGAGCCGAGAAGTATACGTCACGAGCAGGGATGAGACGGAAAGCAGCTTAAAAATAAACGTATTTTTTGCGGTCGCGAATGATCAAAAACAAAAAGAACGGACCACCGAGCAGGGCCGTTAACACACCAATGCGTAACCCGCCACTGCCCACCAGACGCACCAGACAATCGGCATAAATCACCAGGGCCCCACCGAGCAAGCCCGAGGCGGGCAGCAACAGGCGGTTGTCCGAGCCGACTAGACTACGCATCATATGTGGCGCAATCAGGCCGACAAAACCGATGCCACCGGCCACGGCCACCGCACCACCGGTAAGCAGGGCAGAAAACACCAGCAGAATATTGCGTGACCAGTTGACGCGAACGCCAAAATTACGCGCCTGCTCTTCACTGATCATTAGAATGTTGAGGTCACGGGCAAACAGCAGCGAACCGATAAAACCGAGGCAGGCAATAACGGCAATGATGGTGACATGCTCCCACGAGCGGTTGGTCAGGTCGCCCATCAACCAGCTGACGATTTTACGCGCCATATCGTATTGCTCTGTGGAGAGAACAATCACCACCGAGGTGATGGCGGTGAAAATCGCATTAAAGGCAATACCGCCAAGCAGCAACGTGTAGCGTGAGGTCAGCCCACCGCTAGTCGATACGGCCAGCACCACCATCAGCGATACAAAGGCCATGGTCACGGCTAACAACGGCACCCAATAGAGGCTGGCAGAGGCCAAGCCGAAATACAGGGCGGTAACCGCGCCGAGGGCGGCTCCGGAACTGGTGCCGATGATACCGGGGCTGGCCATGGGATTTTTAAACACACCCTGCATCACCACTCCGGCACTGCCGAGTGCAAATCCGACCAGCGCCCCGCACAGGGTGCGCGGCACGCGACCATACCAGACAATGGTGCCAATGGGGTCTGCCGGATCAATGGTGCCACCGCCGAGAACGTGGCGGATAATGTCGGCAATCTGCGCCGCCGAGATCGACCACGAGCCGATGGACAGGGAGAGCACCATGCCCAGCAACAGGCAAAGCAATGTGGCGCAAAGCGCCAGCAACGGACGGCTGATTGAGGCGCCGCCAGCCTTATTTGTCATTGAGGATTCCTCCCAGGTAATTCAGGCTGGCAATGACAAATTGTGACGAAGCGGTCAGGTAATATTCAGGAATGGCGTAGACGCGGCGGTTGAGTACCGCATTGGACATGGCCAGAATCGGCTGGCCGGTCAGGCGTTCTTTGAGGCCGCTGTCCGCAGGAACCACGATGATGTCAGGGTTCCACTTGAGAACGGTTTCGTAGCCGATCTGCTTGAAAAAGGCGATGTCGTGAGCACTGGCCGCATTGACCACGCCGAGGCGCTTGCAGAGGGCGTCAAACAGGGTGTGGGCGCCGGCGACAAAGCCCATGCGGTCATAATAGAGGATGGTCGGCGTGCGGCCATCAAGGCGCTGGGCAACCACCTTGCAGATGGCATCACTGTTGTGATCCATGGTCTGTAGCAGATGACGGGCGCTGGCTTCGACGCCGAGCATATTGCCAAACAGGCTGATCTGGGCGCGAATGTCCTCAATGCTGCCGAAGAAGCCGGTCTGCACATGGGGGATCTCCGCCAGATCAAGCTGGTGCAGAAATGCCGCCGACGAGTAAAAGCTGGTCAGCACCAGATCAGGCTGCAGACCGATCACCATCTCCGCATCTTCGGTGAGAAATGTCACCAACTCAGCCGGGAATTGCTCCGCGAGAAAAGAATAATTCGCATTACGGCAGCTCTCGTGCAAACCGACGATGCGCTCATGGGGCACAATGGCCCACAGCTCTTCCGTCAGGCCGACCGTGTGGGGAATTACACGCCGCGGCTGTTGTTCGAGCATCAGGCTGGACGAGCGGGTATTGAGAACGTCGGACATTCTGTCCCAGATGCGCAGTTGGTAATCAATGCGTCGCGGAAAACGGTTTTCCATGCTCTCCGGGCGATGAGCGTCGCTCAGCTCAGCGCGCAGATCAGCCATATCCAACGGAAAATCCAGATCATCGCCTTCCTTGGCCAGCGCACTGGCCGACAGGCCGAAGCACAACAGGCAGATCAGCAGGATCAACAGGTTACGCATAGAACAACAGGGATACGCCATGCGGTGTCTCGCTCTCTTCAATATCAACATGAAAGACCTGGCGAATATGCTCGGTCTGAAACGCTTCTTCGGTCGGCGCCTGACAGTACAGGCGACCATGTTCCAATAACATCAGGGTGTCGCAATAGCGCCGCGCCAGATCCAGATCGTGAATGCTCATCAAAATGGTTTTGCCCTGCGCTTTGAGGCGGGTGAGCAGTTCCATGATCTGCAGTTTATGCTGGATGTCCAGCGAACTGGTCGGCTCATCAAGCAAGATGATCGGTGCTTCCGTCACCAGGGCGCGGGCAATACTCACCAACTGGCTTTCGCCACCGGAGAGCTGGTTGATCACCCGATCCTTAAACGGCAACGTGCCGGTGACCTCCATGGCCTGTTCAATGATCTGCAGATCGTTGCCTCCCAACCATGAAAAACGGCCTAAATGGGAGTGGCGGCCCATGGCAATAAAGTCAAACACGCGGATGGAAAAATCAACCCGTGATTCCTGCGGCACCAGGGTGATCATCTGACTCAGCTCGCGGCGGCGGATGTGGCGATGGTCGCGGCCGTTGAGGGTCACCAGACCCTCGGCAGGTTCCCAGATGCGGCACAGATTACGCAGTAGCGTAGATTTGCCTGCACCGTTGGGACCGATAATGCCGTGGATCAGGCCGCCGTCAAACGACGCACTGATATCGTGCAGAATCGGCTGGTTGCCGATGGTGTAGCTGAGGTTGTTGAGGACGATCAAGGGTTCCATTGGGTTTGTTTTGACTCCGGTGAATGACGTAATTGCACAACATAACATAGAGTTGGCAAAAGTTCTTTAGGCGTTTGGGGGTGGTGGGGAGAAAATTTAGGATCGGGATCGGGATCGGGATCGGGATCGGGATCGGGATCGGGATCGGGATCGGGATCGGGATCAAGGTCAAGGTCAAGGTCAAGGTCAAGGTCGCCGGGATGCGCCCCGGCAGGCGCCCTACTTTTGACTGGCCTCTCAAAAGTAGGCAAAAACCGGCTGAACTTCTCCTGAACCTTGATTCACCGACACTGAGTCTGTTTCCGCTTTGCTTTATGGATGCGGCTCGCCGCCCTTTAGGTCGACGAATCGTGCAACTCATCATCCTGGGCGTAAAACTTTGATAACGGTCTTGTGTCTTTCTCTATTTCTTTCGTGGAACCGATCAAACGGGCGGGACGGTGCCCGCCCTACAGTCGTGTGTTATTTGGCAACTCAGCACTCCCATACAAAAGCGCGAAAGCCCATGTTGTGTGCGTACTAGGGAACGTGAACAGATGAGGTTGGATGTGACGCATAGAATTAACATATTAATACTTTCTATTGACAAGATGAGAGGCGCGGTGGATAGTGAATGACTGATTATGAATGAATTATCATACAATATTCATGGGAGTCACGATCATGCGCTTGATTTTTGTTCATGGCTGGAGTGTCACCAATACCGACACCTACGGCCAACTGCCCGAGGCGCTGCAAGCCGCCTCATCTGATTACGACCTGTCACTTGATCTGCACCATATTTACCTCGGCAAATACGTCAGCTTTCACGACGAAGTCACCCTCGACGATATTGCCCGTGGCCTGCACCAGGCCCTGCACGATCTGCCCGGCAATGCGGATCAGATTCAACCGTTCTCTTGTATCACACATTTCACCGGTGGCCCGGTGGTGCGGTACTGGCTTAATCGCTTTTATGGCCCGGAAAAGCTGGAAACGACACCTCTGCGTCATCTGGTGATGCTGGCACCGGCCAACCATGGTTCTGCTTTGGCTTTGCTCGGCAAGGAACGTGTCGGGCGTATCAAAGCTTGGTTTAATGGGGTTGAGCCGGGGCAGCGGGTGCTTGACTGGTTGTGTCTCGGCAGTGAAGGGCAACGTCGTCTCAATGAAAGCGGTCTGCATTACGACTATGTGAGCCATCAGGTTTATCCCTTTGTGTTGATTGGCCAGGGTATTGACCGCAAGCTCTATGACTTTATCAACAATTATCTCACCGAACCCGGCAGTGACGGCGTTGTGCGTGTTGCCGGGGCCAATATGAACTACCGATTTTTCTCGCTGCGGCAAAGCGACGAAGTTCTGCGCAATGGCAATAATTTTACCACCCGGCTGGTTTATGATTCCGGCCATCCCGTGCGCACATCCCCCGCCGTGCCGTTGGGGGTCTACAATCAATACAGCCATTCCGGTAAAGACATGGGCATCATGCGCAGCATCAAAGAAGACAGCGCTGCGGAACAGCCCGTCGTCGCCGACATTCTCAAATGTCTCCAAGTCGCGTCGCCTGACGACTATCAACAACGCGCTGCCGACTTAACTGCCTTGACCGAAGAGGCGCAAAACAACGCTCGTCAGGATGAAAGCAATGAACGCTACGCCATGCTGGTGTTCCGGGTCCAGGACGATCAGGGTAATTCCTTCAGCAAGGGCGAATACGATATCCTGTTGCTCGGCGGCAAAAGCTATCAGCCCAAAAATGTGCCAAAAAGCTTTATGGAAGATCGCCAGATGAACGAAAAGACCAGCAATCTGGTGTTTTACATCGATGTCGATCAATTCCACAAAATCGAAGATGGACTGTTCGGCATTCGCGTTGTCGCCCGCCCGCAACAGGGTTTTTCCTATTACCAGTGGGCCGAGTTTCGCTCCGATGGTATCTCTCTGCCTGAGATTGTCGCTCCCAATCAGACCACCTATGTGGATATCACCCTCAAGCGCTGCGTGGATAAGAATGTGTTCCGTTTTGCGCGTGGTGATGAGAAGCGGGGGAGTTTTAAGGGGGTGAAGGCTGATGGTGGAGTCATAAGCAGATAGTGAATTTAATGATAATGGGGAGCTGTTTTGGCTTTTTCGGTTGCGTTGTGTAGGGCTGTGAAATGTTGTCATTCAAGATCAGACCATGCGGCTCTTGGTGTTATCAAAATTCCATTATTATGCGGGAAATGTATGATATGCGGTTAGGAAAAGCTTCGGTATGAGATGAAAACTGTCAAATGCTTTTCTTGGGCGTATGATAGGGAGATCTACCCAATAACTTGTTATGCATAAAAAGGCCACACCATAGCATCCTAATATTTAGATTTTTTACGATAAACTCGTTGGTTTTTTGAGTTCAGGAAATTGGGGCAGCGCTCTACTATATCTGCCAATATAGATGGTTTTTCGGTCTCTGGGGGATTTCATGTTTTCGTTAATCGGACTAGTTTTAATTGCCGGAGGAGTAGAAGATCTACGATGAGGCTCCCGGTGTTTCAATCATTCTTATCATAGTTGGTGTGATCATATTTGGTTGGTCTTTCACTCTCCCACAAACAGGGCAAGCTTATGGCTAAATTTTGGGCTAATCGAAGTTATTTTTACTGATATGTCGACGAATTTCAGATTCGTAGCACAACCATTGCAGGCATGGCGACGACCACTGCACTGCGCCTCCATTTCGTTGGCGCGCATGCTGCAAACGTTAAGCAAAGGAAAGGAAGGAAAAGAAATATGATCCCAGGCAAATTCAAAACAATTCTAATCCTAATCTTTATTTTTCTCTCTGCTGGTATTGTAAATGCGGAAGATTCTGGTTTGGAAAAATTATTCAGCGAACGTAATCTAGAAGGAACCATCGTTATTTCATCTTTAGATGGAATGACTGAATATCTATATAATAAAAACCGTTCAGAAAAAAGATTTTTACCTGCCTCTACGTTTAAAATCCCTAACACACTTATCGCACTCGATGAAGGAGCTATTGCCAACGAAAAGGAAATAATCAAGTGGGATGGGGAAGATAAAGGATGGGATCTCTGGAACAAAGACCAATCACTTGAAACCGCATTTCCAATATCATGTGTTTGGTGTTATCAGGAGCTAGCCAAGCGTGTTGGAAATTCTGAGTATCTATCGCATCTTGATAAAATGCATTATGGCAACAAGATGACGGGGGCTGATGTGACAACATTTTGGTTAGAGGGGGATTTGAAAATATCTGCGCGGGAGCAAATCGATTTTCTAAAAAAGTTATATAACGATCAATTACCATACAAAAAGGAACATCTTACGATATTAAAAAAGATCATGGTCGTCGATGAAACGCCTCAATATGTTCTCAGGGCAAAGACAGGGTGGACAATGCGAATAAAGCATCAAATCGGTTGGTACGTCGGATATGTTGAAAAAAGCGGGCAAGTTTGGTTTTTCGCTACGAATATCGACATAAAGAACAAAAGCGATTCTAATTATCGAAAAGAGATTGCAATGGAGGCTCTCCAAGCTAAAGGTATTATTTCGTATAACAAATAAATCCAGCGGACGGTGGATAAGTTCACCGCCGCTGATTTAAGGCGTTATGTTCAAAAAGGAGAAGCATCGTGCCAAGAAAAACACATCATGTAGTTCCCAATTCAGAAGGCGGTTGGGATGTGAAAAAGGGTGGTGGTGAGAAGTCCATTAAGCATTTTGATAAGAAGCAGGATGCCGTGGATTTTGGTAGAGGGGTAAGCAGAAACCAAGAATCTGAATTGGTTGTCCATAAAAAAGATGGAACAATCCAAAATCCAGATAGCCATGGCGGTGATCCCTGCCCACCAAAAGACAAGAAATAGGAAAACAAGAGAGTGTGCTTTGGCCGACAGGGGTAGTAGGCATGGGTTCGATTCCCATAGCGCGTGTTGGCTCCGTAGCCCTTCTAATCATTTTACTGCGTTACATCAGCGTCAACGTGGTCCTGCCTGCCACCAGCAACAGTGAAAAGGAGGTGCCTATGGCTAAAACATTAACTGTCCGTACTCGCGTTTTTTTAAGTTCCATATTTGAAACAATGTGGGCTATCGGAGTCGGCGGTGTGGTTGGACACCTGTCTGCCTAAGCACATTCAAGAACATAACACGGCGCTGCACCCGACCAAAAACCGCTACGCGGTTTTCGTCGGGTGAGCTTGGCGTTATTTTTCATAGAGAGTGCAATGGAAGACGTAAAAGACCTGTGGTTAAAGTTTAATGAGTACTCGAACAAGCTAACAATTGCACTTGGTCGCACCAGCAATATCGTAGGAGAATACGCGGAATATCTGGCACAAAAGCATTACGGTGGTAGGCTTCTTGAAATCTCTGGAGCTAGCGCGGATATAGAAGCGCCAGACGGTAAGCTGTATCAGGTCAAATCCCGCAAGATTAAAGGCGCTACTTCAACACAGCTTAATGTTATTCGCTCATGGGATTTTGATTTTTTGGTGGTGATTTTATTTGAGGCTAATGGCGCAGTTAAAAAGGCGCTGCAAGTTCCGGTAGAAGTCGCCAAAGAATACGGTACTGCTAATAGTCATCAAAATGGTTGGGTCATAACTACTAGTCAAAAGTTTCTAAACGATCAAAGATCAACAGATATAACACTATCTTTATCGGTGCTAAACCAATGAAATATAACAATTTGCTCAAGCATCGTTCCGACCAAAAGGCGGCCTCCACTGGACTCGCTGAAGCTCGCCGCTTAGCAAGGCGTTAGAGGAAAAACGTGAGCACTGAGCAGCACGACAAATTCGCAAGAGCTACTTCTATTCTGGCTTTGCTAGTTGCCTTGGCGGCAATTGTTGTTCCTTTTTGGCAGCAGTCATCCCAATTCGAAGCGCAGCAACGTGAAAATTTGAATGTGCTCCTGAACCCAACGGTAAATGGCCCTTTAAAGCTGACTGTCCATAATTATGGAGAAATGGGGAAGGTAATTCAGATGCCTTGGAAGCTAACCATTTCAAACACAGGAAATAGGCAGCTATCAATCATCAACAAAAGAATATCATTTGGGGAGACACCTGATTCTCAGTATTACACTGGAATTGATGGAGGGATTTTCACACAAGATTATCGACCAATTGAACTGCCTATCAAATTGGAGCCTGGAGAAAGTCAGTCATACTATATCTACGTCGGTGCAATGGTTCCAGCGAGAGTATATGAAACACTATACAAGTTGAATGAAGGTGAACCGGTAATGGATCGAGATGCCATGAAAGCGCTCGGCCAAGAGGGTATTGATATTTATGGGAATCCAGTTAAATACCTAGATCATGGAAATGACCAATTCCTCATCGAATTCAAGTCAGCAGATAAATCGCCTACATTTTGGGTCAATCTTTTTACCGGCGGCGGAAACAGGTTTTATGGCGCAGCGGCAAAATATTCAATTCCACCAGAAAGCGTCCTCTAACAAAATACTCAACAACGTTCGCTACCGCTCACTCGGACGCTTCGCGTGTCGGCTCAGCGCCGGTTAGCATGGCGTTAGTTTTTACAAGGGGTAATCATGAATAACAAATTATCGGAATTCGCCAATCAGTACTACTCTGTATTTAGAAATCGAAGTCTTAATTTAGATTCCAATGATGAGTTACCTATCGGGGAGTTCGATAGATATACATTAGGTGTTTCATTCTCTGGTATTGATGAACATTATTTAAATAAGGCAAAAGAAGCGCTATCTGATATTGAGGAATATGGACATGGAAACGATATTTTTGAAAAACTTGATTCAATGGACTTACTTAAGAGCAATCCGAAATTAATATCATTATTTATTCTCAAAGAGCTCCAATCACACGAATTTTTTCATTTGCTTCAAACATTGCTTCTGCCCTCTTGTTACTCACTGTATAAAGCATCCAGAGAAATGGCTTCTTTGAAGGTAATGATTTTCGGATTGTACTTAAAAACTGGTAGTAAATTTAGTTTAAATAAGGAACTTTCGATTTTTGAATATTTAGATTCTGTATCAGATGATGATATTCGAGGGTATTTAGAACGATTCTTTGATATGTACAGATACAATACAAATATAGTAGATAATTTCTTCTCATATTCTGAGAAAGACACCCGCGTAAACATGATTGATTTGATGGAAGGATCTGCTTATTTCTTTCAAAAACTATCCAACCGAACCATGTCAATAGATACGTTTACACCCAAGAAGGATAGCCCTTATTTAGTGGCACATGATCACTTTACGAAATGTGGTGGAAAAGAAAATTTGTTATTTGTTGTTCTATGCCATCTTGCCCTTAAATACGGCATATTGGATGATGGCGATTTTATGGAAATCATGCCAACACCGCAGGATATCTTTGAATCTCTTTGTAATCAAGTAGATCGCTATAATGATTATTTGTCCGACATCCCATTTTCATTTAGCCTTTTTGGATCATATTCTCCACTAGAGAAACTCGAAAAATGGGGGTTTTCTACTGAAGACCGAGATCATTGTCTTGAGAAAGAAATGGTTGGCATGAGTGATGAGGAGTTATATGCCACAGGAAAAATCATGGGATTATGCAATATTATCGAAGCTGATGTTCAAAAGCACTTTGAGAATGCGAGAGTAAAATTCAAAAAATCACGGATTGAACCTGATGAGACAAGAGCGAGTTCGATAATAACAAAAATTAGAAACGATCACGCTGCTTTTGAATCATACTTGTTCTTATCGTTACTATTGGCCAATAACACATTTTCAAGCACCATGCTTTCTGGCTATTTGCCAAAGATAAAAGATGTTGAATACAAAGGGCTATTTAGTGAAAACACGAATACACTAATGGATGATAACTTATTTAGGCTTGTCGATGATATTGATTCTTTGTTAGTTAATGGGGTTGCTAATTGTTGCCAAGAACATGGAAGCATTCCATACAGAAAGTTAATCGCTTGTGAAAACAAAGCGGGACTAAATCAAAGGGTGGAAAACTTAGTCGGCATTGGCTTAAGAGGGATATTTGAGTGAGCGAGAATATTGAAGTAAATGATTTGGAGATTATATGGGAGGATAACAAATCAGATGGGTTGTTTTCTGAAATAGGCGTTGAGTTCTCCGACGCAGACCATAAGTCTAAAGATGTTAAGTTAGATGTGCTGTTTACATTCAAAAAAACGACATTGAGCGCTCTAATAGATCACTTGTTAACCAGTGCTGAAGACATAATTGAAAACCGATTAGTAAATGAAACAGTAGGGTTAATTAAGTGCATTGTATTGTATGCAATATCTCCCAAAAATGCAGAGGTATTTTTCTCAAGTAACAATGAGTTTAGAGGCATTATGACTCTAGTAGAAAAGGAGTATGGTGAATATTATATAGCTGAAAAAAGACTTTCAGATATACCAAGCTCACAAAATTTGATGCGAAGACTGATCTCAAAAAAAATATTAGAAAAAGATGGAGAGCGCTACTATATTGTTGGCCACATACTGAAAAACGTTGAAATAAACAAAACTAACAAAACCATTAACGCGGACACCAAAAAGCTACGCTGACGCTACGCCTTTTGGTGCCGGTTATGGTAGTCGTTAGGTGTCTTTTCATCTAACGCATTAAAACCAAAGAGGAGGTAAAATGAGTAGTTTGTGGTACGACAGTGACGGAGATTCATGGGAAAGAGATTGCTCCTATTGCTGCAATCGGTATGAAAAAACAGGAGGCCTAACTGGTAGACAGTTGGATTATTGTAAAGTCAAAAGCAAAAATGAGTTCATGGCAATGCTGAGTAAGGGACAAGGAAATGGTTGTCCAGATTTTAGAACAGAAGAATGGTGTGAGTAGGATATGGAAACAATAATCGTTGTCGTTGCAGCTATTGTTTTGTGGAAATTTTTATTTAAAAAAGGCAATTCAGCAAGTAGTGAAAAAACTAGTGGTGGCGGGTGTCCATACTGTGGGGGCGAATTATATCCTACACATAAACCAGGTTACTCATATAAGTGTAAAGAATGCAGATGTGAAATAAAATAAAACCAACCAGAGGAGAAAAATATCGAGGAAGAGCACGGCGCAGGAGGGTGTTCAAAATTCTGTGTCAGCGTCATAAGCTGAGGTACTTTTCGAGTTGGTCTGGAAAATGGATCGTCAGTTGAGCCAGAGTCAGATTCCAGTTCTGGATGGGATGCGTCCACCGCTCGCTGGCTTTGAGTATGCCAGCATAGAGCAATTTCAGTAAACTGTTTTCGTTGGCAAATCCGCCCTTGGTTTTGGTCAGTTTGCGAAACTGCCGGTCAACCGCTTCGACGGCATTGGTCGTGTAGATCGCGGTTCTAATGAAAACCAGGGACGCTCCTCAGTTTTCGATATCTGAATCGTAATTGCCGTGAGTCCCGGGGTCAGTATATTCAATTCAAAAGGCGACTACCCTGTCGCCTTTTGTTACTCCCCTAAGCAAGCCTTCTTATCGCCATCTCGCACGACTCGAAAATAAACTGATTTAACCGATACAGACAGTCACTTTTGTATGGCGCAAATTTTTCGGAGAAGAGTTGCAGCCTGACGCTCTCAATTTTATTGGCGATCAAAACAATCCTCGGCACGACATATCTGGAACTGATTTGAATGTCTTCTGCGAGAGCTTCCCAGTTTTGCTTCGTCACCTTATCCGGGTCAACTTCACCGCCAATCTTCATGGCCATGTCGCTGGTGAGACCATAATGCGCGTAGATCCGTGTCGACAAAAGGTCATAGAACGGCGCCAATGCCGGGCCTTGCGGCAGCAGTAACAAGGAAATGTTTTTGCCGTGTGCGTCTGAATTGCCGATTAAAAAGTTGAAGATCAGCCAATCCAGCAGGGCCATGACATCTTTGGCCGGTTTTGCGCTGAGTTTGCGCAGCAATGTGACACACTGCGCAAAGCTGGGGCCGCTTTCGTGCTCGTATTTGTATTCCGGCAGCGTTCCCATGGCCTGGCAGAAATCCTCCTGATGCACTCTTGTCAGCCCGTCTTCACCTATGACGCGGTCATATCGTTCAATGGCAAAAATCCGGGAATCATCAAGGTCATGAATGTATGAGTTGGGCACCGGCAGACCGATGGCGCTGGCCAGAGCCATGCAGAATGCTTCGTTTTCAACCGTGCCGTCTAAGGTTTCAATCGGCGGTTTGATGATGGTGTTGCTTGGGGCTCCGCCCTGGGGGAGCGCAAACTGTCCTTCTGAATAAAAGACGGGCAATTTATTCTGCACTCCGGCGAGAGACAGTCGAAACCCGGACTCACCGGCCAAAAAGGGCTTTTGCGGCAGTTCCTTGATGATGTGCGCCAATTCCTGGGTGGACACAGGGGCGTAGGTCTTTTCTGCCGTGGATTGAACGCCATCGGGGTATAAAGACACTGCCCCGGCACAATCCCCGCCGATTTTTTCCAACAAACCAAAGTCGTTGTGCGGAGAGACCCCCAAATTTCGCGCCACAACCTGGCGAATTTTTTGTTCGGGCAGCAGGTTGGCAAAGAAGGCGTGTGACTCATCGGCCAGATAGGGTTCACTGCGTAATGGGAGGGAAAGCGACAGCGGAATTTCAGAGCTGTGCAGCCAGTTCTCATCGTACTGAAAACAAAAGAGCTTGTTCTCATCCAGCCACAGATGGCCAACCACGGCATTGTCGATGAACACGACCAGTTTCGTTATCATGCCTGCGTATCCCTGGCTTTCCAGCCTCTGAATTGTGCGTGGAGTTCAATGCCTAAACACACAGCGACCTGCAGAACTTTATTCAGTTGCACGGATTCTTTGCCATTCTCCAGCGCCGAAAGGAAGACGTGACTGACCCCGCAGAGTGCGGCAGCATCATGAAGCGTAAGCCCATCCTCTTTGCGCTTTTGGCGAATCAGCGCGCCGAGATCGCTGGCGTTTAGAATTTCCATCGTTTACCTCCAGAATTCAACGTTCGTTTACTATAACACCTAAAACGTACAGGAGAGATAAAAAATTCAATGATCGTTTACTTTTCGTCTGGGACAAGTCCAATTGGGGGGAAATATAAACGATCGTTGAAGAAGTGGTGGCGGTTTGCACCGCAAAAGCCTGGGACAGGCCTCATCTGACCCGCACCAACCGACGTTGACATTCTGTCTTTTTATGCATAGTATGTAGAGAATATTTCGACTTACTAGGGTGGAAAAGACATTTTATGGAGATTATTACCTCTCTTCGTCGAGCGATTCCTTGGGCAGAGTTCGATTACCAGATTTTGTTGGACGCCCTGCGGGATTATGCCCATCCGCGTGACAAGATTTCCAGCCTGTTGGCCAAGGGGATCATCATCCGGGTGAAAAAGGGGTTGTACGTCTTTGGAGACGCCTACCGTTCCGCGCCTTATTCGAGGGAAATCCTCGCCAACCTGATCTACGGCCCCTCATGCATCTCCCTTGAATATGCCCTGCATTACCACGGCCTGACCCCGGAGCGAGCGGAAGCGGTGACGTCGGTTACGCCCAAACGGCCGAAACAGTTCCAGACCCCGGCCGGGTTGTTTCTTTACCGCAACGTGCCCGAGGCGGGGTTTCATGTTGGTCTGCAACGTATTGAAATGGCGGATGGGCGGGCGTTTTTGATGGCCGCTCCGGAAAAGGCCTTGGCCGATAAGTTTCGCGGCGACCGCGGCCTGAACATCCGCAGTCAAAAAGAGAGTCTCGATTATCTGGTCGACTCCCTGCGTATCGACGTAAATGATCTGGCGGCCCTTGACGGTGAGCTGCTCGACGCTTTGGCGACGGCCTATCAATCGAAACGAATCGGCCTGCTGGCGAAGCTGGTCAACACACTGAAACGTAAACAGGGGGCGTGATGCAAAATGCGGTAGCCCAGATGCTGGACCGTTATGACTGCCGGAGCGCGGACGACTATGTGCTGGCGCTGCGGGAAATTCTGCAGGAAGTCGCTCTGCTCGGACTCTGGCGTAGTAAATTTTTTGAAAAAGCGGCTTTTTACGGTGGAACGGCCCTGCGGATTCTCTACGGTCTCGACCGGTTCTCCGAGGATCTCGATTTTTCTCTGCTGGAGCCGGATGGCGCTTTCGAGCTGCAACGCTACGCCACCGCCCTGGAGCTGGAGCTGAAGGCTTTCGGCTTTGCCGTCAGCGTTGAGCAGAAGAACAAGTCGGTGGCGACAGCGGTTCAGTCGGCGTTCCTGAAAACGAACACAGTCAACCAGCTGCTGGTGATTCAGGCCGGAGAGGAGATCGCCCGGCAAATCCCTCCCGGTCAGGTGATTCGGATCAAAATCGAAGTCGACACTGATCCGCCGCCCGGCTTCATCACCGAGAGCCGCTATCTGCTGCGACCCATCCCGTTCAGCGTGCGGACTTACGCCCTGCCTGATCTTTTCGCCGGGAAAATGCATGCGCTGCTCTGCCGTCGCTGGAAGAACCGGGTGAAAGGGCGCGACTGGTACGATCTGGTCTGGTATTGTGCGCGGCAGCCAAATCTCCACTTGGCGCACCTAGAGCAACGGCTGCGCCAGAGCGGACACTGGGAGGGGACTGCGCCTCTGACGGAAGGGGATTTCAGGAGCCGGTTGCTGGCCGCGATTGAGGAACTGAATGTCGATCAGGCCCGTGCCGAGGTGTTACCCTTCGTCCGGCAACCGCAAGCTCTCGACATCTGGTCGCGAGAGTTTTTCACGGCGATTATCGGTAATATCGTGATTGTGTAAGTCCGCGTCCTGTGGGCAACAAAAGAAGGCGGCCAAAACCATGAATTCTCGGTCAGAAACCACAACATGTTGTGAATCACCTTGACACACACCACAATCTTGGATAAAGATAACCGAAAAAATCCACATTGAACTGTGGACTTCATATTGGATCACGGTGCCCGCAAGGGCTTGATAGGGAAGAGGGGTGCAACTCCCCCGCGGACCCGCCGCTGTAAACGTGGACGACAGGCTCCATGCCACTGGTTTTGACCGGGAAGGCGCCTGAAGGATGAAGCGTAAGCCAGAAGACCTGCCTGATCTGAACACTCAATGATTCCTCGTGGTAAAGGGAGAGTGACGCATGTATCCGGATTTTAAATACGCGAAGTCCGCAGGGTGCTATGGCCCCTGCGGACTTTTTGTGTTTCTGGTGCTGGCAGTCTCCCGTGCCGCGGGTTAACCCGTTAAAGGAGCAACCGATGCCAGAAACCGAACACGCCCACCAACTTGCCAGCCTGGTGTTGCCCGCCGATGTCGTCAAACGCGACGGCACCCGCGTGCCGTTTGACAGTGAACGGATCCGTTTTGCCATTGCCCGCGCTGGGAAAGTGACCGGCGAATTTGATGAGAGCGAAGCGGCATTGCTCACCCAGCAGACCCTCAAGGTGCTGCGTCATCGCTTCCCCGAGCAGTCTCCCAAAGTCGAACAGATTCAGGATGTGGTGGAACAGACGCTGATCTCGGCCAACCACTTTGCCACCTTGCGTGCCTACGCCGTTTATCGGGAACAACACAACAAGCTGCGTCAGGATCAGAAAACCGTCGTTGATGTGGCGGCCTCGATCAATGAGTATCTCGACCAGTCGGACTGGCGCGTTAATGCCAACGCCAACCAGGGCTATTCCCTCGGCGGCCTGATCCTCAACATCTCCGGTAAGGTCACGGCCAACTACTGGCTCAATCATGTCTATGCCCCGGAACTGGGTGAGGCGCATCGCGACGGCAGCCTGCATGTCCATGATCTCGATATGCTGTCCGGCTACTGCGCGGGCTGGTCGTTGCGCATGTTGTTGCAGGAAGGCTTCAACGGCGTGCCCGGAAAAGTCGAAGCGGCACCACCGCGCCATCTGTCCAGCGTCATCGGCCAGATTGTCAATTTTCTCGGCACGTTGCAAAACGAATGGGCCGGAGCGCAGGCGTTCAGCTCGTTCGACACCTATCTGGCGCCGTTCGTCCGTAAGGACAACCTCAGCTACGCCGAAATCAAACAGCAGATGCAGGAGCTGATCTTCAACCTCAACGTGCCGTCACGCTGGGGCACGCAGACGCCGTTCACCAACCTGACCTTTGACTGGACCTGCCCGGACGATTTGAAAACTCAGGTGCCGGTGATCGGTGGCGAGGAGATGCCGTTCACCTACGGCGAGTTGCAGGCCGAAATGGACCTGATCAACCGCGCCTACATCGAGGTGATGACGACCGGCGACGACAAGGGGCGGGTGTTCACCTTTCCCATTCCCACGTACAACATGACGCCGGATTTTCCCTGGCAGAGTGAAAATGCCGAGCGCCTGTTCAGCATGACCGCCAAATACGGCCTGCCCTATTTCCAGAACTTTCTCAACTCGGAGCTGCAACCCAACATGGTGCGCTCCATGTGCTGCCGGTTGCAGCTCGACCTGCGCGAACTGCTCAAGCGCGGCAACGGCCTGTTCGGTTCCGCCGAGCAGACCGGCTCCATCGGCGTGGTGACCATCAACTGCGCCCGCCTCGGCTATCAGTTCGCCAGGAATGAAGGCGGCTTGTTTGCCCGTCTCGACGAACTGCTCGAATTAGCCCGCACCAGCCTGGAAGTGAAGCGCAAGACCATCCAGCGCCAGATGGATCAGGGACTGTTCCCCTATACCCGGCGTTATCTCGGCACATTGCGCAACCACTTCTCCACCATCGGCGTCAACGGCCTCAACGAAATGATTCGCAACTTCACCCATGATCAGGACGACATCACCAGCGAGATGGGCCAGTTGTTTGCCATCCGCTTTATGGATCACGTGCGGCGGCGCATGGTGGAATATCAGGAACAGACCGGTCACATGTACAACCTTGAAGCGACCCCGGCGGAAGGCACCACCTACCGCTTTGCCCGCGAGGACAAGAAACGCTTCCCGGACATGCTTCAGGCTGGAACCAGTGATGCACCGTTTTACACCAACTCGTCGCAACTGCCGGTGGGTTTCAGCGATGATCCGTTCGAAGCGCTGGAGCTGCAGGAAACCCTGCAGCGCAAATACACCGGCGGCACCGTGTTTCACATGTACATGGGCGAGCCCATCGGCAGCCCGGAAGCCTGCCGTAAACTGGTCAAACGGGTACTGGAAAACTACCGCATCCCCTATCTGACCATCACGCCGACATTCTCTATCTGCCCGAAACACGGCTATCTGGCTGGAGAGCATCCGTTTTGTCCTCTGTGTGATGAGGAGTTGGAGAGTGCTAGAAAGACAGCTTGAGAAGGGATGGTTGAAAGTGAGCTTTGTTGCTCGTGGGAACACTAAGCGGATTCGCGACTTGGTGCGCACGTGACGTGGGCTTACGCGCCCACACGTCGGATTCCTTTTGCGTCGTCAAAAGGAATCGAAAAACGACTCCCAAGGGGTAGTCATCAATCAGAGTTCACGGAGTTATTGCAGATCTTTTTCACGTCAGCAGCGTTATCGGTTGTCGCCATAGAACCACTATGGCTCCTCCCTCTGCCTTGCTGGCGCAAAAAATCTCACGCAACAGCTCTCGTTCATCCGATTAATAACAACCCCGGCGCGCCCTGCGGATTCCATATGTTCGGCGCTGCAGTACAGGAGGGCTGAAGTACAAAATAATAGACATCTGAAGGGTGGGCACCGTCCCACCCGTTAGATCGGTGCCACACCAAAGATAAACAAAGACGAAAGAGTGTTATCAACGTTTTACGCCAATGGTCATGAGTTGCAAGATTCGTCGACCTAAAGGGCGGCGAGCCGGATAAGCAAAGCATCACGGAAACCGACTCAGTGTAGGTAAACCCAGGTTCAGGAGAAGTTCAGCCGGTTTTTGCATCCTTTTGAGCGGCAAGTCAAAAGGATGTCGCCTGCCGGGGCGAAACCCGGCGACCTTGACTTTGATCTTGAGATTTTAAACAAACACCAACCAACAAAAAAAGGAGACCAACATGAAAGAAAATACCACTCCCATTGATGACAGCCAACGCCAACCCTGCGAAGTCTGGACCCGCGTCATGGGCTACCACCGCCCGGTCAGTTCCTTCAACTCCGGCAAAAAATCCGAACACCAACAACGCTGCTTCTTCACCGAGGAACGCACCCGTTGAGTTCAACACTACAGGTGGGCGGCCTGACCCGCTGCACCACCATTGATTTTCCCGGTGAACTGGCGGCCGTGGTCTATTGCCAGGGCTGCCCCTGGCACTGCCACTACTGCCACAACGCCGCACTGATCCCCGAGCAGAGCGACGAACAGCTCGACTGGCAGCAGGTGGTGAACTTTATCCACCAGCGTCGCGGCCTGCTCGACGGCATTGTGTTCAGCGGCGGCGAACCCACGGCGCAACCGGTGTTACTCGTGGCCATGCGCGAAGTCAAACAGCTGGGCATGAAAGTCGCCCTGCACACCAATGGCGCTTACCCCGAGCGCTTGCACGAACTGCTGCCGCTGTGCGACTGGGTCGGCATGGACCTGAAAGCCCCGTTTGCCGACTATCAGCACATCACCGGCTGCCCGGTCAGTGGAAAACAGGCGCAACAAAGTGCCGAGCTGCTGCGCGATAGTGGGGTAGATCACCAGTTTCGCACCACAGTCGATCCATGGTTGCGTGACAACGGACGCTTGGAACAGATGCAAGCACTGGTGCAGTCGTGGGGTGAAACCCTGGTGCTGCAAACCATGCGTGACATAAGGAGGTGACGAAAGAGAATACATGAGGAGGCGGATTAAACATCCGTCAAGGCGAACAGGAAACGGAAGACGGTGAGAATCCGTCGCGGGCGCGCCGCTGTAACCGGCACAGATAATCCCCTTGCCACCACGGTTGATATCAACCGGAAGGAAGCAAGATCACGGGAGCCGGAAGCCAGAAGACGTCCTGTTCACACAGACTTATTTTGTCTCGCGTTTTGGACAGGAGAATTTTTCAATGGAAGCACATGTTTTAGGTTTCCCACGCATCGGTCGTGGGCGGGAATTAAAAAAAGTCCTGGAGAGCTACTGGCGCGGTGAAAGCAGCGCCGAAGCATTATTGCAGTGCGCCGAGCGCTTGCGCGAACAGAACTGGCGCTATCAGCACGACAACGGTTTGTCACTGGTCACGGTCGGGGATTTCTCCCTCTACGATCACATGCTCGACACCGCCTGTATGCTCGGCATGGTGCCGCCGCGTTTCGCTATGCTGAGCGGCGACATCGATTTGACCACCTACTTTCACATGGCGCGCGGCGATGCCCAGCGCAACATCCCGGCCATGGAAATGACCAAGTGGTTCGACACCAATTACCACTACCTGGTGCCGGAATTTTCCAGCCAGACCACCATCCGTTTGGCGTCGCGCAAACTGCTCGACGAAACCCATCAGGCCTTGGCTCTGGGAATGCGCCCCAAACCGGTCCTGATCGGGCCGATCACTTTTCTCTCCCTGAGCAAGCAGGAGGACGGCGTCAATCGCTGGGCGTTCCTGTCGCAGATACTAGACGTTTACCGCCAGATGATTCAACGGCTGGCGCCGTTGTGCGACTGGATTCAGATCGATGAGCCGGTGCTGTGCACCGACCTGACGCTGGAAGCCAAAGCGCAGGCCGTGGCTGCCTGGCAACAGCTTAAGCAGGCGGCCGGATCGTGCCGACTGTTGCTGGCCACCTACTTCGGCCGTCTGGATGAGGCGGTGCCGTTGATTGCCGCCAGCGGCTGCGATGGCGTGCATCTCGATGTGCTGCGTAATGAAGCGCGACTGGCTGAGATTGTTCGACAGCTGCCGACCACGATGATGGTCTCCGCCGGGATCGTTGACGGGCGCACAGTGTGGAAGAACGATCTGCGCCGCAGCAAAGAGCGGCTCGATCAGTTGCGGGGCCTGATTGGTGATGAGCGATTGATGATCGGTTCCACCAGTTCGCTGCTGCATGTGCCGGTGGATCTTTATCAGGAACAGCAGCTTGACCCGGCCATCAAAAGCTGGCTGGCCTTTGCCGTGCAGAAATGCCGCGAAGTTGCTTTGCTCGCGCACCTGCTTGATGGGGAGGACCATGAAGCGTTGTTGCGCGGCAGTGACCGCATCCAGTCGTCACGACGCAACGATTCGCGGGTGGAACGGCCGCTGGTGCGGCAGCGTGCCGCCCAGGTCAGCGACGCCATGCTCAAGCGCACGCCCTATGCGTTGCGGCGCCCGCAACAGGCCCAGTGGCTGCACCTGCCGCTGTTGCCGACCACAACCATCGGCTCGTTTCCGCAAACCCGCTCCATCCGACTCATGCGCCGGCGCTACCGCCAGGGCGATGTCAGTGAACAGGTCTATCGCACCTTCATGCAGTCGGAGATTCACAATGTCGTCATCGAGCAGGAAGCGCTGGAGCTCGACGTGCTGGTCCATGGCGAGCCGGAGCGCAATGACATGGTGGAGTATTTCGGACAGCAGCTGGACGGTTTCTGCTTCAGCGAACACGGTTGGGTGCAGAGTTACGGCAGCCGCTGCGTCAAGCCGCCGATCATTTACGGCGATGTGTCGCGGCCACGCCCGATGACGGTCGAGTGGAGTCGCTACGCCCAGAGTCTGACCGACAAACCCATGAAGGGCATGGTCACCGGCCCGGTCACCCTGCTGTGCTGGAGCTTTGTCCGCGATGATCTGCCACGCCGCGAGGTGTGTCGCCAACTGGCCCTGGCCGTGCGCGACGAGGTGCAGGACCTGGAACAGGCTGGAATTCGGCTGATCCAGATCGACGAAGCCGCCCTGCGTGAAGGGATGCCGTTGCGTCAAGACGAGGCCGAAGCCTATCTGCGCTGGGCCGTGGATTGCTTCCGCCTCACCTGCTCCGGCGTGGCTGATACCACCCAGATCCACAGCCACATGTGCTACAGCGATTTCAACACCATCCTGCCGTGGGTGGCGGCCATGGACGCCGATGTCATCAGCATCGAAGCCAGCCGCAGTAACATGGAACTGCTCGATGGTTTCCGTCGCCTCGATTATCCCAACGAGATCGGTCCGGGCATCTACGACATCCACAGCCCGCGTGTCCCCGAAGTCACGGAACTGGTCGATCTGATCTGGCGGGCTCTGGAGGTGGTGCCCAAAGAAAAACTGTGGATCAATCCCGACTGCGGCCTGAAAACCCGCCAATGGCCGGAAGCGCGCGAAGCGCTCCGCAATATGGTGACTGCCGCGCAGCAGGTACGGCAGCAATTGGAACGTGAGCACCCCAGCTGCCAAACAGGCGACCACCCTTAACACTGGAATTCTATCAACAAAAAAGCCCGCATCATCTGATGCGGGCTTTCACGTTTCTGCAACATTCTCTGGTTAATCAATCTCACCAAAAGACTGCTCAAAAATCTCCAGCAATTCGAGGTTCTGCTTGGAGAGCATCATCGCGTTGCCGACAATGGCGTAGTAGAGGATACTCAGGCGGGTTTTCGAGGTGTTGTCATGAATACGCAACGCCTGTTTTTCGTCGAGTTTGGCAGCCAGAGCACGCAGTGCTGCATCTTTTTGCCGCAAGCTGTCGAGGTCGGTGGTGCGGCGGCGATGGAAGGTGTCTTCGACTTCGCTGAGGATGTCATTGAGCAAGAGACGAACCTGTTGCAACTCCTCAATCTGCACCGGCAGCAGACCCTTATGATGATTACCGACATGGCGATAGGCGCGGACGACAATATCGCGTTGACCATCGGAGAGTTTTTGCATGCGGCGAATGGTCTGGGGATATTTATTGGAGACGGCCAGACCGGTCTGACTGAGGACGCGCATCGCTTTAAAGACGTTGGCACTGATGACGTTGGACCAGCGCTGAATCTTTTTCACTCGCTTGCGTTGTACCCGCAGTTGATCAGGGTTCTCACGGAACAGTCCTTCCAAAGCACTGTCGAGGGAGGTGCGGATCTCGTGGAGGAGCAGACCCATGTGTTCAAAGGTTGTGGCCACAGCCGTGTGCGGCTCTTCCACGGATTTGAGGTTGAAAATCTTGTCCTTTTCCGCTTCGCCGGTAATCGCCTGGTGTTTGCGATGCGCGTTGAAGATCAGCGCGACGGCGAGCAGGATCAACAGGATGACGCCGAGCGCCTGACCGTAAAAAATAATGGTCGCGAACATGGCCGCACAGGTGAAAGCAATCACTGCGGTCATGAACCAGCCGCCGATAACCGTCAGCACACCGGTAATCCGATAGACAGCGCTTTCACGGCCCCAGGCTTGGTCAGCAAAGGAGCTGCCCATGGCGACCATGAAGGTGACATAGGTCGTGGACAGTGGCAGTTTGTTGGCTGTGGCGTAGGAGACCACGGCACTGGCCATCATCAGATTGACGGAGGCGCGCAGCAGGTCGAAGGACGCGGTGGTGCCCCCTTCCGAAGGCAACGGTGCGGCACTGGGATCGAGACGGCGGCTGACCAGATGACGGATTGGCCTGGGAACGACCAGTTTGGCGGTGTCAAAGATGTGCAGCACGAGACGGACAATCGCGCGTGACAAGGCAATGGATTCGAAACGCTCCGAGCCTTCATCCTGCTGACTGAGGCTGATTTCGGTTTCCGTGACGCTGCGGGCCTTACGTGATAACCACAGTGTCAAAACCATGATGACACCGGCGATCAGCAGGTAGAGTGTCTCTGAATGCACTTTTTTGCCCAGAGCCCCCATGGTCACCGTCATTGGATCGGCACTGGCCATTGCGGATTTAAAGGCATGCAGGCCGGCAAGCGGTACGCCGATGAAGTTCACCAGGTCATTGGCGGCAAACGCCATGGCCAGGGCAAAGGTGCCGATGAGAACAATCGGCTTGAGAATGTTGAACTTCATCAGTTGCAGAATCTGCAGGATGACCACAGAGGTAACGAAAATGATACCGATCAGCAGCAGGGTATTGCCTTTGATCCAGGCGACATTTTCCGCCGTCATGAATGAGGCGCCTTTGGCCCCTTTGACCAGAATGAAATAGGTGATGGAGGTCAGGGCCAGACCGCCCCACAGGGCACCGTAACGTTTAATACGCTGGCGGTAGTCAAAGGTGAACAGCAGTCGGGTAAAAAACTGGGCGATGGCACCGCAGATAAACGACACGGCGACGGACAGCAGAATGCCCATGATGATGGTAAACGCTTTGGCCGAGTTGATGTACTGGGCGATGTTAGAAAGACCGTCTCCGGCGGAGATGATCTTGAGTAAAGAGACGGCAACGGCCGCTCCAAGCAGCTCAAAGACAATGGAGACGGTGGTTGACGTTGGCATGCCGTAGGTGTTGAACAGGTCGAGCAGAATGATATCGGTGATCATAACGGCCAGAAACATGGTCAACAGCTCGGGCATGGTAAAGAATTCCGGATGGAAAATTCCTTTACGGGCCACCTCCATCATGCCGCTGGAAAAGGTGACACCGGCCATGATGCCGAGGCTGGCGATGATCATGATGGTCCGGCGGGTGGCGACACCCGAACCGATGGATGAGTTGAGAAAGTTGACCGCATCGTTGCTGACGCCGACGACAATGTCGATGATGGCGATGGCGATCAGGATTCCAACTCCGATCATGAAGAGTTCAGTTCCCATAAGGTGTGGTTATCCTTTCCTGGGTGGGAAAAATGAGATCAAGCAGTGATCAGGCGTATACCGCAAAAAACCGGGAGGCTGCACAGCCTGACCCGGTAGGAAAAAAAGACGTGATTTGAGGTGGGAAAATAACATGGTACACAGCCCTTCACTTTGCCATGAAATGTTCGTCCGCCTATATAGAGACGAAATGTTAGGTTTGTGTTAGCGCTTGAATGTTTTTCTAACATAAAATCATTTTTTTTCCACGTTTTAACCGGCAACACCGGCAAAAATGCCGATCTTTGTGAGCGGATGGAAGGCTGACAAAAAAAATGGCCGATCCGTTTAACGGATCGGCCGTAGGAGAGACTCGGGGGAAAGGAGGGTTATCCGAGGATCTGCTCCAAGTCCTGCTCAGCCGTAGTAATCGGCGCAATGTTGAAGTTTTCGACCAGAAAGTTGAGGACATTCGGGGTGATGAATGCCGGCAGACTGGGACCGAGCTTGATGTTCTTGATGCCAAGGTGCAGTAAGGTCAGCAGAATGGCCACGGCTTTTTGTTCATACCACGACAGGATCATGGACAGCGGCAGGTCGTTGACCTCGCACTCGAAGGCTCCAGCCAGAGCCACGGCAATCTGAATGGCGCTGTAGGCATCGTTGCACTGACCGATGTCGAGCAGGCGGGGAATGCCGCCGATGGTGCCGAAGTCGAGTTTGTTAAAGCGATATTTGCCGCAAGCCAGGGTGAGGATGACGCAATCTTCAGGCACTTTTTCGGCAAATTCGGTGTAGTAGTTGCGCCCGGTTTTGGCGCCGTCGCAGCCGCCGACGAGGAAAAAGTGGCGAATATCACCCGCTTTAACGGCTTCGATAACTTTATCTGCCACGCTCATCACCGCATTGTGACCAAACCCGACCAGAATCTCTTTGCCGGGGGCGTCGCCAAATCCCTCGCAGGCTTGCGCCTTGTCGATGACGGCGGAGAAGTCCCAGCCGTCGATGTGCGGTACGTCAGGCCACTCCACCAGACCCCAGGTGAACAGACGATCTTTGTAAGATGCCGCCGGTTTCTGAATACAGTTGGTATTGAAGATGATTGCACCGGGGAACGTGGCGAACTCTTTCGCCTGATCTTGCCAGGCACCGCCAAAGTTGCCCACCAGGTGACTGTATTTCTTTAATTCAGGGTAGCCGTGTGCGGGCAGCATTTCACCGTGGGTGTAAATGTTGATCCCTTTGCCGTCGGTCTGCTTGAGCAGCTCTTCAAGCATGCGCAGATCGTGACCGGAAACCAGAATCGCCTTGCCTGCTTTGGTGCCGAGGTTGACCGGCGTCGGCACTGGATGGCCGAAGCTGTCGGTGTTGGCTTTGTCGAGCAACTGCATGGTCACCAGATTAATCCGGCCACACTCCATACACAGCGTGACGTAGTCCATCAGACCCAATGAGGGGTCGAGGGTTGCTGCCAGCGCACGGTGGGTAAAGGCGTAAATTTCATCCTCTTCCAGGCCGATCACCAGAGCGTGATGGGCGTAAGCGGCATAGCCTTTCATGCCGTAAATAAGAATCTGCTGGGTGGAATGAACATCCGCATCAATGGAAGGATCTTTGACACCGTGCGTTGCCCCTTGGGCGATCAGTCCGGCCAAATCAATGGCAGGTTCCCAGGAGGCCGCATCCGGGACAGGCGTGCTTAAGGGGCCTACCAGGGCCGCTGCTTTATCCTTCAGTGTCGCTGCCTGACGGATCAGTTTTTCAATCGCCGCCGCATCAAAGTCGACATTTGTCACTGTGGCGAACAGGCCATCCAGCATAAAGCGGTCAATCTCAGCGTCCTTTTTTCCGGATTCACGCGCTTTGTCCGCCCAGAAGGCAATCCCTTTCAGGGCATAAATGAGCAGATCCTGCAACGCGGCAACCTCAGGTGGTTTTCCGCAGACACCGATTTTAGAGCAGCCGCCGTTGGCCGCTTGTTCACATTGATAGCAGAACATGTTTTCCATGGGGAGATTCCTTTCCTGAGCTGAATTCGACTGTTGAGAAAATCCAAAAAATTCCAGAATGCGTTTCATGCCGAAGATCCTTGAGTGAGGGGAAGTGGCTTCGTTGATAAGCAGAATAGAGGAATCAATCAGTCAGGTATTTGATCCAGATCAAGAAATGGCTCTTTTCCCGAAAAAAAAACGGGAATAGACCTTTGGAAAAAGGATCGCCGAGCCTATGGAAGAGTAATAAAAAAAGTCGCGTTTATTGGTAAGACACTGATTTTAAAAATAATTTTCTTAAAATCGTGTTTGCAAAAAGCCAGAGACATTTTTTGAAAAGAACCCCGAATAAATAAAAAATATAAAAAGCATCCAGAATGTATGACGCGGTTATGCAGTTGATAACTCACTGAATTAAAAGGGGAATGGGAGATTTTGCCGAATATTCGCAAGATGAGGATGCGCTTAGGTGCATAGCTTTTATATACAGTTAAGAGCGACATCAAAGAAATTTTTGAAGCCTCGTTGAGTAATTAAGTTAAATAAAATCATATACTTAAAAAGAAAAAAAGAATTTTTAAAAAAACTGGCACATCTCTCGCTATATCAGAAAGACAAGAACGACGCACAACACACTCACTCAAAAGTACAAGCAGCATAGATTGCATAACCATAGGAGGACGTCATGAAAGCCCTGAAAAAAATCGCCACCAGCCTGATCATTCTTGCTCTCGCAGCCGTTCCGGCCTTTGCCGGTCAACAAGGGGAAAACAGTGGAATCCTCACCTGGCTGTTCCTCGGCTTTATCGGTCTGATCGTGGTCGGTCAACTCATCCCGGCCCTGGTCATGGGTTTCGGTATGGTCAAGGGCGTTCTTGGACACCACGACGATCACAGCCATAAGCACAACGCTTAA
The DNA here is from genome assembly GCF_963666745.1 of uncultured Desulfuromonas sp. Classification (NCBI taxonomy): domain Bacteria; kingdom Pseudomonadati; phylum Thermodesulfobacteriota; class Desulfuromonadia; order Desulfuromonadales; family Desulfuromonadaceae; genus Desulfuromonas; species uncultured Desulfuromonas sp. The sequence continues at coordinate 2,977,129 of NZ_OY762961.1, read as the reverse complement.
GACTTTTTATTCTATTCAATTTTATTCACAGCACAAAAACACGAAAGGAACCCAAACCATGAAAGCACTTAAAAACATCGCTCTGACTGCTCTGTTGACCCTGATCGCTTCCACCTCGGCCTTTGCCGCTACCACGGCTGGCCGTGTGGACAACAGCGGATTTCTGGTCTGGGCGTTTCTCGGCTTCTGCGCCCTGATCGTCGTTGCGCAACTGGTCCCGGCAGTTCTGGTGATGTTCGGCATCGTCAAAGCGGTGGCCAGCCCCAAAGAGCACGCCGAGCAGAAACACTAAGTAGCGCTTTTGAGGTTACCGTTGCACTGGATGCCCCGGCTCCCACAACCGGGGCATCGCCTCTCACACAGGAGAGCGAACCATGTTACCCGTGATTATTGCCTACCAGTCTCCCGCTGAAACCGCTGCTCTGAAGCAATGCATTGAGCAGGCCGGATGCCTCGCCAAATCGGTGACAACCCTCAATGAAGCGATTGATGCGCTGCGCGAAGAAGATGCCGCGATCATGCTGCTGGGTAAAACCTTTGAAGGCAGTTGTGCGCTGGATGTGATTCCGATTTTCCGCTATCTGCAGAAACATCTGAAAATCATTCTGCTGGCGGATGATGCGACGGTTGGCTTCCTGCGCCAGGCACGGGCTGCGGGGATTTTTTATCACGCCATGGAACCGCACGACGAAGAAGATTGCCATGAGTTGCAGCTGGCTCTGGAGTGTGCGCGTGAAGCCTGTGAGAAACAGGGCAAGAGTTTATGGAAAAAACTGGCACCGATGTTCGGAGGTGCCAACTAAGGGCGTTTCCTGTTGTAACAGCCCTGAGCCCAACCCTACCAAACCATTTTGATTTCATTGACTGACATGCTGTGGTGAATTTGTCCGGCGCTCCTGACTTGGAGCGCCTTTTTTTTGTCAAAAAGGAAAGTGTCTAAAATTAATCTCAGAACTTGTGTTGATGAGCGAGACAGGGTAAGTTGTTTAATATATTAATATTTATTCAAGTTTTTAGATGTCTCGTAAGCGACTCTTCCTTGGTCGCTCCTTTCTTCCTTTGATGAGGTGATTATGGTTGAACTGGCATTGGTCGATAAAATCGTCATTGCGCTCTACCTGATGTGTATTCTCGGCGTGGGGCTCTGGGCAGGTCGTCGGGTGACGGAGCTTGAAGAATACGCTGTTGCTGATCGCAACTATAATTCGTTGATCATTGCCGCGACTCTGTCCGCCTCATTTATCGGTGGCGGTTTTACCATGGGCAATGCTGAAAAGGTTTTTTCCATCGGCATTATCAATATCGTGGTGTTGTGGGGATTCAGCCTCAAGGAGCTCCTTGTCGCCCGCTACATTGCCCCCAATGCTGGGCGTTTTCCCACGGCGATTTCGGTCGGGGATGTGATGGAAGTGGATTACGGAAAAGTCGGTAAAGTGGTCACCGGCGTGTTCTCCGTGCTGTTGTGTGCCGGTATTCTCGGTGCCCAGATCGGCGGCATGGGGTATCTGTTCAATCTGTTTCTTGGTTTATCGGTTCCGACCGGGATACTGATCGGCATGGGGATAATCATTATCTATGACACTATCGGTGGCATGCGAGCCGTTGTCGCCACCGATGTGTTGCAGTTTCTTGTCTTGTCCATCGGTATCCCCCTGTCGTTGATTATGGGCATTTACGCGCTGGGCGGGATTGATGTGTTGCAGAGTCGTCTTCCTGACGGACATCTGGAGATCTTCGGCTCGATCAGTCTGGTCAAGTTTCTCTCGCTGTTTCTTACCTTTTTGCTTGGTGAAACTCTGGTTCCTCCGTATGTGCGCCGTCTATTTATCAGTAAAGATATCAATCATTTGTGCCGCGGAACGTTTATGAGCGGTATTTTTTCTATCCCGTTCTTTGCCATTTCCGGCAGCCTTGGACTGGTCGCCCTGGCGCTCAATCCACAAATTGATCCCAACCAGGCGATTCCCTATGTGGTGCAGTCGACCCTGCCCATTGGTCTGCGTGGTCTGGTCATTGCCGGGATTATCGCCGTGGTCATGTCGTCGGCGGATTCGTTTCTCAACAGTGCCTCGGTGGCATTCGTCAACGACATCGTCAATCCGTTACGTAAGGAAAAGCTCAGTGAGCAGCGCGGCCTGTTGTGGGCGCGTTTGGCGACGCTGGTGACCGGAGGTCTGGCCATTATTTTTGCCATCCGCATTCAAAGTCTGCTCGATATCCTGATTTATGCCTACAACTTCTGGTCGCCGATCATTTTGGTGCCGCTGGCGGCGACATTATTGGGCTACCACGCGACGAAACGGGCCTTTGTCGGTGGCGCTGTCGCCGGACTTGTCGGCGTCTATGTGTGGAATGTGGTGCTTGGCAGTCCCGGTGGCTTTGACGGTTTGCTGGTCGGCGTGTTTGCCAACCTGGCCGTGTTCAGCGCGGTGAATGCGCTGGTGCCTTCACGCACTGTTTCGGCCGATGCCTAAACTGTAAATTGTACGGGGTGAGATAACAAAACCTTTGCTGGTGAGAGGGTATTGTATGGTCGATTTGCTGGTAAGACGCGCACGGATTGTTGGTCAGGATGGAATGGTGGATATCGCCTGCCGAGATGGGCGAATCATTGAAGTCGGCACTGAGCTACCGATCACAGCGGTCGAGGAGATTGACGCCGCCGGACAGCTGGTGACGCCGCCGTTTGTCGACAGCCATTTTCATATGGATGCCACTCTGGCGCTGCACGATCAGCCGCGGCGCAACATCAGCGGCACCCTGCTCGAAGGGATTGCCCTGTGGGGTGACCTAAAGCCGGAGCAGACCGTGGAGCGGATCACCGAGCGCGCCATGAAGCTGTTGTCGTGGTCCATTGCCCGCGGCACGTTGGCTATTCGCTCCCATGTCGATATCTGTGATCAGCAATTACGCGCCGTCGAAGCACTGGTCGCGGTGCGCGAGCGGATTAAGCCCTATGTGGACCTGCAATTGGTCGCCTTTCCCCAGGATGGCTATCTGCGTGACCCCAACGCCAAAGAACAACTGACACGTGCCCTGGACCTGGGCGTCGATGTCATCGGCGGCATTCCCCATTTTGAACGCACCATGGCCGATGGTGCCGAGTCGATCCGCCAACTGTGTGAGCTGGCGGCCGAGCGTGGCCTGATGGTGGATATGCACTGTGACGAATCCGATGATCCGTTGTCACGCCATGTTGAGAGTCTGGCTTATCATACCCAACGCTGTGGTCTGCAGGGGCGGGTGACCGGCTCCCACCTGACCTCCATGCACAGCATGGACAACTATTATGTCAGCAAATTATTACCTCTAATGGCCGAAGCACAGCTTAACGCCATCTGCAACCCGCTGGTCAACATGGTGCTGCAGGGCCGCCACGACACTTATCCGAAACGGCGCGGTCTGACACGGGTCAAAGAGATGCTGGCCGCCGGGATCACTGTCGCCCTCGGGCACGATGATATTGTCGATCCGTGGTATCCCCTTGGTAGCCACGACATGCTCGATGTGGCCCATATGGGTGTTCATGCTCTGCATATGAGCGGTACCACAGAGATGGAACAACTGTTTGATGCCGTCACCACCAATGCTGCTCGTATTCTCAACCTTGAAGGCTATGGCTTGGAGCCGGGCTGTTATGCCGACATGGTGATTCTCCAGGCGCCCGATCCCATTGAGGCGCTGCGTTTGCGTGCCACCCGTCTGAAAGTGATCCGCCGGGGCCGGGTGATTGCTGAAAGCGCCCCGCAGTGTTCGAACCTGCATCTCGGTGACACGACGCTGGATGTGGATTTTTCCCTCTGATTTTTTCAAACGACAGGATTGATCAATGACAAAGATGTCTCGACACATACTGATATGCCTGCTGCTCCTGACCTGGAGCAGCGTTGTTTGTGCCGCGCAACCGGCTCTGGTACAGATTTCGACGATTGATGCCTTACTCGGCGGTATGTATGACGGTGTGACGACGATTGGAGATCTGAAACAGCACGGTGATCTCGGTATCGGCACCTTTGATGGCCTCGATGGTGAGATGGTGGTGGTCGATGGCCAGGTGTTCCGGGTGCCTGCGGATGGCCACGTGATGTCGGTCAGTGATAACGAAACGACGCCGTTTGCCTCGGTGACCCGTTTTGCGCCGACGCGCCACCAGTCGCTCGAACAGGGCACTGATCTTGCCGCTTTCACCGCGCAGATGGATAAGATCATGGGCTCACCCAACCTGTTTTGTGCGTTCAAGGTCGAGGGGCAGTTCAAGCATGTGCGGACCCGCAGCGTTCCCAAACAGAACAAACCCTATCCGCCGCTGGTCGAGGTGGTCAAACACCAGCCGGTATTTGAAATGGACAACGTGCGCGGTGTCCTGGTTGGCTTCTATTGTCCGCCCTTTGTCAAAGGGGTCAATGTCCCCGGCTATCACCTCCATTTTCTCACGGACGATCACCAACGTGGCGGCCATGTTCTTGCCTTTGATATTGAACAGGCCACCGTCCAGTTACAACCGTTACATAAGTTCACCCTGTTGTTGCCGCAAGGCGGAGATTTTTCAACCATGGACCTTGATCGTGACCGGGGTGCCGAGCTGGAGAAGGTGGAAAAATGATGCTGAAAAAATTGATGCGGAAATTGCTTTGTAGCCTTGTTGTGATGACATTGCTAGGGGCGACACCGGTGGTGGCGCAAACCGTAATCGGTGGAGCATCAAATAAAGCAGCGTTTACGGACCAGGGCGAGAGTCGCTACATTGTTCAGCTGGAGGGGCAACCTGTTGCCCTTTATCAGGGGGATATCCCCGGTTATGCGGCGACCAATCCGCGTGCTGCGGGAACAGACAAATTGGATCTTGCCAGCCCCGCAGCGCAGGCGTATAGCGATTATCTGCGTCAGCAACGCCAGCTGTTTTTGAGTCAGGCCGAAACGCTTCTTGGTACGCCGCTGGCGGTTGTTCACGACTATACCGTGACCTTTAATGGTGTCAGCGTCAATCTGACTGCTGCACAGGCTCGGCTGCTGAGCAAAGTGCCGGGAGTAATTCGCATACAACAAGAACAGATCACTAAACCGCGTCAACATCAGGCTTCCAGTGCGACCAGTCAAAGCGTCATCCGGCATGCGCCACTCAATAACCGTCAACGGATGACGGCGATAACTCTGGTGCTGGTGGTGTTCGCACTTTGTTGGGGCGTAGCCGAGGCACTGCGTCGGCGGCGGGCAGCGACCCTGATGTGGTGGGGCATTGCTGTGGTGTTGACCTCACTGATGGCGGCCTGTGGCTCGGGCGGTGACAAAATAGTCAACATCGAGTGGCCCTATGAGCACGATTGTTCTCCGGGAGTCGCCTGGATCAACGCCCCGGCCGTGTGGTATGGCGCGTTGTTCAGCCCGCCGTTCGGTACCATGGGCGAAGGCGTGGTCGTCGGCATTATCGATACCGGCATCAATCCCTACAATCCTTCGTTTGCCGAAGTAGGTGGCGATGGCTATGAACACGTCAATCCGAAGGGGAAATTTTATGGCGTCTGCGATCCGGATAATCCCGATTATGATCCGGACTTTCCCTGTAATAATAAGCTGATCGGTGCCTGGGTGCTGGCGGATGATCGCGAAATTAATGTCGATACCGATGGCCATGGTAGCCATGTGGCGGCAACGGCTGCGGGCAATATCGTTTATGATGCGGCGGTGACTCTGGACTCCGGGTATTACCTGTCCGCGACCATTTCCGGCGTGGCACCCCACGCCAATATTATCTCCTATAACACGGAAAAGGCCGATGGATCACTCTCAAGTGATGCCATACTTGCTGCCATTGAACAGGCGGTAGTGGATGAGGTGGATGTCATCAATATGTCACTGGGGGGAGGAAAGGCAAATCCGTGGACAGACACCGAAATTGGTTTGCCGTTGTTTGCCGCCCATGAGGCGGGTATCTATGTGGCCGTGGCCGCCGGCAATGACGGTCCCGGTGAAGCAACCGTTGACAATCCGGGGATTATCCCGTGGCTGACGGCTGTGGCGGCGACCACCCACGATATCAGCTATGTGAATACCCTGGAGTTTGTTGATGATGATGCGACTAAAGAGTCAATTGCAGGACTGGCTCTTTCGTTGGGCTATGAGTCAGCCGATATCGTTTATGCCGGCGATTATGGGGACGCGACCTGTACCGGCAGCTTTAATGCGTTGTTTGATGGCCAGATTGTCATCTGTGATCGTGGTGACAATGACCGGACGGAGAAGGCAGTGAATGTTGCGGCCAATGGCGGCGGGGCGATGATTCTGGCCGAAGTGGATCCGGGGGATAAAGCTGCTCTGATGACGGATGCCTGTGTGATTCCCTCGGTTCATATCGCCTATGACGATGCCGAGCAGCTCAAAGTATGGCTGAATGAGGCGGTTGCCGCGGGGAAACCACTGCGTGGTTTGTTGACGGGGACCGAAGCGGTCAGTGATCCACTGGATGGTGACATTGTCACCGGTTTCAGCTCGCGGGGGGAAAACAGTGTTGTGCCGGAGATTATTAAACCGGATATTGCCGCACCGGGAGCAAATATCTTCGCGCCGGTCGCTGAGGCGGAAGGGTATGCGGTCTACAACGGCACCTCCATGGCCAGTCCCCATGTGGCCGGGGTACTGGCACTGGTCAAAGGACTGCACCCGGAGTGGAGTCCGGCCCAGGCGCAATCGGCGATTATGAGCACAGCATGGACCGATGTGACCACCGATTATGTTGGCACGGCGGCGACACCGTTTGATGGCGGCGCCGGGCGTATCAATGCCCCCTTGGCCATGCGCTGTGCGTTGCTGCTTGATGAACAGACCGACGCCTTTCGCCTGGCAGACCCGGCCAACTCATCCTGGGCCGAAGGCGGTCTTGACTCTGTGCCATTGACCTTGAACTTGGCGGCATTCGGTGACGGAAATTGTATCGGACAAAGCCAGTGGACTCGCGAGCTGACCAATGTCGGCGAGGTGACGACTCGTTGGTCGGTGTCCGTCATCGACACGGAAAATCTTTCGTTGAGCGTGGTGCCGGACTCGTTTGAGTTGGCCGCGGGGGAAAGTATTGAATTGCAGGTGACCGCTGATGCCACGACTGCGCCATTGAACGAGTGGCTTTTCGGACGTGTTGTGCTCACGGAAGAAGCCGGACGCGTACCGACAGAACATTTTCCGCTGGCGGTCTATCCTCAGGCCTTTTCCGTGCCTGAAACTCTTGAAGCGGTCAGTGACCAGATCAGCTCGAGCGCCTCTTGGTACAATCTGCAGACGTCCGGCGCAACGCAGATCACCTCCTACGGGCTGGTCGCAGCCCAGCAGACGCAAGAGTTGGTGAGTTCTGACCCAACACCCGCCGATTATACCAACGATGATGGAGGTGTCGTCTGGCTGACCGTTGATGTCGCCGAGGGCACTCTGGCGTTGTATGTTGATGCCGATTCACAGGATTCACCAGACATTGATCTATTTGTCGGCCAACAGGGCAGTGATGAAGAGATTGGCGTCAGTGCGACTGGCGGTGCTGATGAGTCCGTTACAGTGATGAACCCTGAACCCGGCCAATGGTGGATTGCCGTGCAGAATTTTGCGTCAGGCAGTGTTGATGATCTGGTGACCATCCGCTACGGCGTGGTCAACGAGACGGATGCGGGGCTGGCGAGCTTGACCGTCACGCCGCAAAACCCGTCGGCCAGTCCGTTTGTGCTGACAACCCAGTGGGCTGTGCCGACACTTGAAAGCAGAGAATACTGGTACGGAGTGGTCGGTGTCGATGTGAATACCGTCGAGGGACTGCAGGAAAAATTGATTCCATTGCGGGTGGTGGGCGAATAACCCGTTGTAAGGTCAGTCCTCTTGCTCAGATTGGGCGGGCTGCAACGGAAAACTCATCTGGGTGATGCGGCTGCGCAGATCACCGATGGACTGCCACAGATTATTTTGTTCCAAGCCCGGTTGCAGGGTGGTGAGGACGGTCTTGCCCACAAGCCAGCGTCCTTCTGTGCCGAACAGCGAGGTTGTTTTCAACCCCCACAGCGTGTGCAAGACGATGGCGCGTCCTTCATACTGGCCGACGTAAAGCATGATATGACCGGGCAAGCTGATAAAAGTGGCTAAAGGAATCCCCTGCTCAAGGATCATTTGTTCGCATTGTTGTGGGCTAAGGTGGGATAAGGGAAGAACCTCGCCAACCTTGGCCTGCTGCGAGGAATTGCGCGGCAGCCAGAGACCGAACGGGGCAAACAGATCGCGGAGGGTTGCCGAGCAGTCGCGCCCGCCGAATTGCTCGCCCCAATCGTAAGGTTGCCCCATCATGGTGGCGGCGCGTTGCGCCAGATGGGCCTTTGTCAGTGGCAGAGGCAATGACGCTACGGCTGATGCGGGCAACGTTGCATCGCACAGCATTGCGCGATGATTTTCATCCGCAACGACAATGCGCAGCGTGGCGCTATCGGCACTGCGCTCAACCAGGGGCAGTAGCGCGCCATGGCGCGAGGCAAAGCACCAGCGGTTATCCCTGTCGAAAATTCCCAGGCCATCTTCCAATAAACACCCCAGTGGCAAGGCTTCGATCTCGCGAGCCTGTGCTTCATTCACGCTGACCACAGCATCGCTTGGCACCCAACCGTAGACCGCTGCTGATTCAACAAAGGTCCAGGCCTGATCGGCCGACTGATGGGTGATCAGCACCGGGGTATTGGCCGGCAGGATGGCATGTTGCAGCTGGTCAAATGGAAAACCCGCGCCGGGACGTTGCGGATCGTCAAACAACGGGCTGCTGGTGGGTAGTGCCCGAGCTGAACAGGAGCGCACCATTGTCGCGGGCTGATGAAGGCTGGGATAGTCCTGTGGCCGGGCCAGATCCGCCAATGCCTGGCGCTGATCGGTATCCAGGGGGCGCAGGTTGGCCGCAAAGACCGTGTGACTGTTCATCCAGTCGATGGCCCAGAACGGATCTTGCGTGGTGGACAGTGGTCCGTCACTTTGCCAGGGCAGATAATAACGGTGACGGTATGCCTCGGCCTGGCGTTGTTGTTCCAGCGCACTGAGCAGTGGCTGATCACTGTCGTGTTCACCGACAAATGCCTGAGGATTCTGGGGAATGCGCTGCAGGTCCTGAGGTGTGCGTGCCGATAGCGGCAGAGAGCAGGCCGATAGCAGCAGGATTATGCCTGCAACAAGCAGATGTTTGATTATACCCTCTTTGCCCATCACTCTTCTGTCACGTCACGAAGCTGTTTAGACTGAATCAGGCGACCGTTTTGACTCTGTTTAAGATAAGGCACCAACTGCGCTAACGACAAGGGACTGCTGTAATAGAAGCCTTGAATCAAGCGACAACCGGCATCCTGTAACAGCTGTTTCTGCTCCTGCGATTCGACCCCTTCGGCAATGCAGTGGATATTGAGGGCGGCCGCAAGGTTGAGCACCGCGATGACAATCGGCAGACCGTTCTTTTCATCGCCCAGGTTGCAGATAAAAGAGCGGTCGATTTTCACCGTCGCTACCGGCAGGGTCTGCAGGTAGCTCAAGGAGGAATAGCCGGTGCCGAAGTCGTCAATAGCGACACCGATCCCCTGTTCGGACAGACTGGTCAACAGCTGGGCACCGCGCTCCATGTTTCTCATGATATTACTTTCGGTGATCTCAATTTCCAGCCTGTTCGAGCCCAGATCGTGACGGCTGACATTGTCGAGAATGTGCTGGGCAAATGAGGGGCGTTCAAAGTGCTGAATAGACACATTGACGGCGATTTTAAGCCCGTCAAACCCGCGTTTACGCAGCATGGCAGCATCACAACAGGCTCGCTCGACAGCCCACTGGCCCAAATCACAGATCAGGCTGCTCTGTTCGGCGACGGGAATAAACAACGAGGGATTTAACAGCCCCCGTTCAGGATGCTTCCAACGCACCAGAGCTTCCAGACCGGCAACCTTTCCGGCGACCAGATCGATCTGGGGTTGATAGTAGAGTTCAAACTGATCATCCTGAAGTCCCTGTCGAATGGCCGTTTCCATCTCCAGAGCGGAAACCTGGAGATGCTGGTGCTGAGGCTGATAAAGAAGGCAGCCGTTGCGCCCGTTCTGCTTGACCTGGCACTTGGCGAGGTCGGCATAGCGGATCAGGTCTTCGCGGCTGGTGGCGTGGTCCGGGAATGTGGCGATGCCGATGCTGAATGTCAGGCGCAGGTCCTGCCCCTGATACGTCATGGGCACGGAACAGCTCTGATTGATTTTTTCAGCAATAATCAAGGCATCACCGGGAGTCTTGATGTTCGGCAGCAGCAGGAGAAACTCATCACTGCCAATGCGTGCCAGGGTGTCTTCTTCGCGCAGGTTGGTGTTCAGGCGTTGGGTGATCCGCTGGAGGATTTTGTCCCCGGCAAGGTGCCCAAGGCTGTCGTTGACCTTTCTGAAGCGATCAATATCGAGAAACAGAACCGCCAGATGATGACCGTTGCGGCGTGCCTGGGCCAGAGCCATATGCAGGCGGTCAAGAAACAGTGTGCGGTTGGGCAGATCGGTCAGGTGGTCGTGATATTGATGGTAATGTTGCAGAGCCTCTGAGCGTTTGCGCTCGGTAATGTCGCGGATGACGCCGTAGGTGCCAATGAATTCTTCATTGTCGCCCCGTCCGGCGCGATAAATGCCCATGGAGGTCAATTCAACAGACAAGCTGCGCGCTTCCACAAAGCGGATCTCTTTGTTGTGGCGGTTAAGCAGGCGCAGTTCAACCGCATGGGAAGCGCGGTCGCCGGTGCGCCGTTCATTGAAGACAAATTGCGCTTTTTCATGGTCTTCGCCGTAGACAATCGATGAATAATGCTGACCGATCAGTTTTTTATCGCTGTAGCCAAGCAGGGACTGAACGCGTTTGTTGACAAAAGAAAAGCGTCCCTCCTCATCGAGCATGTAGATGATGTCCGGCGAATTATTGACGATAAAGCGATGTAGGGCTTCGGACCCTTTGAGCTCTTCCTGGATGCGCTCGTATCGATTCTGAGTCTGGGCTTTGTCGAGCTCTTTGTTGACGCTCTCCAGCAGGGTTGCGGGCATGTAGGGTTTGCGAAGAAAGTCACATGCACCGTTGCGTAGGGACAGGGTGGCATGGTCAAAGGTCGATTCGCCGCTGACGACAATCAGTCGCGTGTCAATCTGATGATCGACCACATAACGCATGATGTCGTGACCAGTACCGTCCGGCAGTTGCAGGTCGACCAGCGCCAAGGTGAAATTTTCCATCTCAAGCCACTTGATCGCTTCAGAAACCGACCCTGCCTGAGTCAGGCGGTGCCCCAGAGGTTTCAGCAGATCGCAGACACTTTGGCGAGCGCGTTGTTCATCATCAATAATCAGAATCGAGATCGGCAGCGCATGGTAGGACGCGGCGGCATTGAACATTTCCGGGAACAGGACCGCTTGATGCGAGAGTGAAAAGTTAGGCATGGCTGTGTTCGCTCCTTTCTGATTCGATCCGGGGGAGAAGGAGCTGGAAACGCGTTCCTTTAGCGCACGATGTGTAGCTGATTTCTCCCTGCAGTTGATCGACCAGTTTTTTGACGATGCTTAATCCGAGGCCGGAATGCCCCTGTTTATGGCTGATAGTCGGTTGGAAGAGTTGGTTGAGAATAGCGTCAGGCAAGCCTGGGCCGTTATCACGCAGGTCAATTTCGATATAACGTTGGCCGTTTTTGTGCAGGCTGTCTCGCGTTGTCAGCCACACCTCGCCGCCGGGAGGGAGGGCCTCCGCAGCATTTTTCAGCAGATTGACAAGAATCTGTTTGATGCTGCCGACGTTGCCTTGCAGGAGCGGTACGGTCTGATCCAGATCAAGATGGACTGAAAGCTGACGTGGTGTGAACAGGGAGTGTGTCAGCAGCAGGAGAAGTTTTTCGATCACCCTGTTGAGATCCACCTCATTGACGGGATGGTCTTCTGACTGTTGCGGATCGAGAAGATGTTTGAGACCACTGACCATGGTGCCGACACGAGCCATCTCTTCCTGAATGATAGTCAGTTGGGCTGCCGCTTCGGGGTCCTGCTGTAATTTCTGACCCAGCAAAAAGAGGTAATTATTGATGATCGACAGCGGGTTGTTGATCTCGTGGGCTGCCGAACGGAGCTGTAAGTGGTGTTGCCCTGCTTCCATCTGTTGCTGATGTTCGGCCAGTTGTTTGCTCGCCATGGCCTGTTCGAGACTCTGGCCGATAGACAGTGCGGCCATGAGCAGCAATGATTTTCTGTCCTGTAATTTTTGCCATTGATCTGTCCTGATTCGCGCAACGGCGATATGAGACGGCTCAATGCGATTGGGCAGCGGGATGTAGCACAACGTTTCGGCGTTCATCAGGTGGTGGAGCTGGCGGTCGGCAATGGACAGGGTGTGCTGGGCTAGGCCACAGCTGCAGTGAAGATCGCCACGGTGGTAGGTGTTGACCGCCAGGCTGGTCGGGTTGTCGAGCTGTACCGTCACGTTGTTGAGCAACGGTGTCTGGCCGAGATCGTCGAACCCTTGTAGGTAGCCGTCTTTGGCGACCAGCAGGCAGAGCTGGTCCAGTCCGAACAGCAGGTGGAAATCACGGCGTAGTCGGGCAAAAACCGTCTGTTCGTTATCAGGGGCCAAGCCACCGTTCAGTACGTTGGCCAGAGAGTGTGCCTGAACTTGCTGGCGTAACAGCTGATGGAAATGATCGTGGCTCGACATCAGACGCTCGGCAGCATCCGGAATATCATCTGTTTCAATACAGGTCAGATTACAGATCAGAGCATCTGTTTTTTCTTTGACGCGTTGCCGCAGATCGCGAACGACGTCCGCATTGAGTCCTAAAAGCAGGTTGGCGGCCCGTGCCAGAGCAATTTCATCCATCTGCTGGTCGCACAGCCGTCTTGCCAACGCAAGCAATCGAACCTGAATGGTGGCATCGGCCAATTGTTCGACGGCAATGGTTTGAAACGCCACGGCATCACACATAAAAGCGTTCAGGGCGTAGGAGGTCAGCTCCTCCGTGGCTCGTATTGACGAGGTGGTCTTAAAATGCTGTTGTTCGATGGGCTCAATCTGCTCAAGGTCATTGGTGATATCGATCCGCTCTACATACGTCCCCTGCCGGCAGGAAACCAACGCCAGTTGGCCAATACGGTGCAACAGTCCGGTCAGATAGGCTTCCTCTTTCGGTTCGTGGCCGACCAGCGCAGCCAGTTCTTCACATAATTGGGCACAAAAAATCGACCGATACCACATGACGGCGACCGGTCGCGAGAGTTGAGGGTCGGCCTCGGCAAAGATCTGCTCCGTCGCGCACAACAAAGTCAGGTGGCGGACGGTGTCCAACCCGAGAACAACCAGAAGCTGTTTAAGTTGACTCACCTCAGACCATTGACGGAAATAGACGTTGTTGGCCAGCTTGATGATTCGGGCGGTGATGACGGGGTCTTGGCGGATGGTGGCTGCCAGGGTAGAAAAGTCAATATCCGGCTGTTCAAACAGTCGGATGATTTTAAGAAGGATATGCGGGATGGTCAGAACATTGTTGCGTGTTCCCGAGGGTCCCTGTGTGGATTCAAGCATTGCATTTTCCCGGGTTAAGGGGGAATCGGATTGTTTATATGTCGGCTGACTGTTTTCATGAGTTTAGCTTTGGTTTATTTTTTATGCGGAGCAGAGGGTGATTGGCAGCTTTTAGGGGTGAAGCAAAAAGAATGAATCAGGGGGGGGGAGAGGGCGCGAGGTAGTGTGTGCAACAAAAAGAAAAAGGGGTTACGCTCGGTAAACGTAACCCCTTGTACTTTCTATGGTGCCCAGAGACAGAATCGAACTGCCGACACGAGGATTTTCAGTCCTCTGCTCTACCGACTGAGCTATCTGGGCAATTGCGGAGGCAGTTATAACGTGACGGCGTTGTTGTGTCAAGCGGGAAATGTTTCTTTTTCGCTAACTTTTACATAGGGGCAAATTTTTTGTTGCGCAATGCTCAGCGGTCATTTACATTGTTGACCATTGAAAGAGAATTAATCCGAGACTACAGGGACTGTAATGCGCTTTTATTTTTCCAGCTTTTTCAACTTTTACTTTTGGTGCGGCTTTTTTAGGCCGTCTGCCCGGGGTGAAGGTTTGCTGGCTTAGCGCAAAGCAGATTTTCTAAAAAAACAGACCACGGGCAGACGTCAGGTTTCCCGTGGTCTTTGTATTTTTACGTTGTAAAAAGAATTCCACAAAGGCCGTCGGGAAACCCGATGGCCTTTTTATTTCCCTGGATGAAATGCGGATGGTCCGTGACCGTGGTAAAGTAAGTGCTTTCAAGCACATGGAGGAGATGACAATGATTATTGTAATGCAACAGAACAGTGACCCGAAATTGACGGAAGCGGTAGAAGCACGGATTCGCGAACTTGGCTACGAGCCGCATTTGATTCAAGGTTCCAATCGCCAGGTGATTGGTGCGGTGGGTGACGAGCGCGGTAAAATGGTGCTGCAGAGTCTTGAATCGATGCCCGGTGTGGAGAATGTCGTGCCGATTCTCAAGCCGTACAAACTGGCCAGCCGTGAAGTGTGCCCTGAGCCCAGCCAGGTGGAAATTCAGCCGGGTTTGGTGTTTGGCGGCGACGAGCTGATTGTGATGGCTGGTCCCTGTTCCGTAGAAAGTGAGCAGCAGATCGTTGAAACCGCCCATGCCGTGAAGCGTGCCGGTGCCAAGGTACTGCGCGGGGGCGCGTTTAAACCGCGCACCAGCCCTTATTCTTTCCAGGGCATGGAAGAGGATGGTCTCAAATTGCTGGCCACGGCCCGTGAAGAAACCGGCCTGCCGATTATTACGGAAGTGGTTAATCCACGTGATGTGGAACTGGTGGCACGCTACAGCGACATCATGCAGGTGGGTGCGCGTAACATGCAGAACTTCGCGTTGTTGAAAATGCTCGGCCAACTCGACAAACCGATTCTGCTCAAACGCGGCATGTCGGCCACCATTCAGGAATTTCTGATGAGCGCTGAGTATATCCTTGCCGAGGGCAACCGCCGCGTCATCATGTGCGAGCGTGGTATCCGTACCTTTGAGACGGCAACCCGCAACACCCTGGATATTTCTGCCGTGCCGGTGCTCAAAGAGCAGACCCACCTGCCGGTGGTGATTGATCCTTCCCATGCGACAGGTCATGCTAGCCTGGTGCCGTCGATGTGTTTCGCTTCTGTAGCCGCCGGTTGTGATGGTCTTATTGTTGAAGTGCATCCCAATCCGGAAAAAGCCGCCAGTGACGGACCCCAGTCATTGCGCCCGGCAGCGTTTGCCGATATGATGATGAAATTGAAAGCTTTTGCGGATGTTTCCGGCCGGACATTGCCCGCTGTTGGTGGCTCACTGTAATTGAGTCGATCATGTCCCGGACATTCGCGCCCTGCGGCCAGGGTGTTGAAGAAGTTCTTTCAAGGACTTTCAGACATCCTGCCGGAGGGGAATGGAACAAAGGAGTCCCCATGTTTTTTATTCCATTATCACAACTGGAAAGTGTCGAGCTGGTGGTGCATGCCTTGCGTGCGGCTGCCGGTGAGGCGGACTGTTCGGTGTGTCCGGCACGTAAAGTGTGCATGAAACAATGTCAGGTGATTGCCGATTCGATTCAGGCCATGATCACCAACGGCACTCTGCCGGCGTTGGATCCTGATCCCGAACCGGAGGAAACGGCACCGTTTCATGGTGAGCCTCCTCCGCAACGGGCAGAAGGGAAAAAGCCGCCAACGAAAAAAAGCCATCTTGAAATCGTAAAATAACATTGCCCTGTTATCAGGGAATATGATCTGACAAAGCCGACAGTGCCGACTGACGGCTTTGTTGCTTCCAACTGTTTGAAACAGCGTAAACCGCTTGAATTCAGGTGCTAATTGACAGAGCGGCCGGATTCAATTTAGAATGCGCCGTTCACCACGGTACGTTTGCGGTGTTTACAGGTGTTTGTCGCTGTAGTTTTATAATACTCGGGCCGCTGAGGCTGTGAAGGAGTCATGATGAAAGTAATAATTACCGACGAAATTTCCGAAGCTGGTTTGCTCACTCTTCGTGAAGATTCCCGTATTGAGGTGGATGTCAAGCTGGGGCTGAGTGTGCCCGAGCTGCACGAGGTGATTGGCGGTTACGACGCGATCATTACCCGTAGCGGGACGACGGTAGATGCGGCACTGCTTGATTGTGCCACCAATCTGAAAATTGTTGCCCGTGCCGGAGTCGGCATTGACAATGTCGATGTGGAGTACGCCAGCAGCAAAGGGGTGATCGTTGTCAATGCGCCTTTCGGCAACACCAACTCCGCCGCCGAGCACACCATGGCGATTCTGCTCTCTTTCTGCCGCAATGTGACCATTGCCAACGCCAGCCTGAAAAGCGGCGAGTGGAAACGGGCACCGTTTACCGGTCATGAACTCAAACATAAAACCATGGGCGTCATCGGCCTGGGTAAGGTCGGCGGTCGCGTGGCACTGCGCGGCAAGGCCTTTGAGATGGACGTGATTGCCTATGACCCGTATATCTCGGAAAAGCGCGGCACCGATCTCGGTGTCAAGCTGGTCTCTCTGGAAGAGTTGATTCGTTATGCCGATGTACTGACTGTGCATACGCCGCTGAACGAAGAGACCAAGGGAATGATCACGGCGGAGCACTTCGAAAAAATGAAGGATGGCATCATCGTGGTTAACTGTGCCCGTGGCGGCATCATCGAGGAGGAGGCGATGTTGCAGGCCCTGGAAAGTGGCAAAGTGACCGGTGCCGCCTTTGATGTGTGGAGCAAGGAGCCGCCGGATACGGAAACCCTGAAAAAGCTTATTACCCATCCCAATATGGTGGTCACACCGCACCTGGGTGCCAATACGTTTGAGGCCCAGAAAAACGTGGCCGTGGATGTCAGCCGCGAGATTATCAACTACATCGACGGCAAGCCGATGGAGAATGCCGTCAATATTCCTAAGTTCGATCCCGATCTTATGGAGCAGATGCGTCCGTTTATGGAGCTGATCAGCAAGCTTGGCGAGTTTATCTGTCAACTGGCTCCGGCTAACCCGGATAAAATCACCTTTTCCTATCAGGGTAAACTGGCCCGTTTTGACTGTGCACCGCTGACGGTCTGTGGTCTGGCGGCTCTGCTCAATAAGCAGACCGAAGTTGAGGTCAACATGGTCAACGCCCGTATGACCGCGCGTAACATGGGAATCGCCGTGGAAGAGGTACGTACGACCGAGTCGGAGTCGTTCTCCAACCTGGTGACGATTCAGCTCGAATCCTCTGCCGGAACGCGCACCATTGCCGGTACGCTGTTTGAAGGGATGCCGAAGATCGTTAAAATGCGCGATTATAAGACCGACTTTCAGCCCGAGCCGAACATGCTGGTCATCAATTACGAAGACCGCCCGGGTATGTTGGGTAAGATCGGCACGATTCTCGGTGAAGCCAATGTCAATATCGGCAATATGAACTTGGGTCGTCGAGAAAAGGCAGGTGAGGCGATGGTTGTTTTCTCCGTGGATACCCCGGTAGATCAGGCCACTCTGGATAAAATCACCGAGTCATGTGATGCCCGCTTTATCAAGGCGATTCGTATGCAGTAAGGTGCCGTGAACGAGATGACATAAAAAAGCCCTGCCGGAGAAAAACGGCAGGGCTTTTTAAATTTAAGGCTGTGCAGAAGATCAGGCGCCGAGGTTGCCCTCGAAACTGCCGAGAACCTCTTCTTTAAATGCATCAAAACCCATTTTTTCAATGAATTTACCAAGACGGCCTTTCTGATCGTTTTTGATAAACCATTGAACGATGTGGTCAACCAGAGCCTTGGCCTGGTCGGTGTCGAGCTCTTCAGCCAGAGGGGCCGAGAGTCGTGATGCAGCGCCACCGTTACCACCGACCATCACTTTCCAACCTTTAGGGGTGCCGATAAGACCGATGTCTTTGATGCACACTTCCGAGCAATCATTGGCGCAGCCGGAGACACCCATCTTGAATTTCCATGGCATGGCCATGCCATGATAGGCTTTATCCATCTCCAAGCCGACAGTCACAGAATCCTGCTGGCCACGTTTACAAAAGGTTGTGCCGGGGCAGATTTTGATTGAACGAACACACATGCCGATGGCGGCACCTGCCGGTTCATCAAGGTCCTGCCAGATGGCATCGAGTTGGTCTTCGTTGAGACCGACAATGGCAATGCGCTGCGCACTGGTGAGTTTCAACGCCTGAGCATTATATTTTTCCGCGACGTCGGCGATTTTGCGCAGTTGGTCCGGGCTGGTAATCCCACCGGGAATATGGGGGGCAACGGCAAAGGTGTCTTTGTCGCGTTGCAGAATTGCACCTTTTTCCAAAATATCTTTTTTCATTGAATCCTCACTGTCATGAAAGCATCAAAATTTTCGTATCAGCCGTTTTTCCCATAACTTGGCATCCTTGTCAAGTCACGGGAGATGTATATTGTATACAGTTTTATGGTCAATTCACCGACAACAGTCCTCAGGAAGTTGCAAAAATGGGCAGGTCCACGACCGGAATCAACCGGCATTTTTCGGCCCGAGCCAACAACTCCTGCACGGCGGCAATTCCCTCGTCGCCCAGATTGACGGAGAATTCATTGACGTACAGCTGGATGTGTTCATGGGTGACGGAATCGGAGAGTTCCTGCGCATGCTGACGGATATATTCCGCCGCTTGTGCGGGATGGGCCTGAGCGAAGCGTACGCTGTCGGCCAGGGCCCGGTCAATCTGCTGGATCATGTCGACCGGCAATGTGCGTTTTGCGAGAATGCCACCCAAAGGGATGGGCAGGCCGGTCAGTTGTTCCCACCAGGCGCCAAGGTCCATGAGTCTGTGCAGGCCATGATCCTGATAGGTAAAACGGGACTCGTGGATGATAACGCCGGCGGCAGCTTCTTTACGGATCAAGGCCGGCATAATCTGGTCAAAGGGCAATACGCGGATGTCCCTGAAGTTCTGGTCGTAGAGCTGCAACAGCAGGTTGGCCGTAGTCAGTTCCCCCGGAATCAGAACCGGTTTGTCGCGAAGCTCCTCCATGCGCAGTGGTTCCGTGGCGACAACAAGGGGACCACAGCCGCGGCCGAGTGCGCCACCTGAATGGAGCAGGACATAATCGCGTCGCAGATGGCCAAAGGCATGGTAAGAGATTTTTGTCAGGTCGAGTTCTTTTTTCAGCGCCAGTCGGTTGAGGGTCTCGACATCTTCCAACCGCTCGTGAAAGGTGATTCCCGGGCAGGGGACCAGACCATGAATTAAAGCGTTAAAGATAAAGGTGTCGTTCGGACAAGGGGAATAGCCCAGCGTCAATTCAGTCATAAAGCCAATCCACTGAAAAAGTTCAGTTCAAACAAGGATAAGAGCGCCTTTTGGGCATTTTCCATGGCCTGCGGCAGATTCCATTGGGAAAAATCACGATCTTCGACAAAGTTGGACACAGAGCGCAGCTCCATGAATGGCGTGTGGGCCAACAGGCATTGGTGCGCCGCTGCCGCCCCTTCCATATTTTCGATAATCGGCTGATAACGCTCATGGCGATCCAGACCAAGTGAATCGGTGCCGCTGCAATTTGATACGGTCACAAAGGGACCCAGTTGGCAGTTGGGGTTTTGCGAGAAATTGTCTTTGAGTCGTTTGCAGGCGTGCTGAGTTGTGGTTAGATCGACCGGATAGTGATTGAAATAACAGCGGTCCTCAATGGTTGCCAGGGCCAGGTCCAATTGGGACATATCCAAAAAACCCTGCGGGGAGGTGACCCCTTCATCGGCATAAATTTCTTCACTGGCAAAGGCCAGATCGCCGAGTTGCAGTGAGCTATCTTTAAATGCGCCACCACAGCCGACCATGACAAAAATATCGGGGTGAAATTGGTGAAGAAGCAGTGCCGCGGCTGCCGCCGTGTTGGCTTTACCGATACCGGTTGTGGCGATAGCAACGGATTGGGAACTGAGTTGGCCACAGGTCACTTGGATGTGACCACACATCTGAGGTTCGGGTGCTATAAGTTCGTCGCGCAGCAGAGCGTTTTCACGGGCAACGGCACTGACGAGAACAATCATGATTGACGGGAATACCAGCCACGACGGATGAGATCTCGGCGCAACTCCGATCCGTGATTGCGGACGACGCCACAGTGCCAGAACCGTTGCTGCCGGGCATTGTCGCTGGCTGCTTCTGTCGGCATTTGGCGTGACGTTTCAATCAATTGGCAGCGAAACAATGCGTCGGATTCGGCGATGAAACGCAGTAGCTTTTCACGCGTGGCATCGTTGCTCTGATCGATGACGCGGTCAATAATATCGCGTATTTTCAATCCTTGGCGATAATCATCTAGAGTACCGTTGAAACCGTGGCAGCATTCGTTGACAAAGTCTTTCCAGTCCAACAACAGGTTGATAAACTCTTCATCGCCGCTCCACTGCAGGTCGGGCTGGCAGCTGAGAAAGGTCTCAATGCCATCCTGTTCTTTGCAGGAGAGAAAGAAATCGTCGGTACTCGACGTCGGTTGCATGTCAAACAGTTCAACCAGCTCAGCGCAAAAGGAGATATAATCCAGTTGTCTTGTCTGGAAGCTGGCCAGTTCGAGTGGCAAATGAGATTTGTCGAGACTGACCAGAGACAGGTGGTCATGAGCGAAATCCGCCGGGAACAACAGCTCTTCACGATAATGCAGACCATTTCGTGCAAGAATATTCATGGTGCGGATATGGTTAGCCGTAAAGCAGGTAAATGCTTTTTCCTCCGAGTAGAATAACTCAGCGCCGAGGCGGCTGTTGGCGAGGCCGAAACCGACAAATCCATCATGAATCAGGCGCGACAGGTAGGGTTCAAGCAGAGTGAGGATTTCTTCTGTCGGCATGTAAGGAGAATAAAAGACCGTTGGTTCTACCGGAGCATCGTTTTTAGATAGGGTGACTTTATCCGGATAGTATTCGAGAACGAAAAAACTTTCGTCGGAAACCAAGGCCGCACATTCCCGGATCAGGTGGGGAAGTTTTTTGCTTTCCGTGAGAATGGCAAACCGAAAAGCATCGTTGCATTCTTCCAACGGTGAATAACAGAATCCCTGATGAAGCTTGAAGTCCGGTCGACAGCGCTCAGAGGCCCAAACGGATAGGCCGCACGGCTGGCTGAATGGCAGAGTGGTCACGTAACGCATCTCCTCAAAAAATAGTGCCTGTTCTTCGATCCAGAATAAAATAACCGCTGCATCCAAGTCAACACGGTAAAGACCTGATTCAGGGACAAAATTTTAGTCGGGCAGCTAATGGCGTCGGAAACGTTCCAGTAGTCGACGTGAGGCGGCGCCCGGAGTGGTCTGACCGTTGAGGACGGACTGTTCAACCTGTTCGAGAAGAGGCTGGACTTTGCGGTCGTGAATAAACAAATCCTTGAGGTCGTCCAACAACAGTGCCCACATCCAGTCGCGTGCCTGTTGACGCCGTTTCTCTTCAAATTCACCGCAGTTCTGCATGGTGTCACGATAGGTGGTCAACATCTCCCAGATGGTGTCAATCCCTTTATGGTGTAACGCACTGCAGGTATGTACCGGGACCGACCAATGACTGCTGCGCGGACGCAGGATGTGTAGGGCGTTGATGTATTGCTGCTTGGCCAGGTTCGCGCGGGGAATATTGTCGCCGTCCGCTTTGTTGATGACAATGGCATCGGCGATTTCCATCACGCCTTTTTTGATGCCCTGTAGTTCGTCACCTGCTCCGGAGAGTTGCAGCAACAAGAAAAAGTCAACCATGGAAGCGACAGTGGTTTCCGACTGGCCGACGCCAACGGTTTCGACAATGATGACATCATAACCCGCGGCTTCACACAGCAGCATGGTTTCACGCGTTTTACGGGCTACACCGCCCAGCGAATCGCCGGAAGGAGAAGGGCGGATAAAGGCATTGGCATCTCTGGCAAGCTCTTCCATGCGTGTTTTGTCGCCGAGAATACTGCCACCGGAAAGTTGCGAGCTGGGGTCAACAGCCAATACCGCGACTTTATGCCCCCGGTTGGTCAAATAGAGGCCAAAAGCTTCAATGAAGGTGCTCTTGCCAGCACCAGGAACACCGGAAATGCCGATGCGTAGACTGTTGCCCGTGTCCGGGAGGAGACTTTCCAGCAGTTCGGCGCCTTGTTCTATATGCTCCGGTCTGCGGCTTTCAATCAGGGTGATGCCTTTAGCCAGTGCTCGCAGCTGTCCCTGGCGGATACCTTTGGCCAGTTGTTCGAGAGTCATGGGCAACCTTTTAACGCGAGTGACATGGATGGGATGAGAAGACCAAGACGGTCCGGGACTCCAGAGAATCCCGGACCGCAAAGAGGCAGTTTAACGTTTTTCGATAATGGCGGCCAGTGTTTCACGAGCCGATTTGGTAATTGTTGTTCCAGGGCCAAAAATACGTGCGGCACCGGAAGCGTAAAGCTCTTCATAATCCTGACGAGGGATGACGCCACCACAGACAATGACAATGTCCTCGGCACCGAGTTTTTTCAGCTCGGCGGCCAGTTGTGGCACCAGGGTTTTGTGTCCGGCGGCAAGACTTGAAACACCGACAACGTGCACGTCGTTTTCGACAGCCATTTTAGCGGCTTCTTCCGGCGTCTGGAACAGAGGACCGACATCAACGTCAAAGCCGGCATCGGCGTAAGCACTGGCCACGACTTTTGCGCCGCGGTCGTGGCCGTCCTGGCCCATTTTGGCAACGAGGATACGCGGGCGACGGCCTTCTTTCTCGGCGAATTCCGCGACCATTTTTTTCACTTCAGTGAATTCCTGATCCTGATCACACACGGATGCATAGGCTCCTGATACCAGCTTGATTTCGGCTTTGTGACGACCAAAGACCTTTTCCATGGCGTCGGAAATTTCACCGACCGATGCGCGCAGTCGTGCGGCATTGACACATAGGCCGAGGAGATTTTCCTGATTACTTTCGCAAGCTTTTGTAATGGCGTCAAGGGCGGCCTGGCAGGCGTTCTCATCACGCTCGGCGCGCATTTTGTTGAGGCGGGCGATCTGGGATTCGCGAACGGCCGTATTGTCGATGTCGAGGACGTCAATCGGATCTTCTTCAGCCAGCTTGTACTTGTTGACGCCGACGATCACGTCGCGACCGCTGTCAATGGCGGCCTGTTTTTTCGCGGCGGATTCTTCAATGCGCAGTTTGGGCATGCCTGACTCGATAGCCTTGGTCATGCCACCCAGTTCGTCAATCTCTTTAAGAATGGTGCGCGCTTCTTTAATCAATTCCGCAGTCATGGATTCGACATAGTAAGATCCGGCCAAAGGATCAACTACATTACAGATCCCGGTTTCTTCCTGAATGACCAGCTGGGTGTTGCGAGCGATGCGTGCCGAATGATCGGTCGGCAAAGCGATCGCTTCATCCAGTGCATTGGTATGCAGTGATTGGGTGCCGCCGAGTACTGCCGCCATCGCTTCAATGGTGGTGCGGATGACATTGTTATACGGATCCTGCTCAGTGAGACTCCAGCCTGAAGTCTGGCAGTGGGTGCGTAGTGCCTTGGATTTGGGATTCTGCGGCTTGAATTGATCCATCAGTTCCGACCACAGATAACGGGCAGCGCGCAGTTTTGACGCTTCCATGAAAAAGTTCATGCCGATGGCGAAGAAAAACGACAGCCGCGGAGCAAAGGCGTCGATGTCGAGTCCTTTGGCCAGAGCGGCTTTGACGTATTCCAGGCCGTCAGCCAGGGTGAAGGCCAGCTCCAGAGCGTTGTTGGCCCCGGCTTCCTGAATGTGATAGCCGGAAATAGAGATGGAGTTGAACTTCGGCATATAGGAGCTGGTGTACTCAATGATGTCGGAAATGATCCGCATTGAGGGTTCTGGCGGATAGATGTAGGTGTTGCGCACCATGAATTCTTTGAGGATGTCGTTCTGAATGGTGCCGGCCAGTTTGTCCTGACTGACGCCCTGCTCCTCAGCAGCGACAATATAGTTGGCCATAATCGGCAATACCGCACCGTTCATAGTCATAGAGACGGAAACCTTGTCGAGGGGGATGCTGTCGAACAGGATTTTCATGTCCTCGACGGAGTCGATGGCCACCCCGGCTTTGCCGACGTCACCGACAACACGGGGGTGGTCCGAGTCGTAACCGCGGTGGGTGGCCAGGTCAAACGCAACGGACAGGCCTTGTTGGCCAGCGGCCAGGTTGCGCTTGTAGAAGGCGTTGGATTCTTCGGCGGTGGAAAAACCGGCGTACTGGCGGACCGTCCACGGCCGACCGGCGTACATGGTGGCTACTGGGCCACGTAAAAACGGCGGCAGGCCGGGCAGGGAGTCGAGATGTTCCAAGCCATTGAGGTCGTTGGCCGTATAGAGCGGCTTGACCGTGATCCCTTCGGGAGTGTCCCATTTGAATCCCGACAAGTCGTCGGTTTTCTTCTCTTTTTTGGCCTTGTCTTCCCATTCGGCCATGGTGGGCTTGTCTGACATGTGTTGTCCTTTCCTTAAGTATAAAAAACGAAAGCCGTCATGATTCTATACCGATGCGGGCGGGTTGCCCGGCGTCGTAATAATGTTTGATGTCTTTCATTTCAGTAACAAGATCTGCTGCGTCAATAAGCTCTTGTGGGGCATTGCGTCCAGTCAGAACCAGTTCAGTGGTCTCCGCGCGACTGGTGATGAGCTGCAAAACCTGGTCGAGGCGCAGCAAGCGAAACGCCAGCGCATTGACCAGTTCATCAAGAATCAGCAGATCGTAATCACCACTTTGGGCGAGTTCAAGCGCCCGTGAAAAAGCCGCTTGAGCCAGATCGATGTCTTCCTGGGCGGGATCAGTGAAAGAGACAAAGCCGCGCCGCCCCACCTGCTCGACACTCCAGTTGGCTCCCATTTTTTCAGCGCTGACCATTTCACCGTAGTCGGGATCAAATTTCATGAAGTGCATGATATGAACCCGAAGGCCCCGGCCAACGGCGCGAAAGGCCAAACCTAAAGCGGCAGTCGTTTTTCCTTTGCCGTTGCCGGTGTAGATCTGTACCAGCCCTTTTTTGAACTGTTTGGCCATGCTGAAGAGATCCCTAGATATTTCCAACGTATACGCGGCTCGGCATGCAGGTGATTGAAGAACGCAGGTGGTCAGCGTTGTAAGAAATCGACCCGTGGTTTATTTTACCTGTTAGCGGATTGCCTTGCCCCGTTTTTAAGATCGTTAGCTATTTGTGCAAACAGGGGTTTACTCAATAAAATGCTTTTTTAAAGGAGCTAAAAAAATTTAGCAAGCTGAAATATATCAGCGGCTCCTTGAGCTTGTCAAGAAGGATGGCTGCGGCTTTTGTGGCGGATTTTGGCCACATTGTATCTGTCTAAACCCAGGTTTCTTCATGGCTTTAAAGTTTGTTCTTTATTTTTATTTCAACGAAGGCGAAAATAGGCCAACAGAATTTTTGCATGTCTCTGACAGGGCTGAAATAATTTTTGTATACATAAAAAAGATTTAACGACACTTTAAGTCGGTGAAAAAACGGGATTAATTTGGCTAAGCGCTTGATTTGCGGCCTTTATTTTCAATAAATGTTTTTATTGCTGGTAAACAATTGGGTTGACAATTTCCGCCACATGTTTTATATCGAGCGTGGAAATAGAACTGTTTTTTATTTTTGGAGTAGGTCTTGGAATACAATATCGGGGCAAAAATCAAGGAGCTGCGAAAAGCACGAAAGCTGACCTTGCAGGCCGTAGCGACGGAAACCGGCTTTTCTCCGGCACTGATTTCTCAAATTGAGAACAATAATGTCTCCCCGCCCATTGCTACATTATCCAAGCTGGCTCGTTTTTTTGATGTCAAGATCAGCCACTTCTTTGAAGAAGAGGAAGAAGTTCGTCGATACGAGGTCGTAAGGACTGCGGATCGCCGCGTGGTCAGCCGAGTGATTTCCAAGGCTGGTAAAGGACATGGCTATACCTATGAAGCTCTGTCTGTCCACAAGCTGAATAAGAAAATGGAACCGTTTATTGTCACTGTGTCGGAGCGCAGTGATGATGAAACCATGTACAACCATGATGGCGAAGAGTTTTTGCTTATTTTGAGCGGTACAGCGGAAGTTTTGCTGGATGATGAGCGGATTAAACTCAATGCGGGAGATGCGGTATATTTTGATTCATCCATGCGTCACCGCCTGCTGTCTTACGATGGCGAGGAGGTTCAGGTTCTGGCCATTGTTACACGTTGATTTGCTGCACGTTCTGTAGTGAATCTTCTTATTGAGATCTCTATTCTGCCTGGCTGGGAGCTGTTCGGGAGCGGCCGGGCACTGTTGTCTATACAGTTTGCTTTATGTTGATCATATATATGGGGTCAGTGCAAAGAAGGACTCTCTGCTCTGACACGTACCACTTTAAAACAGTAAAGGGATGACGACTATGTCAAACAAGGTGTGCAAACCAACGCTGAAGAATCCTCTCGCCCCGCAGGAGAATGTCGAATTCACCATCCCCGGTGAGATTGCCGGGCAGAAGGGTGGTTACGAAGAGGTCATGAAGGAGGGTCATGACCTGATCCAACGCCCAATCAAATCGGTTGCCGTTAGCCAGATTGAAAAACAGCACTTCAAGAAACGGATGACTGTCTGGGAGCGGATCAAGGTTTTGTCCGAAGATGAGCCGAATATCCTGTTTCAAAACTGGGGTAAAAATCTCGACGGTGCTTCTCTGGTGACCGGTATTCTTAATATTGGTGGTCGTGACGTTGCTGTTTATGGTCATGACTTTACTGTCCGTGCCGGTTCCATTGACGCGACGAACGGCAGTAAACTGGCTAAATTGTTCAATATGGCCGGTGAAAAAGGGATTCCTGTTATCGGTATGAACGACTCCGCCGGTGCGTTTGTTCCCGCCGGTGTTGGTGGCCTTGATGGCTATGCCGAAGCATTTACTGCGCTGCGCAATATCAGTGGTGTGGTGCCGAGCATTATGTGCATGTTCGGTTTCAATGCCGGTGGAGGTAGTTACCTGCCCCGCCAGGGCAGCTTTGTGATTCAGCCGGAAGATACTTTCTTTGGTCTGACAGGTCCGGGTGTTGTTAAATCGGTTCTCGGTGAAGATGTCTCTCCCGATGATCTGGGCGGACCCAAGGTGCACCGTGCGACCGGTGTTGCCGACCTGACGGTCAGTGATGAAACCGCGGCACTGCGTTTGGCCAAAATGCTGCTCAGCTATATTCCGGACAATAACAGTGTCATGGCGCCGTTCCTGCAGACCAGTGATCCCCTCAATCGTAAGACCTGGGAAATCAATACGCTGCTGAAAAAAGCGTTTAACTCACCGACCGGGTTCAATACGCCGGTGGATGTTTCGATTATCATCCAGCAAATCTGTGACCACGGCGATTATTTCGAGCTACAACCGAAACGTGCCCGTGAAGTGGTCACCGCTTTTGGTCGTCTCGGCGGCAACGTGGTTGGGTTCTGTGCCAACAATAGTGCGGTGGCTTCCGGTCAGATTGATTGTGACTCCGCTCTGAAGATCGCGCGTTTTGTCCGTTTCTGTAATATCTACAATATTCCCATTATTTTCATCGAAGACACTACTGGCTTTCTGCCTGGGCGCGATCAAGAATCTCGCGGTATTGTACAGGCGGGGCGCTCCATGCTCGATTCCATCGTTGATGTGCGCACGCCGCGCATTCTTCTGATTCTGCGTAACGCCTACGGCGGAGCCTATGCGTCGTACAACAACTATCCTACCGGGGCTGACCTGGTTCTGGCACTGCCGACCACACGTCTGGCCGTTATGGGTCCCGCGGGTAAAGAGTTTGTCTACAAAGATGAGCTGCGTAAAATCCGTGGTGCCGTTAAGGGGATGATTGCTCAGGGCACCAATGATCGTATTGCCGCCGGCATGGACGGTGACGATGCCAAAAAGGATGCCGAACGCGAAGTGGCCGAATGGCTGAAAGTAGAAGAGACGAAACTCAATACCCGCTACGAAAAAGAGCTGATGAACCCGAAAGAGGGTCTGTCGCTGGGCTCCATCTCGTCGATTGTCATGCCGACGGATCTGCGCGAAGTTCTGGCTAAAAACATGAACTTCTTCCTGCGTCATTACAAGCCCGGTCCCATGCAGTCGATTCAGCGTGAGTTCCATTAATTTGCTTGTGTTTCCAGGCGGATGCTGACACGCAACGTTGCAATTAACCCCCATGGAAGTGGAGATGAAGCCCATGGCCTATAATATTGAGAACTATCTGAACAATCCTTTGATTCACCGTGACCGTCGATTGAGCCAGTCGCCTTCGGCTTGGGTACGGTCGTTTTCCTGTGAAGAGCTCAAGCCTCTCATTGTCTGCCGCGGTCCAATCCGTAAAGAGGCAATGGATGTCTACGATGAGATGGGAATCACCCATTATGGCATTTTGTTGTCGGAGAAAGACTCGATTGTCTATCCGAATGCGCTGTCTCCTGAATTGCGTAAGCTGACGGATAACAGCCGTGTGCACCGGGTGCCCGATTATTCTGGAGCCTCCAAAGAGGAGCGTGTTGAGCGGATCGGTCAGATCATCAGCATTGCCAAAGATAATGGCTATGATGCAATTTTTGCCGGCTACGGATTCATGGCCGAGGATGATGAGTTTGTGGCCGCCATTGAGGATGCCGGTCTGAATTTTATCGGCCCTTGCTCCGGGACGCAACGCGCCGCTGGTAAAAAGGACGAAGCGAAACGGACGGCATTGCAGGTCAATGTTTCAGTAACCCCAGGTATCGACAATGTCACGGCACGCACTCTGGTAAAAAATTATCCGACTCGTGACAGCCTGATTTCGCTGGCACAGTCCAAAGAGCTGTCCTGTGATGCGGCAGTGCTGGCTGATGAGAGTTTGTCTCTGGAAGCACTGGCAGACCAGATTCTGTTTGCCTCCTATGATAAAGGTCTTGACCTGTTCAGCGTTGAAGAGCTGTGTGCACAGGTCCAGGCCGAATGTGCCGAGATGTTCAAAAATTATCCTGGTGCCCGCATTCGCCTCAAAGCCATCGGTGGCGGCGGCGGTAAAGGTCAGCGTATTCTCGGTGCGTCATTGCTGATGACCAAGAATCCGACTCAAGAGCAAATTGATGCCGCTGCGGCGGATGCTCCCGGCTTGGTGCGTGAAATCCTCAGTGAGGTTAAAGCCAATGGTGTCGGCGACAACAAGAACGTTTTGATCGAGCTGAACATTGAGCAAACCCGCCATAATGAAATTCAATTGCTTGGCAACGGCAAGTGGTGTATTGCCCTGGGGGGACGTGATTGCTCATTGCAGATGCATGAGCAGAAGCTTTTGGAGATATCCGTAACTCAGGAAGCCCTGTTGACTGAGATCGACAAAGCCAAAGGCGCGTCATTGGATGCACAGGCAAAAGCTCTCGAATCCGACCTGACGGTCCTCAAGCGGATGGAAGAGGAGTCGGAGCGCTTTGGACAGGCTGTCGGTCTTGATTCGGCATCGACGTTTGAATGCATTGTCGATGGAGAGCGCCATTATTTTATGGAAGTCAACACCCGGATCCAGGTTGAGCACCGGGTTACCGAACTGGTCTATAGCCTCAAGTTCACCAATCCTGACGATGAAAACGATTTCTTCGTTGTTGAGTCACTGGTTGAGGCGATGGCTCTGCTGGCCCTGCATAAGGACCGTCTGCCGCGTCCTGAGCGGATGCCCCGTTTTGGTGCTGCCGCTGAGGCGCGTCTTAATGCGACCGATCACTCCTTGTCTCCGGCTGCTGGTGGCATGATCCATTACTGGTCGGCTCCCATTGGTGGTGAAATTCGTGATGATCAAGGCATCTGCCTGGCGAACCCCGACACCGGCCACTTCATGAAATATAAAGTTGCTGGTGCCTATGATTCCAACCTCGCCCTGCTTTTGACCAAAGGGCAAGATCGGCAAGAGAGTTACAACCATTTGTCCCGCGTACTGCGCAGCACTACCTTGCGTGGCGAGGATCTTGCAACCAACCTCGAATTCCATGATGGACTGGTGAACTGGTTTCTGGCCAACAATGTCATGGCAAAACCGACGACCCGCTTTGTTGTCCCATACCTGACCATGGTTGGTAAACTTAAGGAAGAGGCCAACAAAGTTGATGTCGTTTATGCTTTTATCAAGATGAAAAAGCATTTTGTTCAGATGTACGGCGAAGATCCGGAAGTTGCCAAAGCAGTTTCTGAGGCGTTGGACCGCAAGGGAACTCTGCTGACTCGCCCTATGGAGCGTCTGCTGAAAGATCCTCATCTGCTGTCAGGCTGGTTGAGTTGGAATAAAAAGAACTTCCTGTTTGAAAACGGCAAAGTGGTTTGGAAGCGTAATCCGCTGGGTGTTTTGTGTGAAACTTATGAATATCTGCATATGGCCTGGGATCCCAAAAAACCGGCTGCAGAGGTGATCTGGTCTCATGATCATGAACTGCTCGATAACGCGTTGACGTTCTATCGCGAGTTGCGTACCAAGCTCGGACTGGGTATTGAGCAGTTTGTTGAACTCAACCAGATCATTCAGAAAGATGAGCCACAGCTGGGTTACGATGCGGAGACCTGGAAGCAGATTCAGTCTGCCCATTTCGGTTTCGAAATTGGTAATGAGTTGCTGGGTCTTCTGTTTATGATTGCTGAGAAAACTGGTTTCTATGAGCTGCGCGTTGAGGACAATCTCGAGGTCGTGATTCCTGAATATTTGCATGATCCCGAACTGCAGGCAGCGATGAAGAAGGTTTTGGTCCCGCCGCCGGCAACCAAGGAAGATGAAATCGTCACTCCGGGAGGTGGTATGTACTATGCTCAGGAAGCTCCGGGAATGCCACCTTTTGTCACCAAGGGGATGCACTTCGAAAAAGGTCAGCCGCTGTTTATTCTCGAAGTTATGAAGATGTTTAATAAAATTCCGGCACCGTTCTCGGGCACCATTGATGAAATTCTTATCGAAGGTGGGGATGGAACCATCGTGTCCAAAGGTCAGCCGATCTTCAAGGTGACTCCGGATGAAAAATTTGTTGAGGTGGATCCGAAGGCGTTTGAGCGACTTCGTCAGGAAACAACATCGGAATTCTTGTCTACGGTTCTGTAGGCCTCACATCGTGTTGGCTGCTGAAGTCGAACCAGCCATTTACAGCAAATAATAAAGAAGCCCCGCTGTTATTAAAGCGGGGCTTCTTTGTCTGGTGACTTATGATAAAGATCAAAGAGCGCAATCAAAGTCATCATGCTCGACAGCAGCCCCTTCTGATTCAAGGAAGGACTGTTGTTGGGTATCGACAACGATTTTAGTCAGGCCACGGTTGACGGACCAGACCGTGCCACACATTGAGCATTCAACAATTGCCTCGGAAAATCCAGAGGAACGAAGATCGTGTCCACAGTTTTTGTGATGATTACACACGGGGCATTTCATTTTTGTAACCTTTCCCTGTCAAAGTGTCTTAATGGCTTAAAATTTTTTTGAGTATAGAGAAGTAAATTTTTATTACAAGTAAAATTATCAAAAAAGATGATATAAAACAATAGGTTAGAACCGTATTAGCGTTTTATAGAGTAGACCGAAGGTTGGTCGTATAGCTGAGGTGTGGGAGTTGTAATTGGTTGTATACACAATATTTTATGTTGTAACATGTTGATTTGACAGGACTGTTGCAATAATAAATCACCATTTTAAAATTTTAGCTAAACTAAAACTGCATACAGTTTTTTCTCAGGAAATTGGTGTCTTTGGCTCTTCGTTTTCTGAAGGATTTTTTTAAGTAGTAAAAACATAATAATACAAAGCCCGTTTATTCTATTGGCGGGGTGTCTTTCTAACCTGAAACTAACCGGGAGTTTACACGATGGTAAAGAAAATCAATCACATTGGCGTCGCTGTTAAAAGCATTGAAGAGGCAGCCCCTCTTTATCGTGACGTCTATGGCATGAGTGACGAAGGCGTTGAGGTTGTTGAAGAGCAAAAGGTGAGGGTCGCTTTTTTTGCCGTCGGTGAAAGCCGGATTGAGCTGCTTGAACCCACAAGTGATGATTCTCCTGTTGCCCGTTTTATGGAGAAAAACGGACCTGGAATTCATCATATCGCTTATGAGGTGGCCGATGTCGAAGCTGAGTTAGCCAGACTTGCTGACATGGGAATCCGCCTTGTTGACACTGTTCCGCGATGTGGTGCTCACGAGACAAAGATTGCTTTTCTACACCCTAAAAGTAGTGGCGGCATTTTAACAGAGTTGTGTCAAGTTAATCACTGATCGGGCCAGCATTCTAACTGTCTGTCTGGCCGAACGGTGATTAATAGAACCAGGCCAGACACCGACTTTAATTGGTAAAGTCGGGTTCCTTTTGTGGAGAGTGGCATGTTCTGTGACGCCGCTTTTCTAAAAAGTGTCTGTATCTAACAGGAATGACAGGAGGAAACAAGGAATGAAAAGAGTAGTAACTGCGCTGGCGCTCATGCTGGCCATGGCCGCACCGGCCCTTGCTGTTGAATTTGAATTTCACGGAGATCTGAAAACAGAATTCCGTATTAATTCAAATCAGTCCGGCTTCACCGGCGTAAAAGAGTTTGCTGCTAAGCTGGACCCAACGCAAAGCAAAATTAGTGATGATGGCGTTAATGACAGCTTTGCTTCATTCAAGTATCGCTTGTGGACAGAAGTTGCTAGCGATGATGGTGCAGTAAAAGGTGTTTATGCGATCGAAGTTGGTGGTGTCCACTTTGGTGACGGTGACAAGGGTGGCGAGTTCTCCGGTGACGGCATCAACGTTGAAACCCGTTGGGCTTATACTGACTTCGCTCTGTCAAGCGGCCGCATGAAAGTTGGTCTGCAGCCTGTAAAAATCAACAATTTCTTCTGGAATGAAACGGCTACCGGGATTCACTACAAAGTTGGTGATTTTGAAGCAGCTTGGTACCGTGGCTATGAAATGGGTGACACTGACAGCAACGCGGAAGACCTTGATGCTTTTTATGTTCGTTACAACATCAAGCCTGCTGAAGATGTCAAAATCGGTCTGTTCGGTGTATGGCAGACCAGTGATGCCAACGGCGATCTTGACAGTGTTGATGATCTGACCTGGAAAGTAAAAAAACTTGCTGGCTACGACCTTGACCTGTACACCATTGGTGTTGATGGTGGTATGAAAGCCGGTTCTTTCTTCGCCAACTGGGACTTGATGTACCAAGCCGGCGATTTTATGGAAGACGTTGATTTCGGTGGCTACTTTGCTCATGTTGACCTGGGCGCCAAGTTAGGTGGTGGTACTTTGACCTATACTTTCTGGTATGCCTCCGGTGATGATGACCGTGAAGATGGTGACTTTGACGCGTTCATTGCTACAGACGTTGATATCAATGCTGATTACTCTTCAGTTGTTCTGTTCCAAGGCCTTAACTCTGACCAGTACTTCTCTGCTGATCCTTACATTCAGGACAAAGGTTTCATGATCAACCGTGTTGCTTATGATGCCAAAGTTTCTGATAAGCTCAAAGTTGGTGCTGCAGCCATGTACATGATGACTGCTGAAGATATGGAATACCAGAACGATGCTGGAACCATGGATTACGCGGATGACTCCATTGGTTTTGAAGTTGATGTGTATGCGAAATACAAAATGTACAAAAGCCTCGAGCTGGCTCTGGCTGCCGGTTACTTGATGGCTGATGATGCACTGGACTTCTACGAAGAAGATCATGATGGTTCTTCTGACGAAGATATCTATGTCATCACGTCTCGTATACGCTACAAGTTCTAGAAACAACGTTACATTTTAGCTGGTCCAACCCTGAAAAGCCGGGCAACTGCCCGGCTTTTCTTGTTTTTTCTTCTTGATTAAATTTTTTCTCCATGGCAATGTGCAGCCGTTCTGTAATCACAAAACTGTTTTATTTATATTAATCAGGTGTTGGGATTGTGTGATCGTTATTCGGTGGTAATATAACGAATTAACTGCACCACTGAAGGCACATTTCCTCTTTCGTTTCATTCGCCAGGACGGATGAAAGAGTTATGACGAAGAGCCGAGTCAGTTGACGTTGTTCTTTTTCGTGTGAATAGAACGAATACTCGACTGAATTTTTCGTAATGAGATTCTTTTTCAAAGGTTCCCAACGGCACGGGCCGTTACTGCCATGGAGCGAAAAAGTATCTCGGGGAAAGTCCCCACTAATCAAGGAGGTTAATCAATGAAGAGAATTCTTCTCGCCCTGCTGGCAGTGTTGATCTGTGCAGCACCCACCCTGGCTGTTGACTTTGCTTTTCATGGTGATTTCAGCAACGAATTCCGTCTGTATTCCAACCAGTCGAAGTTCTTTACCGGTGATTTTGGTTACAAAGCAAGTCGTACCGCAGCAATTGCGGACGACACCACCAGCGACAGTTTTGCCAGTGTTAAATATCGTCTGTGGACTGAAATTGCAACGGATGATGGTGCGGTAAAAGGCGTCTTTGCCGTCGAGATCGGTGGAATTCATTACGGTGATAATTCCCGTGGCGGTGGATTCTCTGGTGATGGTGTCAATGTTGAAACCCGTTGGGCATATACCGATTTTGCGCTGGCCGGTGGCCGCGTTAAGATTGGTCTGCAGCCAGTCAAAATCAACAAGTTCCTGTGGACGGAAACCGCAACTGGTGTGAACTACAAGATCGGCAACTTTGAAGCTGCTTGGTACCGTGGTTATGAAGTCTATAATACCGAAGCGGACAGCAATGATTTCAAAGACCTTGATGCTCTCTATGTCCGTTACAATGTTAAACCTGCTGATGGTGTTAAACTTGGCCTGTTTGGCTTGTGGGAAACCAGTGATGGTGATACGACCAGTGATGGTGCTGTTGCTCCGACCTCCAATTACCTGAAAAAACTGACTGGATACGATGTTGATCTGTACTCAATCGGTGTTGATGGTGGTATGACTGCTGGAAATCTCTTCGTAAACTGGGATCTGATTTATCAGACCGGCGATCTGGCTGAAGAGTATGATTTCGGAGGCTATTTTGCACATGTTGATGTCGGTGCAAAAATCGGTAAAGGTAAACTGACCGGTACTTTCTGGTATGCCTCAGGGGATGATGACAGTAGTGATGGTGACCTGGATGCTTTCATCGCAACCGATGTTGATACCAAAGGCAGTGAATCTTCTGTTGTCCTGTTTGAGGGCTATACCTCCGACAACTATTTTTCAGCAGTGCCTTATGTTCAGGATAAGGGTCTGATGCTCTTCCGTGTTGGTTATGACCATAGTCTCTCCGATAAACTGAAAGTTGGCGCTGCCGCTCTTTATCTGATGACTGCGGAAGATGTAGAATACGAAACTTATAGCGATGATACCATTGGTTTTGAGATTGATGCGTACGCCAGTTACAAAATGTACGAGAACCTCGAACTGGCAATCCAAGCAGGTTATCTTGCCGCTGATGATGCCATGGATTATTACGAATCCGATAACGACGGCAATGCGGATGAAGATCTGTATGTCATCAACTCCAAAATTCGCTACAAGTTTTAACGGTTAGCAAAACGTTAAGAGTGAAAGGCCGGACATCTGTCCGGCCTTTTTTATATTCAGAATTTGACGAAAAAGGTATAGTGCGTACGTGTTAAATTCGCAGGAAAACCGATAATTTTTTCGCACGAGCTTCACCCTGAATTGACTGTGGAGGATAAACGAATGATGAAAAGAAGACTGTTAAAAACGCTTGCAACTTTACTGATCAGTCTGGTTTGGACCGTCAGTGCATGGGCATCGTTGACTGAACAGTTGAATCAGGATTTTTCAACCGTTGATGGTTATGTCGTTATGGCAACTGGGGCGGATTATATTCTTGACGTTGACAGTTCCCAAGGTGTTAGTAGTGGTGACCTGTTCAGCGTTGTCTCCAGCGGAGATAAAATTGTTCATCCTGTTACTGGAGAGGTGATCGGCTCGTTGGACAGTACCATAGCAGTGTTACAAGTCACCCGGATTAAGACCGGATACTCGTATGCTCAAATGGTCCGTGGTGACATGGCTTTGAAACCGGGGACTCAGATTCATCGTTTTGATAGCCTTGACGCAGTTTTCGTTGATGAAACCGGCAAGAACGAAGATGTTCTGACACAAATTAAAGCCGCTGTGCCGACATTGCAATGGCAGGGTGACAGTGCTTCGACCAAGGCTGATCTCTACTTTCAAGCCACCAATGGGAACCTCCAGGTACGGGACAAAAGTGGCCAGCTGTTGAGAAGCTATGCTTTGGGGACCGCCCCGGTGCCGCAAGCTGTTTCATCACCCGTAATGACGTCTCAGACTTCAGCGAGTCCTGTCGTGCCGATTCCCAGCACTGTGGCTGTGCAGTATCAGAATTCTCAACCTGTTTCGTCCTTTGTGGCGGGCGGGTTGAATATGGAATTTCCGCGCTTTAACAAGATCGGTCAGTTTAGTGGTACGACTCAAACGGCAGATTTTGAAATCAGCAACGGCAAATATCTTCTTGCTGCAAGTTCTGGTGGAAAAATCCAGGTGTTTGAAGTCGGTAACGGGCTTACTCCTCTTGCGGATGCAGATAGTGCAACTCTTGGTCAGATTCTATCCGTCAGCTGGTGGCAACCAACACAAGCAGACCTGTATCTGCTGGTCAATGTCTGGGGCGATGACCGTGTTGAGTCGGATCTTCTCAAGTGGACTGGTCATGGTTTCACCGTTGTTGAGACGGGGATGCGTAAGCTGTTTGCCGCTTTTGATACCAATGGAGACGGGCGCTCAGAGTTGCTTTTAACACAGGATTTTAACCGCGAAACGTTTTATGATTATCGTGTGCGCGAAGCGTTTTTTTCAGGCGGAGAATTGGATTATCGGGATGTCGCTTATGAGCTGCCGCAGAATTTTCGCATCATTGGTGCTTTGATCGCCGATGTTACAGGTGATCAGCAGCCAGAGATTAGTTTTATTCGCAACCGCAGGCTCTATATTTATTCTGGAGATAGCCAGATCTATAAATCGAATAAAGAGATCGGTGCTTCAATTTCAGGAGTCACCTATGATGTTGACCCTGCTGCACAGAATCCTATGATCACGACAGCAGTCTGTGAAGTTGCACCAGTTGCTGCGGATTTGGATGGTGATGGTGTCAAAGAGATTGTCGCTATTGGTGCCGAGGGGACCTTGTTGCAGGCCGCTGGAGTGACGTCCTCTGTTGATCAGAGCTGGTTGGCTGTTTTTAAATATCAGGACGGCATGGTTCTTAAGGGAACTCTTGGCGATAAGCTTGAACGCCCTATTCAGGGTGTGGCTATTGTCGATGGACAGGCCGTCATGGTGGCCACAGAGTTAGGGTCTCTTCTTGGTGATGGCCAGGCTGCCAGTTATGTGTTATCCGTTCCAGTTAATTGATTGGTGCGAAGAAAAAAGGTAATAAAAACGCCCGGCTTTGAAAACCGGGCGTTTTTTTGTTGTGTGGACTATCTGGGGGGAGCTTGCGTCTCTGGCTCTTGATATAAATCAAACTCGCCTTGTGCAAATGAGTGGATATCTACATAATATTTTTGTCCCATAACCTCGAAATATTTGATGTAGACGCTGGCTCCCCGGTAAGATTCTAGCTTCTCTAACTGGTCATTGCCCTGTAAATACGTTTCGTCACTTTGGCAGACCAAAGCCTGTTCAGCCGTTATCTTGCTGATCGTTTCAAGCTGTTGTTCAAAGTGATAGTCAAGCTTTGCCTGAGCTAAGGTCGCTGAAAAAAACAGCAGGCTAAATAACAACAATCGTTTCATCACTAAGTCCTCCTATTTTTCCAGCCAGTAGTCAATGGGGCGCTCGCGATCTTCAAGGACGCCCACTCCTGGGACAAAAACCTCACCATTCCGGAAGACTGGAGTCAACGCAGAAGGTAATTCCTTGATGCCAACCTCTTTCTTGTAACGGTCTGTTATGTCTTTCTGTTCGACAACAGGAGAATCAGGGTCCAAAGGGTCTTCTTTGGAATCGTTACTCGTGTTGAGGTTAAGAGCTGCTGCAGCATTGAGGTAATTTACAGCATAAGTCAGTCCATTGCCCTCAGGGATGCAGGGGTCATCAAAATTAGGTTGATACGTTGTAAAGTAAAGGACACCGGCATAAAGGGTCAGGCGACTGAAAATCTTCTCACCAAAATGATTGTCGTCATCACTGATCGTTGCATTGTCTATTGTCGCTTTATAGGTGCAATGATCACAGTACGTCGCTGTCGCTTGCTTGTCGAGTACGATATACCATCCTTTTGTGTCATCTTCACTGACCGGAGAAGTTCTGCCCTCAAAATTGGCAGGAGAAACGGTTTGGTCGAGAACATCATCAGTTAATAACGTATAGAGACCGGTTTTGTAGGTGGCTGTTTGTGCTTCTGTCATGCTTGTTTGCGTTGTGTCGATGCCAAGTTCATCACAAGTAAGATTAAGCAGATCATCTTCCGTGTAAGGAGCGGAAGTTACTCCCTTCGGAGAACCAGAATATTCTGCAGTAACTATACTGTCGTCATAAATGGCGTAAACACGGTCACTGGCGATGTTATAGGCCGGATGCTCACGATCTCCTGTGCCAAAGAACAGGCTGGCGATGTTTCCAATACCATCAAAAATAATGCCATTGCTGTATGTGCCATCCGCATAATGATAGTTCGATGGATCAAAATAACTGCCTGATCCGCGCCAAGAAACGGATGGAGCATAAAACACTTTTCTCCAAGGACTGTGTTCATCATCTCCTTCAAGCCCTGCACCCGTGGTCCCGCTACCACTCAAGCTGGCTGGGTTGGCACTGAATAGATGGTACATGGTCCAGATGCCACTGTTGCTGTCTTCGTTGTACGAGTAGTCAAAGCGGAAAATGTTTCCGTAAATGTCGGTTGCATAAAGTGCACGCAACACATTCATGGTACTGCCAACATAACCGGTGACAACTGATGGATCTGCCGGGAAACAATATTTAAATTTTTTCGTCGTTTGCTCGGAGCCTTCCACAACTTCCGTATCATCTGGTGCACAATGTTTCATGGAAAAAATCAGGTCACCGGTGGCGACATTGACAACAAATACGGCCCGGCCGGCACTATCGCCACTGGTATTGTGCGTATCGTATTCACCGTTGCCGTTGACGTCCTGTTCCGAGTCACTACTTTTCCATTCATTGGCATCGACAATACCGTCGTTGTCCGCATCAGCGAAAGGTTCTGGATAGTTGTCTTCATCCGGATCATATCCACCTGTAAAGATGGCAACTTCTGTGTAGGAAGGTGTTGACGTTGACGTTTCACCCTCTGTTACAATCGTCGTTCCAGTACGAATTTTGGCGACTTCAATCGACGACCAACTTTGAGTCATCTCCGCATCGGAAAATTCCCAGGCAATGGTCCAGTTGGTTGGCGTCGGATCACTAATGTCTAGGGCGAGAATGCTGCCGCCACCACGCCGCTGCCCAAAAATAAGATATTTAGGTTGGCTGATCGTATCGTCATCCGCCTTATAGCGTACCAGCTTGATTTCGCCGTCTACAAGGGGCTGGTGGAATAAGGTCTCGAAGTTTTTCAATTGAACCATGGCGTCGTTAGGAATAAATGCCATCAACTCTTCACCGGTGGAATCATCGAAAACATGCAACATGCCATCACATGCGCCGACGATAATGTAGCGATGATCGACAACGGTAGAATCTTCATCGTTATAGTAATCGACGATGGTGGGTCGGGAGTGGATGATCGGACCCAGTGCCCACTCACGTACGGCAACCGGATCACCGTCTTCATCGGCCGCAAAGGTGTAACCGTATGTCCAGTTAATGGTACTGTAGCGTGCTTCATCGGATACAACCGTCAGGTTGTCGTTGGTCGCATTGGTCGCAAAATCAACAAGTGCGACCGGATAACCATCATCATCGTCAGGATCGGCAATTCTGATTGCGCGTTGGTAATAGGTGCCCGAGG
This sequence comes from uncultured Desulfuromonas sp., assembly GCF_963666745.1. Taxonomy (NCBI): domain Bacteria; kingdom Pseudomonadati; phylum Thermodesulfobacteriota; class Desulfuromonadia; order Desulfuromonadales; family Desulfuromonadaceae; genus Desulfuromonas; species uncultured Desulfuromonas sp. Next base: position 2,937,219 of record NZ_OY762961.1, on the reverse strand, counting down.
TGAACGAGTCCAGAACGCTTTCTGTAAGAAGCTCTCCGACACCGTCTTCGGTTATGTCCGCTTCAGAGCGGTTATCGCTATCGTTCGAGTCAGATTCATCACCCCAGAATCCGTCCGTGTCGTCGAAATATTCACCTGTTTCAAGGTCAGCCGCAAGACTGTTGGATGCGTCATAGATCCCCCAGATTTCCGGACGATCTACACTGCCATCTCCAAATTGGTATTTTTTCAAGTTGCCAACCCAATAGCGTTCGTTCATCGGCAAGAAGAGCCCCATGTATAGCTCATCACCATTTTGAATTTTGTTCTCGGCATCAACGGACACCGCTGGCGCCGTAAATGAAACCGCATGGCCGATCATCTGGGCGACAGAATACAGAGCGTGCATGAGTTGGGACTTATTATACGCTACCAGATAGGTGCCGCCGGACTCGCCAGCCGCATCTTCGAGAAGTGGGTTCTCCGTTGCAAAGGCGATATGATGGGTAATGATGTTGTCGTAGGAATCCAGAGGGTCTGCTACCACGGACATATCGATCCAACTATGGGTGTACATCCAGTGAGCGACATCGTCGTAATAGTCCTCAGTTGTAGACTGAGAAGGATCGTAGGTGTAGTCATCCCCATCCCAGTCCGAGAACGTGACACCGGAGATACGAGACCATTGCTCGTCTGATGAAGGGAACCCATCAGAAAGCATGATGCAATAGTTTTTACTGCATGGCTGTTTCCGTAATCCGGCATTCTTTAAGCCGTTATTGGTGTAGTAGCCAATCTGAAAGATGTCCTGCAGCGCTTCACCCAGCGGGGTGCCGCCGTAAGCCTCAGCGTTTTTAACATCCGCCTGGATGTTCTGGCGGTTGATGTCACTAAGTGTCGGGTTGAGTTTGGTATGAAAATCTACGCCGTCGCCCTCATCGAAATAAGCGTAACCCCAGTTGATATCCTCGGTGAATTCTTCGAGGACATAGTTAATCGAATCCGTTGCCACATCCAAACGGCTCTGTATTTTGTACTGTGTACCGCTGTCGGTGGTGTAGGCAATTTTATCAATGGTGTAGCCCTGGCCGACATACCAGTCACTGTCCGATTTGAGTGTGATCTCAATGGTGTCACCTTGGGCAACAATACTCCAGCCGTCAGGTGGACGGTTGGAGTTGTCATAAGTCGCTATGGGCTGGTTCGAGCCGTTTTGATAAATTTTTACATAATCACCCCAGCTGTTGACGTCGAACATTGAAAAATGGACTTTAATGCTGGTGGCGTCGCCTTCCGTAATGATAATTCGTGAAGCATTTTCGTTGGTGTTTTTCACATAATTGCTGGACCCGGCAGGATAATCGCGCACCTCAGGCCGTTCGAACCATGTGGTATCGATCGTAACCGTTTTATTTTGCCACGGGCGGGTGTAGGTGTTATGTGGACCGTTTTGTGGAGCTTCCCCTGATTTGTAGTCAAGGTCGCAGACCTTTTGGTAGTTCAGCCAGTTGCCGGTAACAAAAAAGTAGAGATCACTGTCGCCATCGTCAGCCTGATTATGTCCCAATATGTTAATGCCGACCGCTTCATAGCCGCTGAAATAGTAGCCTGGGGCCTGCAGCATGCCCGCAAAGCCTTTGTCGATAGTGGAATTGTCGTAAAGGGTCATGTATTTATGTTCGACCAGGCTTAAGTCGTAGGGCAGAGAGACACCATCAAAGAGAATTTTTGAATCGTCGTCAATGGTTAGACGGGCGGTCTCTCCCTCTTCGGCAATGGAGGTGATCGAGTAGGTTTCGATCGAGTTATGTGTTGAGATGATTGAGCCGAAATCCCAGCTAATCCCATTCGCGTAGCTCATGGGTACGGCACCGGCGTCACCGGTGACAGGTTTGCCGTTGGAGATTACCATTTTGACATTGCCTCTGATCAGATAAATTTCATACCTGTCGTATGTCAATGTACTTGAGGGTGCGGCAACCTGGCTGTCAACCCGCATGGCGTTGAAGACATCAGCATAATCAACACTGTGCTCGTAAACGCCGTACTGCATACTGCCGGAAGTGTCCAGTACCAGATAAGTATTCTGCTGGCTGTTCACTTGGTAGGCATCGGTATCCAAAGCCAGGGCCACTGCAGGGAACAGAAACAGCACTGTGATTAGGCAAAAAATTGTAGTTAAAGAATTGCGAGCCATAATGCCTCCTTAAACCTCAGTTGGTTGGCTTGGTGCCGATGCGGTAGTTCCCGGTCTCTATTGCCGTATTGGAAGACTGTGTCGCTGTGTTCCAGTTCGCCGCCTGAAGTTGGAAGCGATATTCACACATCTCACCTTTGGTCGTAGAGTCATAACCTTTACGCACGGTGTCCCAGTTTTGATAAAGAGCATAATAACGGTAGGCCTGATCATCCGTGTCGGCAGCCAGTCGGTCTGCCGGCCATGTTTCTATGTCGTCGGCAACAGCCGATGTGCCGGCGTCAGGCACCGTGGTGATGTCACTGTAGGGATTAAAAGCAGCATGGCCAACTTCAGGGCTCACGACATGGTTTCTTCGCCCTGGGTCTGTGACAACATATCTGCGGGTATAGGTCTCTCCGCTGTAATCGACGGTGAGGTCTTTATCAAGGATGGTCCCTTCTGTATTTGAAGCGCCTTCCGAGATTGTAAAGGCCTGCTCGTAGCGTTGCTGTGCACCGGAGAGCTGGATGCCGACATCCGAGGAGTTCATCACCATAATGCCTAAAACGGCGGCGACAAAGAGCATTAGCAACGCGACAATCAGGGCAAAGCCCTTTTCACTGGAAAAGTTTTTCATCATAAATAGAACCCTCCTCCAAGTACTGAGGTGAGAATGACTTTGCTGGGACCGAATTTCTGATCCTCCCATGTGACGTATAAGCGAATGGTGCGTGTATCGGACACAGGGGTTTCTTCCTGAATGTTCCAGAAAATCTGAAAGATCTCACCGTTTGGGCCGGAGACATCCGATATGGAGTTGTCAGGCGTATTGCCATTTTCAAATCCGGCATCGAGAGTGTTGCTGTCATCGCTGTCTTCGAGTAATGCGTTGTCGAATGGCAGTGTTCGTAAAAAGTCCAGCTGGCTTTGCGCGAGTGAGACCGCAATGGTTCGGGATTGTGCCAACGTGTTGGCTTTCATGGCCCCGATTTGCATGGTGCCTAGAGCCAGCAGTCCTACACTGATCACAACAATGGCGATCAGTGCTTCAATCAAAGAGAAGCCGTGGTTGTTTGCTAAGTCCTGTCTCATTGCGTCAGCACCTCCAATCCCAGGTTGCGGCTAAATACAGAACGTTCCAGAAGCCGATGACGGTGTGTTGGCCGGTAATCGGTTGAATCGACAACATGCGGCCCGACAATATAGGTGTTAGTGTCGCGGTAGTTTGGGTCACCCGCTTCAGATTCAGCCAACAGCCAAATTCGAACTGCGCGAATATTATCCAGATCAACGCTGTTTCCGGCGCCAAGATCGGTTAATACTCCAGTTGTTGTATTCAGGCTTTGCCAGTTGCCGGTTTCTCCGTTAGGTGCAACAACCCAACGGATGGCTCCACCATCCAGCTCTAGTTCGCCGTCGTCGTTATTGTCATAGGCATAAGCGAGACCGAAGGCGATGATATTGCTCGCCAAGACATCTTTAGTCCCACCTTCTGTAACCTTTGTTTGCTGTGGATTCCTCATGAACAGATCGGTTGTGCCCGGAGTGATTGTGGTGCTGTCCACCAGAGAGTAATCGGTAATCTCTCCCGGATAGTCGATTTTTCCATCGGCATTTTTATCCCATGACAGGCGGATGTAGCTGGCTCCAGTATCGAGATAATTATTGCCCAGTGTCATGTTTGACGTCGTGTCTTTGATGCCGATATCCAGAATGCCAAAGGATGCCGGTGTTGAACCCAGATCATGTTTGCCCGGATTGCAGCCCGCAAGGCGAATGTCGCGCGAAATGAAATCAAGAGCGGCTCTCAAGTTGAGCTGCATGTCGCTGACATTGGTCTGTGCTGTTGTCGTTTTTTGCTGGGAGTTAAATGCCATATAGGCCCCAGACAAAATAATCGATGTCACGGCAAGAGCAACGAGGACTTCAATTAAAGTGAAACCAGTGTTTTTTTTCATAGAGTTCCTTTCTCCTCTCAGTCCTCTTTGCTGATATCAATGCCGCCTGATGGGGAAATGAAAATAGAGAATACCGTGCTGTCTTTACCGGTAATGGTGATATTTACTTTGTTCAGGTCCCCAAAGCTGCCTCCAACGGTCGACGGATAGCCACGGCCGTCCCATTGGAACGACGTGAGTTCGGCATAAACATCATTGTCGTCAGCGTCTACGCCGGTTTTATGTTTTGCTGTCAGATTGTCGATTTCAAGAGGAATGTCTTTGCCGTCGACCGTAATTTTTTTAGAGTCGAAAGCGACGACAACCGGATTGTTCTGCCTGATGGCCTCACCCCGTGCCAGCGCCAGCTGATCTTTGATCTGGCGGGTCGCAGATTTGACCTGATTGCTCTTGCCAATGTCCATCAGTTTGGGAAGGGCAACTGCGGCGGCAACAGCGATAATGGCGATAACGACAACGAGCTCAAGGATTGTAAATCCTCTCTGGTCAGGCTGTGGCATGGAGATCTCCTTTTCCCTTTTTGAACCGGCAGGGTTCACGTGTATGAAAAAAGATTTATTCAGGGAGTGTGCCAAGTGACAGGAGCCTGTTTATCGGGCTTGAGAAGATTGAAGTGTGCAAAAATTGCATTGTCGGTGCAAATATTGCGCAGAAAAGTGTCCTAATAGTCGCAGAGACGAACTTTGCCCGTTTTGGAAACAACGACACTGTAGCGTTGGCTTTGACGATACAAGTAGGCGGTCCCGGCACCGAAGCCACCACTGTTGCAATGGGGCAACCCTCTCGAATCCCAGCGCAAACAGGGATAGCCATTGTCGTTGTTTTTAAATGTCAGTCCGTCTCCATCCGACTTTGTTTCATCGAATAACGCAGCGGAAAAATTCTTTTTCCACAGGATGGCATCCTGCCCCGCATCAAGTTCGCACGAATTGTTTCTGTCGAGAAACGCTGTGATCTGGTACTGGTTGCGGTTGAAGATCAATGTGACAGATTGATTACGGCGTATGGCCTCCATCCGGGTCGTGGCGAAGAGATTGTGTAAATCACGTGCATCACTCTTGACCTTGTTTGCAGTCAGACAAGGAGCGAGATTTGGCAATGCAACAACCAGGCAGACTGTCAGAATGCCAAGCGTGATGAGGAGTTCTAAAAGTGTAAAACCGGAAGAATAGTAGCGCATAAAATTACCAAAAGTAAATTGTTTTTCACTAATGTTAATTCTAGTTAAGTTTGCTGTCCAGAAAAAATTATCGGTATCCGCTTTTCAGGGGGAGAACTGGAGGAGGGGCGGGGCTTAAAGATGATAGGATTTAATCTTGTAATGAAGTGCTCGCAAGCTGATTTCGAGTTGTTGGGCCGCCAGAGTGCGGTTGCCATTGCATCGCTCAAGTGCTTTCTGGATGTACGAACGTTCCAAGTCCTCAATCGCCTTTTTCAGCGAAAGGTCGTCATTTTCGCCGGGAGTGTGAGAATGATCATCGTCTGTAGAGAGCTCTGCCGGTAAGTCACGGCAAGTCAGTTCTGATCCTTGTTGAAAGATCATGCTGCGCTCTAACGTGCTTTTCAGTTCACGGATGTTGCCCGGCCAGTCATAATTTTTCAAACGGGACAAAAACGATGTTGTCAGCTGCGGGACGGGACGATGATTTTGCTTGGCCGCGTTGTTGATGAAATAATGACAGAGCAGATCAATGTCTTCCGGCCGGGAGCGTAATGGAGGAATTTCAAGCTCTACGACGGCCAGGCGATAGAATAAATCTTCGCGAAAGGTTCCCCGTTTCACCGCTTCTTTTAAATTTCGGGCTGTTGCCGCAACAATTCTGACGTTGACCTTGGTTGGTTTTGTTGCGCCGACCGGGCGGATTTCATTTTCCTGCAGAACACGGAGCAGCTTGGGCTGAAATTCCAACGGCAATTCGCCGATTTCATCGAGAAAAAGAGTGCCTCCGTTTGCAGCCGCAAATAAGCCATCATGGGTCGAGGTTGCTCCGGTAAAGGCCCCTTTGCGGTGGCCGAAAAGCTCACTTTCAACCAAGTGGGGAGAAATTGCGCTGCAGTTGACCGCAACAAAAGGGCGCATCCGACGCGGACTTTGATCGTGCAATGCTCGGGCGACCAGTTCTTTTCCGGTGCCGGTTTCACCTAAGACCAGAACCGGTGAATCGACAGCTGCGAGAGTCTCAATCTGCTGCAGAAGGTGCTTGATTGCCGGACTGTCGCCAATGATTTGTGGGATCGTTTCACTGTTGCGGAGCTGAGAACGCAAGGTTATGTTCTCTTGCTGTAATCGCAAGCGTTCAAGGGCTTTACGAAGTGTCAGAACGATTTCATCAGGGCGAAATGGTTTTGCAATGTAGTCATACGCGCCATGTTTCATGCAGTCAATTGCGGTTTCCAGAGAACCGTACGCACTCATCATGATTACCGTGAGATCGGGTCTTTTTCGTAGCGCCTGTTCAAGGAAGTCGATTCCGCCTAAGACAGGCATACGGATATCACACAAGACAAGGTCGTAAGGATGCTCGGTGATTTTATCCAGGGCTTGCTGACCGTCCTGAGCCTCATCAACGGTGTAATGTTCCTCTTCGAGAATCGTGCGCAAAAGATGGCGCATGGCTGATTCGTCATCAATGATGAGGATAAGACATTTATCAATCATGATTCAGACGTTCTGATGAGAGGAAGTGAGAGGGTAAAACATGTCCCTTCGCCGGAAGTTGACGATACCTGTATTTTCCCATGGGCATCGTTGATAAGGCAATAGCTGACATAAAGTCCCAGTCCTCTGCCCGCGCCAGGTGGCTTGGTGGTGTAGAATGGGTCAAAAATTGTTGCGATGTTCTCCTGCGCGATTCCATGTCCGTCATCACAGACTTTAATAATACAATAATCGCCATCTTTATCGGCCGATAAAGAAATCGTACCATGAGTCTCCGTAGCATCTCGCGCATTTAAGATAAGATTGACCAAAACCTGTTGCAACTTAAGTGCGGGGAGGGACACGATTCCAGAATCCTCCGGCCAGTCTTGTTGAAGATGGCGGTCCTTGAGAGCGCCCTGTTGTTTGAGCATGTCACAACTAAGCTTGAGCGTTTGGGCCACATCACAACTTCTGGGACTGGCAGAATGATCCGGGGCAGCAAAGTCAAGCATGTCCTTAATGAGCTGGTCCATGCGGTGGGTTTCGTTGATTGTGCGTTGGATCAGGTCGATATTTTTCTCATCATGGCAACGGATTTTAAGGAGTTCAAGATAGCCGATTGTTGCACTGAGTGGATTGCCCAACTCGTGGGCAATGCCGGAGGTCAGGTTGCCGATAGACGCGATGCGTTCAGAATGGGCAAGCTGTTGCCGGGCTTCTTTTAAGTCTTGGTGGGCTGTCTGGAGTCGAAGATAGTGATGCTTTTGCTCTTCCAGGCTGTTTTGAAGACTGTCAACCATGCGATTAAAGGCCGTTCCCAAATGATGAATTTCACGTGCTCCGGATTCGGGTGCACGTTGGCTGAGATTGCCGTCCGTAATTGCTTTGGCGTGTTGTGTCAGTAACGTGATTGGACGAATAACGGACGGGTTTAGAAGCTGGTAGGCCGCAAAAACCAAAATCAGGCCATAGCCGAGACAAAAGAACAGCGACAGTTTAGCAAGATCAAGTAAATGCTCGAACACGTCATTAAGAGAATAGCGCACCTGGAATGCATACAGTGTTTCGACGGGGCGAATCGTCGATGAAATTTCAATATAGCGATCAGCATAAAGTTCCGGCCAGATGCTTAGCACACTTTCAAACTGAATCTGAACCTGCGGGGATTGCCCAAGAAGAGCGTAGCGAAGCTGACGATTTGATTGCTCTTGTACGGTGGCATTGGGAGATGAAGCGAGGGCTGTCATCTGACGATCGACGAGCGACCAGCTGAGAAGATGGTGCTGAGAAGCAAACTGCTCAATAACGTGAATCATGTCGGATTCAGGCAAGTGCTCAAGCGCTAGACAGAGTGTTTCGGTTTGCTCCGTGTGAAGCTTGAGGGACAGGTCCAGTAACCGGCTCTCGGTCAGGCGCAGTAAGACAAAGGCCATAAACAGCAATGCGGCGCCGACCAATAAGCCGCTGGAGACAATGATTTCAGTTCGTAAGCCGACGCTGCGCTTCATGAGGGATCCATCAATCCCTGCTCGGCCAAGCTCACGTAACTGTCATGGCCGATAATCACATGATCGAGAACCCGAACGCCAAGTACGTCACCAGCCGTTTTGAGGCGAGAGGTAATAGAGATATCCTCTCTACTCGGGGTTGGATCGCCGGATGGGTGATTATGAACAAATAGGACGCCCGCAGCGGATTCGCGCACAACAGCAGTGAATACTTCGCGAGGATGAACAATACTTGCTGTCAGGCTGCCTTCAGAAATGCGTACATCTTTGAGCAGGCGGTTTTTTGCGTCGAGAAGCAACGCGATGAAGACTTCTTTGTTGTAACGTAAAAAACGGTTGCGATAGCGCTGAAATACCATGTGGGCGTCCGTGAAGGAGCAGCCCGGCATCAACGCGCAATCGCCCAGGCGACGGGCCAGTTCAAATACTGCCTGCAACTCGGCTGACTTGGCCGGACCGATGCCACTGATGGTACAGAGCTCACTGGTGGTCGCGCGAGCCAGCTGCGGTAAACCTTCAAAGCGCTTAAGCAGTGTGCGCGCCTGGTCAACGGCGCTGGTATTGCTGGCGGCATCTCCGGTACGCAGCACAAGGGCCAATAGCTCCGCATCACTCAGAGTTTCGCAGCCGCGTTGCAACAGCTTCTCCCGGGGGCGATCGCCTTCGGGCCAGTCCTTGATCCGCCGTAAGTCCGACATGATCTATCTCACGAATACATCTTCAATTGCGCATAGAGAATAAATCCCATCAAGGCAACGGCCAGCCAGCAGGAGATGATATCCGTGCTTTTGCGAGGTGGCTCAGCCGCCATTTGCGAGGTCTCTTCACTGATGGTTTGCGCAGGGACATAGGAAAGCAACTGTGAAACCATCAGTGGGAATTTTGAATACGCATTGGAAATGATGAGAAAATCATCGCCGGCGCACAGGGTGACAAAGGCCCGTTTTTTAACCTGGATGGTCTCCACGGATGAGATGTCTGAAATTTTCAAAATCTTACGGCGCAGAAACTTGCGTGTTTCAATCTGGTCCTCATTGATTGTCGTGCGGCGGAAAAGACATTCGACAAACAGCACGATCACAGGAAAGATCATAAAGGCGAGAATGGCTATCTTGGCGACTGGCTCTTTCAGAACAATACAACTGACCAGCAGGGCCACAATCTCAATCGCCAGGATGCCTAATGGAAATAAGAAGGCCTTGCGAATCCGAAATGTCATAAAATACTCTCCAGCAGATATCAATATGGACGTGCCGTCAAAAAAAGGCGGATGAGACACTTCCAACATAAACAGGGTCACGGTTAATGTCAATTTTCAGTTGCTGCGAAGACTGTTAGCTCTCAAATAACTGCTCCAGGGCATCCTGAGCGGTTTGTACCGGATAGAGCGTCAATCCGGAGGGGGCCTCAATATTTTTACTGTTACTGGCTGGCAGCAGGCAACGTTCGAAACCGAGCCGCGCTGCCTCCTTGATACGCAACTCCGGTTGGGATACGGCACGAATCTCTCCGGCCAGGCCGATTTCACCAAACACCACGGTGCGTCGTGGGACACTTTTATTCAAATGACTTGAGGCCAAGGCGGCCAATATACCCAAGTCCGCTGCGGGCTCATCAATTTTAACACCTCCGGCCACATTGACAAAAATGTCGTGACTGAGCAGGGACATGCCGACTTTTTTCTCCAATACGGCCACCAACAGTGAAACGCGATTGTGATCGATGCCCATCGCCGTGCGGCGTGCTGTGCCGTAGGGGGCACTGGAAACCAAAGCCTGCAGTTCAACCAGAATCGGCCGACTGCCCTCCACCGAGGGGATGACAATGCTCCCAGGCGCATCTTCCGGGCGTTCGGCGAGAAAGATCTCTGAAGGGTTTTTCACCTCACGCAGGCCGCGATCACTCATCTGGAAGACACCGATCTCATTGGTCGAGCCGAAGCGATTCTTGACTGCGCGCAGGATACGATACGGGTGTCCCGGATCCCCTTCAAAATAGAGTACGGTATCCACCATGTGTTCGAGGACACGTGGCCCGGCAATACTGCCGTCCTTGGTGACGTGGCCGACAATGAACGTGGGCAGGTTGCCGTTTTTAGCTTGCTGCATCAGTTGGCCGGCACATTCACGCACCTGGCTGACGCTGCCCGGAGCCGATTCAATCTGGGTGGTAAACATGGTCTGGATCGAATCGATGATGAGGAAGTCCGGTTGAACTTCCCGGACCTTGTCAAGAATGGCCTCCAGAGCTGTTTCCGCCAGAAGAAAAAGATGTTCGGGTTTGACGCCGAGGCGTTCGGCGCGCATTTTCACCTGCAGACAGGATTCCTCTCCCGTGACATACAGGGTTGTCCTGTTGCGTGACAGTTGATCGACGGCCTGTAGCAGCAATGTCGATTTACCGATGCCCGGGTCTCCGCCGATCAACGTGAAAGAACCGGCCACGATACCGCCACCAAGCACCCGGTCCAATTCGGAGATACCACATTGTTTGCGCGGTTCATCCTGGGAGTTGATCTCATCAAGGCGTAAGGCCTTGGCGTTCGCATCACCAACGCGATGGGCTTTACCCCGTGACGACGGAACAGTTTCTTCAACCAGGGTATTCCATTGTTGGCAATCCGGACATTTGCCCATCCATTTCGGACTCTGGTAGCCGCAGTTACTGCAGGTATAAATGCTTTTGGTTTTTCGTTGAGCCATAGGTTTCTATCAGTTGAGTGACGCGAGCAAAGAAAATTGTGTGAGCTATCTTGTTGATTAGACACTATTCCGTTTGCCTTGTCGTGTCTTTTTTGGACGAATTTCCCCAGGGGTTTTATCTTGACCGCAAAGCGCGTATAATTTAGCGCTTGCAGCGCAAACGGATCTTTTTTAAGATAGTAAAGATTACCTAAAAGGTTTTATTTGTTTTAAAAAATAAATCTCCGCTGAATAAACCCCTTAAGCAACGAAAAGAGATCAGATTATGTTAGCTCCCCGCGTCATTCGACTTCTTGAAGATATTGTTGGTGAAGAGTATGTGACCACCGACGCGACAGATATGCTGTGTTATTCCTACGATGCCACCCAACAGACCTTTTTGCCTGATGCTGTGGTCTTTCCGGAAAACACCGAACAAGTCAGTCTGGTAATGAAGATGGCCAATGTGGAGAATGTTCCGGTGTTTCCACGTGGTGCCGGCAGTGGCTTTACCGGTGGCAGCCTGCCCATCGCTGGCGGCATTGTTTTGGTGACCAGCCGCATGGACCAGATTCTCGAAATTGACGAAGATAACCTCGTTGCCACGGTTGAGCCCGGTGTCGTCACTGAGCAGTTTCAGCAGGCCGTTGAAAAGGTCGGCCTGTTCTATCCGCCCGATCCGGCGTCGCTGAAGTTCAGCACCCTGGGCGGCAATGCCGCCGAATGTGCCGGCGGACCGCGCTGCGTCAAATACGGCGTGACCAAGGATTACATTCTCGGCCTCGAAGTGGTGACGCCGCAGGGTGACATCATCCGCACCGGCGGCCCGACCATGAAAGGCGTGGTTGGCTATGACCTGACCAAGCTGATGGTTGGCTGCGAAGGCACCCTCGGCATCATCACCAAGCTGATCATTAAGCTGCTGCCGCTTCCCGAAGCCAAGAAAACCATGCTGATCATGTTTGACTCCATTGATGGCGCAGCCCAGGCCGTCTCGGCGATTATCCGCGGCAAGATTATTCCGACGACTTTGGAGTTCATGGATGCCGCCACCATCGAATGCGTGCGTAAAGCCACGGATCTTGATTTGCCCAAAGAGGCCCAGGCGGTGCTGATTGTCGAAGTGGATGGCGACAAAAACATGATCGACAGCCAGGCGGAAAAAATTCTAAAAATTGTCCAGCCGCTGGGTATCGTCAACACCCGTGTCGCCACTACACCGGCTGAGAGTGAAGACATCTGGAAGGTGCGCCGTTCGGTGTCGGCCAGCCTGCGCAATGTCAATCCCGACAAATTTAACGAGGATATCTGTGTACCGCGTAGCCGCGTGCCCGACATGATCCGCAAGGTCGACGCCATTGCTGAGAAATACCAGATTCCCATCGTCAATTTCGGGCATGCCGGTGACGGCAATATCCACGTCAACATCATGATCGACAGCAAGCAGCCTGGCCAGTCGGAAAAAGCCGAGCTGGCCATCAAGGAGGTGTTCGCCGGAGCGCTGGAACTCGGCGGCACCATGAGCGGCGAGCACGGCGTCGGCAACACCAAGGCGCCCTATATCCCCATGGAGTTGGACCCGGCCGCTGTGGCCTATATGAGAACCATCAAGCAGGCCCTTGATCCGAAGAATGTGTTGAATCCGGGAAAAATTTTGCTGGAAGACGCGCCCATGGAGGCGCAGACAAACTGATGAGCGAACAGAAAAAACATAAAACTCTCGAAGATTTCCGTACGGAGATTGATCGCTGCGTCAAGTGCGGAGCTTGCCAGGCCCAATGTGCCGTGTATAAGACGTTGAAGCGCGAGTCGACCGTAGCGCGGGGCAAGGTGGCCATTGCCGAAGCCCTGCTCGACAAAGATCTGCCGCTCAATGAGCGCTTTGTCCTCGACATGTCCCAATGCCTGCTGTGCGGCTCCTGCTACGACAAGTGCCCCAATCTGGTGCCGACCGATGAGATCGTCATGGCGGCGCGGCGTGAAATTGCCGAGCGCAAGGGATTGTCGACCTTTGGTAAGGCACTGACTGGGGTGATCAAACGGCCGAAGCTGATGGATGTGCTGGCCAAAAGTGGCCAGCGCTTCGGTTCACTGTTGTTCAAAAAAGTGCCCGAGCATAGCGGGTTGAGGCTGCGTTTTCCGGCACCGTTTATTGCCCAGGATCGCGCCATCCCCGAAATTGCCAAGAAGCCGTTTCGCGAGCGTTATCCCCACAAAATTGCCGGAGATGCCGACAAGCCGTTGGTGGCTTTTTTCACCGGTTGTATGATTAATTACACCTATCCTGAGGTGGGTGAGGCGCTGGTTAAGATCATGCGTTTCATGGGCTTTCCGCTAGTGGTTCCTGAAGGGCAGGGCTGCTGTGGTCTTCCGGCGCATGCTGCGGGTGATGCCGCGACTGTTGATCAGTTGGCTGACAGCAATGTGGCTGCGTTCTCCCGTGAAGAGGCCGTCGTGGTTACGGCCTGCGCCTCCTGCAATGCCGGAATCGGTAAGCATTACCGTGATATGGGCGGTGACTATGCATCACTCGGGGAAAAAGTGGTTGATGTGCTCAAGTTTCTGGTGGACAATGGCTTGGTTGAGAAGCTGAAAACGTTGGATGCGCCGCAGGAAACGATACGGGTTACGTATCATGATCCCTGCCATTTGCGCACTCAGGGGATTACGGCCCAGCCACGTGCTCTGTTGCGGGCATTACCCGGTGTCGAGTTTGTCGAGATGGAGGGTGCGGATCTCTGCTGCGGTCTGGGCGGCACTTTTTCAGTTTATCATTACGATACCAGTCTCAAAATTGGTGCACGTAAAGCAGATGGCATTGCGGCCAGTGGTGCTGATATGGTCGCTTCTGCTTGCCCGGGTTGCATGATGCAGTTGCAGGATTCCATCGCACACGCGGGTCTATCACAGCATGTTTGCCATGTTCTGGAGCTGATCGCAGAGCGACTGCCGGATGTGACGGAACTAAAATAAATACAAAGGAGGGATCAGATGAAGAAAACGATGCTGTTGCTGGCCGTGGGTGTGTTGGCCTTGAGTCTTTCAACAACGGTCTTGGCCGTTCCTAAGGGTAAAAGCCTCACTTTTTCCGGGTCCAATATGGGAGCCGTGACATTTGATGGAACATTGCACAATGATGCCGCTGAAAAAGGCTGCCGTGATTGCCATAACCCTGATGTCTTTCCGAAGATGAAGCAGGGGACGGTTCAAATCACCATGGCGAAGATTTATGCGGGTGAGCAATGTGGTATCTGCCACAATGGGACACGTGCTTTTGCAGCTAAAGGGAATTGTGGTAAGTGCCATAAACGTTGATAGCTTGATTGCGTCATTGGGCTAAGTGCTCAGCGGCAGATCATGACGAAGTATTCCAAGCAGGTTGACCTCCAGGTCAACCTGCTTGTTTAGTGTTAATCCAGTCATTTTTAGTAAGGACTCACGTTTCAATGACGAAAGCTCTGGGTATTTTTTCCGGCGGTCTGGACAGTATTCTTGCCGCTCTGTTGTTGCGCAGGCAGGGGATTGAGGTTCACTGCATCTGTTTTGTTACCCCGTTTTTTGATGACGCCAAAGCACAGCGAATGGCCGAGCGCTATCATTTGCCGTTGCAGGTTATGGATATCAGTGAAGAGCATCTGAAAATGCTCAAAAATCCCCGTTATGGCTATGGCAAGAACATGAATCCGTGTATCGACTGCCATGCCCAGATGTTTGAAATTGCCGGTCGGGTGATGGAAGAGCAGGGCTACGATTTCCTTTTCTCCGGGGAGGTCCTCGGTCAGCGTCCGAAAAGTCAGATTCACACAGCTCTTATGGCGGTTAACAAGGCGTCGGGGTGGAGTGGTCGGATTCTTCGTCCGCTGAGTGCCAAATTGTTGCCGATAACTCCCATGGAGGAACAGGGTCTGGTTGATCGTGAGCAGTTGGAAGATATTCAGGGACGTTCGCGTAAGCGCCAGGAGTCTTTAGCGCAAGAGCTGGGCGTGGATGATTATCCGTCCTCCGGTGGCGGTTGTCTTTTGACCGAAAATTCGTTTTCCGGCAGACTGCGTGATTTGTTCGAACATCAGCCGGACTGCACCAGTCGCGATGTTGAACTCCTCAAGCTAGGGCGTCCCTTCCGCCTGTCTCAAGGTGCCAAGCTGACGTTGGGGCGCAATCAATCCAACAATGAAGGTCTCAAGACTGTCGTTGGAGACTCCGGCTGTTTATTGCGTAATCTGAACTTTTCCGGTCCTCTTGGTGTGGTCAGTGGGCAACCCGACGAAGAGGCGTACCGGGCCGCTGCTGCCATTGTTGCCAGTTATGGGAAGGGGCGTAATGAAGATCGGGTCGAAGTCTTGATTGTTGAAAATGGTCACGAGCGTGTCGTGGAGGTGGCGCCGATGCCGCGCGAGCAGGTGGAACAGTATCAAATCTAACGCAAATAATCTCTGTGATCGTGAGACGGCTGGAGCCGACTCACGATCACGACTGTTTCAGCTCTCAGTGACATCAAGCAAGCTGTACAACATGGCAATGCGTGGTAATTCCACACCTCTTTCGGCAGCCTGTCTGAGTGGTATTGCGTAGATTGCGTCCAGTTCAAGGGGACGACCCTGTTGGCGGTCAATCATCATACTTGGGTGATAGCCTCCCATCCCTTCGGTAATTTCAATCATTCGAGCGCCAAATGTCTTTCCGTCAATCGGACTGGTCAACTCCTGTACGTTGGCCCCGCAGGCCACTTCATCCATTAACTCACGGATCAGGGTTCGTGTTGGCGGATGAGCCAAGAGCTGGTCAGTAGTTTTGTCGGTTAAGGCACACAGGCCGTTGAATGGGATGTTCCATACCAGCTTTTCCCAGCGAATTTTTTTTAAGTCTTCCACCGCCTGGCATGGGACTTTGGCACGATTGAACATGGCGGCAATTTTTTCTGATCGGTCGGTTAAGCCTGAGCTGAATTCTCCCAGGCGGATCGCGCCCTGTGACAGGTGATGAACTTCCCCGGACTCACCACGATTGGAGCAGATGAATGCGACGCCGCCAAGGACGCGTTGTGCACCAAATAGCTCCGCGAGGAGCTCTTCGTTTCCTAAGCCATTCTGTAAGGTCAGAATCGCCGTATGAGTATCCAGAAGTGGAGTGATCAGTTCTTTGAGGGCCTGATTGGCAAATGTTTTCAGACCGACGATCACCAGGTCTACTTTCGGCATCTCTTGGACGCTTCGATAACCTTTGACCTGCGACAGGTGAAAATCCCCTTCACAGGAATGGACGGTCAGCCCTCTTTTGCTGATGGCGTCATAGTCACGGCGCAGCAGGAAGTGAACCTCTTCGCCGGACTGTTGCAAGCGGGCGCCGTAGTACAGTCCTAAGGCTCCAGATCCAATCATGGCAATGGTCATGGTAGGTGCTTTCTTAATCCAAAGGTGCTGTGAGTTGAAGAATGGTCGATGTGTCATCCAGGAGCAAAGAGAAGTGGCTACGCTGGCGGATGTTCATCAGTGTCGTCTGTTGCAGGTCCCGGTTGTATTTATGCACACTGTTCATAGCGTTGTAAATATTGCCGCCGTACCATCCCGCCTCAAAAAATAACAGGATGCCGCCGAGGATTTCATTGCCGGTATCAATAGCCTGGAGGCCTCCAGCCAGAAAGGCGGCATTAAGCAGAAGGGCCAAGCCTGCTTCGCGATAGCGCTCAGCATACAGTTGGCCGCTTCCAGGCAGAATCGCAGAAAGTGTTCCGGCCAGGGCCGGCGATTTAACCGGCAATTGTTCAAGTTCTCTCAGGCCCTGTTTGTCTGGATAGCCCAGCCTATCCATGTTGAGTGAGAACGCTTTCTGGTAGTTGCCTTGGTATGCTAAGGCCCAGATGCGTAGACGTTGTTGTTGATCGAGTAGTGCCGGACTGTTGAGGGCTGTCTCGCCATCCGCTTGTAATGTTGCCGGGTAGTTCCCTTGTTTGAAGGTGCTTTCCAGGCTAAGAATCCGGGCCAGATCGGCTTCAAGAGAGGTGGGAAAAGCGGCAATAACGCGTTCTAGTGCGTTTGATGCCTCGTCCCAGCGTTCCGCCTGCAGATAGCAGCGTGCGATGTTGAGTTGGGCTCGGGGCGCGTTTGTGTTGTCAGGATGATCGTAAAGGAAACGTTTGTACTCGGTGATGGCGCGAAAATAGTCGCCTTCAGAGAACAGGCTGTCCGCAAAGCCCGGGGCTGTGGCTTTAGCGAAACTAACCTGTGAAAATTGTAGCAATAAAACCGCCAGCAGGATCAGTGTTAAACGCAAAAACATAACGACAACTCCTGTGAAAAGTTGATCAGACTAACACACCCTTTGTCGTGATGCCAGCAAAAAGAAACAAAATGTCAGGGCATTTCTTGACGGTTTTTCTTCGGTTGTGTAGAATGGAAACTTGTTGCAATAAAAATAGGGGAGGGTGGAGAGACGGCTCTTCATCGGTTAAAACGGTTTGTTGCCAGCCTAGAATTGCGGCAAGAGAGTAAGTAGTGAGGGCGTATCATGTTGTTTAATGTTGGGGATAAGGCGGTTTATCCTGCTCAAGGTGTTGGAATTATCGAGGCCATTGAGACCAAAGAATTCTCGGGGGAGGAGCACGATTTTTATGTCCTGCGTATTTGTGACAGTGACATGACGATTATGGTTCCCACGGCCAATGCCGAGCAGGTAGGTATGCGTGGTTTGGTTGATAAGGCACACGTTCAGAAAGTTTATGACGTGCTTCAGAATACCGATGCCATGGCTGGGAGTATTTCCTCCTGGAGCCGACGTCAGCGGGAGTACAACGAAAAAATCAAGTCCGGTGACCTGCTGGAAGTTGCCGCTGTCTTGCGTGAACTGTATGTGATCGGCAACGGCAAGGAACTGTCCTATGGTGAAAAAAAGGTGCTTGAATTGGCGCGCCGTCTGGTGGTCAAGGAAGTCGCTTTTGCCGAAGGCGTGGCTGAAGACCAGATCTGTAGTCGGGTCGAACGCGTTTTTCATAACTAGGCAGCCTAACATAACAATCTTAACGACCAGGCTATGACAGCCTGGTCGTTTCTTTTGCTGCTGCATTTTTTTGCAGCGGTCTGGCATGAGGCTCATGAGTGTCATTGTCTTGATTCCCGCAGCGGGGCTTGGCCGCCGCATGGGGACCTCTGTGCATAAGCAGTATTTATGTTTGCAGGGACGTCCTGTCCTTGCGCATACCCTGTCTGCTTTCCAAGAACATCCCTGCGTTGACCACATCTATGTCATTGCTCCCGCTGATCAGGTCGGATTTTGTCGTCAGGACATTATTGAACCCGGAGGTTTCACAAAGGTGCGTGACGTTATTGCCGGTGGGCAAGAACGTCAGGATTCCGTGCGTCTTGGTCTTGAAGCCTGTCGCGCCGATGACAACGATATTGTGTTGATTCATGACGGAGTGCGACCTTTGTTTGACGGCGACCTGCTGGATGGTGTACTAAAGGCGGTTGATGTGTCAGGTCGCTGCGTGGTCGGCGTTCCGGTGAAGGACACCATCAAGGAAGTGGACAATGGTTTTGTCGTTGCTACACCAGAACGCAAACGTCTGTGGGCGGCGCAGACTCCACAGGCATTTCGCTATCACGAAATTATGACCGCACATCGTCTGGCGTATGAACAGAACTACACTGGGACTGATGATGCGTCTCTGTTGGAATGGCAGGGCAAGCCGGTGGCCGTGGTCGAAGGCAGTTACCGCAATATCAAGATCACCACGCCGGAAGATCTGCTGGTTGCTGAAGCCTTTTTGGCGAACGATGAGAGGCGAAACAAATGATGCGTATTGGGCAAGGTTATGACGTGCATCGTCTGGTCGAAGATCGCAAGCTGATTTTAGGGGGCGTTGACGTGCCCCATAGTCTCGGCCTGCTCGGTCATTCCGATGCCGATGTGTTGCTGCATGCCATCTGTGATGCCATTCTCGGCGCTTTGGCTGCCGGTGATATCGGCCAACATTTTCCCGACACGGATCCACAATTTAAAGGCATTTCCAGTCTGACTCTGCTACAAAGGGTGATTGAGCTGGCCGCGACGCGCGGCTGGCGCCTCGGCAATCTCGACAGTACCATTGTTGCCCAGCGGCCCCGGCTGGCCGAGTATCTGCCGCAGATGGTCGAGAACATTGCCCGGATCTGTCAGGCCAGCCCCGACCAGATCAACGTCAAGGCAACCACTACGGAAAAATTAGGTTTTGAAGGACAGCAGGAAGGCATCTCCGCCCAAGCTGTGGTTCTTCTGACACGACGAAATCAGCACAACCAAGGAAAGGTGATCGCGCAATTATGAGTACCGAGGCGACTGAAACCCAGCCTAAAGATTTTATTCGCAATATCATTGTCGAAGATCTGGCCAATAAGAAACACGACGGCCGCCTGGCCACCCGTTTTCCGCCGGAGCCCAACGGCTATCTGCACATCGGTCATGCTAAATCGATCTGTCTCAACTTTGGGGTGGCTGAAGAAATGGGCGGCGTTTGCCACCTGCGTTTTGACGATACGAATCCGGTCAAAGAGGAGACCGAGTTCATTGACGCGATTAAGGACGATGTGCGTTGGCTCGGCTTTGACTGGGGTGAACACGAATACTACGCCTCCAACTATTTTGAACAGCTCTACGCCTTTGCCGTGCAACTGATCAAAGCGGGCAAAGCCTACGTCGATGATCTCACCGGCGAACAGATGCGAGAACTGCGCGGCACCCTGACCGAGCCGGGCCAAAACAGCCCGCATCGTGACCGCAGTGTCGAAGAAAATCTCGACCTGTTCGAGCGCATGCGCAACGGCGAGTTCAAGGATGGCGAAAAGGTGCTACGCGCCAAGATCGATATGGCCGCACCCAACATGAATCTGCGCGACCCGGCCATGTACCGCATCCTCAAGGCGCATCACCATCGTACCGGCGATGCCTGGTGCATCTATCCCATGTACGACTTTGCCCATGGTCAGTCTGATTCTATTGAACAGATTACCCACTCGATCTGTACCCTGGAGTTTGCCGACCATCGCCCGTTGTACGACTGGTTTATCGAGCAGCTGGGCATCTTTGCCCCACGCCAGTACGAGTTTGCCCGCCTCAATCTTGGTTACACGGTGATGAGCAAGCGCAAGCTGCAACAGCTGGTGGCGGAAAAGCATGTTTCCGGGTGGGATGATCCCCGTATGCCCACTCTGGTCGGCATGCGCCGCCGCGGCTTCCCGGCCAAAGCGATTCGCACCTTCTGCGAGCGGATCGGCGTCGGCAAGAGCGACAGTTGGATCGACATGAGCGTACTGGAAGATTGCGTACGTGAGGAGCTGAATGACGAAGCGCCGCGCGCCATGTGCGTGCTTGATCCCCTCAAACTGGTGATTACCGACTACCCCGAAGGGCAGGAGGAGATGTTCAGCGCCCCGATCCATCCGCAAAAACCGGAGATGGGCCAACGGCAGATCCCGTTCAGCCGCGAAGTGTATATTGAGCGCGAAGATTTCATGGAAGATCCTCCAAAGAAGTTTTTCCGTCTCGGCCCCGGTCGCGAGGTGCGCCTGCGCTACGGCTATGTGGTCAAGTGCGAAGAGGTGATTTACAACGATGCCGGTGAGGTGGTGGAGCTGCGTTGCAGCCATGATCCCGCCACTCTGGGCGCGGCTCCCGAAGGGCGCAAGGTCAAGGGGATCATTCACTGGGTGTCCGCGGCTTCGGCCTTGCCGGTCGAGGTGCGTCAGTACGATCGCCTGTTCAACGTTGAAAGTCCGGGCGCGAACAAGGATGTGGACTTCCGCGATGAGATCAATCCCGAGTCGATGAAGGTGCTGTCCCCCTGCTATGCTGAACCGGGTCTGGCTTCGGCCACGGCCGGGCAAGCCTATCAGTTTGAACGTCTCGGTTATTTTTGTGTCGACAGTCGCGATTCGCGACCCGACGCCCTGGTGTTCAACCGCACCGTAACCCTGCGTGATTCGTGGGCCAAAGAAAAATAGTACCGTATCCACAAGAGAGGAACGATGAGTTTACGCGTTTACAATACCCTTAGTGGCCAGAAAGAACTGTTTGAACCCCGTGTGCCCGGCAAGGTCGGCATGTATGTGTGCGGTGTTACCGTGTACGACTACTGCCATATCGGCCATGCCCGCGCCAACATCGTCTTTGACATTGTCTATCGCTACCTGAAGTACAGCGGCTATGATGTCACCTACGTGCGCAACTACACCGATGTCGATGACAAGATCATCAACCGCGCCAACGAGCGCGGCATCACCAGCCAGCAGTTGTCCGAGGAATTCATTCAGGCGTTTGATGAGGATATGGCGCGTCTCGGTCTTGATCTGCCGACGGTACAGCCCAAGGCCACCGAGCACATCGACCATATCATTGCGCTGGTTGAGCGGCTGATTGCCAACGGCAAAGCCTACCCCAGTGACGGCGACGTCTATTTTGCCGTGGAAAGTTTTAACGACTATCTCAAGTTGAGCAAGCGCAATCTCGACGAGATGCAGGCCGGTGCCCGCATTGCGCCTGGCGAGAAAAAACGCAACCCCATGGACTTTGCCCTGTGGAAGGCGGCCAAACCCGGCGAGCCGTTCTGGGAATCGCCGTGGGGCAAAGGGCGTCCCGGCTGGCACATCGAGTGTTCGGCCATGGGCATGGAATATCTCGGTGAATCCTTCGATATTCACGGCGGTGGCAAAGACCTGGTCTTTCCCCACCATGAAAATGAGATCGCCCAAAGTGAGGCGGCCACCGGCCAGCCGTTCGTCAAATACTGGCTGCACAACGGCTTCGTCAACGTTAATCAGGAGAAGATGAGCAAGTCGCTGGGCAATTTCTTCACCATCCGCGACATCCTCAAAACCTACGATCCGGAAGTAGTGCGCTTCTTCATCCTGTCGGCTCACTACCGTTCGCCCATTGATTTCTCCGACCAGAACCTTAAAGAAGCGCGTCTCGGCTTGTCTCGCTTCTACGAGGGACTACAGGCAGCGGCCGAGGTGCTGGCCGTGTGCCCGCCGAGTGAAGTTGAAGCCACGGATGGGGCCGAACTGGCCGCCAAGTTCCGTGAGGCCATGGACGATGACTTCAACACCGCCCAGGCCATCGGCTATCTGTTTGAAGGCATTCGCACCATGAACCGCCTCATGGCCACCAAGAAGTTCAGCAAAAAAGCCGATCTGGTGGCATCGGTACGTTCGCTGTACGACACCTTCCTCGAACTGGGTAAGGTGCTGGGCATGTTTGGTTCCGAGCCAAAGGAATGGCTCAACCAGCAGCGCATGGCCGCACTGGCTGATTTGAACATCACCGTCGAGGAGATTGAAGCGCTGATCGCTGATCGCCTTCAGGCACGCCAGGACAAAGACTTTGCCCGTTCCGATGCCATTCGCGATGAGCTGGCAGACAAAGGTATTTTGCTGTTGGACGGTGCCGGGGGCACCGACTGGAAAATTAAATAAACTGGGTAGGCAACCTTTTTAAGCAGTAAGCACCTCAGTCCTCCCGTTCAGCAGCACCGAACGGAATGAATGTCACCGCGAGGGATGTCGGCAACATGTTTGAGGACGGATGCAGACTGGGCGAGTTTTGCCGACATCGCGGTGTAAGTGCTTGGCGTGAGGGAACCCGACAGGGTGCACTGTCGGGAGTCGATTATGAGCCACTTTTGTCGACGCAAAAGTGGCTCGACGTGTGGGCGCCGAAGCCCATGCCACGAGGGAACGTAGAATCGGCAACGGATGGTGTTGGATAGAGCAATTTGTTCCCTTTTGGGGACCATAAAATCTCCAAAACCGGCTGAACATCTCCTGAACCTGGACCAATCGACAATGGGCCAGTTTCCGTGATGCTTCACTGATTCGGCTCATCGCATCAAAGAGAATATTGGATAAACACCTCCTGTGTTTCCCAATAACGCAAGCCGAAAATGCGATTTTCGTCTTGCTTACACCATCAGAGATGGTGGTCGCCCGGCCATGGGCTCCACTAAAGGTTTTCAGCCGTGTGTCAGCTCGGCGAATCGTGCTTCTCATCATCAAATGACGTAAACCCTTGAGAATGACCCCGGATTTTTCTCTATCCTCTCTGTGGGGCCACCCTTAACCGTGCGGGCAGTGCCCGCCCTGCTCTGAATATTTTTATACCTCATCTCGCGTTCGGTCGCGGCGAAGGTCATTCTGCGAGCGCATCAAATCTTCTCAGCAGATGTCGTTTGCCTGTAGCGCATTAGTTATGCACTTTATAAACTCCGCGAACGATGGATATGAGGGAAAGTCGCTGAAGGCAATTTTACCAGTGTTTGTTGCCCGTAACTGTCAGAGCTATATAAGCTAAGTCCCTTTTTTATCGTGCTTTTAACTGGAAATCGCAAAACTTTGTGCTATAGTTTTTAAGTTAGGCGTGTTGTTTTTGCGTCACTAAGTCATCCTCGACATAATTTCGGGGAGGGAAAATCATGGCCGTATCGATTACCACAACAGATCCCCAAGCCCTTCAGGTTGCTGCTTACATGACATCGGCCCGGCAGGGAAACATGGCCGCTCAAGTCAGCAACTACGGTGAAAGTACAACAGCGCCTGCTGATTCTGAGACGTCACCCCTCAGGGTTGTCGATTCCGTACAACTGAGTGCGCAAGGGCGTCAAGCCTCCATGGCTGGCCAGCAGCAAAACGGCACGGCCGCTCCTGTTAGCGACCCTGGCGCAACTCAGGCCAGCGGTGAAGATGGTTCTTCCGTCGCTGAAGAGCAGAGCGAGCCGGTTAAAGAGATGAATGAAGGACAGGAAACGGCTGAATCTGGAGAATCGGAACAGGGCCGTGAATCCTCATCTCCGCAACTGACCGAGGATGAGCAACAGCAGGTCCAGGACTTGGCGCAGAGAGATCGCGAGGTCCAGGTGCATGAAGCGGCTCATGCTGCGGTTGGCGGTACTTATACCGGGTCCCCGTCTCTGACCTATGAAACCGGGCCGGATGGAAAGCGCTATGCGGTTTCCGGTGAGGTTAACGTCGACATGAGTGCCATCCCAGGTGATCCTCAGGCGACTATGGAAAAAGCGGATGTCATTCGCGCTGCTGCTCTGGCTCCAGCTCAGCCGTCTTCTCAGGATCGTAACGTCGCCGCCCAGGCCAGCCGTATGCGTGCTCAGGCCCAGGCCGAGTTGATGTCCGAACAATCAGCACAGGGGAGTGCCATGGTTGAACGTGCGGCAACCGTTTCCAGCATGACACCCAGTTCCTCGATGGATAGTGACGATCAAGGGCAGACGCTTTCCAGTCAATTTGGTGGCGCCGTCGCCTGATCCGGTTACAGCCAATCCAAAATAATGAACGGGATAGCCCCAAGCGGGGCTATCCCGTTTTCAGTTGGCGGTCTATTTAAGATTCAAACCGTCCTTTCTTGGTCTGTCTAACCCACTCATGCTATGGTTCTCTTTTATCTGTTTGAGCTTCTCTTTGTTTTGAAAGAAACACATGGCAAAATTCAGCTTAAAATCTACCTACGCGCCGGCCGGGGATCAGCCCAAAGCGATTGAGGAACTGGTGGAAGGCCTTGAAGATGGCGCGCAACATCAGGTACTGCTCGGCGTCACCGGAAGTGGTAAAACCTTTACCATGGCCAATGTCATTGAGCGGGTGCAGCGCCCAACTTTGGTGCTGGCGCACAATAAAACATTGGCTGCCCAGTTGTACGGCGAGTTTCGTGAGTTGTTTCCCAATAACGCCGTCGAATATTTCGTTTCCTATTACGATTACTATCAGCCGGAAGCCTATGTCGCCAGCACCGACACCTTTATTGAGAAGGATTCCTCCATCAATGAAGAGATTGATAAGCTGAGGCATAGTGCTACGCGTAGCCTGCTGACCCGGCGAGATGTGCTGATTGTCGCTTCAGTGTCGTGCATCTATGGCCTTGGTTCTCCGGAAGCTTACTTCGGCATGTTGGTCGGCCTGGAAGTGGGCATGGAGCTGGAACGCAACACGCTGTTGAAGAAACTGGTTGAGATCCAGTACCAACGTAATGATGCCGACTTTCACCGTGGCACCTTCCGGGTGCGTGGCGACAGTGTCGAGATTTTTCCTGCCTATGAGGAGGACTTAGCGCTGCGCATTGAGTTTTTTGGCGATGAGATTGACACCATCAGCGAGATCGATCCGCTGCGCGGCACGGTCATCGATAAGCTGACCAAAACCAGCATCTTCCCGGCTAGTCACTATGTGGCGACGCGTCCGACCCTGGAGCGGGCCATCAAACAGATTCAGGATGAACTGCAACAGCGCATTGTTTACTTCCGGGATCGCAACCAGCTGATTGAAGCCCAGCGTATTGAACAGCGCACCATGTTCGATATTGAGGTCATGGAGGAGATGGGCTATTGCCAGGGCATCGAGAACTATTCTCGCTATATGGATGGCCGAGGCGAAGGGGAACCTCCAGCGACCCTGTTCGATTACTTTCCTGACGATGCATTACTATTTATCGACGAAAGTCATGTCAGTGTCTCGCAGGTCGGGGCCATGTATCGCGGTGATCGCTCACGTAAGGAAAACCTGGTCGCCTATGGCTTTCGACTGCCTTCAGCGCTCGATAACCGGCCCATGAAATTCGAGGAATTTGAGGCGAAACATCTGCAGACTGTCTACGTGTCGGCGACACCGGCAGATTATGAACTGGAAAAAGCACAGGGCGTTGTGGTCGAGCAGATCGTTCGCCCTACCGGTTTGGTTGATCCACCCATTGAGATCCGTCCGGCACAGCAGCAGGTCGATGATCTGGTCGATCAGATCCGCACCACCATTCCCACTGGGGCGCGCATTCTGGTCACTACGTTGACAAAGCGCATGGCCGAGGATTTAACTGATTATCTGGAAGAGATCGGTATTCGCGTGCGTTATTTGCATTCCGATATCGACACGGTCGAGCGGATGGAGATCATCCGCAGTTTGCGCCAAGGCGACTTTGATGTGCTGATTGGTATTAACCTGCTACGGGAAGGTCTGGATATTCCAGAAGTCGGGCTGGTGGCGATTCTCGATGCCGACAAGGAAGGCTTTCTGCGTAGCGAGCGATCTTTGATTCAGACCTGCGGCCGTGCGGCACGTAATGTGGATGGCAGGGTGATCATGTATGCCGATCGGGTGACCCGCTCCATGCAGGCCTGCCTTGACGAAACGCAGCGCCGACGCGAACAGCAACTGGCCTTCAATGCTGAACACGGCATCGTACCCAGGTCGGTATCGAAATCAATGCGCACCATTCTTGAAGATCTCAAAGGGGTCAGCGCAGAAGTGGCGCAAGTGGCCGAGGAACTGGCGGAATGGCATAGCCCTGCAGAATTGCGCAAACAAATCAAGGCGGTACGCGAAGAGATGTTGGCCGAAGCGGCCGAGCTTAATTTTGAGCGGGCGGCAGAATTGCGCGATCAGCTGTTGAAACTGGAAAAACAGGAATTGGGACTCTCCTAAAAAATAAAAAGGAAAGAATAATGGCAAATTACGGATTTATCGGCAGTGGTCTGATGGGTAACCCCATGGCCATGAACTTGATCAAGGCAGGTCATCAACTGACGGTCTACAACCGCAACGCATCAAAATGCAAAAACCTGGTCGAGGCGGGTGCCCGCCAGGTGAGTACGCCACTGGAAGTCATTGCAGCGGCAGATGTGACTTTCTGCATGGTGGCGGATCCTGACGCGGCGATGGCCGTGTGTTTTTCGCCGCACGGCGTTATTCAGGGGGTTGGGCCGGGGAAAGGCTATGTCGATATGTCAACGGTCGATCCACAAACAGCAGAGAAAATTGGCATCTCCATTCAGGCCCGCGGTGGAGAATATCTTGAAGCACCGGTGTCCGGCACGGTACAACCGGCTCGTGATGGCGAATTGGTCATTATGGCTGCAGGTGATGAATCGCTTTTGCAACAAGCCCAACCCGGTTTTGACGCCATGGGCAAGAAGACGGTGTTTCTCGGTGAGATCGGTGCGGCGTCAAGCATGAAGCTGACGATTAACATGATGATGGGCAGCATGATCTCCGCCTTAAGTGAAGGGCTGACCCTGGCAAAGGCCAGTGGACTCAACGGCGAAGATCTGCTCGATGTGCTTGGTGCCGGTGCCTTGGCGTGTCCCATGTTCAAAGGGAAAGGGACCGCTATGCTGGCAAATAATTTTACGGCTAATTTCCCCCTCAAGCATCTGCAAAAGGATTTGCGCCTCGCTGTACAATTGGGCGATTTTCATCGCGTACCGTTGGCCAATGCGGCAGCCAGTAATGAGATGGCAAAGCGTGGTTGCCAGATGGGTTTTGCCGATGAAGATATGAGTGCCTTGGTGAAGATTCTTCAGCCACCCGAAGCCGATTAATCTGTCTTTGTACCGTTTATAGTGAAGAGAAGGAGCGTTTTTTTGTCACGTTTTGATGTGGATTACGTCCTCTGATCGCTAAAATAAGGCCAGATAGACAGTTTTACATGGAAGTCTAACTGTTTTCTAACCGTTTTCTGACATGACAGGGCTTAAATCGCCCAAAAAGGATGATGAAACCGATGAATAAAAAAATTCTGATTGTAGAAGACGAAGAAGACATTCTTGCCCTGGTTCATTACAACCTGAGTCGTGACGGTTTTCAGGTGACAACGGCAACCACTGGTGAAGAAGGCGTTGAACAGGCTCGCAAAGAACATCCGGATCTCATGATTCTCGATCTGATGCTGCCGGGCATGGATGGTCTTGAGGTGTGCGAAGCGCTGAAGAAGGATCGCGAATTGCGGGATATTCCGGTCATTATGCTGACCGCCAAGGGTGAAGAGTCCGACATTGTCAAGGGGCTTGAAATGGGGGCCGCAGACTATGTGACCAAGCCGTTCAGCCCTAAAGTCTTGTTGGCTCGCGTCAAAGCGGTTCTGCGCCGTTATGAACAAGGTGATGAAACCGAACATGTGCCCACCGATGCGGTGATCGAACGCCACGGACTGGTAATTCATCCCGGACGGAACGAAGTGCTGGTCGATGGTCGTAGCGTTGATCTGACCTATACCGAGTTCCGGGTGTTGCATTTTCTCGCCAGCCGTCCGGGCTGGGTGTTTACCCGCTACCAGATTGTCAACGCCGTGCGCGGTGAAGATTATTCGGTCACGGACCGCGCTGTGGATGTGCAGATTGTTGGCCTACGGCGCAAACTCGGTAATTTCGGCCACTGCATTGAGACCGTTCGTGGTGTCGGCTACCGCTTCAAGGATTAATCGTTTTCATGGCAAAAATTCGTTCACGTCGTCTTTTATGGCAAATCTATCCGCTGTTGGTCCTCGCCATTATTTTGGCTGTTGTGGCCATCGGCTGGTATTTTTCTTCGGTCCTCAAGCAGTTTCATGATCAGGATAGTGTTGAATCCCTGCGTGCGCGTGCTGAACTGATCGCCCTTCAAGTCCGAGACCATCTGGATGTTTCCCAACAAGAATTTGTTAACGATCTGTGTCGGCAAGCCGGAGTGCGTACCGATACGCGGATTACCATCATGTTGCCTGACGGTGAAGTCCTTGGTGACACCCGTGAAGATCCCAACCGCATGGAAAACCATGGCAGCCGACCGGAAGTGCTTGCCGCCTTGGAAGGTGGGGTTGGCAAGTCACAGCGTTTCAGCCGCACGTTGCAGAAAGAGATGATGTATCTGGCAGTTCCGGTTATTGCCGACAGCAAGATCGCTGGAGTTGTTCGCACAGCAATGGCTGTGGATGAAGTGAATTCCCGATTGGTCGCCCTCAGAAGACAACTCGCTGTCGGCGGTGCTGTCGCTATTTTGTTGGTATCAATTCTGAGCCTGTTTATTTCTCGCCGAATCACCCGACCCTTGGAGCAGATTAAGCGGGAAGCTGAACGCTATGCCTCCGGACAACTGGATCATCGTTTGCGCATCAGTGGTTCCAGTGAAATTGTTGCTTTGGGACAGACCATGAATGAAATGGCCGCACAGTTGAATGAACGGATCTCCACCATTGATAAACAGCGTCGCGAACAGGATGCTGTACTGAGCAGTATGGTGGAAGGGGTAATTGCTATCGATTCGCAGCAGAACGTGCTGCGGATGAATCCGGCGGCAGCGCATCTGCTTGAGATTAATCCGGCAACCGTTGTCGGCCGGCCTGTTCAGGAAGTGGTGCGTAAGGCCGAATTGCTTTCCTTTATCACGTCGGCCATGGATAGTGAAATGACCATTGAGAAAGATGTCCTTCTTTTTCGTGGTGAAGAAGAATTATGCCTCCAGGCCCATGGGACCATGCTGCGTGGTATGGGCGAAGAAACGATTGGTGCCTTGGTGGTGTTCAATGATTTGACGCGCCAGCGGCGCCTTGAGACCATGCGGCGTGATTTTGTCGCCAATGTTTCTCATGAGCTTAAAACGCCGATCACGGCGATCAAAGGCTTTGTCGAAACCTTGCTTGATGGCGCGCTGGATAATCGCGATGAGTCCGAACAATTTCTGAAAATTGTCGAGCGTCAGGTGGAACGCCTCAGTGTGATCATTGAAGATCTGATGAGCCTGTCGCGCATTGAACAGGGCGAAGAGAACGAGCGCTTCGATCTTGAGCCCGGCAAACTGTCCGAGGTGATTTCAGAATCCGTCAATGACTGTACCGTCCTGGCCGAAGGGTTGGGAATTACCTTGAAACAGGAGCTTGATGCGGGTTTGATGTCGCCTTTAAATGCTCCATTGCTCGAACAGGCCCTGACCAACCTGCTGGAAAACGCCATCAAATACAGTCCGGCGGAAAGTACCGTGACCATTCGTTGTTATGAAGAGGGTAACCGAGCTATCGTGCGGGTCAGTGACCATGGTTGCGGTATTGACGCCGAGCACCTGCCTCGTTTGTTTGAGCGATTCTATCGGGTTGATAAAGCGCGTAGCCGTCAGGCAGGCGGAAGCGGCTTGGGGCTGGCCATCGTGAAGCATATTGTTCAGATTCATCATGGCCGGGTTTCGGTGGAAAGTACCCCTGGAAAAGGCAGCGATTTTATCGTCAGCCTGCCATTGTCCTCCTGATTATAACCAATATTTTCGATATTATGAGCCACAGCGCCTCTTGCAGGCCTGTGGCTCTTTTCGTTGAACTCAGTTCGAAAACGGTTGACCCTCCTTCTATTGCTCGGCACTATATTTGAGAAGCCGTAAACACCATTAATCTCAGCAGGGAAAGGAGTGGCATGGCGGATCCCATCAAGCACAAACGGTTAAAAAAAGAACTGCGTCTGCTCGATGTCTATGCGATTGCGACCGGGGCAACGCTCAGTGCTGGCTTTTTCCTGTTGCCGGGACTCGCCGCCCGACAGGCCGGACCCGCTTTGATTCTTGCCTATGCCATTGCTGCTTTGCCTTTGTTTCCGGCGATGTTCAGTATCCTGGAACTGGCGACTGCCATGCCGCGTGCCGGTGGGGTTTATTATTTTCTCGATCGGGCTTTGGGCCCGGCCTGGGGAACCATTGGTGGTCTGGGAACCTGGCTGGCTCTGATTCTTAAAGTCGCTTTTGCTCTGGTTGGTATGGGGGCTTATATCTCTCTGTATATTCCGGAGTTGCACATCGGGTCCGTTGCGGTGACTGTCGCCTTGGCGTTGAGTGGACTCAGCCTGTTCGGGGCCGGTAAGGGCGGGCGGCTGCAAATTCTTCTTGTCATTGGCTTGTTGGCCCTGTTGGCCGTATTTTTCGTCGGTGGTGGCATTCATTTGCAACCAACCCATTTTGACGGCTTTTTGGCCTCGGGTATGGACGCGATCCTGTCGACGGCCGGTCTTGTCTATATCAGTTATGTCGGCGTGACCAAGGTGGCAAGTCTTTCCGAAGAGGTGAAAGACCCCGAACGCAATCTGCCGCGTGGCGTGATCCTTGCGCTGACAACGGCGGTCGGCGTTTATCTTGTCGGCACGACGATTATTGTCGGCCTGGTTCCGCAGACCGAATTGCAGGGGAGTCTGACCCCTGTGGCGGCAGCCGCTGAATATGCCTTAGGTGACACGGGCAAGTTACTGCTGTCGATAGCCGCATTGCTGGCTTTTATTTCTGTGGCCAATGCCGGAATGATGAGTGCCTCGCGCTACCCGTTGGCCATGAGTCGAGATCATCTGTTGCCTTCGGTGTTTCGCCGCTTAGGCCGTTTTGGCTCTCCAGCCAATGCCATTATGCTTACCGTGTTGGTTTTGGTGGCGATCATCGTCTTATTCGACCCGATGAAGATCGCCAAACTGGCCAGTGCTTTTCAGTTGCTGATGTTTGCGCTGGTCTGTGCTGCCGTCATCGTTATGCGTGAGAGCCGCATTGATTCCTACGATCCCGGTTATAAATCACCCCTTTACCCGTGGATGCAGATTGCCGGGATTGTTTTTCCCCTGATCCTCATTGTTGAGATGGGCAGCCTGTCGATGTTGTTCTCCGCTGCTTTAATCCTTGTTTCCGTTGCTTGGTATTTCTATTATGGCCGTCCTCGCGTCGCGCGCACCGGTGCGATTTTTCATGTCTTCGAACGCCTGGGGCATCTCCGTTACCAGGGGCTTGATACCGAACTGCGCGGCATCCTCAAGGAAAAGGGCTTACGCGATGATGATCCGTTTGACGAGATTCTGCTGCGCAGTCAGGTCGTGGACTTGGAAGAGGAGTGTTCATTTGAGGCTGCTCTGACGATTGCGGCGCATAAGCTGGAGAAGGTCATCCCATTGACCAGTGAAGAAATTGCGGAGCAGATCATGGTCGGCACCCGCATAGGCGCTACTCCGGTGACGCGCGGGGTCGCTTTGCCCCATTTTCGCTCAACCGTGATTACACAGTCAGAGCTGGTCTTGATGCGGGCACGAAACGGCGTGCGCATGGCGCGCTACAATCCGCAGACCCTTGAGGAAGAGGGCTCCCAGATGGTCAAGGCGTTGTTTTTTCTGGTCAGCCCGGACAGCAACCCTACCCAGCATCTGCGCATTCTGGCACGAATCGCCGAGCGGGTGGATGAAGAGAGTTTTGCCGAGCAGTGGCTGGGGGCGAGGCATCGAACTGCCCTGAAGGAGGCCCTGCTGCAGAGTGATCGTTTTCTGTTACTGTCGCTGGATGCAGGCACACCGGCTCATGAGCTGACCGGTCGTCCGCTACTCGATGTGGTGTTTGGTGAGGGGTGTCTGGTCGCGTTTTTGACCCGGCAGGGCAAGTCTTTTGTGCCGAATGGCCGCACTCTGCTCTTGGAAGGTGATCGGTTGACCGTGATCGGTGATGAAACCGCTCTCAATGATATCCGACGACGCTACCAGACTGATGCTGACGGGGATGTGGACGAAGCTCCAGAGGACTGACAGGCTGTTGAAAACAGCCTGTGTCGTCCATGGCTGTTGATAGAGAATTCCCCTAGCTCCAGGGGGGCTCTGAAGTATTGCCGTTTAACAGCGGGAGATAAAACGATTTTCCCGGGTGTCTACCTTGATCCGTTCCCCACTCTCCAGATAGCCCGGAACCTGTATGGCCATACCGGTTTCAAGGATCGCTTCCTTGGTCTGGGCTGTTGCCGTGGCATTTTTGATTGAAGGAGCTGTTTCAACGACGGTCAGCTCCACCGTCATCGGCAGCTCTACCAGAACCACCATGTCATTGAAAATTCCCAGCATCACTTCGAGGCCATCGGTGAGGTAGCCTTTAATGTCGGCAAACATTTCGCCATCGATTTCAAACTGCTCATAGCTCTCCAGATCCATAAAGACGCCACTGTCATCGCCAGCGGCATACAGATACTGGCCTTTACGGCGAGCGAAGTCGGCCTCGTCGATTTTGTCGCCGGATTTAAAGGTTTTATTCAATACCTGACCGGTGAGCAAATTACGATATTTGGTTTTGACCAGAGTGTTGCCGCCACGGGCCGTGGGAGACTGGAAGCTAACATCAAGAACAGTACAAGGGGCTTCGTCCAGCAGAGGGACCATGCCGCGTTTGAGATCAGAAGCGAGGATCATAGAAAAACTCCTGGTTGGGGGCTTTGCCCGCCGTAGATTGAAAGCTGCGAGGCTCTATAAACGGTAAATTGGGATTTTATACCTCAGGATGATTCTGAGAGCAACTGGGGTTTTGTCTGGCATGATGTTTGTGGGTTGCAGGCGGAACCAATCGGTCCCGCCTGCTAAAAGATTTACAGTCTGGCCATCAGTGCGGCAATGGTTGCCTCAATCCCGGCAGCCGCTTCTTTAATGGACCCGGCCAGCATATAGGCAGGTGTGGTCAACAGATTGAGGCTTTCATCCAGAACAAATTCGTCAACGGCTTTATCCACATGTTGCGCGCCCATTGCTGTGATGGCTTGTGCTGTGCCTGAATCCGTGCCGATGGTGACCTGGGGTGTTTTTCCGGCCAGGGCGAGAATCCGGGCAATCAGGGCCGGGGCAATGCAGATAGCTGCCAGTGGCTTGCCGGCATCAACCATTGCGTTAACCAGTCGGGCCACTTCGGGATTTACCTGGCATTCGGGTCCATTGATGGCAAAGTCACACAGATTCTTTGCTGCACCGAAACCGCCGGGAAGGACCAATGCGTCAATGCCCTCAGCAGTGACAGTGGCCATGTCTTTGATGTTGCCGCGGGCAATGCGGGCGGATTCGACGAGGATGTTGCGGCTCTCACCGTCGGCAACCTCGCCGGTGAGGTGATTGACGACATGAAGTTGTGGCGCATTGGGCGCCATACAAACGATCTCAGCACCAGCCCGATCCAGAGCCAGTAATGTGATGACCGCTTCGTGAATTTCGCTGCCGTCGTAGACGCCGCAGCCGGATAATACCACACCAACCTTTGCCATAACGTTCTCTCCTTATTGTCAAATTTCATCAAAAGGGAGGAGGTGTCCGTTTCCTCCGGTTTAATTTTTTGAGTATAACACAGCGATGGCACGCGGCTGTGTTTCACTGCGGGCAATATAGCCATGCGGTTCCGTCGAATCGTAATACACTGAATCGCCGGGGTTGAGGATGATGGTTTGATCTCCATGACGGAATTCAAGTTGTCCTTCGAGAACATAAAGGAATTCCTCACCTTCATGGCGGACCAGTAACTCGTCGTTCCATTCACGGGCAAAAAACTCCACATCGAAAGGTTCCATGTGATGACGGGTTTTGCCAAAGGCCCGTGAATTATAGGTGTAGGATTTGCCGTCGTGGGTCTGAGCAGCGCGAAGTTGACGAACATGCTGATCTCCGGCGCGCACGACAACACACTGGGTGTTGTCCCGTTCGTCTTCAAAAAAGCAGTTCAGGCTGATCTCAAAGGCTTTCGCGATCCGCAGCAGCGTTGACAATGGCGGAATGACCTGATTATTTTCGATCTGTGACAATAGGGGTTTGGATAATCGGGTTTTGTTGGCCAGGTCCTGCAGCGTCATGCGTCGCTCCTGGCGCAGGTTGCGTACTTTCATGCCGATTTGCAGTTCTTTTACTTCTTCACGAATATTTTCCATGTCAGTCCTATCTGAAGCCTTGTGCAGGGCTTTAGGGATAAAGCCGGGCGACGAATTCAGCGACACACGCGGGTTTTGCCTCATCGCGAATTTCAACGGTTATTGAATAGACGACTTCGACGCAGCCGTCCAGAGCGCGCACGGAGGACAGCGTTGTGTGTGCACGCACTGCTGAATTTACTTTGACTGGAGCCGGAAACCGTACACGATTCAAGCCATAATTTACACGTAATTTCATCCCCGGATAGTTGTTTGAAAAATAGTCGGGATGATTGCTCTGGGTTAAGAATGGCAGAAGCGATAGCGTCAGATAGCCATGTGCAATTGTTGCCCCATAGGGTGATTCTTGCTGCGCACGTTGCGGATCCGTATGAATCCACTGCTCATCACCGGTCACTGAAGCAAACGCGTCAATGCGTTGCTGATCAATTTCCAGCCAGGGCCCCGTATGGATCAGTGTATCCAATTTCGGGGACATAAAGTCAATCAGTTGGTTCATGGCCTTGGCAGCGTCCATGGCGGGCTCCTAATCGTTTTAGATATCCACACCGAGAAAGACACGCACCACATAACCGATGAGAAAACTCAGTCCGGCCACGCCGAGGCTAAGCACAGCCATCTCACGAAAACGGTCTTTAAAGGTCAGGTCCTCGGCGACAGAAATATAGTAATTAAACCCGGCGATGATGGCCACGGCAGCTGCCAGACTGAACAACAGGCAGACAAAATAATGTTCAAAAACCAGGAACGGCAGAATCAGGAGAAAAACCGTGGTGACATAAGCGATCCCGGTATAGGCCGCTCCTTTGATGGGATGCTTTTCTTCACCGCTGCTGTTCTTCATCGACAGGTATTCAGAACAGGCCATGGACAAGGAGGCGGCAATGCCCGTAATCAGACCCGCCAGAGCAATCAGGCGGGTATTTTGCAAGGCCAGCGTCAGACCGGCCAGAACACCGGTCAGCTCAACCAGGGCATCGTTCAGACCAAGAACAATAGATCCGGTGTAGTGGAGCCGTTCCTCATCGAGCAGGGCCAGAAGTTCCATCTCGTGCTCTTTTTCTTCTGCAGCGATTTGGGCGGCTTCGGGAAACTCTTTGCTGAGAAGTTGGTAGTTGGTTTGAGCTCCGACTTCACCGCGTTCCATTAATTTCATGCCGAAGGTAAATCCGAAGACCAGGCTGATCAGATAATACAGCCAAACCTTGATGCGGTCAGGGGCAACCTCCGTTTTCGTATGGTTTTTCCAGATGTCGTAATGACGACGTTCCTCTTCGCCAACCCGCTGGAGAATCGCCGCATTTTCTTTGCTGCGGATGGATTTTGCCAGTTTCGTATAGATATGGTACTCGGTTATTTCATTTTTTTGCAATGAAAGTAGGTAGTTGTGAGTTTTTTCATTCATGGCAGATTTGGCCTGAACCTCAAGGGTCTTCCCCGGCAGGCCCCTCCTTACGATGGTTGGAAAAGGTCGAATACATTCGAGGGGACATATAAATTCAACAGTATAGCGGGAGTAGCGACAAGATGAAAGTTTGAAAAACGATTATCGTATACAGAATACAGGGATTAAATAGATGTTTTTAGACGTTTTTTGGCGAATTTTACTTAAATCTGAATTGACATCATGTCAGGTTCGAGGTAGAAAAGGGAGCTGGTAGTTTCAATGAATTGTTATGGTAGTCCGAAAAAAGGAGTTGAGTGGATGAAGAATTTGTTGTTTGCGGTACTCGCTGTAGTATTTGCATGTGTGCCGGTTTTCCTGGCTCAGCAGGACGGAACCTCGGCACCCATCGTCAAAGTCGAAGTACTGCCGGAAGGGGTTTACAAGTACGAAGGTGCCTCCAAAGGCATCATCAAGTTTGATCACAACATGCATAAAGAAATGTTGGACAACGACTGTAGTAGCTGCCATGAAGGTGAGCCTGCAAAAATCGATGTCTCCAGTATGTCTGCTGGTCACGGTCTTTGCGGCGGTTGCCACGAGCAGGTGGAAGATATGGCCTCCTGCAAATTCTGCCACAGCAAGTAATCCGACCGTAAAATTGGTTTACGAAAGGGAGACGGCCTGCCGCTGTCTCCCTTTTTTATTTTTCGTGATGAACGTCAGTTTTTTGCAATGATGCCAAAGACAACGATACAAAATATTACGACGATACTGTTTGATCTCGACGGAACACTGATCAATGTGGATATGCATCAGTTTGTACCGGCTTATCTGAAATATCTGGCGGATTGTATTGATCCGGGCATGGCGGTGCGGCCCTTTGTCGAGCGGTTGGTGCAACGGACTGTTGAGCTGCTTAACAGTGATGACGGTAGCAAGACCAACGAGCAGTACTATTGGCAGGTGGTCGAAGAGGACCTGGGCATTAGCCCGGAGACGTTCCGTACCGGGTTGCAGTGTTTTTTCCAACGCTACATGGAGACGATGCGTCCCTTGATTCAACCCCTACCTTTGGCGACAAAGCTGATAGACCGTTGTCGCGAAAAAGGGTTGGAGCTGGTGTTGGCAACCAATCCGGTCTTTCCACGTCAGCTTGTTGAGGCCCGGCTCGCCTGGGGGGGATTAAACGCTGACGACTTTTCCTTGATCACCAGTTTCGAAAACAGTCGCTACTGCAAACCTAATCCGCACTATTTTGAAGATATTCTTGCCCATCTGGGACGTCAACCGCAGCAGTGCCTGATGGTGGGCAATGATACGGAACATGATCTGTCGGCCAGTCGTCTCGGCATGACCACTTTCTTGGTCGATACCTGGTTGATTGATCGCAGCCCGGAATTTGTTGCTGATTTTCGAGGTAGTCATCTGGACCTGTTTCGCTTTCTCGGCCATTTCCCAGAGCCGCGTGGGTCAAAATCTGAACATTAGTGTGAGCCAAATTATTCAGTCAGATTGATGAGTTTGACAACCTTCGGGTTTTTGGTTAATCTTTCTGGACAGTTGGCTGATCGTAGTAGCTCCCCCCGCATTTGGGCTGCATATACCTTGACACAAACAGGAGAAGTTGATGGCGCGACGTGTAGAAGATCCTGAACTGGCGTTTCGACTGGCACGAGCCATCGTGTCGGATATTGCCCTGTATAATCCGGACAAGGTGGAAGAGGGAATCAGAAATGACAATATTTTTGATTTGCTTGCCGAAGAGTTGCAGGAAGGGCGGGAGCATTTTGCTGAACGGGTTTCAGAAACCCTGGAGAACCGTGACCAACTGTTTGATCGTGCTATTGTCGATGTCATGATCAAGCAAGCCGGGAAAATAGAAAGCTCAATTTGGTAAATGGATGAAAATTTAACGTTTTACATTGAACCGGGTCAGGCGTCTGAGCGGCTGGACCGGTTTCTGACGTGTCAACTCCCGGAGTTGACACGTTCACAGTTGAAAAAACTGGTTGATGACGGTCTGGTGCGGGTGGATGATCAAACCGTTAAAGCCGGAGTGAAGCTGCGTGGTGGTGAAACCGTGAGCGTTACTCTCCCTCAGGCGCAGCCGGTTGAAGCTCTTCCCGAAAGCCTCCCGTTAGAGATTCTCTACGAAGATTCCGATCTGATTGTCATCAATAAAGCTGCCGGTATGGTCGTGCATCCCGCTGCCGGGCATCAAGGCGGTACGCTGGTGAATGCTCTGCTGTATCACTGTCAGGATCTCAGCGGCGTTGGCGGGGAGTTGCGGCCGGGGATCGTCCACCGGCTGGATAAAGATACCTCCGGTGTTATGGTGGCAACGAAAAATGATGTTACCCATAATCATCTTGCGGCCCAATTCAAGGCTCATTCGATTCAACGACGCTATGTGGCTCTGGTCCATGGTCAAGTGCAGAATCAACGCGGGACCATCGATGCTCCCATCGGTCGTCATCCCACGCATCGTAAAAAAATGTCTTCAAAAGGACGTGGTGGCCGGCGGGCGGTAACGCACTGGAAAGTCTTGCGCCGTTATGATGCCGACCGTCTCAGCCTGTTGGAAATGCGCCTGGAGACCGGTCGGACTCACCAGATTCGTGTCCACCTGTCTGAAATGAACCTGCCCTTGGTTGGAGATCCTCTCTATGGCAACCGCACCCGTGCCAATGCCATCAATGACCTGGAAGTGCGCCAACGCGTTCATGCTCTGCATCGACAGGCGCTTCATGCGCGCCTGCTGGGATTTATTCACCCGCGAACAGGTGCCTATATGGAGTTCACCAGCGATCTTCCGGATGATTTGGCGTCAATTGTCGCTTTCCTCGACGGCAAATATGGTGTAGAACTATCCTCCCTGCGCGAAAGCTATGATCCGACAGGTGAAGATATTGATGGAAATCCAGAAGGGAACATGACCCATGAACCTTGAAAAATACGGAAAAATCAGTTGCCTGCAGGCCACGTGGTGTGATGGGAAAAACCTGATTGCCGGGGTGACGACACGCAATGGCGGCATCAGTCGTCCTCCCTACAATTCGCTTAATCTCGGCAGTAATACCGATGATGCTCCGTATAATATTGAAGGTAATCGTTCCACGTTGCTCCATGCGTTTGAGCTGCCTTTACATCATCTGTTGCTGGTTAATCAGGTGCACGGTAGTGACATTGTTGTTGTGGATAAGAAGAACTACGATGTCAGCCATTTTCAGGATGTCGAGGCGGATGCCATTATCACCAATCAGCCGGGCCTGATGCTGGGTGTGACTGTGGCGGATTGTTATCCCGTGATGGTTTTCGATGCCAAGCAACGAGTTGCTGCGGTAATTCATGTCGGCTGGCGCGGTGCGGCGAATGGTCTGATTGGAAAAACGATTGGGGCCATGGTGAATGAGTTTAGTTGTCTGCCTGAAGATCTGTTGGTTGCCGTCGGCCCTGGAATCAGTGCTGAGCATTATGAAGTTGGCAAGGATGTGCGGGATGGTTTCCGCAACGGCACCGGTCATTGGGACGAGATTGCCACGGAAGTGGAGTTTGGTACATGGAAGGTTGATCTGCAACGCAGTTGTCTGCTCCAATTGGATCAGGCCGGCGTTAAAAAGAAGAATATCGACTGTGCCGATGCCTGTACCTGGAAGCAGCGTGAGCTGTTTTTCTCCTATCGTCGTGATGGCGGTAATACGGGGCGGCAGCTGGGCTTTGTTCTGTTTCACGACGAATAGATCCGTCCAAGAGGGACACGGGAGTACGAAATGCAGAAAAGACAGGTTGTCATCAACCTGTCTTTTTTTATGGGTTACTTGCGCCAGAACGATGGCAAGAACAAGACCAGAACAGTGAACAGCTCCAGCCGACCGAGCAACATGCACAGAATCAAGACGCCCTTGCCGAAGTCTGGGACTGCGGCAAAGTTATCCACCGGACCGACCGTGCCGAGACCAGGACCAATGTTGCCGAGAGTGGCGATAACGGCTGCGGCTCCGGAAACCAGATCCATGCCGCTCGCCGCCATCAGAAATGAGGCGGTAACGAACACCCCCATGAACAGGGCGAAAAAGCCGAGTATGGATTGCATGACGTCCGGGGCCACCGGCTGATCGCCTAACTTGACCAGGCGAATGGTCCGGGGATGGATGAGGCGATAGAGTTGAACCGTGCCATGTTTGAATAACAGCAGAAAACGGGCGACCTTCATGCCGCCGCCGGTCGAACCGGCGCAACCGCCAATAAACATGGTGAAGACCAGTAAGTACTGGGTTAAGACCGGCCACAGTTCAAAATCCGCTGTGCCGAAACCGGTGGTGGTCAGAATTGACGTGGTCTGAAAAGCGCTGTAGCGCAAGTTATCCAGCCATGAGGTGTAAACCGTCCCCTGATTGAAAAAGACCAGCAACAGGGTTACGCTGACGGTGATGGCCAGATAGAAGCGGAACTCCTCATTGCGGAAATATTCACCAATGCGTCCTTTGAGCGCATAGTAATGCAACGAGAAGTTGACGCCGGCCAGGAACATGAACAGGGTGATGACCCAGTCAATATAGGCGCTGTCATACGCTGCAACCGAGGCGTTTCGGGTTGAAAAGCCGCCGGTTGCCAAGGTGGCAAAAGCGTGACAGACGGCATCGTAAAAGCTCATATCGCCAGCCATCAACAGCAGGGTTTCCACTGCCGTGAGGATGACATAAACACCCCACAACAGTTTGGCCGTATCCTGGATGCGTGGCTTGAGGCGATCCGCTGTCGGTCCCGGCACCTCGGCCTGGAACAATTGCATGCCGCCGACACCAAGCATCGGCAGGATCGCGAGACTCAAAACAATAATTCCCATCCCGCCCAGCCAGTGGGTCAACGCGCGCCAGAAAAGGATACTTTTCGGCAGGCACTCAATTTCCGTCAGGATTGTCGACCCGGTGGTGGTGAAGCCGCTCATGGTCTCAAAGATGGCATCAAGAGGTGAGGTGATGGCACCGGAAAACAGATAGGGCAGCGCGCCAAACACGGCAAAAACCAGCCAGCCGAAGGTGACAACAGCAAACCCTTCGCGTACGGAGAGTTCTTTTTTATTTTTAAATGCCTTCATCAGGAAGACACCGACAATCAGACAGATCAGTGTTGACCAGATAAACGCCGCGGCACTGCCGTCATGGTAGTAATAGGAAAAAGGGATCGGCACCAGCAAAGCCAGAGACAGGCAGGTAAGAAGGGCACCGAGGATATGTAAAACGAAGAGGAAATTCATTTATTCAAAAAACTTTTCCACTTTAGGCAGCGCATCCGGCAGGGCAAAGACAACAACGCGATCGCCGATGGCCAGTTTGGAGTCGCCAGTGGCGATCTCGTATCGATCATCCTGAACGATGGCGCCGATAATCGCGCCGGTTGGAAAATGAAGCTCTTTCAGGGGGATGTTAACAAAGGTACTGTCGGCATTGACTTCAAACTCAAGAACTTCCGAGTTGCTGCCCTCAATTGTCGCCAGAGAGATTACTCCGCCACGACGAACGTATTTAAGGATGGCTCCAGCCGCAGACAGGCGTGGGGAGACACTGGCATCAATGCCGAGGGTTGGTGCTAGGCTGAGAAGCTCCGGTTTGTTGATCAGCGCCAGGGTTCGTTTGACGCCATGCTGTTTGCACAGCAGAGAGCAGAGGATATTCGTCTCATCCTTGCCGGTCACGGCGATGAATGTGTCAGCGCTGGCGATCCCTTCTTCTTCAAGGGCATGGATATCGGTTCCTTCAGCTTGAATCACCATGGTTTTCTTCAGTCGGGCCGACACTTTAAGACAGCGTTGCTCATTGGCATCAATGAGCCGAACATCGTAATGGAGTTTTTCCAGTTGCGAGGCAATACGAATGCCGATAGTGCTGCCACCAAGAATGAACACACGGGGAATCTTGCGTTTTTTCTTTTCGCCGGGCTGCAACAGGTACTGAATTGCCGGCAAGTCATTCTGGTGCGCAAACAGGAAAATACTGTCGCCGGACTGGATGTGATCCTCGCCGCGTGGGATGATGGTTTCCTCGCCGCGACTGATGGCGGTCACGACGAACTGATACATGCCGCGTAATTCGCCCAACTCACGCAGCGTCAGGCCGCAGAGCGGACTCTCTTCGTCAATGCGATAGCCGAGAAACTGAATTTTCCCTTCGACAAATTCAGCAACGTCAAAGGCGCCGCTACGACAGGTGATTTTGACAATTTCATCGGCCACTTCGTCGGCCGGATTGATCAGAAGGTCAATGCCCAGTTTCTCTTTGGAGAGGATGGCTCCCTGACTGCGATATTCAATGCTCTTAACGCGGGCAATGCGCGTTTTGACTTCATATTCACGGGCAAGAAGACAGGCGAGAATATTCACCTCATCGAGATCGGTAACGGCGATAAAGATATCGGTATGCTTGATGTCGGCTTGTTCAAGGATTTCAGCACTGGCGCCATTGCCGTTGATTCCCATGACGTTGAGCCGGTCCTGTGCCTGGCGCAGATGGATTTCGTCCCGGTCGATCAGGGTGACTTCATGGCCTTCCATCGCCAGACGTTCACAGAGAAAGTAGCCGACCTGTCCTGCTCCGACAATAAGTATCTTCATAGAGGGTGAAGTTCTCCCTCAGCTGCTGCGATTTTGACGTGCTGTGCAGCGCTGAGTCAAAATTTGGGAGAAAGCAGCCGGGCTGTCGTTCCCCCCTTGTTTCCAGTACGGGCGCAATGGTAAATTCGTCTGAAGAAAACCCGCAGATCGAATCGTTGTTTCACAAGGCAGGGCTATTCATGGCACAGTTCCGGGTAATCTGCAAGAGTCTGATTGATAACGTAATAAAGTCATTATGTTATCATCCTGTCTGTCGGTGAGGATAAGTTGATCATGACCCTATATCTGGATGTCCCTGAAGAGCAGTTGCGTAAAGAGCGGGCCAAAGCACGCGAGTTGCGTAAAACCGGCTGGTGGAAGAACCGTATCGCAGAAGGCCGTTGCTATTATTGTGGTGAACCGTTTGATCCCAAGGAGCTGACACTGGATCATGTCGTTCCTCTGGTGCGTGGTGGCAAGAGCACCAAGGGGAACTGCGTTGCGGCATGTAAAGAGTGTAACTCCAAGAAGAAAGATTTGCTGCCCAGTGAATGGGAAGAGTATCTGCAGACATTAAGCCATAAAGACCATGAGTAACCGTGCGAGGACAGTGGTCGTCAAGCTCTCCTGTTCGTGTTATTTGTGGATGCGGCTTTTTCTCCTTTGCCAAGCACAACAGTCTTGCGCCCTGAACCCCGTGGTGGCATAGTCGCGCCATGCTCAAAGCCTATCGTGTTTATTCTCAATATCTCAAGCAGCGTTTCGGAGGTCGGGTTCACAAAATCTCCATAGATGCTGGCTTTTCCTGCCCTAATCGTGGTCTTGATCGGTTATCTCCAGGGTGTTTGTTTTGCGAACCGAATGGTTCCGGGTCGTTCGGCATTGCCCGCCGTCTCAGTGTTGCCGAACAGGTTGAACACGGTAAGGAGATCATGGTCCGCAAATATAAGGCGAAATATTTCATGGGCTATTTTCAGCCCTTTTCAAATACCTATGCCCCGGTAGAGCAGTTGCGCGCGTTTTATGATGAGGCGTTATCCGTTTCCGGTGTGGTTGGTCTGGCTGTCGGCACTCGACCGGATTGCCTGGATGATAAGGTTTTGGATTTGCTTGAAGAGTACCATCGGCGGACCTATTTCTGGCTCGAAGTCGGCGTGCAAAGCTGTCATGACAAAACCCTGAATTTTTTGCGCCGTGGCCATGATTATGCCTGCTTTCTCGATGCGTATCACCGGGCACAGCAACGTGGTTTGAAACTCTGTGTCCATGTGATTCTCGGATTGCCCGGTGAAACCCATGAGGACATGCTGGCAACAGCCGACGAAATGGCGCGCCTCAAGGTCGAAGGGATCAAGGTCCATCTCCTCCATGTGCTTAAAGATACCGAATTGGGACAGTTATACCAGCAGGGGGCGTTTACCCTCTTTGATCAGCAAAGTTATGTGAAAACCGTCGTTGATTTTATTGAACGCCTGCATCCGCAAAC
The DNA here is from genome assembly GCF_963666745.1 of uncultured Desulfuromonas sp. Lineage (NCBI taxonomy): Bacteria > Pseudomonadati > Thermodesulfobacteriota > Desulfuromonadia > Desulfuromonadales > Desulfuromonadaceae > Desulfuromonas > uncultured Desulfuromonas sp. The sequence goes on along the minus strand of NZ_OY762961.1, from coordinate 2,893,369 downwards.
CATGATACAGCGGCTCACTGGAGACGGTCCGCGAGATATTTTACTCGCTCCGCGTTGGTCGTTAAAAAAATGGGAAGTGCTCAATGCGATTGATGAAGAATTTGAGCGGCGTGGCAGTCGCCAGGGAAGCGCCTGCCGTTTCGTTTAACAGGCTGTTAAAACATCCGGTTAAAGCGTCATAAAGGCTGGTGTCAGTGGCTCTACTGGTTAAATGTGTAGGGAGACGCGTCTGTCGGCACCGGTGCCGTTTTTGCGACGCCGTCCCACGAAATAAACACCAGTGAAGCCCAAAGCAGGCTGATGAGTAGAATGATGATTCGTGACATGGCGGATAAGATACACGAAGCGAGATATAGAAATCAAGCGTTGCTTGGCCAGTTTGTTGTTAGGAAAAATTTATGGATCTGATGCAGCTCAATGAACCGCAACGTCAGGCGGTCCTCCACACGGAAGGAGCCGTTCTGGTGCTGGCTGGAGCCGGTTCGGGCAAGACGCGTGTCATCACCAGTCGTATCGCCCATCTGCTCACCCAGGTAAGCGCGGATCAGATTGTCGCATTAACCTTTACAAACAAGGCTGCGCGGGAAATGCGCGACCGCGTTATCGAAGAGGTGGGACGGGCGAAGGCCAAAGGGTTGATCATTTCCACCTTCCATTCGCTTGGCGTGCGCATTCTGCGTCAGGAAATTGAGCAACTCGGCTACAAGAAGAATTTTTCAATTTATCCCACTTCAGACCAGCTGCGTCTGGTGCGTGACATGGTCCAGGGGCGTCTTTTGCCTTCGGGGGGAAATGTTGATCCCGAGCGGGTGCTGTGGCTCATCTCTGCGGCAAAGAACGAGCTGGTCGATGCAGCAGATTATGCCGCCAATCCACGTGATGAGTATGAGGTGATCACGGCTCAGATTTATCCACGCTATCAGAAATCTCTCAAGGCTTGTAATGCCATCGACTTCGACGACATCCTGCTGTTGACGATTCGACTCTTTGAGCGTTATCCCGATGTGTTGGAGCGCTATCGTCGACAATTTCGCTATCTGATGGTCGATGAATATCAGGATACCAACCATGTTCAGTATCATATGCTGCGTCTGCTCAGTTCAGCGCATCATAATCTTTGCGTCGTCGGTGATGATGATCAGTCCATTTATGGTTGGCGAGGCGCCAAGCCCGGCAATATTCTCGATTTTGAGAAGGACTTTCCCGGTGCCCGTGTCATCAAGCTGGAGCAGAATTATCGCTCCACCGGCAATATCCTCGCGGCGGCCAATGCCCTGATCATTCACAACCAGGATCGCCATGGTAAGAAACTGTGGACGGCCGGAGGCGCCGGTGCGGAAGTGGTCTACCGCTGCTGTGATGATGGTGAGGACGAAGCCATGGCCGTGGTGGAGGCGATTCACCGCGAACGGTTCCGGCAGCAATATGAATACCGCGACTTTGCCATTCTTTATCGCACCAACGGCCAATCGCGTGTCTTTGAAGAGCAGCTGCGCTACGAAAATATTCCCTATGTTCTTATTGGCGGCCAGCAATTTTTTGACCGCAAAGAAGTCAAGGATGCGCTGGCCTACCTGAAAGTCATGGCCAACCCTCTTGATGAGGTGAATCTGCTGCGGATTCTCAATTATCCCAAGCGAGGGATTGGAGAAACCACTGCCGAGCGTTTAATTCAGGCATCCGTTGCCGGGGAATGCCCGCTGTGGGAGGTGCTTCATGGCTGTGCGGATATTGAGGATCTGCCCGACAAAGCGGTTGAGGCGATTCGAGGGTTTGTTGCATTGCTGGAGCGCTACCAGAGACGTTTTCGCCAACATGGTCAGTTGGTGACCACGTTGCAGGAGTTGTTTCGTGAGTTGCAGCTCGAAGAGGAACTGTATCGTCATGCTGATGATCCCCAGAAGGCGCGCCGTCGGGTGGAAAACCTGCATGAAGTGGTCAATGCGCTCTCCTCGTATGTGGAGCGCGAAGCCGTGGCCACTCTGGAGGGTTTTCTGGAAAAAGTTTCGTTGCTTGATCGCGACGAACCACCACGAGGCAGCAAGGAAGAAAAACTCAAACAGGATGCAGTGGTGCTGATGAGCCTTCATTCCAGTAAGGGCCTGGAGTTTCCCTGTGTGTTTCTGGTTGGCCTGGAAGAGGGGAGTCTGCCGCACAGTAAAACCCTTGAAGAATCCCCGGATGTTAGTGAAGAGCGGCGTTTGTGCTATGTCGGCATGACTCGGGCCAGAGAGCAACTGATGTTGCTTGGTGCGGCGCGACGGAAAAAATATGGTCGGTTGCAGCCACGGGAAAAAAGCCGTTTCTTAGGTGAGATTCCCGAAGACCTTGTTTCTCATGAAACGGGTGAGGCGGTTTCGAGCGCGTCGCCCGAGCAACAAGAGGATATGGCCAGCCGGTTTTTCAGCAATATTCATGACCTGCTCAAATAAAACTAATTGGTTTTTCGCATACCTTTTATAAAAGATCTGATTTTAATGTTCTTGTCTGCTCTTAATTTTTTTGATTAAATGACCGATAGTATATTAGTTCATCGCACTGTCCTTTTCCCCCGCCTGCCAACAGGAGGACACGCTGAAGTTTTTTAAGAGAAAATCGTCTCAACACGACGGTGTTACAGGCATTACGTTTTTTTCAGGCGGCGTGTCGCTGGTTCATCTGGTGCGAGACGTCAATCGTTTAAAACTGAAGATTGCCGAAAGCGTGGCCTGCTCAGAGAGCGAAAAGAAGGAGGCGCTGTGTAAGCTGGTTGAAACCCATCAGCTCGCGCAGAGTCGCGCCGTCGCCGTTATGGAGCGGGGAAGTTACAACCTGATCCAGATTGATCCTCCGGATGTTCCGGAAGCGGAGTTTCGCGAAGCCGTGCGGTGGCAGATTAAGGATCTGCTCGATTTCCCCGCAGAAAAAGCGGTGGTCGATACCTTCAGCTCATCGGGTTCTCAAAATCAGACACTTTCCTTTGCCGTTGCCGCTTCAGAAGAGCGCGTCTGGCACGTGGTGAATGCACTGCGCGAAGCGGACCTCGACATCGGTGCCATTGATATCCCGGAACTGGCTTTGCGTTCCTTGGTTTCCTTACTTCCTGATGATGGACGGGGATTGGCCCTGCTCAGCTTATGGCGTGATAATGGACTGATCACGATTACCCGCGAAGGTGAATTGTGCATGGCACGACGGATAAACCTGGGTGTGCAAGAGTTGGTTGCTGCGGCCGATCCCTCTGAAGAAGTGGACGGCGTGGATATCTCTGAAGCACAGCAGAATATCCTCGATGCGGTTATTCTCGAGATCCAGCGTTCTCTTGATTACTATGAGAGCAGTGTCTCCCGGCAACCGGTCTCAACCGTATATATTGCCCCTTTAGCCCATCCCGTTCCGGGGCTTCAGGAGTATCTCGATACCTATCTCGCTCCAGAAATTCGTCCGTTGCATATGCATGAACTTTTAGAAGACTGCTCGTTATCCGACGAGGAGCTGTCGCATTGCCTGTCGGCGATTGGTGCTGCGTTGCGGACGGAGTGGAACTGATATGACGCAACAGATCAGTCTCTATCAGGACAAATTCAAACCACAGCGTCCGTCACAGACCGGACGGCTGCTCGTTGCCGGTTTTGTGCTGATGGTTGTGGCGATGGTTGCAACGGGCTGGCTGCAGAGCCGTCGTCTGACGACCTTACAACAGCGCTATACCCATGAACAGCAGAGGCAGAATCAATTGCAATCCGAATTGACGGTTGCCAGCGAAAAACTGGCGAACCTGAAACCCGATGCCGCTCTAGCTCGGACTGTGACATTGACCCGCAAACAATTGTCCGTGCGCAAGCCGGTTTTCGACCGGATCGAACAGCTTAGTAGCCGCAAAGAACGCGTCGTTGCCAGCCTTGAGGCCTTGGCATCACGGCCGTTGCCACAATCCTGGCTGACGAGGATCGCTTTGTCCTCTGGCGGTGAGGACGTTGCTTTGTCCGGGGTGACTCTTCAAGCCGAGAGCTTACCGCAGCTGGTGGAACTGTTGGCACAACAAGAGGCGTTTTCCGGGCGCCATTTTTCCTTTGCCCGTCTTGAGCGTCTGGAAGATAGCGGCTACGGATTTGAATTACGCACTCGCCAGGGGGAGGATCATGAATAACGTGGCATCCTCGGTGGAGAAAATTAAAACCTGGTTCATGGCCCTGAAAAAACGGGAACAGCGACTCATTCTCGGAACCCTGTTTGCGGGACCGCTATTTCTTTTTATTCAACTCGGCTATCTGCCCAATCACAGTCAGCAGTCGAAATTGGAGAAACAGATCCATCAATTGGAGCAGGATAACACCCTTGTGCAGAGTCAGGTCCTCGAGATGTCTCTGCTGACACAAAAAGATCCTGATGCTGAAAATCGTCAACGCCTTGAGCAATTACAACAGGAGATCGCCCGCTTCGATGACATGCTGCGGCACAATCTCTCCGGTCTGGTTCCGCCGGGAGAGATGGCCGGTATGCTCAAAACCGTACTGAAACAGCGGCCGGGACTGCTCCTGGTGAAAATGGAAAATCAGCCGTCGACAGCCATTAATCTTATGCCACCATCCCAACAAGGCGAGGTGGCTGAGGATGTTTTGCCTGAACTGGTTTTATATCAGCATCCTCTGCATCTGGAACTTCAGGGGGCCTATCTCGATGTGCTTGCCTATCTGCATGATCTGCAACGCTTGCCGCAACGGGTATTTTGGCAGGGGATGCAGATCGAAATGGGGGAGCGCTATCCTCAGGCGCAGGTTCAAATTGATGTCTACACGCTGAGTCTCGAAGAGGGGTGGATCGGTGGCTAGATTCTGGGGAAAACATGTGAAACTGATCGTTGCTGCCGGCGCGTGTGTGACGATGCTGATGCCGTTAGCCGCATCAGCCTGGTACGATCCCATGCGTCCTCAGGGTTCAGGCGTCACGACGGACGATCAGGCGGAAAAACCAGTGACGTTGAGCAGTATCATTATGGCCGGTCAGCGTCGTGTTGCTGTGCTTGACGGCAAAGTGGTCACCGTTGGCGATCTGATCAACGGTTACCTCGTCGAGAACATTAGCGCACAACACGTGGACTTGAAAAAAGGCGATCAGCACTATCGGCTGCAATTGGCAGCTGCGCAACAGGCCTCCTCGATCAAACGAAAAACTACGGAGTAAGGTTCATGATAAAAACAAGAGTCCTTCTGATCGTCTTCCTGTTGCTGGCAGGTTCTTTTGTCGCCGGATGCAGCCCCGTGATCGCACCGGAAGCTCCCACGCCATCAACAGCGCTTGATGCTTTCCCCGAATCCACGCCGGCACCCAAGCCGCAACCCGTTCCCGAGGCGGTGCAACAGGCCATGATGCCGTCGCTGTTGATGACCGATGTTGAAACGGCGGAGCCGCGTTTTGATGTGGTTGCCGATCAGGTCGAAGCGCGCGCCTTTTTTGCAGGCTTGGTGGCAGATACCCCAACCAACCTCGTGGTTCATCCGGACGTTCAGGGCACGATCAGCCTGCATCTTAAACATGTCACTCTCGAAGAAGTGTTGTCCATCGTTCGCGATGTGTACGGATTTCATTACCAGGTGATTACTGGCGGCTATCAGATTTATCCCAACAAAATGCAGACGCGTATCTATGAAGTGGATTATCTGACCCTCAAGCGCAGTGGCCATTCGTTGACCCGCGTGAATTCTGGGCAGGTCAGCGCTGTCAGTAGTGACGATGGCAACGGCAACGATGACGATAGCAACTCGTCATCGAATAACGTGACCAGCAGTTCCGGCAGCCGGATCGTCACAGTTTCAGAGAGTGACTTCTGGACTGGTCTGCAAATGACCTTGCAATCTTTGGTCGGCAGCGAGAATGGCCGTGCCGTGATTGTTCAGCCTCAGGCTGGGCTGGTTGTCGTGCGTGCCCTGCCCAATGAATTGCAAGTGGTGACGGATTATCTCAACAGAACCCAGGTGACCTTGCAGCGCCAGGTGATTCTTGAAGCTAAAATTATTGAAGTGGAACTCAACGATGGCTATCAGACCGGCATCAACTGGGCAGGACTGATTCACAATGGCGACAATCTTGCCACGGTCGGCCAGGTGGGCGGCGGCACCTTTTTGAGTGACGGTGTCAGTGAAATCGCCGGGAGCAATCCGTTGACGGATGGCCTGGTCACTTCGGCGTTTGGGGGTGTTTTTTCCACCACGCTACAGTTTGATGATTTTGAGGCGTTCATTGAAGCGGTCAAGACGCAAGGTGATGTCCAGGTGCTGTCGAGCCCACGCATTTCGACGTTGAACAACCAGAAAGCGGTGATCAAAGTCGGCACGGACGAATTTTTTGTCACGGATATTTCCAGTGATACGGTGACCGGAACAACGACCACCACCACGCCGGATATCACCCTGACGCCGTTTTTCTCCGGCATCGCTTTGGATGTCACGCCACAAATCAGTGGTAAGGGGCGGGTGACGTTGCATGTCCATCCGACGGTCAGCGATGTGGTGGATCAGACCAAGGTGATCACCGTCGCCGGGCAAACCCAGTCATTGCCTCTGGCATTCAGCAGTGTGCGTGAGTCCGATACCATTGTTGAAGCCCGCAGTGGTCAGGTGGTGGTGATTGGTGGTCTGATGAAGAATTCCGACAGCCGCGATGGCGCCGGCGTGCCTCTGCTCGGCGATATTCCCGGACTTGGCCATCTGTTCCGCCATCAGAAGAATTCGACGAGCAAAAGTGAGTTGATCATTCTGCTTAAGCCGCAAGTGGTGGAACGCGACGATGACTGGAATCGCGATATCGAAGCGGCGCGACAACGCATGAACGGCTTGTTGTAGTTTTTTGCTGAGGGTTTATGTATCTGGAACATTTCAGTTTGACGGATTTCCCTTTTTCGCTGACCCCGGATACGGATTTTTATTTTGATGCCGTCTCCAGTCGCGAGGCCTTTAATGTCGTGCTGGTGGCATTACAACAGGGCGAGGGGATTGTCAAAGTTGTCGGCGAGGTGGGGACCGGAAAGACTGTGATGTGCCGGAAGCTTCTCAATGATCTTCCGGATACCATGACCACGGTTTATCTGCCCAACCCCTTGATGGAGCCGCAACAGCTGTACCGGGCCGTGGCTCAGGAGCTGGGTTTGAAAGTGGCCTCTGACAGCGCGGTCAACGATCTGCTGCAACGCCTGAATCATCATCTGATTGCCTTGAACAATGAAGGCTTTCAGGTCGTGGTTTGTGTGGATGAAGCCCAGAGTATGCCGACGGAAACATTGGAAGCACTGCGCCTGTTGAGCAATGTTGAAACCGAAAAACGCAAATTGCTGCAGATTGTTCTGTTTGCGCAACCGGAGCTGGATGAACGACTGGCTGAACGCTCCTTGCGCCAACTACGGCAGCGGATCGGCTTTTCATATCGCCTGCAGCCGTTGGATTATGACGGCTGCATGGGGTATATCAATCACCGTTTGCAAAAAGCCGGCTATCTGGGTAAGCCGTTGTTCAGCCCGAAAGCGGTTAAGCTGCTCTATCGTGCGGCACAGGGAATCCCGCGGTTGGTCAATATCCTGGCACATAAGGCGTTGTTGGCCGCTTATGGTCGCGGAGAAACTTATGTGGCGGTGCCGGTCGTCCGGGCCGCAATTGCCGACACGGAGGGGGTTGCCCCTGCGGGGCGTTGGTGGCTGTGGGGGGTGGCCGCAGGGATGCTTTGCCTGTTGTGTTTCAGCATCGGCTTTCTGATGAACGGACAGCTGCCATGAGCCTGATCAACCAGATGTTGCGAGATCTTGAAGAACGGCGGCGCAAAGAGGCTCCTCAGGGGGCGGATGTTGCCGCTGTGACGGTACCGCGAAAACGGCGTCCTTTGGGCATGATTACCGCAATCGTCCTCGCCGCTCTGGCAGGTGGGGTTTTGCTTTGGTGGGTTATGGCGCCGCCGCGGACGCGTCCGCAACCGGTTGCGCACACTGTTCAGGACACCTTGCCCCCTATCGCGGCGGAGATAAAACCGGCGAACCCGGTGCATCTCCTGTCCATGCGCGGCAGTGAACGTGGTCGCGAGCTACGAATTGTTCTCGAACTGTCGGAGGCGGTGGCATGGGGCATTATCGGTCAGGACGCCCATTCCCTGACGCTGACATTACCCGTTGCCGTTCAAACAACACTGGATAGCCAGGCGTTGACACTGCTCAGCTCCTGGCGTGTGGTGCCACGACAGGGGAACAGCGAACTGGCTTTTCTGGCCGATCGTGAAATGCGCTGGAATGTTTTTGCCCTCGATACGGACAGTCAGCACGGCTGGCGTCTGGTCGTTGAAGGCAATGCCACGGACGAGGCGGAGGTTGCTGATCTGGTTGTGCCCGTTATTCCCGCGGAAGATCATGCTGCAGAAACGGTGTTGAATGAGGTGGTGCCGAAGTCAACAGTGACTGAGATGTCATCTCAGCAGGCTGCACAGAGTGAAGTTAAAAAGCAGCTGACGCCTCGCGATCAGCTGTGGCATCAGGCCCAGGCCGCAGTACAGGAAAAGGATCTTGAAAACGCCGCTCGCTTGTTGACGGAGCTGGTCACTGTGGATCCAGAAGATCGCCAGGGGCGACTGGAGTTGACTCGCATTTTATTGCAGCAGGGCGATGCCCAGCAGGCTCTGGTGGTGGCTGAGCAGGGACACCGTATCCAGCCCGCAGAGCCGCTCTGGTTGATCTTTAAGGCGCGTTTACTGGCTGAGGCGAACCAATTGCCTCAGGCTCTGGATGCACTCACGGTGGAGAATCCTCCCTCTGTGAGACAAAATCCGAAGTTTTATGCCCTTAAGGCAGCGCTTCTGCAACGTGCAGCCCGTTATGACGAGGCGCTTTTAGAGTATCGGCAGCTCTGCGGCGTGTTTCCGCAGCAGGCACAATGGTGGTTGGGGCGAGCCGTCAGCGCAGAACAACTTGCGATGCGTGATGAAGCACGACAGAGCTTTAAACGGGCGTTGGCTCTGCCCGGATTGGAGGCCTCGTTGCAACAGTATGCCGTACAACAGTTAACGCGTTTAGGGGAAGTGGACTAACAGCATGGTGGTTCGCAAAAAAATACGCATCGGAGATTTGCTGGTTTCGGAAGGGATCATCAGTGAAGAGCAACTGATGACCGCACTGACAACGCAGAAAAGCAGTGGCCGTAAACTGGGACGGACATTGATTGAGCTGGGGTATATCAGTGAGGATCATCTGCTGGAGTTCCTGTCGCGACAGTTGGAGGTGCCTCTGGTCGATTTGCGCCTATTCAAGTTCGATGCGGAACTGGTCAAGCTGATTCCGGAAACACTGGCCCGGCGATTTCGTGTCGTTGCCTTAACGCGTGAATCTAATCATCTTCTGGTGGGGATGGCCGATCCCACTGATATCTTCGCTCTCGATAAACTGACAGCAATGCTTAACCAGCAGGTCGAGCCGGCGGTCGTGCGCGAGTCGGATCTTTTGCGGTCTCTGGATACGGTTTATCGACGCACTGATGAAATTGAAAACATCGCCGAAGAATTGGGTGAAGAACTGGCGCAGACCGATTTCAATCTCGCCGAGTTGCTGCCCGACAGCCAGCTTGAAGATGCGCCGGTGGTGCGTTTGCTGCAGACCCTGTTTGAGGATGCCGTTCAGGTGGGCGCTTCGGATATCCATATCGAGCCGGATGAGACGGTATTGCGTATCCGCCAGCGTATTGACGGCGTGCTTCACGAACAGGTGATGAAAGAAAAACGGATCGCCGGGGCTCTGGTGTCGCGTCTTAAGTTGATGAGTGGCCTGGATATCTCTGAGCGACGTCTGCCGCAGGATGGACGCTTCAACATTCGCGTCAAAGGCAAAAGTATCGACATTCGTTTGTCAACCATGCCGTTACAATATGGCGAATCCGTGGTCATGCGTCTGCTCGACCAGTCGGGCGGTTTACTGCGTCTGGAACATATTGGCATGCCGGCACATATCCTGGCGCGCTTCCGCCGTTTTATTCACCAGCCTCACGGCATCGTGCTGGTTACCGGGCCGACGGGCAGTGGTAAAACCACGACCCTCTACGGTGCGCTCAATGAACTCAACTTGCCGGAAAAAAAGATCATCACCGTCGAAGATCCGGTTGAATATCGCTTGCCGCGCATCAACCAGGTTCAAGTCAATACCAAGGTCGGCTTGACCTTTGCCGGGGTGCTGCGTACGGCTCTGCGTCAGGATCCGGATATTGTCATGGTCGGAGAGATGCGGGACAAGGAAACTGCCGAAATCGGCTTGCGTGCTGCCATGACCGGTCACCTGGTGCTGTCGACATTGCACACCAATGATTCCATCAGTACTGCGTTACGCTTGCTCGATATGGGTGCGGAAGGCTACGTCGTTGCCAGCTCGCTCCAGGCGGTATTGGCGCAACGTCTTGTCCGGCGGGTATGCACCAGTTGCAGTGAAGAGGACGCTCTTGACGCCCAGCAGATTAGCTGGCTTAAAACGGTTCTCGGTAGCGATGTTGTCCCCAGTGGGTTTAAAAAAGGACGGGGTTGCAGCCAGTGCGGCAATACCGGCTATCATGGTCGAATCGGTGTCTTCGAGCTTCTGGAAATTGATTCGGCGCTGGCCGATGCCCTGCGCCGAAACGACAGCTCTGGCTTTGCTCGCACCGCTCAGTCGCAGTCCCATTTTATTTCACTGGCGGATTGTGCTCTTGAGTATGCTCGTGAGGGGATCACGACCATGGAAGAGGTGGTGCGGATTGCCGGCCAGGTGGATGAGCTGGGTCTGGCGGAGGAAACACCCGCATGAATGGGATAGGGTGATTTATGCCGATGTTTCGCTATATCGCCCGACGTCCCGGCGGAGAGCAGGTTTCCGGGGAGCTGGAGTTGCCGACATCGGCCGCAGTTGCCAGCCAGCTGTCGGAAAATGGTCTTATTCCGATTCAGATCGAGGAAGGGCGTGCTGGTAAAGAAACCGCGAAAAAGAAGGGTTTTTCCCTGTCGCTGAGGCGGCGACCGAAAAAAGTGCGTCTCGATGATCTGATCCTTTACTGCCGACAGATGTATTCACTGACGCGTTCCGGCGTGCCAATGATGCGGTCATTGTATGGCCTGATTGAATCATCGCAAAACCCTGTCATGCGGCAGGCGCTTGGCGGCGTAGTTGAAAACCTGGAATCCGGTCGTGACCTGTCCGGAGCGATGGCGGCTTATCCAGGCGTGTTCCCCAACCTGATGACACGCATGGTTCAGGTTGGTGAGAGCAGCGGTAACCTAGAAGAATCATTTCGCCAGCTGGCGGAATATCTTGAATTTGAAAAACTGACTCGCGAGCGGATCAAGGCGGCATTACGCTATCCGACATTCGTCATTGTGGCTATTGGTGTTGCCATGGCGATTCTCAGTCTGTTTGTCATTCCGACCTTTGAGAAGGTGTTTGCCGGGTTAGGCGCGGAACTGCCGTTGCCGACGCGGATTATTATCGGGATCTCCCGTTTCTCTGTGTCTTATTGGCCCTATCTGTTGGTGGCCTTTGTGCTCACGGGATACCTGCTGCGACTTTATTTACGCACAGATCAGGGTGCCTATCGCTGGGACCGTTACAAATTGAAACTGCCGATTGTCGGCTCAATTCTGTTGCGGGCAACGCTGGCTCGATTTGCGCGTGCCTTTTCCATGGGATACGGCAGTGGCGTCCCTCTGGTTCAGGCACTGGGCTATACCGCTCGGGCGATAGAAAACCGTTACCTTGGCGAGAAGCTCGACGATATGCGCAATCAACTGGAGCGTGGTGACACCCTGACGCGTAGCGCGGCTAATTTAAAGATTTTTACACCGCTGGTACTGCAGATGCTGGCGGTCGGAGAAGAGAGCGGCTCTGTGGACAGCATGTTGCTCGAAGTTGCCGGATTTTATGAGCGCGAAGTGGAATATGATCTGAAGAATCTGACCAGCGCCATTGAGCCGATTCTCATTGTGATTATTGGTGGCATGGTTCTGGTGCTGGCACTGGGCGTGTTCCTGCCGATGTGGAATATGAGCAGCCTGATGCGCTGACGGCTTTACGAAAAATTAAAGAAAAACTCGAAAGACCTTTTCTTTTTAATGTTATCTTGAAGTGGCAAGAAATCATTTTTTACACGAAGGGCCTTCCCTTGAAGGAGGGCTTTCATCTTACAACCTTATAGGAGAACATCATGAACAACCAAAAAGGCTTTACCCTGATCGAATTGATCGTCGTTATTGTTATTCTCGGCATTTTGTCCGCTGTGGCAGTCCCCAAATTTGTCGATATGCGACAAGAGGCACGTGATGCAGCGGCAGAAGGTGTCTTTGGCGCTGCCCAGTCCGCTGCAGCCTTGAATCATGCAAAATATCTCGTCTCCGGTGCGTGGACAGATGCCCCTGCAGCGGCTGCCATAACAACGGGTGCTCTGTTGTTGACCGCCATGGATGGAACCCCGGAGGGATGGGGTGCTGATGCTGCTACTATCTGTTATGACTCCAATGGCGATGGTACTTTTGATTGTGACGGTGATGATGATGATTATGTCATTACGGTGACTGCTGAGACCGCGACAAAGAAAGCCGCTTTGGCGAAAAGCTGGTAACACTCAGTACTGATGTAGGATGGGCAAAGACCCTCTTGCGTGCTGACGTTTTTACGGAACGCATCGGGTGGGTGTTGCCCCGCTGATGCCCTAGACACGTTAAAAGGCTGACATGCGCAAACAACGCGGTTTCACATTACTTGAACTGATTGTGGTGAGCGCCGTTGTGTGCATCCTGGCCAGTGTCGCATTGCCGAAATTCCTCCGCCTGATGCATCAGGCGGAGGTCGTCTCTGTTCAGGGGGTGATCGGCCAGATGCGTAGCGCCTTGAGTTTGAGAATGTCTCATGGCCTGTATCGCGGGGATGACTTGGCGGCGTGGGCGCATGACGGTTCCCGTGCATTATATCCGATGAAGGATCTGTTGCTTGAGCTGCCGAAAAACTACCTCGGTGTGATCGCGACGAGCAATCGTCGCGGTTATTGGTATGATGATAAGAACAGCCATGAACTGGTTTATGTGTTACGCGATGACGGACTGATTGAGGACGGCGCGGCACGTCCGGTCCAATTACGCTGGAAGATTCGCGTGCTTTATGGCGTTCTTGCCGAAGGTGAACGTCCGACACTTCTCGGCCTTGTCCTGCAACCATCCTCACCGATTCGCTGGTCGGTCGATTCACAACAAGCTGGAGAATTTTGAATGAAGAACCAAAAGGGTTTCACCCTGATTGAACTGGTGGTGGTCATGGTCATCCTCGCGGTGCTGGCCGCCGTTGCCGTACCGAAATTCCTTGATTTGCAGAAGCAGGCGGAAGCCGCTGCCGTTAAGGGCGTGGTTGGCAATATCCGTAGCGCCTTGGGGATTCGTGTGGCGCGGGCATTGGTCTCCGGTGAAGACCTGCAGACGCTGGCGACCAATCTCTATCCCATGTCGTTGTTGTCCTCCATTCCTGAACCCTATGCCGGTCGGGGAGACAGTGTTCCCACAGATAAAGGGACTTGGTACGAGGGGAATGGCTCTCACGATCTTTATTACATTCTTCGCAATGGTGATATTGCCAGTAATCCAACGACTGCCGAATATCTGCGCTTTGAGATTGAAGTGGTTCAGGAAGATCTCGACGGTGACGGGACCCTCGAAGATGTCGGTTTGGTCTTCGAAAAATACGATAATACCAATATCCTTGATGCGGATACAGACAGTGCCAATGATGCCGATTTTGACTGGAACTATTAGTCGCAAGCATCATGTCACACCGTTTTACACGTTTTGTTCGCAGAGGCTGCTTTTGCGCTTTCGTTATTGAAGCAGCCTCTGCTCCTTTCACAGAAAGCCGGGAACTATGAGCAGAACCATCACGTCTCACAAGGGATTTACACTGGTCGAACTGGTGGTTGTGCTCGTGATTCTCGGTATCCTTTCGGCCGTTATAGCCCCCCGTTTTTTTGAGCTTGACGATTACCAGAGCCGGGCTTTTCGCGATGAACTGGTCAGTGCCTTGCGTTACGCTCATAAGCGCGCCGTTGCCAGCAGCCAAAATGTTCGTGTCGTGATTCAGGCAGATGGCTTTTCTCTCGATTATGGTAATGGCGCCTCACCGGTTGCTCATCCAACCAAGGGAAATTTTGTTAATCAGAATGCTTCTCCGGTCGCATTGAATCCTCAAATCGTGACGTTTAACGCTCTTGGACAGATCGTTGAGGTTCTGGGCGAAGAAGACGGAAAACTGGAGAATTTTGCTTACGACGGTTTTGGCATTACTCTTTGGGGAGAGACTGGATGTGTCGTCGTTACGCAGTAGCGAAATATAAACGCGTGAAAAACCAACGCGGCGTGACATTGGTTGAGCTGGTGGTGTCCATTGTGATCATCTCCATCGCCTTGGCCGGTGTGCTGGTGGTGATGAATTACACCACCGGACACAGCGCAGACGCCGTAGTTGAATATCAGGCTGTAGCCATTGCTGAGGCCTATCTCGAAGAGATCGAGCTACAGTCCTTTCTCGATCCCGGCGGTCCGGCGGAAACCGGACGTGCTGATCTGGATGATGTGCAGGATTATCACTGGGAAGCTCCTTTCGGAATCAATGGCGAGTCGCCGCGGGATCAAAATGGTAATGTCCTCGCCGCGCTTGTCGGCTACAGCGTTACCGTAACGGTAACGGCTATTGTGAATATCGGACCTGCGGGCAGCATCGTGCCAGCTAGAAGAATCGACGTGACAGTAGTCCATCCCAATAACGGTAGTATAACTCTGACCGGCTACCGGAGCGCGTATTGAGAGGGGCAGGATGTTAATGAATAAAATGCTGTTACCTCTCATGGCCTCGTTACGATATCCACGTCAAAAGGGGAGTTCCTCGGCAGGTTTTACCCTGGTGGAACTGATTGTTGTCATTCTGATTATCAGTATTCTCGCCAGCATGGGTGGCATATTTATCAGCCGGCCGATTGAAGGCTATATCGCTCTGCACCGTCGTGCTGAATTGGTGGATCAGGCGGAGATGGCTTTGCGTCGTATGCAGCGCGATATCAGAGCGGCACTGCCCAACAGTGTGCGGTTATATACGGATACCGATGGCAACGGGATTGAATTTCTCCATGTCATCGATGGCGGGCGATATCGGCGCAGTCTTGGCGCCGGTGGAGAGGATATCCTTGATTTTACCCAGGCGGATAATGGTTTTGATGCCCTGGGCGGATTACGCCATGCTGTTGTCGGTGATTCGTATGGCGTGGTGATTTACAATCTGGCGGCAACGGGGATCGTGGGCAATGCCTATGCTGGTGATAATCGCTCCTCCGGAATCTACAACGCGGACAGTACCATCACACTCAATAATTTTACCCTCTATCCCTTTGACTCACCCTCACAACGGTTCTTTATGGTGGATGAAGCCGTTGTTTACCATGTTGAAGACGGTGAATTAAAACGCTATGCCGGTTATACCATTGATAACAGTGCGGATACGCCCGCTGGGACGGGTTCAGTTGTTGCCCAGCATGTTCAGTCAGTGGTTTTTCAGTATGCGCCGGGCTCGCCGAGCCGGGCCGGGCTGGTGACCATCACCATCACACTGCAGGACGGAGATGAGCAGGTGCGTTTGCTGCATCAGGTCCATGTGGACAATGCGCCATAACAATCATGAACCAGAGGACGAATGATGACAGGCCATAAAAACATTCATGTCAATCAACGCGGGTTTACCCTGGTTCAGGCCATCTTTGTACTGGTGGTGCTGGGTATGCTCGGCACCTATATGGTCACGCTATTGGGTGTGCAACAGAGCACAAGCACTTTGGCCGTGCAACAGGCTCGGGCCTATCAGGCGGCACGGGCTGGTGTCGAGTGGGCTGCGGCGCGTATTGCCGGGGGGGATACCTTGAGCGCTCCAATTACTCCCTTTGTGGTGGATGGGACCGGCTGTACGGTTTCCGTGACTGTGGCCAAAGTTGTTTATTCAGAAGCTGGTAGTCTGGGGACTGTCTACCATATCACGAGTCTCGCCGCATCCACTGGTCTGACCAAAGCCAGCCCTGATTATGTCTCCCGTACATTGGAGGTGTCCCTTCAATGAATAGAGGATTTGCCATTGCTCTGGTTCTGTTGCTGCTGCTTCCGGGTACAGCGTTAGCGGATGTTGCGCTGCCGGGGTACCAGCAGTTGGGCGACAATTCACACCTGACGGTGACCTATGATCAGCTGCAGGAATCGCCTTTTTATGTTTCGTTGACCGACGATATGACCTTGGCTTCGATTTCGCTGAGTGGGGTCTCCGGTTTTGAGCCGGATTCCTCTCTGGTCTACTTTATCGATGGCATTAAAGTGGCGACTGGCAGCCAAGGATCAACCAGTGTTCCCGTGTCCCTGCCTTTAGCCGCCGGATACCACACCCTGGCCTTACGGGGCAGCTGTTATATCAATGGCGTTTTGGCTCCTTGCTCCGGAGGGGCCGCGACTATGGATATGGCGATAGCGGATTTGGCTGACCGCTTTGTCGATCCGGTCACCTATCTTGTCACCGGAGATCTCAATCAGGTCTATAACGGAAACTCACAGACCGATGCCGTTGAAATTACAGGAAATGCAAATCGCTCGATCGATCTGAGTCAGGGAGCAGACCGGCTCTATATTCATGGATCCGCCAACGGCAGCGGGTCTTTGGATCTGGGCAATGGCAATGATGTTGTTTTGATCGGTGGAGACAAGAACGTGCCCGTCGATCTCGGCCAGGGCGATAATCATCTACAGGTCAACGGCAGCTTGAATTCGGGGACGGTCACCGGCGGTAATCAGGATGATACGCTGAAAGTCAAGGGTGATGCCAATTATCCTATTGAACTCAATGGTGGTAATGATCAGGTTGAAATCCTGCAGGATATGAACGGCTCCATGAGTTTGGGGAATGGTAACGACCAGGTGTATATTCACGGAGATGTCAACGGCTCAGGACTCTCAATGGGCGGCGGTAGCGACGTCTTGCGAGTGGATGGGTCGTTTAATGGCTATGTCGATGGCGGCGGAGGCAGTGATACCCTCTACGTCAATATGACGGAGGCGCAATGGGCCAGCAGTTGGCAGCGAAGCAGGGTGTCCAACTTTGAAACGATTATCTGCACGGATACGGTGTCTGAAAATGTTGATGAGGACGATTTCTCCTTCACGCAGATCACATTGCATACCAGCGATGCGCAACAAACCAGTGATAGCCTTCACTTTATCGAGAAACATCATCTCGGTGATGATACCGATAGCAGCGACGGCTATGATTTAAGCGGAAGTACACAGTATTATCCCGATTCGAGTGAAGGGACCCATGAGGACTATTCTTTCGAATTAGAGCAGCCAGCGACCCATTTGAAGATCGAATTTTATCGCGTCCGTGAGCTGGATACCGACAATCCTATCTCCATTGATGGCACGCAGGTCGGCTCGTTGTCCACAGATTCTGATCGGTTGATTTTGGAACTCGATGGCTCCTGGAGCAGTGGAACGCATCAGCTGCGTGTTCAGTCGGCGCAGGTCTGGGGATTCTGGTATGAATATGATGACTTCAGCTGGGACCAGGTGATCATCACGCCAACCTCAGCACCGGAAATTGATCATTTCAAATTTATCCACGACGGCGAGGGCATCACCTGCATGGCCGAAGAGGTTCGTTTGGTGGCCTGCGGTAACAGTGATTGCACCTTGTATTACAACGGAACCGTCGATGTGGTGCTTTCCAATATCGGCTGGTTATACGGCCGTGAAAAAGAGCTGACCTTTCCGGGAACCGGCGAAGGCGTCACGCTCAAAGTCCAGCATACGACTCCGGGTTATGTCATTCTGGGTGTCGAGAGTTCCACCCCGACGGCTCAGGGAACACCGCAGGTCCAATGTCAGGATGGCAGTGGTGGCTCCTCCTGCCAGATCAACTTTTCCGATGCCGGAATTGTGATTGATGGCGATTATGCCGGCATCGTCGATGCCGCGCCGCAAAGTGATGTTGTCACGCAGATTGCCGGTAAAAGCTCGGCAACGGGATACCTTGGCAGAGATGTGCGCGTCTGGGCGGTGAAGACCGATCCTTTATCGGGTGCCTGTGTCGCTGCTGTTGCCGGTAAAACGATTCCGGCACGGGCCTCGTACTGGCTGCCGAATTCTACTGAAGGGTTGGCTGATACGGAGGTGCTTTTTTCTGGTCAGGATTCAACCGTCGTGCTGAATACTGAGGAAACGCAAGGGCAGTTTAATCTAGCCTTTGATGCCAATGGCACCGCTCCATTTGCCATGACATTTGCCGATTGCGGGCGATATAAGGTACAGATCAACCTCAACCTGCCTATTGTTGACGAGACCGACGATGAAGAGACCGGCGAGGTGGTTCCTGTTGAGGCCGCCTCTAATCCGTTTGTTGTTCGTCCTTTAGCGGTGTTTGCCGATGCGCCCGATAACCCAAAAGCGCAAGAGGTCACGGATGATAATGCCTTTTGGAAAGCCGGAGAGGACTTTACCCTGAATTTCAAGGTATTGGCCTGGGCAACGGGTCGCGACAATAATAATGATGGTTTGTGGGATGCCGCTTCAGCCGCTGACCTTGAGGACCCTGGCGACGGCTATGCGCGAGTGCCGTTTTGGAATATCGGACAACCACCGACTGCGGTTGTTCTGCCCGCCGCAGCGGGAACGCCTACGGTGGGCGGTGCGGGCACATTGACCTATGCACCGATAGACTCTCCTCTGAATATCATGTTTACAGCAGGAAACAGTGCCTTGAGCGCTACGGCGAATTTTGACGATGTCGGAGTGATTCAATTTCCGGGGTATGCGCTCGATTTTCTCGGTGAGGAAGTTTTGCTGGATAGTCCGTATATCGGTCGTTTCTATCCGCACCATTTCAAGCTCACTCCTGGTGTATTGACGAATCGCATTGATCTGTCTTGCACAACGGCAGCGACGTTTACCTATCTGGGTGAAAATCTCCAGCTGGCCTACACGCTGACAGCCTGTAACGCGCTGGGCGCTACAACGCTCAACTATGATGATCGGGGCGGATTTGGCCGCTTTGTGGGAGATACGCTGTTGCCCGCGACGGAACTGGCAGATTACACCATCGGTGCGTTGGATGATCCTTACGGTACGGCGCCGATAGCTCTCAGTGAACGGATCAATATCGTCTCGGCCGCTAAACATATCGATGGCTGGCTTTACGGCCGTGCTGATTTTACGGTGGTGGTGAATGTTGCCCGTTTGGCGGATGTGGACGGTCCTTTTGCCGATTGTTATTTTGGGATCTGCCTTCAGGATCTGGATGGTGTGCAAATTGCCAGCTCAGAAGACAGCGACGGTGCTGAAATCAGCGCACCGGATTTGGATATGGATCAGGATACTGTTCTGGATCACACGCTGGTGGTCATTGACCCGACTGAATTGCGGTATGGCCGGATGGTCCTGGAAAATGCCTACGGCTCTGAGCTGCTCGACCTGCCGATGACGATGCAGGCCGAATATTGGACCGGTTTGGCATTTACGCGCAACCTGGTGGATTCCTGCACACTGTTTGGCGAGGCGGATCTGACGCTGGACAATGACCAGATTGGCGCTCCCGTGACAGGGCTTGTTCCGATCACTGTCGGTACGCAGACCACGATGGCAACCATCAATAACCAACCTTTACTCAATGGTGAGGGTGGTCTGGTGTTCAGCGCGCCCGGTTCCGGCGGAGATGGCTGGGCCGCTGTCGAATTGACCGTCGCTGATTATCTCAAATACAACTGGCATCATCTCGGCGATGAAAATCCGCGTTCCCGGGCGACATTCGGTATTTACAAAGGCAGCGACCGCATCATTTTTCTGCGCGAAACAGGCTGGTAGCTTGAGGCACGACTGATTTAGACCGCCTATGGAGACAATTTTGTACTACAGTCGCTCATGGAAGTTGTTTTGCTCATGAGATAGCGGTCTGCTTAATGGAGGCGATGATATGCAGGATATCTTTGTCGGGCGACAGCCTATTTTTGATCGTAATATCAAAGTGTATGCCTATGAGCTGTTGTATCGGCATGCGTATGTTAACTATGCAGAGATTCAAGATCAGGATGCGGCCAGTTGTGAAGTCATGGCGAATTCCCTGTTGGAGATTGGACTCGATGCGATTGTCGGTCCCCATAAGGCGTTCTGTAATTTTGCCCGCGGTTTCTTACTGCAACGCGACGATTTATCCTTTGTTTCGGATCGACTGGTCATTGAAGTTCTCGAACATGTCGAGCCGGAACCCGACATTCTTAAAGCCATGGAATTTTTCTCCGAACAGGGACATCTGATTGCACTGGATGACTTTGTTTATCGTCCGGATTTGCGCCCGTTGGTCGAGCGTGCCGATATTGTCAAGCTGGATGTCATGGAACTCAACATGGATCAGGTGGTCGAGCAGTTGAGCATGCTACGCGAGATCAAGCCGTTGAAATTCGTTGCTGAAAAGGTTGAAACCAATGACATCTTCCAGCAGTGTCGGGAGCTGGGATTTGATTATTTTCAGGGCTATTTTTTCAGTAAGCCGAAGATTGTTTCCGGCAAGAAGCTGCCACCGGCGCGCATGGCAATGATCCGCCTGCTCAGTGAGTTGCAAAATCCTGATGTCAGCATTACCGAGGTGGAAAAAATTATTGAATCTGATGTTTACCTCAGTGTCAAATTGCTGCGCCAGATCAATTCGAGCTATTACAATCTGATCAATGAAGTGACATCGATTCGTCAGGCCATTGTCTGTATCGGACTTAATCATATTCGTACCTGGGCCTGTGTTCTGATGCTTGGTGGCGTTAGTGATAAGCCGCAGGAACTGCTGGGCATGGCGTTGATCCGGGCGAAGATGTGTGAGTTACTGGCACCGTCCGCTGACAGCAGCAGCCAGCAGGTGTTTTTTACCGTTGGGTTATTTTCTTTACTCGACAGTATCCTTGATGCGCCGATGAGCCATATCCTTGATAGTTTGCCCTTGTCTGAAGAGATCAATGGGGCATTACTGGATCATGATGGTGATGCAGGGGTCACTTTACGGGAAGTGCAGTGTTACGAACAAGCGGACTGGAAGGCTCTGGAAGGGGCTAAGCACAATAGTGAAGATCTGGCCAATGCCTACTGGGAGGCGGTAGCTTGGGTGGAGAAAATCAAAGCCAGCCTGAACGATTGATTCCGGGATGGAAGAAAGAAACGCCCCATTGTTTTTTTAAGCAATGGGGCGTTTCTCTGCCTTGAACAGGAGAAAAATAACTCGTTTTAGCCGCGATAGTAGGGATAGCCGTTCAGGTTGTCACCAAATAATGTCAGAAACTGTTGGCGTTCGGTTACTGTCAGCCGTTGCTCACGCACGGCCTGTTCCGCTTCTTTACGCATGCGATCAAACAGCACCGAGGGTATATATTCTACATAGCTGAGAATCTCACCGATGGTGTCCCCAGAAATTTCCTCAATCAGGTCATAGCCGCCTTCGTTGTTGATACGCACACTCGCGACATGGGTATCACCAAACAAGTTGTGTAGGTCCCCCAGTGTCTCTTGATAGGCCCCCATCAAAAAAGCACCAATATAGTAGCTTTCGCCCGCTGAGAAAGAATGCAACGGTAATGTTTTGCGCAGTTCTCCGCCGACAATAAATTGGTCAAGTTTGCCGTCGCAATCACAGGTCAGATCTGAGAGGATCGCTTCACGTGTTGGTTGTTCACAATGGCGGTGCAATGGCGCAACAGGTAACAGCTGGTCGATGGCCCAGGTGTCGGGCAGCGACTGGAAGACGCTGAAATTGCCATAATAGATGTCGGCCAGGGCATCCTGTAGTTCGCTGACTTGAGGAGAGGTCAAACTCGATTGGCGTGCTGAAGTGACAACCTTTTGAGCCGTGGCCAGAAACAGATTCTCGCCCAGGGTTCGCTGGCGTAGCGTCAGTTTTCCATCGCGAAACTGCTGGCGCATGCGGTCACGTAGCACCACCGCTTGCGGGTAATCGTGATCATGACCATTGAGGGTGGTCAGAAAACGGTACTGTTCCTGCAAAACCTCGGCTTCGTTGCCAGGAAAAGGCTGCGGTAGCGGTGCGGCCTCGAAATGCATGACGTCGAGAATGTTGAACAATAACATCGACGAATAGGCCACGGTGGCGCGGCCGGATTCGGTGACGATATGGGGATGGTCAATGCCGGTTGAGTCGAGCGTGGCAGCAATGGTCGTGACAATGGCCTGACAATAATCTTCCAGGCTATAATCACGCGAATGGCCATCGCCACTGCAGCGACCGCTGTAATCGACTGCAAGGCCACCTCCGAGGTCGAGGTAGCCCATGGTTGCACCTTCACGGCACAGATTGATGTAATAGCGACAGGCTTCTTCAACGCCGCGGCCGATATCCTCAAGGCACGGGATCTGTGAACCGAGGTGGCAGTGCAGCATTTCCAGGCAGTCTATCATGCCCTCAGCCTGGAGGGTTTCCACCATGGCCAGCAGTTGCGTGCTGCTCAGGCCGAAGCTACTGCGATCACCACTGGTTTCCGTCCATAGGCCACTGACTTGCGTAGAGATTTTGATGCGTGCGCCGATGTGCGGACGGACATTGAGTTGTCGGCTACGCTCAATGAGCAGATCCAGCTCCGACGGTGATTCAATGACGAAGAAACAGGGATGGCCGAGTTTGTGTGCCCACAGTCCGAGGTCGATAAATTCTCGGTCTTTGTAGCCATTAAGCACCAGCAGACCGCCAGGAGTCAGGTTGGCCAATGCCAGCACCAGCTCTGCTTTGCTGCCCGCTTCGAGGCCATGCTGATAGGGCGCTCCGAAACGACAGATCTCCTCGATGATCTGGCACTGCTGATTGACCTTGACCGGAAATACGCCACGGTAGCGACCCTGATAACCCGCTGCGGCAATGGCGTTTCGAAAGGTCTCATTGAGATAGACAATTCGCGACTGCAGCAGGTTTTCGATCCGCAGTACAATGGGCATCTCGTAGCCGCGCTCTTCCAGCCCGGCAACTATTTCCATCAGTGATACCTCAACGGGGCCATTGGGGCCTTCGATCTCCACCGTCATCTCCCCGGCGGCATTGACGCCGAAGAACCCGCGTCCCCAGTCGGGGATACCGTACAGTTGTGCCGAATCGTCAATAGTCCAGTTGCTCAGGTCGTGCGTCATCTCACGAGACTCCTGTCAGTGATTTATTGTTTCAGCCCGCTAGCTCAAATTGATGGACTTTAGCCCAAGTCTTTCAGAAGCGACGCATATTTCCTTCTCCCTTGGGGAGAAGGTCCCCCGTAGGGGGGGGATGAGGGGGCTTTTTACGGTTGTGTTCCCCTCACCCTAACCCTCTCCCCCAGGGAGAGGGGACAGCTTTGATTTTTTAGGACTCTCATCCCTGCAAGAACCTCATCGGTCAATATTCTCGCGGGCAAATGTCGGCAGCATGAAGGCGCCAAGGTGCAGTTGCTCGTTGTAGTAGCGGGTATGAAAGCCACGGTTGGCCGCGCGCTTCTGGTCAAAATCGTTGACCGGATGATACTTTTTGCTGGCAAAGGCAAAGCTCCACAGACCGCTGGGATAGGTGGGGATGAACGCCTGGTACATCTCGACAATCGGGAACACGTTGCGCAGATTGCCGTACATGGCCTTCTGGATTTCGGCATGGTAAAACGGCGACTCGCTCTGGGCAACCATGATGCCATCCTCTTTCAACGCACCATGAACCAGACGGTAAAAATCCTCTTCGAACAGACCAACGGCTGGACCGATGGGGTCGGTGGAGTCAACGAGGATGATGTCAAATTCATTCTGATGGTCACGGATATAGGCCAGACCGTCATCGACATGCAGTTTGACGCGCGGGTTGCTGCCGTCAATTTCACAGGCCATGGAAGGGAGCAGTTCGATGGATTTTTCGATCACCAGTCCGTCGATCTCACATAAGACGGCCTGCTCGACACCGGGGTGTTTCATGATTTCACGGATGCTGCCACCGTCACCACCGCCGATGACCAGCACTTTTTTCGGGTCAGGGTGGGTAAACAGGGCTGGGTGGCTGATCATGTCGTGATACACGAATTCATCACGTTCGGTGACCATCACCAGACCGTCGAGCAGCATCATTTTGCCGTATTCCAAGGTCTGGACAATATCCAGCTTCTGAAATTCACTTTGTCCGGAGAACAAGGTCTCCGTGACTTTCATGGTGATGCCGACATTTTCCGAGTGCTTTTCGGTGTACCACATATCCATAATTTGTATCCTGTTCTATGAAAGAGGGCTATCCGTTGATGTCAAAACGACACAAGCCAGAGCACAAGACGGCTGCGAAACCTTGACCTGTACCGCTAACGATTGAATTTCACGTACACTGTCACCACGTTGCACCAGCACCTTCTGAGCTTGGTCGCGGGCGATGGCTTCAATATCTTCTTTATGTCCTGTCGCTGCGATGGGGATCACGGGCGCGCCATGTTGAGGGTTTTCCGGATAGGCAACGGCAATGGCTGCGCTGATCACCTCGCCGTACTGTGCCGATTCAACCCGGGCCATGAATAGCGTCTGCTCACAGGTTTGTGGCAACATGTCTGGCGATAACATTGTGCTCTGCGGGGGCAGAGATCCCGTCGCCTCAATCAGAATTCGATCCGCCAAGCCGGCATTAGCCAGCGCCTGAAAACGGGCGGTCACCAGAGATTCTCCCTGGCCGCAACCGCAGGTAAAAAGGTGTTGTGGCACAGTGCTTTTTGCCATGGCAAGTCCTTGCGTATCGGGCAAAATATCGTTGAAAAAAATCAAGACTGTCTTCACGACAACTTATGCCGTAAAATAGCGCAAATCACAACCTTTTATGTCGACCTGAATCAGTAAAGCCCGTGTAGCAGATTGAACAGGCGTGTGCACTGTCTGAAGACATGTATGCGTTTATTCACCATACATGACTGCTGGCGAGTGAAGAACTGATTATGGCTTCAATAGCAGGAATAGAAAGGATAAAAAACAGATGGAATTGACAGAGTTGGGATTTATCGGTGGTGGCAATATGGCAGAAGCTCTGCTCAAGGGACTGATCGCTTCCGGCCTGGACAGCAAGGCCATTCTCGTTGCGGAATTGATGCCGCAACGGCGTCAATTTTTGGAGCAGACTTATGGTATTGCCACCACGGCAGATAGCAGTGAGGTGGTCACTCAGAAAAAAGTCATTCTACTGGCGGTCAAACCTCAGGCTCTCGATGCCGCACTGATGCCTTTAAGTGAGGTGTTCAGTGAAGAACACTGTCTGATCTCAATTCTCGCCGGTGTCAAAACCTCGCGGATTGAAGCAATCTTGGGTGGTTCGCCGAGAGTTGTCCGGGTGATGCCCAATACACCAGCACTCATTGGTGCCGGTGCTGCCGCGTTGAGCGGAGGCCGTCATGCCTTGGAAGAGGATGTCGAATTGGCCCGACAGATGTTTTCATCGGTAGGAATCGCGGAAGTTGTTGCTGAAAAATTACTTGACGCAGTCACCGGTTTATCCGGCTCCGGGCCTGCCTATGTCTATTCAATGATCGAAGCTCTGGCCGATGGTGGGGTTCTGGAAGGCTTGCCACGTGATGTGGCTTTGAACCTGGCGGCGCAAACACTGATCGGTGCGGCCAAGATGGTTATTGAAACCGGTGAACATCCGGCTGTGCTGCGTGATCGGGTATGCAGCCCCGGCGGAACGACCATTGCGGCTGTTGAAACGTTGGAAAAAGGGAAGCTGCGTGCAACTCTGATGGGTGCTGTGACCAGAGCCAGCCAGCGTTCTCGAGAACTGGCTGATTGACGATAAGGTGCGAAACCGGGGCCTCCATCAATCTGATGCGGGGCCTTGGCTTTATCCGCGTGCGAGAAGCTTCAGACCTCTTCCTCCTCATTCAGAGGGGCCTGCTCCGTTTCAGGTTCTTCAATAATCATCTCGTCAGCCAGGACCGTGAGCGCACTGTACTCTCCAAAGTAGAGACGGTTGTTTAATGTGTCGGCAACAATGGAAAGTGGTCCGTATTGTTCAAAACGCACTTCCTCTGTAACTGTTTCCAATGTGATGACGACCTTTTCTTTCACGCGGCGATGGACGTTGATTTTTGCATTGCCTTCATGATCCTCAAAGACAAATTCATTGAGTTCTTTTTTGACGTCTCCCTGCATCTTCTTTACCAGCTCCAGACGTTCGAGCAGGATTGTCAGACGCCTTTTGGTTGCAGAATCGTCATTTTTTTCTTTTTCCGCCTTCTTTTTTAACGGGCCAAGGCAGTGGTTGATGAATTCGTGCTGGATCGCCAGACTTTTTTGTTTGGCTTTCAGCATCTGCAGCCGGTCCGCTTCGGGATAATAGATACCGGAGGTCAACCGGGTGGTGACTCCGGCTGTTGCACCAATATCCTTGGCTTCGATCCCTTTGAGTGCGATGCTGGCACCACCGCTGATGACACCATTTTTAATCATGATGCTACCAGCCGACTTGATCACGCAGTTACGGATTTCATTGGCAATGATCACGTCGCCCATACACTCAACGGTCACTCCGTTGAGATAGTTGGCTTTGAGGGTGCCACCGCAGCGAATCAGTCCTTCATCTCGGCCCGACATGCTGCCAATCGTGATGTCCCCGTCCGTAATCAGGTAGGAATTCCCTACCGCGCCACCGATTTCAATGCCTTTGATGGAGCGGATGTCAAAGCTGTCCAGCACGTCGCCACGAACACGGGTATACCCCGGGAAATTGATATTCCCCACTTCGAGATCGACGTCACCGTGGATAATGTAATCTTCCGATACGGAAAGAATATTTTCGGAATAATCGACGCGTCCGCATAACTCAGCAATGAAGCGGCTACCGCCGTCTTCAACACGAACGCCGCCGCCAAGGCGAACTTCCAACTCTCGACCCTGTACCGGGGCAAGAACTTTTCCGGTAACCGTCGAGGAGCCTTCCCCGTATTCCGCTGGATGAAGAATGGCAATTTCCTCTTCGGGCTGAACACTGGTGAACAGGTTGAGGGTGTAAAGATCGATTTTCCCCTCTTCGTTTTCTTCCAGATGGACGTCGTGGTCTTTGCCGGTGCGTATTTTGATCTCAAGCCAGGCATCAGCGCCAGGCTGAGGTGGTTCTGTCGCGGCAACAAGGATGTGGTGCTGCTCTTTCCCTTTGCTGGCGAAACGACATAAGGCCTCTACTGCCGGCAGATCAATACCGTCTTCTACACCAGCCTTGGAGAGCTCCTGAAGAAGTGTCTGGGGAGGTATTTCGAACTCTTTGTCGCAATGGGGGAGTATGCTGACGACTGCAGACATTTCGTCCTCAGCGACAACAATCTGCAGGCTATACTCCTCGTAGTGTTCTTCATGAACAATCGTTCCAGGAGCATCGCGAAAAGAGCTGGTTTCGTTTTCAGTGGGTTCAGACATCCTGTCATCCGCTGTAGGGCAAGAATCTATGCTTAACTAGTCTTGTCGGTTGATGCTTCACAAGAGTTTAGTCCATTGTTAAAAAACTGCTCTAAGATGTCATTGAAGTAAAAGAGAACAACATCGATGCATGATGTTGCAGGAGAACGGCAAAGGGGATTTATTTTTTGCTACAATCAGGCATGTCTGGAAGAATCGTCACATTGTTCAACATGTTATCAAATTCTTCAGCTGGGACAGGGCGACTGAATAAATACCCCTGGGCCAAAGGACATCCGAGTTTTAAAAGTTGCTGGCGCTGGTCTTCCGTTTCGACACCTTCAGCAATGATGGACATATCAAGGGTGCGCGCCAAGGTGATGATGGTGCGGGCAATGCCCGTATTGCTCGGCGACAGGCTGCTGACAAACGAGCGGTCAATCTTCAGCTTGTTGATGGGGAAGCTGTTGAGGTGACTCAGAGATGAATAGCCCGTTCCAAAGTCGTCAATGGCCAGAGTGATGCCGAGGTCTGTTAAGCGGATCATCAAATCGACAGCCGCATCGACATCGTGCATCAACAGACTTTCCGTTAATTCAAGTTCAAGATAGTCCGCTGACAAACCGGTGCGACGAAGAATCTGCTCAATCTCTTTATCCAGATTCTCATTGCGAAATTGACGTGCGGACAGATTAACGGCAATGCTCAAGTCGGGCTGACGCTTTTGCCACTCAACTGTCTGCAGACAGGCCTGTTCCAGAGCCCAGGAGCCAATTTCCTGAATAATGCCGGTTTCTTCAGCCAGCGGAATGAAATCATTGGGGGAGATCATACCATGCTCCGGATGTTGCCAGCGAAGCAGGGCTTCACTGCCAATGATACGACCGCTTTCCATTTCTACCTGCGGCTGGTAATAAACAACCATCTCCTGGCGTTGTAGCGCCTTTCTCAAGTTGTTCTCTAGTTGCAGTCTGCGCCCTGCATGGGCATTCATGTCCGGAGTATAGAACTGAAAATTGTTGCGCCCCTGTTCCTTGGCGCGATACATGGCGGTATCGGCAAAGCGGATTAATTGGTCAACATCAAGGCTGTCTTCCGGTGCGACGCTGATACCGATGCTGGTGGTCAGACACATCTCCTGATCATCAATGATGATCGCCTGGGTGACCAGATCAGAAAGTTTTTGTGCCAGTGAAACAACATCGGAGAGCTCATGGATCCCTTCAAGCAGAATCATGAATTCATCGCCGCCGAAACGTGCAACGGTATCGGTGTCGCGCAGCGTTGTCTGCATGCGTTCAGACAGAGTTTTGAGGATTCTGTCGCCAACGGCATGGCCAAGTGTATCATTGATGTTTTTAAAGCGGTCCAGATCGAGCAGCAACAAGACGGCAAGCGTTTGATGGCGGCGGGCTTTGGCTACCGCCTGCTTTAAGCGGTCACTGATCAGCATCCGGTTGGGAAGTCCGGTCAGAGGGTCATGATACGCCTGGTGGACCAACTGATCCTCCGCAGCTTTACGTTCAGAAATGTCGCGAATAATTGCCTGAACCAGGCGCGTTTGATCCATCTCAATCCAGCGGGCGCTAATTTCCACCGGAAAAGTGGTTCCATCATAACGAAATTGCAGCGTGTCAAAGCGAATACCCTGCTCTGCGTGCAGTTGCTCCCAGAACAGTCCACATTCCTGTGGGCTTAAATCACAGAGGTCCTTGAGCTTGAACGTTGACAGCTCGTCGCGTGAATAGCCATAGGCTTCAATGGCGCGCTCGTTGGAGTCAATGATCTGTCCTTCTCCATCGATGAGAAGCACAATGTCATTGGCGAAGCGAGTGAGATTGTCAAACCGTTGACTGAGCATCTGGTGCTGGAGTTGCTGCTGGTAATAACTGGCCTGATAGAGCGCCTGCTGGCGACGCCACCAGAGGACCATCATCAATCCTGCCGCCAGCAAAATCAGAATAGCTGTGACCGCCTCAACGGCCGCAATTTTAAACAAGGGCGCTAAAACTTCTTTTTCATCAATTTTCGCGATTAGAAACCACGGGCTGTCATCGACTTTTTTAACGGCAGCAAAAACGGGAATCTGGCGATAGTCGTAGCCGAGAAAGGTGCCTTCACGTTCCTCAACGATACGACTCCCCGGGGTGTCGTAGCCTTCAGGAGGCTCGACCGTGACCAGCATTTTTGGATCAACGGCATGGCGAGTAGGCGTCAGTCGCAATACTTTGTCACCCAGTTTACGCACTAAGACGGATTCAGCCGAGGGGCTGGGGACCGGCCAGGAAGTCATTAAGGGTACGAGAAAGTGTTGAGGATTGACGATGAAAATCAGTGCACCGAGTACTTCGTTGTCCGGGTTTCCATCACGGTACAATGGGGCAATTAGATTCATGTGGACATGAGAGCTTTGCGTGTGGGAGTGGCTGTGATCGTTGTGATGAACGGTGAGGCTCTTGTGAACGTGAAACAGTTTGCTGAACATCACGTGATGTTCTTCAATGGCTTGAATCAGAGGTTCAGGATCAATATGGGCTTTAAGGTCAAGGTTTTCACCGACACTGAGAAGCGGCTGCCCTTTGGTGTCCGTGAGGACAATGGCATGATCTTCACTGTCACTCAGGGCTGGTGTTAACGATTGAATGATATGGTTGGCACGGTCCGGAGTACGTTGAGCGATAAACGATTCAATACTGGTGAGCAGGTCTCTATTGGCTGTAAGTAGACGGGCATGAATGATCCGTTCATGCCGCCAGTGCCCGACCTGACGGGCTTTAAGATTCGCCAGCATGGTCAGGTTAATCCGAGCCGCTTCTGTGATCGTTTTTTTCTGATAGTCGTAAAAGATGGCTGCGGTCAGGCAGACCAGAACCGTCAAACAAAAAAACACCAAAAGCAGAATTTTTTTACCGCCCTGGGAGTGATGTTGGGTGTTTTGTTGATTCACGGTTGTAGGCATAAAGGTGTGATTCTTTCATAAATTAAAAAATTAATCTTATGATGGCAATAATGCCATAATCCTACCCATAAAATAGTGAAAATTCAAGTAATCACAATGAGATTGATGCCCGACGCAGTCGTAGAAACCAGGCTTCAGCCAGCTCGCTACTGATCAGCAGAAAAATAGCCAGCAGAATTCCGGGGATCTGCAAAGGAATTAGCAGGCTGGCCAGCCAGCATAGGAGCAGATAGCCAAACTTGACCAAGGTCGCCTGGCCGAGAATGACGGTGTGGTGGGTAGCCGTAAAATAGGCCCGGAGAAGATTGGTGACGCCATAGGCCATGGGGAAGACGGCGCACAGGCTCAATGGCAGGACAATGTACTGGCGCAGCGAGTCGGCCAGGCCGAAGATGTTGTCGAAAATCAGCCGGTTGGCGGGCCCGGCAATGCCCAGGGTCAACAGCCCCATGCCGAGGCTGGTCCACCAGAAAAAACGTCGCAGCACGGCATAATCCTGCGGTTGCTCAACCAGGGTCAGGTAGGCCTGTTGCAGGTTGCGCATCGGCCCGGCCAGCATAAACAGCAGGGCACGGATGACGCCGAATGAGGCCAGGGCCAGGTTGGCGTCCGGCAGGCGACTGATAATGGCGTTGATCACCACCGGAATGGTCTGCTGCAGGCCAGAAGAAAAGGCCACCGGCAGGGCAAAGCGGAGGATTTCGCCGGTGGTTTTTTCGTTCTGATTGATGAACGGGATATGGCAGCGCCAGGCAAATAACCCCATCATGCTCGTCTCAACGACGATGCACATCAGCAGGGCAAAGGCGCCCAGCTCCGGGCCGTTGAACCAGCGTTGGCCGAGATACAGCCAGAACAGCAGCGCGCCGATGCGGATGCCGGTGGCCAGTGACACCAGATTGGTGCGCCGGGCGCGAATCACCAGGCCCTGAAAGAATCCACGAAACCCGGTGAAAAACGGCAGCAGTGCCATGATTGCCAGCACCCGCTTGGCGCCATCCGCCACCGGCGGCGAGACGCCGAGGACGGTTTGCAGCAGCACATCGCCCAAAAAGGTGTGGGCAATCAGGTTGAGCATGGTCGAGACATAGATGGCGATTAGTACGACACACAGCATCATGCTGCGAAACGAGCTTTTGCCGCGGACAATGGCGATGGTGATGGTGTGGTTCTGATACGACGGTGAGGCGAACAGCAGATGGACGACCATGGCCACGGAAAACGAGGCCAGGGCAATGACATAATCATCCACCCGTGCCAGGGCGGCGTTGATGATGGAGTGGGAAACACTCATCAGCTGGACGTTGAGCACCAGCGGGAAGAAGAACCAGCTGATCTCCTTCATGGTCAGCACGGGGCGTTGCGAATCGGTGGTCATCATGGAAACAACGTCAGCAGATCCTGCGGCTGCGCGACACTCCAGGTATAGGGCGCTTCTGCGGCAAAGCCGAAACCGTAGCGGCAGAAGCAGCTGGCTACCCCGGCGGCCTGCGCACAGTAGAGATCCGTGTGGTGATCGCCGATCATCACGGCTTTTGCAGGCGACACCCGTAAGGTTTCCATGGCATGGGTCAACGGCAGCGGATGGGGCTTTTTCTCAGCGAGACTGTCACCGCCGAGGATAAGAGAAAAAGGTTCCAGCAGGTTCAGACCACGCAGCAGAGCCATGGCCAGAGCGTAAGGCTTGTTGGAGACCACGGCCAGCACCTTGTCCTGATGGCGGGCGAGAAATGCTTCAATGCCCGGATAGATGCAGGTGCGATCAAGCAGGTGCTCAGCGTAAAGCTCTAGAAAGGTTGCCCGGTGTTCCGGGGTATACATCCCTTCGGGCAGGGCACGTTGTACCAGACGCGTGGCACCGTCGCCGACATAGCTCAAAGCCAGAGCGTCATCAATGGCTTCCAGCCCCAGATGAGCGCGTAACCGGTTGACGGCCGCCGCGAGGTCCTGGGCCGAGTCCACCAACGTGCCGTCCAGGTCGAAAAAAAATCCGTCGATCTCCATGCGCTTACTGCAACAGCCCGGCGAACCAGGCCCACAGCCCGGCTTCGTCGATCTTGTAATAGAGGACAATGGCCACGGCCAGCGGTGAAACAAAGCGGATCAGCGCATGCCATACCGGATAGACCCAGGCAGCGCCTCCGGCCATCAGCTCTTCCTTTTCCTCATCACCACCCCAGAACCAGCCGACATAGATGGCGATCAGCAGTCCGGCAATCGGCAGTAGATAATTCGAGGCGATCAGGTCGGCGGAGTCGAAGAACGAACGGTCGCCGATAAACGTCCAGTCGGCCATGACATTGTAGGACAGCGCCGTGGGGATGCCGACAACAAAGGCCAGCGCGGCAATGGTGCAGGTGGCGGTTTTGCGGCCCCAGCCGCGCTCGTCAATAAGATAGGCGACCTGGGCTTCAAGCAGCGAGATGTTGCTGGTCAGCGCGGCAAACGCCAACAGCAGGAAGAAGAATACCGCCAGCAGCCCGCCTCCGGGAATTTGCGAAACACCACCGGGATGGTTTTGAAGATCAGTCCCGGTCCGGCCGCCGGTGCCATGCCGACGGCAAACACGATGGGAAAGATGGCAAGTCCGGCCATCAGGGCGATGACGGTATCGAGGATCACCACCCGCAATCCGGCGGAAAACAGATCTTCATCTCGCTTCAGGTAGGAGCCGTAGGTGATCATGGCGGCCATGCCCAGCGACAGGGTGAAGAACGAATGGCCCAGCGCTTCGAGCACCGAGCCGGCATTCAGCTTGCTGAAATCCGGGCGGAACATGAATTCCAATCCCTGGCGGGCACCGGGGCTGAGCATGCCGTTGACGAACAGCAGGGTCAGCAGCACAAACAGTACCGGCATGAGAATTTTGCTCCAGCGCTCGATTCCCTTCTGGACGCCACTGATAACGATGCCCAGGCACAGGGCCATAAAGATGAGATGCCACAACGTCTGGCGGCCACCGTCGGCGATCAATGTTCCGAACATCCCTTCAACGACGGCCGGATCGGTGCCGGCAAAGCGGCCCATGACGGCTCGGTAGACGTAGTCGAGGGTCCAGCCGGCAACCACTGAATAATAGGAGCTGATGATGAAGGCGGCGCTGACGCTGATCCAGCCCGGTGTCTGCCACCAGGAGCGTTTATGCTCCAGGGCAATGAAGGCGCCGATGGCGTCTTTTTTGGTATGGCGACCGACCATCAGTTCGGCCAGCATGATCGGCAGACCGACGAGAACGATGCACACCAGATAGACAAGGACAAAAGCGCCGCCGCCATTCTGGCCGGTGATATAGGGGAATTTCCAGATGTTGCCGAGACCGACCGCGCTACCGGCGGCGGCGAGGATGAAGCCGAGACGGGTGCCCCATTGGGGACGCTGGGTCGATGGTGAAGACATGGGGGCTACTCCCGTGTGCCAAAGATGGCGGTGCCGACCCGGATCAGGGTCGCGCCTTCCTCAATGGCGATTTCAAAGTCGTGACTCATGCCCATGGACAGCGTGGCCATGCTGACATTGGGCAGGTGGAGTGCGTCAATCTGTTCGGCGAGTTGCCGCAGCTGACGGAACCAGGGACGCACCTGTTCCAGATCGTCGGCATACGGAGGCAGCGCCATCAGCCCTGCCACGCGCACATGCGGTAATGCAGCCACGTGCCGCACCAGCTCCGAGGCTTTATCCACCGGGACTCCGGCTTTACTGGCTTCATCGCCGACATTGACCTGAACCAGGATACGGGCTGTGTCATTGGTTTTGCCCCACTGTTTGTTAATTTCTTCGGCCAGCGACAGCCGGTCTACCGAGTGGATCAACGCGGTTTTTCCCGTCAGGTATTTCACCTTGTTGGTCTGCAACGCACCGATGAAATGCCAGCACACGGGTCCGCTGACGGTCTGGTGCTTGTCGACAAATTCCTGAACATAGCTTTCGCCGAACAGGGTTTGCCCGGCATGCAAGGCGTCTTCAATCAACGTGGCCGGTTTCTTTTTTGACACGGCAATCAATTGAACATCCTGAGGATCGCGACCGCAGCGCCGGCAGGCCGCTATGATGCGCTGGTGAATCTTCTCCAGATTGTGGGCAATTTCAACAGACATGGGGCTTCCCGTCAGGATGGGGTGTCGGCAAACAGCTTCACGGCACCAAGTTGGATCAGATCGCTGACAATTTGTGACAGGGGCAGACCGACGACACTGGTATAACTGCCGTGGATGGCGGTGACCATAAAGGCGCCCAACCCCTGAATCGCGTAGGAACCGGCTTTGTCCGCCGGTTCACCACTGGCAATGTACCCCTCAATCTCCCGGCCTGTCAATGGCCGGAACCAGACCTCGGTGGTCTCGCAGCGCACGATGTCCTCTTCGGTGTCGCGGTCGTGAATGGTATAGGCCGACATCACCTGGTGGTTGCGGCCCGACAGCAACTGCAACATGCGCCGGGCATCGTCGTGATCCACGGGCTTGCCGAGAATCTGCTCATCGCAGACGACAATGGTGTCGCTGCCGATGAACCAGCGACCGGCAATGTCGGGACGATTCGCCACGTCGAGCGCTTTGTCGCGACTGAGACGGCGGACAAATGCTTCAGCGGGCTCGCCGTCGAGACGGTCCTCGTCAATTTGACTCGGCACCACCTGAAAACGGATGCCGAGACCGGCGAGCAGTTCGCGGCGACGCGGCGAGGCCGAGGCCAGCACGATGTCGGGCGTATTATCCGTCATGGAACACTCCTTTCATCTGCTGCAACCAGAGATCCCAGGCATCCAAAGCGCGATCGGCCATGGCCAGACGGCGCAAGGCCCGTTTCATTTTGCGTCCCTCCAGCGGCGGGAACAGCCCGTAATTGACGTTCTGCGGTTGGAAGTGCTGCGGGTCGCTGTCGCGCAGATGGCCGAGCAGGGCGCCACAGGCGGTTTCTGCAGCCGGCAGCGGCAGGGATTTACCGAGCAGGTCGGCGGCGGCGATCAGTCCGGCAAGGTAGCCGCAGGCGGCGGATTCGACGTAGCCTTCGACGCCGGTGATCTGTCCGGCAAAATAGAGGCGCGGATCGCTGGTCAGTTGCAGGCGGCCGTTGAGACAGCGCGGCGCGTTGATAAAGGTGTTGCGATGGACGCTGCCGAGGCGCTCGAATTCAGCCTGCTCCAGCCCGGGAATGGTGCGGAAAATCCGCCGTTGTTCCGGGTAGGTGAGTTTAGTCTGAAAGCCGACGATGTTGTAACTGGTGGCATGACGATTGTCCTGACGCAGCTGAATCACCGCGTAGGGTTCTTTGTCGGTGCGCGGATCAGGCAGGCCGACCGGTTTCATCGGCCCGAAGGCCAGGGTCTGTTCGCCGCGCTCGGCCATCTCCTCAATGGGCATGCAGCCTTCAAAGTGGATCATTTTCTCGAAATTGTGCGCCGGAACCTTGTCGGCCGCCACCAGTTCAGCGACAAACGCCTGATACTGCTCCTTGTTCATCGGACAGTTGACATAGTCGGCGTCGCCCTTGTCGTAACGCGAGGCGCGCCAGGCCACGGAAAAGTCAATGGAGTCGGCGGTGATGATCGGGGCGATGGCATCGTAGAAGTAGAGACTCTCTTCACCGGTGAGCTGGGCAATACGCCCGGCCAGGGTGGGCGAGGTCAGCGGTCCGCTGGCAATAATCACTGGGCCGTGTTCCGGGATGTCCACCACTTCTTCGCGTTTCAGGGTGATGCGCGGGTGGTCGGCAATTTTGGCGCCGACCCAGTCGCTGAATGCTTCACGGTCCACGGCCAGCGCCCCGCCGGCCGGAACCGCCGTGGCATCAGCGGCCTGTATAAACAGGCTTCCGGCGCGGCGTAGTTCCTCTTTCAGACAACCGACCGCGTTGTTCATGCCGGTGCCGCGCAGGCTGTTGGAACACACCAGTTCAGCCAGCCCGTCACTGTGGTGCGCCGGGGAGAATTGGGTGGGCTTCATCTCCAGCAGACACACGTCAATGCCGTGTTCGGCAGCCTGCCAGGCGGCTTCGCAGCCGGCCAGACCGCCACCGATGACGGTGAGTTGCAGGGGCGTGTCCTGATGCGTCTGTTCGGACATGGTCGTTGATCCTTTAAGCAAAAAACGTGCGCCGCTTTGCTCAGCGGCACACGTTAAGACGTTTACGCAGGTGATCCTATCCGTAGAAAGATCAGCTGTCTTTTGTCGTGGTTTTCTTCGTTGTTGTTTTGGCCTTGGTTGTAGCCGCCTTCTTCGTCGTTGTTTTCGCCGGAGCTTTTTTGGCGGGGGCCTTTTTCTTCGCCGGTGCCTTGGCGGTTGTTTTGGCCGGTTTCTTCTCCGGCGGCACAACCGTCACTTCCCAATCGCAATTTTCCTGAGGGCACTTATGCACGGTGCCGAAACGCTTGGTGGTCTTTTCCACGATCAGCGGGAAACCGCATTTGGGGCACGGTTGTTCCAGCGGCTGGTCCCACAAGGCGTATTTGCATTTGGGATAGCGATTGCAGGAGTAGAAGATCTTGCCGTAGCGGCTTTTCTTCTCCATCAGCTCGCCTTCTTTACACTGCGGGCAGGTGATGCCGAGAGATTTTGGCTTGACCAGCGGCTGAATGTTTTTGCACTCGGGATAGGCGCTGCAGGCGAGAAATTTGCCGTAGCGGCCCATCTTGATCAGCATGGGGGCCCCGCATTTGTCGCATTTTTCCTCGGACACTTCCGGTTCTTCCTGATCACCGCCTTCAAGGGGTTCGGTATGACGGCAGTCGGGGAAGCCACTGCAGGCGAGGAACTTGCCGGAACGGCCCAGCTTGATCACCAGCTCCTTGCCGCATTCCGGGCAAACTTTATCGGTTTTTTCCGTGGTCAGGTCGGCCTTGGAGATCTCCTGCTCCTTTTGTTTGAGCAGGGCGACAAACGGCTCCCAATATTCCTTGAGCAGCGGTTTCCACTGCTTTTCACCACGTGATACCGCGTCGAGTTCTTCCTCGAAGTTGGCGGTAAAATCGTAATCGACATACTTGGCGAAATGGTTGGACAGCAGGTCGTTGACCACCATGCCGACATCTTCGGCATAAAACGCGCGTTTTTCCAGGCGCACGTATTTACGGGTCACCAGAGTGTTCATGATTGACGCATAGGTCGAGGGGCGACCAATGCCGTATTCCTCAAGAATCTTGACCAAACTGGCCTCGGTATAGCGCGGCGGCGGCTGGGTGAAATGCTGGTTGGGGATGATCTCTTGGCTTTCCACGCGCTCCTGCTCTTGCAGCGGTGGCAGCATCCCTTCCTGGTCGTCCGATTCGGTGCCTTCGTCCGTGCCTTCAATGTACAGTTTCATAAAGCCCGGAAAGCGGATCACCTGACCGCTGGCGCGGAAACTGTACTGCTGCGCACCGTTCAGAGTCACGATATCCACGGTGGTGGCATCAAGAATGGCCTGGGCCATCTGAGAGGCCACGGTGCGCATCCAGATCAGCCGATAAAGCTTGAACTGATCGGAATTGAGCGCGGACTTGATCTTTTCCGGATGGTTGGCAATGGAGGTCGGACGGATCGCCTCATGGGCTTCCTGGGCATTTTTGGCGCGGCTTTTGTAGACGCGCGGTTTGTCCAGGGCATAGTCTTTGCCGTAGATGGCGGTGATCACCTCGCGCGCTTCATCGGTGGCTTGCTCCGACAGGGCGACCGAGTCGGTACGCATATAGGTGATGAGACCGACCGCACCTTGGCCGATATCGATGCCTTCATAAAGTTTCTGGGCCACGGTCATGGTCTTACGCGCGGAAAATCCCAGTTTGCGGCTCGCTTCCTGCTGCAGAGTACTGGTAGTGAACGGTGCGGCCGGAGAACGTTTTTTCTCCTTGCTGATTACAGTGTCCACCTGCAAAGGCAGGGCGCTGATCTCCTGAACCAATTGAGTGGCCGCCTGCTCGGTTTCAATGTGAAACTTGTCGAGCTTTTTACCGTCGATGGCGTTGAGTTTAGCCTCAAACGTTGCTCCGGCATTGTTGGCCAGTTGCGCTTCAATACTCCAGTATTCACGCGATTCAAAGGCCTGGATCTCTTTTTCCCGCTCACAGACGAGGCGTAGAGCGACCGATTGAACACGGCCGGCGGACAGGCCGTAACGAATTTTTTTCCACAAGAATGGTGACAGAGTAAAGCCGACCAGGTAGTCGAGGATCACCCGTGCCTGTTGCGCATCCACCAGGTCACGTGAGATGTGATGGGGTTCGGCCATCGCCTTGAGAATCGCCGGTTTGGTGATTTCATGGAAGGTCACCCGCTTGACCTTGGGATGGTCACCGTTTTCGTCGATGCCCAGTGCTTCCAATAGATGCCAGGAGATCGCTTCCCCTTCGCGGTCGAGGTCAGTGGCAAGGATCAGTTCTTCACACTTGGCCGCTTCCTTGGTCAACAGTTCGATGTGCTTCTGGCTTTCCGGCAGGATATGGTATTTAGGCACGAAGCCGCCCTCGACATCGACGGAACCCTGCTTACTGGGCAAGGCACGGATGTGGCCGTAGGAAGCCAGAACCTTGTAGTCCTTACCGAGAAATTTTTCGATGGTTTTTGATTTAGCGGGCGATTCGACGATAACCAGTGAACGAGCCATGAAATGTCCTTGAAACAATCTGTAATTTCCGGCAGCCATTTCATTGGCACCGGGACAAATAAAAAAGCTGCCGGTGTTTCACCTGCAGCCCGTTATTCTCTCAGTGGTAAAGCCGGTTCCAGTTGTCTTCAATAATGCAGTCGATCTCTCTGGATCCGTCGTATTGAAGGCTGGCAAACATGGCCAGAATGGTGATTGATTTGACATCTTCCAGGGTACTTATTTCCCCCTCATTCTGGCAGGCTTTGAGGATGATCTCCTCTTCGAGCTCCGGTGTCAGAATCCCCGCTGCACGTAATTTTACCAAAAAGCCTTGAGCTTCGCGCGTCAAGCTTTGTCTTTCCTGAGGCGCATAGATGCGGATCAGTGGCGGAGACAGGAGCGCCCGGTCTGGTTCGGGTGGTTGCTGCAGGGTGATCTTTTCCATCCAGGAAAAGGCCGCATTGATCTCGTCCTCTTCAAAACCGGCCGACAGTAGTTCCTCGACAATTTCACGCTCGCTGGAAAAATCGTGTTCATTCATAAAATACTGGGCAATGATGCCCACAATGATCAGCACACGTTCGTTCAAAAAAGCACCTGTCGGGATCGCGGTTTTAGGATGGAAAACCCCGTATATAGTGTCCTCCAGGCAATGATTGCGCAAGGCCCAGAAGCTCCAAGTGCAGCACGATAGCCGAAACCTCCATGGGTGTCAAGCCACTTTCCGTTGCCAATTTGTCGAGATGTCGCGGCGTTTTGCCGAGGTTTTCCAGCACTTTAGTCTGTTTGTCGGTTAAGGGCGGCAACTCGAAAACAACGGAGTGGTCGGGCGTGTGTCGCGTCTCTATTCCCAAGTGGTCAAAGATATCCTGTGGTTGGCTGACCATGATCGCTCCCTGACGCAACAGGTCAAGACAGCCTTGTGACTGGATATCATAAGGTGCTCCTGGCACAGCAAAAACGTCTCGCCCCTGTTCGAGGGCAAAATCCGCAGTAATTAAAGAGCCGCTTTTTGATGCCGCCTCAATGACGACAACACCGTCACTTAGTCCACTGATGATCCGGTTGCGACCGGGAAAATTACCCGGCAAAGGGGCGGTTCCGGGGGGATATTCCGAAAGAATCAGACCTTGGACTGCAATCTGTTCAAAGAGACTGCGGTTTTCAATCGGATAGATGCGGTCGAT
This sequence comes from uncultured Desulfuromonas sp., assembly GCF_963666745.1. NCBI lineage: Bacteria > Pseudomonadati > Thermodesulfobacteriota > Desulfuromonadia > Desulfuromonadales > Desulfuromonadaceae > Desulfuromonas > uncultured Desulfuromonas sp. The sequence continues at coordinate 2,853,244 of NZ_OY762961.1, read as the reverse complement.
GCCGCAACCGAGAACGGCAATTGTTGACCCCACTCCCTTCAATGCACCACGATGGGCCGCGCTGTCTATCCCACGCGCGAGACCACTGACAATGGTGGTGTGATGGTGCGACAACGTGCAGGCAAGATCCTCGGTCCAGCGCTGACCGGCCGCACTGGCATGGCGGGAGCCGACAATGGCCAGTTGCTTCTCTCCTGACCAGGTGCCGCGCCAGTAAAGTACGGCTGGAGGATCACAAAGCGTGCGTAATTTTGCCGGATAATTGTCATGCCAAAGGGTGGTCAAGTGCACACCCTGCTCGTGTAAGTTGTGCAGGGTCCTTTGTGTCAGGCCATCCTGCTCCGCTGGCGGTTTGCCAAGCGTTTTGCTTTTGACTCCGGCCTGTTGTGCCCAGTCATCGGGGGATGCTGCCAGTACTGCTTCAGGTGATCCGTAATAATTGATCAATCGGATGAGGCGTTGTCGGCCCAAGCCGGATGTCATGTGCAGCCGTAGCCAGGGAAGATCTTCTTGTTGCATAGTGTGTTTTCTCTAATGTTTAAAGTAAAAGAAAAGGACTGGCACTGGCCAATCCTTTTCTTTTTGAATCTCAGCTGGAGACTATTCCATTTCGGTGTAAACCAGATCACCGCGATAAATCGGTTCAGCAGATTTGAGAATAATGGCCGCAGAGGTTTCCGCATCCGTTTTGACCACCATGGCCCGGCCGAGCAGTGTGTCCGGAAGAATGATCTCATCGTCTTGCAAGGCCAGCTCAGTCGCATGGCGAGGGCGGACAATGGTCAGCATATTGCCGACTTCAAGGCCGGCATCTGCGCCGAAATCAAGATAAAACACGTCGTGTTGACCTAATGTCATCTTTTCAGGATGGGCGGCGATAATGGTGCCTTCCAGCGGCGTTTCCGATCGTTTCAGAGCAATGGTATTCTGATGTTCAACTAGGGGCAGCAGAAGGTCTCCGCGCTCTATTTCGTTGACGGCTTTGGTGATGGTGCCGGAGTAGACCTGCTCATGTGCTGCAGTCAGCTGGAGGTTACCGCGCCAGATAATCTGATGGCCCATTGTTTTCTCAGTTGCAGGATGAACCACAGCATCGGAGAGCTTGAAAATCTGATATTGCTTACCGACGACGGCTTCTTCGTCCTTCATCTGCAGAAAACAGGTGTCTCCCTCCGTCATCATAATGCGATTGTCAACCGTGTCGACAATATGCCCCGCATCCTGTAACTGGGAGGTGCTGATAAAACTGTTAAGGTCGGTGCTGATATTGAAGGTAATTTCTTCGACAGGCTCTGGCAGAGGCTCTTGTTCCACCGCGGCAGGCTCCTGAGTTTCAACTTTCTGGTACTCAGGGAGCAGCTCAATGCGTCCATCATAAATGGCGACATTCTGTCCGGGATAGATTAAGTGAGGATTGCGAATGAAAGGATTGTTCGCCCACAGGTTAGGCCAATACAGGGGATCAGTAATGAACCGTTTTGAGATTCCCCACAACGTATCCCCTTTTTGGATGGTATAAATACGGGGATTGTCCTGAGCAATGGCTGCTGCCGGAAACAGAATCAGGCACGCCAGAATTATCAGTTTGTTCATCCTCATGTTGATCTCCTCTTGTGACATCGCACCAAACAGGTTGTTGTCGGGACACATTGTTTATATCAGGCCGGCAGGAGACGGCCAACATACTGACTTTAAAGATACACTATTCTCTGAAGCTGGCCAGCCCGGCTTCGGCTTTCTTGGCTGCTTCACTGTCCGGATAGTCGCGGATAAGACGGTTTAAAGCGGCTTCTGCGTGTTGTAACTGATTGTTTTCCTTGAGTAAGATCGCCATACTATAAAGGGCGTCAGAAGCCTTGTTGGCATCTGGATAATTACTGACAACAGTGGCAAAATTACTTAACGCCTGCTGCTTCTTTCCTTGTGCCAGCTGTGCTTGTGCCAAGCGATAGCAGGCTGTTGCCGCGAACGAATTTTCCGGATAAAGTCGCAGGAATTCACTGAATCCTCGTTCTGCCTGGGGGTAACGCTCCTGCGTATAATCGGCAAAGGCCTGACGATAAATTTCCGTTGCCGAAGGTTGTGTCGAGATTGTTTCCTGAGCCAGCGGTGCAGTGGCCGCCACTTCGGCAGGTTGATTGACCGGCTCCAGGCGTTTCAGATCCTGTTGAAGAGTGCGAATAAGGACCTGGTTCTCCTCAAGTTGAGCTTCAAGGCGTAAGACGCTTGTTTCGAGGGCGTCAATTTGCTGTTTCTGCATCTGGACCTGACGCTCCAGCGGCCGGGACAGAGGATTGCTCTGGGAGGAAGGCGCCGGGGCACACCCATAATTCAGCCAGAAAAGACATAGGGCAATGATGGCAAATGAGCGGTGCATGAAACAGTCCTTGGAATGAGAGGCGCTAAAATATAAAATTATGCAAAATATTCTAATATTTATAAGCTTTTTATGCACTTGTCAAGGAGTAAACCCGCAGTCAGACAGGTGATTTTATTCTTCATTTCACGTATGCTGATGCCGTTTCGGCTCAATGACAAGGGACGTCACTGCTCCGTAGACTTTTGAGCAATAATCACAGACAGATAATGGGACGACTTTATTTATGAACACAGTGGAATTGCTGGTACCAGCCGGTGATATGGATAAATTAAAAACGGCCCTGCGCTTTGGTGCCGATGCCGTATATGTCGGGGGACAGCAGTTCGGGCTGCGTGCTGCGGCGGGCAATTTCTCTTTCGCTGAGTTGAAGGAGGCGATTGACCTGACACATCAGCAAGGGAAACGCCTGTTTCTTACCCTTAATGCCTACCTGCGACCGGGAGATTTTCCCCAATTGGATGAGTATCTTGAGACATTGCGTCCCCTGGCAACTGATGGCTATATCATCTCCGATCCCGGGGTGTTGAGACGGATTAAGCAGATTGATCCCGAACGAGAGCTCCACTTGTCGACGCAGGTCAACACCACCAATGCGGAAAGCTGCTTGTTCTGGCAGCAACAGGGAGTGGATCGTGTCAATCTGGCCAGAGAGCTCAATTTTGAAGAGATTTGCCGGGTTCGGCAACAGTGCGATATCGATCTGGAGGTTTTTGTTCATGGCGCCATGTGCGTCGCCTATTCGGGACGCTGTCTGCTGTCTACCGCACTTACCGCGCGCAGCGCTAATGAAGGCGCCTGTGCCCAGCCTTGTCGCTGGAATTATGCTCTGGTGGAAGAAACCCGACCCGGGCAGTACTTTCCCATTGAGGAAGATGGGCGGGGAACTTACATCATGAATAGCCGCGACCTGTGTTTGCTTGACCAGATTCCGGAGTTGATGAAAGCCGGAGTCAACAGTTTGAAGATCGAAGGTCGCATGAAAACACTGTATTATGTTGCGGCCGTAACACGGGTCTACCGCGCCGCGATTGATCGCTATCTGTCTGATCCTGACAATTACTGCTGTGATCCGTTATGGGGGGAGGAGCTGGATAAGGTCAGCCATCGTCCTTACACCACGGATTATCTCCCTGCCGATGATGCGTCCGTTCATGCGGAAGATTCCCGTTATCGACGCACGCATGATTTTATAGGTGTTGTTCGTGCCGTCGAGCAGGGGCGTGCCCTGATTGAGGGGAGAAATCGATTTGCCGTTGGTGACACGATCGAAGTGATTGGGCCGCAGATGCGACAAAGCGCCTTCACTGTGCCACCCTGCCACACTGAACAAGGCGAGCCGGTATCGGTGATACAGCCGAATGCACGTGTCTGGATGTCTCTTCCTGCCGATGCGGCACAGGGCGACCTCTTACGCCGAGAAAAAACTCAACCCAGTTGGACCGTTGCCGGACAGCCGATGATGACAGAGGATAAATAATGTTTTCACAACCGTTTGATTCACCAGTTGATCTGCCCTTTAACTGGAACAGTCTCGCCGGAGGCTTTGAACTCCATGGTCCACTCGAAGATCCCGGCGGCGAAGGCGTGTTTGTTGTCCTTCGTGGCTCTTCTCTGCTGCTCAATGCAGATCTTGAGCTATCTCGAACCCTCTCTATCGAACAAGGGCAATCACCCTTATATATCGGTCAATGGCACGGTCATCCGTGTCGCGTCGTGCGCCTGCCCGCTGGCCAGGAGATGGCAACTGATATGATTGCCCATGATCTGCAGGCTGACGATCCGGATGTACCCATGGCTCTGCTGTCGCTTGGTGCTCTGGCGCAACAATTGATGCGTTGGCAAAAAAACAGTGCTCATTGCGCCAACTGCGGAGGCGCCTGCACCTGGAATGGCGATGGCTGGGGACGGCAGTGCACGGCGTGTCAGCGCCACCACTTTCCCCATATCCATCCCTGCGTCATTGTTCTGGTTCGGCGAGGAGATGAGCTGCTGCTGGTGCGCAAGGCCAACTGGATCCCCGGTCGCTACAGTCTTGTCGCTGGGTTTGTCGATAGTGGTGAGTGTCTCGAAGATGCCGTCCGCCGTGAGGTGCGTGAAGAAACCGGGGTTGAAGTCGATAATATCCGCTATGTTGGGAGCCAGGGCTGGCCTTTCCCTAGCCAGATTATGGCCGGATTTGTTGCTGATTACGCTGGTGGAGACGTGAAGATTCAACTCTCAGAGCTTGAGGATGGCGGCTGGTTTTCGGTGGACCACTTGCCACGGTTGCCATCGAGGCGCAGTATTGCGCGCTACCTGATTGACACATACGGAACGGGGCACAACAACGATTAAGGATGGGGCAATCAATGAAAGAAACCGCTTTGCTGGCAACGTTGCAGAAACAACAAGACAAGATGGAAGATGTTCTGGGGCAGGTGGATCGAGGTCTTATCGATCCCTGCACGGCAACAGAGCAGTGGGAGCCGGCGGTCGATGTCGGCGTAGATCGTGATGGGGCTCGTTTGGTGATCCTGATGGATTTGCCAGGTGTCCGTCAGGAGCAGATCCGTATTCATCTCGAAGACAACTGTCTTCTGATTGAAGGCCAGCGAGAGGCCGCAGCCGATTCTTTGCGTCTGCAGCGTCAGGAGTGTCCCAGCGGGATTTTTTCACGCAGTTTGTATCTTCCCTCCGGGGTGCGCTCCGAACACCTGAGTGCCAGCTGTGATCAGGGGGTGTTACGGATTGAAATCAGTGGATTGACCGCCGAGGACCAAGTGACTGTTGACTCTGAAGGGTAAGTCATGATCCGCCTTGTTCTGGGATGAGCCACATGCCGCGTTGATTTTTGCGCGCCTTTTCTTCCAGTTTAAGAAATGTTTCCTTTTCGGAAAAATCAAAGCGACGATAGACAACGGCTCTGCCCTCTTCAAGCAGCAGTTGGTTGAGCATTCGCCCGTCCGCCAGCCAGACATAGGCGAGAAGGCGACCATAGCGGTCAAATTTTTCGGCCTCAGTCTGGAGCCGCACATCCTGGTGAAGACACAGCTCCATGGTGCGGGTTCTGGCTGCTTTGGCGATATAGCGCAGACACTGCCAGTCACAGCTTCCCAGGCGTAAAAAATTCCAGTCGCGGTCTGATTCCTCTTTTTCCGGACAATCAATACCCAATAACCGAACCAGCCCGATTCCTTCAACACTGATTGTGTCGCCATCACTGACCCAGGTGACTTGGCCTGATTGCGCTGCTGATGTCAGTGTCGCCATAAACGTCAGCAGCAGGGCGATACTTAAGCGCTGTGTAAGTTTTCTGATCATGCTTCGAAGACATCCGTGGACAGATAACGCTCTCCGGTGTCGCACAGTGTTGTGACAACCCGCTGGCCCGGTCCGAGTTCGGCGGCAATCTTGCGCGCCGCAAAAACATTCGCGCCGCTGGAAATTCCTGCCAGAATGCCATGCTTACTGAGTTCTCTCGCACATTGCTTTGCCTGTGGCGTGGACACAGTAACCACCTGGTCGATCAACTGACGATCCAGCACGTCGGGGATGAATCCGGCGCCAATGCCCTGAATCCCGTGTGGACCGGGAGCTTCTCCGGAGAGGACCGCAGATTCCTGCGGTTCAACAGCGATAACGGCAATCTGGGAATTACACGACTTCAGATAGCGCCCAACTCCAGTCAGTGTTCCGCCTGTCCCAACGGCGGTGACAAAGGCATCCAGTTTGCCGTCCAGTGCCTGGTAGATTTCAGGGCCGGTGGTTCGCTGGTGTGTGGCCGGATTGGCCGGGTTGTTGAATTGCTGCACCATAAACCAGCCGTTTTCGTCGCGTAGTGTTTCAGCCTTGTTGATGGCACCACGCATTCCTTCGGCACCGGGCGTCAGAATCAGTTCAGCACCATAAGCCTTAAGTAACCGTCGCCGCTCTATGCTCATACTTTCCGGCATGGTCAACGTGAGCTGGTAGCCCTTGCTGGCACAGACAAGGGCAAGGCCAATGCCGGTATTGCCACTGGTCGGTTCCACCAGGTGTGCTCCTTCATCCAGCAGGCCATCCTGTTCCGCTTGTTCAATCATGCCCAGAGCGATCCGGTCTTTGACGCTTGCACCTGGGTTGGCACTTTCCAATTTTGCCCAGAGTTCAGCACCCTGATCACTTTCAAAAAAAGGAAGCCGGATCAGTGGTGTGTTGCCGATCAGATGTAATAGGTCATTTTTCATAACGTACTCCTGTTTTTAAAACGCTTTTAAAGCATATCAAGCGATGTCGGCACTGTGTATGGAAAAGTTACATACCTGATCAGATAAGTCAAGTATGCTTTATTTTGCGAAAGAAAACCTTATGTGCCTGAATTGTAGAAAGAAAATTAATATGCTAGTGGTTGCAGACTCATCAATTCCTAACTAGAGTAATGGAAAATATCTGTATCATTAAAGCAGCGGGTCGTCCAATGAGAGCTCAGGAGGTGCGATATGCGGTGGACGGTGAAAAACAAGATGGCGGCAATGGGCGTGTTGGTTTTTGTCGGTTTGCTTGTGATGGCGACAATGAGTTATAGAACGAATACTTTTTCTGCAGTTTCGGCCGATCAACTCGAGTTAAGAACGCAACAGCTCGAACTTCTCAATGATTTCAATGAACAATTGTTGGTGCTCAACCTAGCGGCGATGGATGCCATTGTCGACAAAGAAGGGGGAGATGTCTCGGCGGAGGTGCTTGAGGATATCGGCGGGGCGACGGATTTTCTGCACGGGCACCTTGGAGATTTGCTGGCTCTGGCAGATCATCCGGACGAACAGCCGATTGCGCGGCGAATTAAAAGTACTGTTGAGGTGTTAACCCCGGTTGTAAAAGACCAATTGGTGAGCGCAATTCGTCAAGAGGCGTCGGACGATGTGTTTGCCCAGCTCGATGACAAAATTGATGGCGGTTTGGGCAGTGTTGCGCAAGACCTTACCCTGCTCATCGAATCTGTGAAAGAAGAATCCGCGGTTGCAACCGCCGCGCTGCACGGTCGTCTCGATTCCGCCAATGCTGTGCTGTTTTCCGTGGCTGGTGTGGTGCTGCTGATTCTGATTCCGTCGGGCATTTTCTTTGCCCGGAGCATTATCCGTCCTCTGAGTCAGAGTGTGTCGATGCTGGCGGAGTTGGAAGCCGGGCACCTCGAGCAACGGCTTAATTTAAAGAATCCAGACGAACTGGGAGATATGGCGCGGGCCATGGATGCTTTTGCGGATAGTTTACAACGGGAAGTTGTTGCCAATCTTGACCTGTTGGCTCAAGGGGATCTGCGTTTTGATGTGACACCGCGAGACAGCCGTGATGCCTTACGTGGAGCCGTCAAAAAGGTTTCAGAAGATCTGCAGCAGTTACTTGAGCAAATTCAACAGGCCTGTGAGCAGATCGCGGGAGGGGCTGGAGAAGTTTCTGATTCGAGCCAGGCGTTGTCCCAGGGGGCGACGGAGTCCGCCAGCTCTCTTGAAGAGATCGCCGCTTCCATGAATGAAATGGCGTCACAGACCAAACTCAATGCCGAAAATGCCGGACAGGCGAATGCGCTGTCGGGCGAAGCACACAAGGCGGCTCAACGAGGAAGTGAGCAGATGTCGCACATGGTTGCAGCCATGGCGGATATTAACGCGTCTGGACAGAATATCTCCCGCATTATCAAGGTTATTGATGAGATCGCCTTTCAAACCAATTTGCTGGCGCTCAATGCCGCTGTTGAAGCGGCACGAGCCGGACAGCATGGCAAAGGCTTTGCTGTCGTGGCTGAAGAGGTGCGCAATCTTGCCGCGCGGAGTGCCAAGGCGGCTAATGAAACGTCTGAATTAATCGAAGAATCCGTCAAAAAAGCCACAAACGGTGTTGAAATTGCCGATGTGACCTCGCGTGGGTTGAACGACATTGTTCAAAGCGTTACCAAGGTTTCAGACTTGATCAGCGAAATCAGCGTTGCCAGCAACGAACAGGCGCAGGGTATTTCGCAGGTCAACCAGGGGTTAGGGCAGATTGACCAGGTAACCCAACAGAATACGGCAAGTGCTGAGGAGGGGGCTGCGGCCAGTGAAGAACTCTCCAGCCAGGCTGAACAGCTCAGGCGTATGGTGGCACGTTTCAAATTGAAAACCAGTAACCGTTCTGTGACGGCGATTACGGCCAGGGTTGGTGCGGACAGCCGCGTGTTTAAAGAGACACGGCAAATCGCCATGAACGACGATGGGTTTGATTACTAGTCAATCGATGAAAGGCTCCGGGTAGGTTCTTTTAAAATCCTGTGAGTCGCTTCCAGGGTTATTTCTCGTTATGTTTCTGGTCGCTCTCTACCTCACGGTGGGGAGCGATTTTTTTTTGAGCCTTGCGCAAATGGGTTGCAAAGGGGGTTACTTCAGCCACCTGATAGCCACAGCCGGGTGGCAGCGCTCCGCCACAGAAAAAGATCCCTTTGTGGGGGAAGTCCCGACACAGTTTCGGGCGGTTGTCATAATCCTGGCAGCGATGGTCGTCGCCCAGTAGGGTGCAGTTGAAGACCAGCAGTCCTTGAGCGTCTCGTCCGCAAATTTCAAAGCGCGAAAATTCAGGATGGTCCTGGACCAGGCGTTTGAAGGTACGTCGCGAACGAAGCCATCGACGTCCCTGCTCCAGCTGAAGACGACGGCAACAGGCACCACACTGTTTGCAAGCGCCGGCAAGGATCAATTCCTTGCCGGTCAAGCGAAGTCGCAGGTGCCGCCACCAGCCGGCAATAGAGATCATTTTAGAGGTGCAACCGTTCAGCAACAAAATCGATATCTTTGTCACCGCGCCCGCTTAAGTTGATCAACAGCTTCTTGCCGGGGCGTTGCGGAGCGATGCGCATGGCATAGGCCAGGGCATGGGCGCTCTCCAACGCGGGGATGATCCCTTCACAACGCGACAGAGTGACAAAGGCATTGAGACAGTCTTCATCACTGGCTGTTTCATACTGCACCCGGCCGATATCCTTGAGATGACTGTGTTGCGGTCCGACACCGGGGTAGTCAAGTCCGGAAGCAATGGAGTAAACCGGCAACGGTTCCCCCTGGTCGTCCTGAAGAAGATAGCAACGCATACCGTGCAGGACACCCGGCTGGCCTTTGGTCAGACTAGCGGCATGGTCCGGGGTGTCAAGACCGCGGCCTGACGGTTCAACACCGACAATCTCAACGGATTCATCATCAAGAAATGCCGTGAACAGCCCCATCGCGTTGCTGCCGCCACCAACGCAGGCGATCAACGTATCGGGGAGGCACTCGTATTGAGCCAGAAACTGTTCGCGCGCCTCTTCGCCGACAATCTGTTGAAAGTCCCGCACCATTTGAGGAAACGGGTGAGGGCCAACCACTGAACCAATGGCATAGAAAAAGTTTTGCGGGTCACGCAGGTATTCTTCAAAGGCGCTATCCACCGCGTCTTTAAGTGTTTTCGTGCCACGTTCAACGGAAATAACCCGTGCGCCCATCACTTTCATACGCGTGACATTGGGGGCCTGTTTGGCAATGTCAATGGCACCCATGTGAATTTCGCAGTCAATACCGACCAGGGCGCAAGCGGCAGACAGGGCAACACCGTGTTGACCGGCTCCGGTTTCGGCCAAAATCTTGGTCTTACCCATCTTTTTGGCCAGTAGCGCTTCGCCAAGGCAGTGATTAATTTTGTGTGCTCCGGTGTGATTGAGGTCTTCGCGCTTCAGATAGATTTCCGCACCCCCCAGTTGTTCGGTGAGACGACGACAGAAGTAGAGCGGGCTGGGGCGGCCGACATAATGGCGCTGCAGGTCGCTGAGCTCCTGTTGAAACGCCGGATCGCGGCGAATTTCTTCATAAGCGGCGGCGATGTCATCCATCACCTGCTTGAGTTCTGGTGGCAGATACTGGCCACCATAGTCGCCAAATTGGCCGTTACTGTCTGGCTGGGTCATCAAAAGACTCCTTTGTCATTTTGTGAAACACACCATCGGTTCTTTGTCCGCATCTTTTTTGCGGCGGTTTTCCTCGCGCTTTTGTTGGTAGCGTGATGGCATGTAGTAGTTGTAGGCAACGCGGATGCCGAGAACCAGCAAGGCGCAACCGACGCCGAGCATGGCACTGTACAGCGGCGGCGTGATCAGGGCGACGCGGATCAACAGGGTGGCAACCGCAAAACCACTGTTGCGGAACGCGACCCGGTAGCTGGAGCCGTAACGCATGGAGAATAGCATGATCAGGATATCGCTGAACACCAGCAGGGTGTAAAACGATTCAAACGTCTGGTTTTCTTCGCCGTAAAACAGGCTGAACCACCAGTTGTAGGCCAAAATCACCAGAAAGCCGACCATCATCAGCAGGGCGATCAGTTTCTTGACAATAATGAATGAGGCCGTCTCGGTGTCATCAGGAGAGAGTGGCTGTTGGTGGATCTGGCGATAATAATAATTGAGGATGATAAAGATGATCAGAGCACCAAACGCCAGGGCCGAAATGTCGAGAACCAGACCGGATACTTCTTCCCAAATGATTGGCTCGTGAAGATTGGCAATCTCTTTAAAAATATCCCGCAACAGCACCAACGAGAGGATTTCCACCTGCTTGCCGACCGAAATGGATACGGAATACACCAGGCTGAACAGCAGGCTTAAGACCTCAAAGGCCAAAAGCAGCGTGAAAACCAGTTCGATGGCTTCGAGGTGATTGGTCGGGGTGATGGAAGCAATTTGCGGCGGCAGCAAGCCGAAACGGTTGAGTTGGATGCCGCTGATGCCGAAAATAAAGACAAGAACCATCATGGTGCCGATACGGCGTTGACCGCTGGCACCTTCGAAGGCATGTTCTACCTTGTCAAAGGTTTTGTTGATGGTGTTGTAGACGGGGTTGATGACCATAAGATCTCCTCCGACGGGAGAGACCCCGTCGTGTTATTCGATATCGTGTCGTATAACGCACAGCACGATAATTTCCGGATCCTGTTGTTGTTCGAGAAATTTCAACTGTGCCTGTTGTGGGTATTCGGCCTCTATGAGAGTTTCGCCGTAATCTTTGCCTTTTTGATAGTGCACTTCATAAGTCGTCATGGGATGACACTCCTGCCAAGAAAAGAGGCGGATGTCGGTGGTGACATCCGCCTGATTTGAACATTTAGGCACCGGGGGTGAAGCTGTCCGGTGTGTAGTTCTGGGTGGCAAAGTAGTCATCGACGGTTTCTGCGCGGCGAATCAGCTCAACGCTGCCATCGCAACGTAACAGCAATTCTTGGGGGCGCAGTCGGCCGTTGTATTGAAAACCCATGGCATGGCCGTGGGCGCCGGAATCGTGAATTACCAGCAGGTCGCCCTCATCGATCTTGGGCAGCTCACGTTGCACGGCGAATTTATCGTTGTTTTCGCACAGAGAGCCGACGACATCGTACGTCATATCCTTGGGAGCATTGTCCTTACCGAGGACGTCAATGTGATGATAGGCCTCGTAGAGTGCTGGGCGCATGAGCGCCGACATGCACGAATCCACACCGATATAGTTACGGTAGGTATCCTTGTGGTTGATGGCGCGCGTCACCAGACAACCATGGGGGCCGGTCATAAAACGGCCACTCTCCATGTACATGCGGGGAACAAAGCCGTTCTTGGCTTTAAAAGCAGCAAACAGTTCGGTAACTTCTTTGGCCAGAGTATCAATATCGAGAGGAGCCTGTTCCGGGCGGTACGGAATGCCGAAGCCGCCACCGATATTGACGAATTCAAATTCAATATCCAGCTCTTCTTTGACCAGCTCGGCCAGAGACAGCACCATGCGCGCTGTTTCGACCATGTAAGTGTAATCCAGCTCATTGGAAGCAACCATCGTGTGCAGACCAAAGCGGGTTGCGCCACGGTCTTTCGCTTTCTGGTAGGCTTCTACAACCTGTTCGTGTGTAATGCCGTATTTGGCTTCTACCGGATTGCCAATGATGATATTGCCGGTGCGGCGCGGACCCGGATTGTAGCGGAAACAGATCAGCTCAGGAAAGTTGGGCACTTTATCAATCAGGGAGATGTCATCCAGATTGAGGATGCAGCCACCGTCCTGCTCAGCGAAGGCAAACTCCTCCGGGCTGGTGTTGTTGGAGGTGAACATGATGTCCTCAGTCTCTGCTCCCAACTCGCGACTCATGATCAGCTCAGGAATTGAACTGCAGTCGTAGCCAAAATCCATCTCTTTCATCAGTTTGAGGATTTGTTTGTTGGGCAGAGCTTTAACGGCGAAATATTCGCGAAATCCGTCGATGCCGGAAAACACCTGTTTGAGGTGTTTACCTGTTTCGCGGATGCCCGCTTCATCGTAAATGTGGAACGGGGTGCCGTAATGCTCGGCAATTTCAGGCAGAGCTTTGAACAGGCGCTGTTTAAAAGCGTCGGACATGGGCATGGTACTGATCTCCTTGGTAAGTCATCAAATGTAAAATTGCAGCCTGCAACCAGTCTTAGCCGTTTGGAACAGGCGGAACTACGATAATTGTAAACTCCCCATTTTAAAGAAAACACGATGAAGAGTGCAATACCTAAATCCCGCAGGCAATTTAAATATGACTGATGTGGTTATATTTGTTTGTTGCCATGTTGTCAAGGGTATTTTTTAACCGATCACGGGTGTGAGGGAGGGAGAATCTGGACCTCTCAAGCGAAAGGGGCGAGGACGCACTGGTCGCGTCCGTTTTGCTTGGCTTGATAAAGAGCCCGATCAGAACGTCGTAACAGGTCCTCGAGATTTTCTCCGCCGGTCAGCGAGGCAATGCCAATGCTGACCGTAATGGCTATTTCATCACCCGAGGCGGTCTGGTGACGAATGGCACGCACCGATTCCAGAATTTTATCGGCAAAGATTTCAGCCCCCTGGAGGGAGGTGTTTTGCAGGCAAATGACAAATTCTTCACCACCGACGCGAGCCAGAAGGTCAGAGGAGCGCAGTAGTGGAATCAGGGTGGTTGAAAATCGGCGGAGAATTTCGTCACCGGCCTGATGCCCATAGTGATCGTTGACCTGTTTGAAGTGATCCAGATCAAGAGAGAGCAATTGTAACTCTGTCGCATTGCGTTGTGCCAAGGATACATATTGCTGGGCAAATTCCATAAAATAACGTCGATTGTTCAATCCGGTGAGGGGGTCGGTGCGCGCCAGCGTCGCCAGATTATTATTGGCCTCCTGCAGCGCTCGTGTTCGGCGCCGAACTTCCTGTTCCAGATGTTTGTTGAGTCGGTTGGTATAAATGGTATGGAGGACAAGGATCGACAGAAGGGTCATGATGCCGTAAACCCATGCCGAATACTGTTTGATAATTTGCTTGAGAGGCAGCTGTTTGATTTCGTATGGCGGCAGATTGAACGTTTTAAGGAGCTTGTGGACCGATGAATAATCAATGGGCACTGTCCATCCCTCCTGGGGCATATCGGTCTTTTCATCGATATTACGCGAGATACCAAGGAGTGCTGAAGCGAGCTGATTGGCGGTTTCAACTGGAACATGTTTGAGTTTGGCCATGGACCATTCGGGATACAGAACAGTGCTGACTCGAAAAGGGAAGCCTTCAATCTGTTGTTCATGGATGATGTGGAAATCGCTTAACTGCGCAGCTCCATCTTGAGCCATCCGCTCAAGGATGCCCGTACGAACAATGCCAATATCCGCCTTTTTGCTCTGAACTGCTTGGACAACTGCATCATGGCTGGACAGAAAAGAGATGTCCATTCCTTCAAGATTCACATCATGTTCCTGAAGGGTCTCCAAGGCGATCAACCAGCCTCCCAGAGAAGTGGGATCCACAGCGGCGAGTTTTCGATTGAGAAGCATTTTTTCTTCAAGTTGAATTGGGACATTTTTCAAAGAAAACAGGACGCTGCCATATTGGTCTGTTGTGTCATTTCCAAAGCGATTGAGTAGCGTCGCCAGTCGCGACAGACCGTAACGGTTTTGCAGCTCAAGGTACAGTGCCGGATTGACAAAGATAAAATCAATGTGTCGATGCGCGATTGCAGCCGCAACCTCATCGTAAGGAATAGGCACGACGGTGGTATGGAAGTCCCCGAGAACATGGTTAAGATAGGTAGATAAAGGGGTCCAGCGCTGAAGTGTTTTTGTGGCATTGCGGTGGGCAAGAATACCTATTTTTAATTCTGTTTTGTTAAAACCCAATGGGTCGAGGCCATGATCAAGTCGGCTGCTGTCACCGTTCGTCAGGCCCAGCAGGCGGTAAAGTTCCATGGTTTGCTCAATGCGACTGCGTTGGAGAACACCGAGACGAGTCGTGGAGCTGTAAGCCAGTTGCTTGAGAACACGTCCCTCATAGATCAGGCTGGCCAGTGATTTGTTCTGAGTGTTGTAGTGCGTATGGATCAGATCTGCGGTTTCTTCAATGTGGTCAAAGGCCCATTGCCAGCCTTGAATGGTTGCTGCGTAAAAGGCCCGCGTGTGTTGCGGATGGTTTTTGAGCTGCTCTTCGCTGGTGTAAATAAGGTCACCATAAAATGAAAATCCGTAATCCACGGGATTGAAAACCTGGAACGGAATCCCGGCTGTTTCGAGCTGATAAGGTTCATTGGACAGGTAGCAGGCCATGGCATCCGTTTGGCCGTCAATCAGGTCCTGCAATCGGGAGGAATGAGGTTGAATCTGTAGTTGATCAGGGTTGACACCTTGGGAGATCAGCATCGACAGCAAGCCGGTTGCCCTGGCCTGATCCTGAGTCATCATGATTCTCTTTCCGGCCAGGTCGGCAGGAGTTCGGATATCCGCTCGGGTGGAAACAAGGATTTCGGGTGCCTGCTGAAACACGGCTCCCAGAATAACAATGGGTACTCCCTGCAGACGCTGAAGCAGAAGCGAAGATTTACCGGTGCCAAATTGCGCTCTGCCGGAAACAACTTCATCCTCAACGTTGAGGCCGGGTGTGTACTCTTTAATTGTGACGTCCAGGCCTGACTGTTGATAAAAGCCACGTTCCTTGGCGACATAATAACCGGCAAATTGGAACTGATTGAGCCACTGAAGTTGCACGGACACGTGGTCCGCCTGTGCGCGGAGCGGGGCTGTCAAAAACAGGACGATGAGAAAGGCGCACAGACGTTGCGTAGTCACAAAACCCTCCAATGATTTAATCATTTTTCATCTTATCACGGGATTGAAAATGAGCAACAAGACCCACTGAAGGTGTTTTTTTGACTCAAAATATCAATTTTGGTGTTGAGGGGTTTTCTTTTGCCTGTGTCATAACGTCGTGGGTGGTCCGTCACAAGAATCACTTTAAAAAAAGGGATTTGAACATAGTCGGCGCTGGACTTTACGCGTATGCTGGTGAGGTAGAAAAAAGCTGAGACCCCGACATGACCAAGATGTAAAAATCGTTCCCAGCGACGAACTGCCAAGTGGAGGAAGAATCCTATGACACAGCAAGAGAGACATGATCTTTTGGAACGCTTGATCGACCTGGTCGATGCCGATACGTTTTATCACGATCTCTACCGGCAGCGCGCAGGCTTCTTTTTACAGCAGGAGATGTCCGAGGATGCCTATCATGCCTATAAAAAAATGCAGCTGCAGAAAGCCGCTCTGCCCAACCAGATTCGCAATGCGATCCTGCAAAAAGACTGGAAAATGGTCAAAGAGTTGACCGAGCAGGACAAGAAAATGGGCGATGAGTTGCAACGGCGTAGTGACAGTGTCGTGTTTGCTGAAAAAATTTATGAATCCTTTGATGTCGATATTGATCCATTTTCTCCGGGTATGCATACGTTGGTCGGCATGACCATGTCTCATCTCAAGGAACTTCACCATAAAACCATCAGCACACTGCAGTTTCTCAGTCAACACGATCCGCAATGGCAGACGTTCTATCAGCAGCGACTTGGCGTGTTTAAAGGGCTGTTGATCAGCGATAATGCCCTCGAAGAGGAGCAGTTTGTTCCAGAGGTGGTGTTGGAGGAGGAGGCCGAAGAGGCCCTTGAAGCGGGAAATATGGAACGTCTCGAACAACTGGCGGCAAAAATTCTTGATGCTCAAGGCAATGACGGTCAACCCAGCTCGGAACAGCTGCTGGCCGATAAGCATCAGCATCCGGATGATTTTCTCTACCCCTTCTCTGATCAGGTGTTGGAGCGGGCCGCGTCATTTGGCCTGAGCCACCATCGGGTGAGCGAAAACAGCCAGGAATATGCGCCACTGTCCCGTTTTGCCTGGCACCCGACCTTTACGGATGTCGAAGATCGCGAACCGCATGTCCTGCAGGTTCCGGATATCCCTTTTGATGACGATACCCCCGAAGCTCTTAAGGCGCGCATTCAGATGTTTGCCGTGCATCCGTTTATCAATTCATCCGGGGTGCGTTTTCTCCCCCATATGGTTGCTGAAGATGTCCTGGTCGAGGATTTCTCCGAACCGGAGGCGGGAGCCGAGTTGGCGTCCAGTGCGTTGCTCAAGGCGTTGGGGTTGCCGCAACGCAACCATCTGGATCGGGCGACGATTGAACGTGCCTTGTTCCTGCGCGGTAATGGCTTTCTTGAGAAAGAACTGGCCCTGGACCCGCGCCAGTTTAAACTGGTGTGCATTCCGGCCGATCTTCACCTGCGTATCGGCCAGGAGAAGGGCTGGGGACAACAGCAGATTTGGACCCATTTTGATGGCTATATGCTGATGGAAGGTGCCCGTCGACGTGCTCTGGCCGGAGGTGATGTGCGCTACGGCGGCATCTACGATCTACTGGGGATCAGTCGCAACTACAGTTCTGAGCGTATTATCGCCCGGTTTGCTGTTGTTCAGCGCAAACGTCTTGCGGTGTGGCAAGACGGCATTTAAATGTCGCCGCAGAGAGGATATCGCATTTACGGCCAACGCTCAGTTGGGTGGCGTAAAGGGAGCGTGGTGTGAGAGCCGTATTGCCAATTCGGATGCAGGCAGGGGACGACTGAACAGGTAGCCCTGCATGGTATCACATTCGCACATGACGAGAAATTCGTATTGCTTGCGGGTTTCCACACCTTCGGCGATGGCTTGGATACCCAGACTGTGGGCAATGCCGATGACGCTATGCGCTACCGAAGCCGCCGTCGTATCCGTTGCAACATCGAGAATAAACGAGCGGTCGATTTTAAGACAGTCAATCGGGAAGCGGCGCAGATAGTTGAGGCTGGAATAGCCGGTGCCGAAGTCGTCGAGGCTGAGGGCGAAGCCAATCTCTTTAAGGCGGGCGAGCGTTTGAACCGCCCCGTCCGGGTCCTGCATGACCATGCTTTCAGTCAGTTCCAGCTCAAGCCAGCGCGGGTCCATATCAAACTCTTTGAGAATACCCTGAATGCTTTCGACAAAATCACTTTCAAGAAACTGACGGGCTGATAAGTTGACGGCAATCTTGATCGGCGGGACCCCCGCACTTTGCCATGCTTTAAACTGGCGGCAAGCCTCACGAAGTACCCACGATCCCAGGTCGATAATCAGCCCGGTCTCTTCCGCCAGCGGGATGAAGTCACTGGGTGGAATGATCCCTTTGTGCGGATGGCTCCAGCGGACTAATGCTTCGCAACCGTCGATCTCACCGGTGGCGATCTTAACCTTGGGTTGGTAGTGAAGAACAAAAGAGCCTAGCTGCAAGGCCTGACGCAGATCGCCTTCCAGCTCAAGGGCTTTATGGGCACGGGCGTCGAGTTCCTCAGAGCAAAACTGAAATCTGCTGCCGCCCTGTTTTTTTGCCTGATACATGGCAGCATCGGCGTGACGGAGCAGATCTCCCCCCTGCTTGCCGTCGCGAGGGTAGAGGCTGGCGCCAATACTGGTGGTGATACACAGCTCACGTTCCCCTAATGGAAAGGGCTGTTCCAGAGCCTTGAGAATTTTCTGAGCCATCATCCGAACTTCCGAGGTGTTTTTGACACCGGTCATGACTATGGCGAATTCATCCCCCCCCCAATCTGGAAAGAGTGTCACCGGGGCGGATACAGGTGGACAGACGCTGTGAAACCTCAAGGAGCACAGTATCCCCCTGACTGTGTCCTAAACTGTCATTAATTACCTTGAAGCGATCCAGATCAAGGAGGAAGACAGCAGCATAGATGTCAGAGCGTTCAGCATGGACAATCGCTTGATGAATACGGTCTTCAAGCAGAACAC
Organism: uncultured Desulfuromonas sp.; assembly: GCF_963666745.1. Classification (NCBI taxonomy): domain Bacteria; kingdom Pseudomonadati; phylum Thermodesulfobacteriota; class Desulfuromonadia; order Desulfuromonadales; family Desulfuromonadaceae; genus Desulfuromonas; species uncultured Desulfuromonas sp. The sequence continues at coordinate 2,834,759 of NZ_OY762961.1, read as the reverse complement.
GGTTCGCCAGCCCGGTTAAAGCATCATGATTGGACTGGTGTTCAAGTTGTTGTTGGAATTTTTTGCGTAGGCTGATGTCGCGGACAAAAGCAACATGATAGACCTGATCATTGAACAGGCATTGACTCGCCGAAACTTCTACAGGAAATGTCGATCCGTCCTTACGGCGATGACTTGTTTCAAGAACTCTTTTTTGACTGACTTCCATGTTGCGCCAATGGGGAGCCCAACGTTCCGGAGGAAAGTCTGGGTCAATGTCCCATAAATACATGCCTTCCAGCTCCTGTTGGCGATAGCCGAGAGATCTGCAGGCCTGATCGTTGACAAAGAGAAAGCGGCCATTTTTGTCTATCCAGAAAATAGCTTCAGAGGCCTGCTCAATGGAAAAGCGGAAACGTTTGAGGACCTCGTTGTTTTTCATTTTTTCGGTGACGTCCTCGACCAGAGCCATTGCCCCGGTGCTGACACCATCCTTTGACTTTAGAGGCAGCGCTGAATACAAAATGGTGCGTCGGACGCCATCGGCGCAATTGATATCGATTTTTTCCGCCAGACATGTCTCGCCCGTGTTTAAGGCGCGGGAAATCCCCCACTCTTCAGGGCGAACTTCTTGCCCATTGTCACTCCACCATCCCTGGATTGTGGCGTAGCCCTGAATGTCTTTATATTCTTGGATGCCGAAATCTGTTAACAACTGTTGCGCCGCAGAATTGTGATCAACCACATGACCTTCTGGATCGACAACCCAGATCCCTATGGGAATAGTTTCAACAACCTTGTGGAACAAAATTTCACCACGCTGAGCGCGTCTGATCGCATTGCGTAGCAAAATAAAAAGTAAAAAGGCCGTGACCGAGACGAAGGCACTGCCTTTCCAGGTTTGTAGTTTAGACAACGTCTGAAGGTCAATGCCGACGGCGAGCAAAAAGCTGTCAGAGAGATAGATCCACACCAGAGAAACAATCGCGTACGTGGAAGCAATTCCTACCGCAGTTGAAAAAAAACCTGAGTTTTTGGAAACTCTCACTGCCACGCGATAAACTCCTTGTAAAGGTGACTAAGGATACAAGTCGAAATGAAAAATAATCTAGAAACAGATGGTTAACTCACTTTAGAATACCTTATTGTGCCTGATGCCGGAACCCCGGAAAAATTATCTGAATTTTTTAGGGCATGACTCAGGTGACATTTTGTGATGTTGCCTGGTGATCACGCGGGGAGAGTCCCCGCGTAGAGAAACCGCAGTTGTTCGCAAATGGGATGTTTCAAGAGTTTAGGTTATTTTCCTGAACCGCGTCCCATCCCCATTCCCTGGCCAGCACCGTAGCCCATGCCATTGCCACGCATTTTGCCTTGCACTGGCGGCTCCTCAGGAAGCGTGACTCCTTGCTCCTTGGCGCGTTGCTGCATGAGCGCATGATGCTCTTCACGAATCTGCTCTCTCTCTTCTGCTGTTTGTGCTGCACGCATTTTAGCTCTGAAATCCATTCTTTCCTGTTGGGTCATCAACTGGCTGCCGTAAATTTGCTGTTGCTGCACTTGGGCTTGAGAGGTTTGAGGCGAAATATCCTGCTCAGCCGCCACAGAAATGCCGACAAAGAGCAGTAATAGAGGTAAGAACAAAAATTTTAGTTTCATCGTGCCCTCCTGTTTGAATGGAATAACGATCACCGGGATGCATATGACATATAGAAACTTATAAAAGGATTTGAGCCATCGTCAAGGTGAGCGGCTGACAGACTCGAAAGAAAAAGACGGCAAAAGAGGGATGCTTTAGAGCGGAGGTAACGATCATTGAAGGAAGGTGTCTAAGAGCTGAAGAATGAACTCCTCACCTCAAGATCTGCTGCTGTGGCGGTAAATTCTTCTGCCGTTGCACCAATTTGCGATGCTGCTGCGGCATTGCTTTGAGTGAGCGATTTAAGCTTAGAGCAGGCCTGGTTTACCTGTATGGCCTGTTGCTGTTGCTCGGCGCAGGCGACGGAGATTTCGATAATCTCTTCAGAGGTCTGCTGGATTTCCGGTGTGATCTTGCTGAGCAGGCCTTGTGCTTCTTGACTGATATGAAGGCTGTTTACCGCAATTTCGTTGATTTGCGCTGCCATCTGCTGACTGCGGTCTGCGAGTTTACGGACTTCTGCGGCAACAATGGCAAATCCTTTGCCATGTTCGGCGGCACGGGCTGCTTCAATCGCAGCATTGAGTGCCAGCAGATTGGTTTGTCGGGAGATTTCATCAATCATTGAGATATGGTCAACGATGCTCTTCATGGCTTCTGATGTCTGATCAACGGCGTCATTGGCCGATGCGATGTCGTTGCGGGCCTGTAAGGCTTGCTTTTTGGTGGTCTCAGCTCTTTGAGCGGTCTGGTGAATGTGACTGGTGATTTCGTGCATTGATGTTGTGATTTCTTTGGCAAGGTCGGCCTGTTCCGAGGCACCGGAAGCCAGTTGTTCAGAACTGACAGCCATTTGTTGACTGCCGCTTGCGACATGACTGGCGGCCTGTTGAACACCTCCGATAATGGTTTGAATCTCTCCGGCCATAGCATGAATGGTGTTCATGAGCTGTCCTGCCTCATCGTGATTACAGGAGGTTGTTGTTTTGCTCAAGTCTCCATGGGCAATGGCTTCGGCAGCATCAGACACTTTTTTCAATGGCCCGAGAATGCTGGCCATGATCAGATAGGAAAAGAATGCCCCTGCCAGGGTGTAGGCTGCCGTGCAGAGGGTGAGGACTTTGGCATCCGGCAGGTAATAACCGATGGCACCAATACCGATCAGCCCCAGGCTATAGCACACGGCCAGAAGGGTCATCTTTGTGCGGATGCTGAGATCCAGATAAATTTGCAGCAGTACACGCATCAGGTCTCTCCTCAATGAAAAAACATGGCAATCCATGAGATCTTGCAAAAAATGCACCCCTCTAATATTTAAAATACTTTGTCTAAAAAGGCAAACATCGTCTTGTTCCGACAATAGAACTGTGAATGCCCTCGCAAAGGGCTGAGAAGGGGAATGACGTGAAGATGACGGAGGAGGGCCAGCATCATTTATTGAGGTGTCACGCGGCAGCCTAAAAGCTTTTTGGAGCTAAAAAGAGAGGAGCGGACTGGTTTTTTCACCGTGGATGTCGCTAAACGACGCAGAGGATGAGTCTGTTTCGGATTGAGTCTCAAAAGCGGCTATGGTTGTAGTCGTTGACGTATTTTTTCCAAAAGAGTCTGGAGGAGCTGCAGCTCCGAGGCATCAAGGCACGACATGATGTGATTTACCCGCTGGTAATGTTGCGGTAGCACGTGGTCAAGGAGTTCAAGGCCCGCTGTAGTGATGATCACCGTGAGGGCGCGGCGATCTTGGGGATGGGGTTCGCGCGTGACCAGCTCACTTTTGACCAGGCCGTCAATCACTCCGGTCATGGTTGCGCAGCTGACCCCGGTCCCTTTGGCGAGTTGCGAGAGCAGCAAGCCGTCCGGATTGCGCAGCAGTAGAATCAAGACAAAAAATTTGCGCTGTGACAGATTGTGCTCGGCGAGAAAACGGTCAAGATTCCGTTGGCATTCCGTGGAGGTGCGCATCAGGTCCAGCCACGCCAGGAGCAGCGGTGGTTCCAGGTGTGGGTAGCGCTGGGCCAAGTTGGCCAGGGTGTGCGCATCGGGCAGGTCGACAATGTCCAGCATCGGAAACTCCATGGTTTTCTTGTGATTTAGATATTAAGCAAGCTAAATATCTGGTCGGGAAAAGTCAAGTATCAAAGAGGAGGGGCAGGGTTCAGGAGGTGCTGGGTGTCCCAGACCGCGCCACATCATTTTTCGCACAGGTACGTTGAGATAAAGCCCTGGTTACCTGTGTTGACGATTTTCAGGCCACTGCGGGTGAGCAGCCCTTCGAGAATCCAGTCCAGAGTGGAATATTCCCGTTTAATATGGTCAATCGTCTGCCGGACAATCGTTTCGTCGGCCAACGTTCCCAGTTGGTCGAGAGTCTGCGCAAAGAACGAATCATAATCATCGATGGCTGACGGGAAAACCACATCACGCAGATACAGCTTGCCGCCGGGGCGCAGTCGGTCGGCCATGTCCTGCAAGGCGCGAAACTTCCAGAAATCCGGTAGATGATGTAGAGCCAGCTGAGTGACAATGGCATCGACCGGTTCTTGAGGACGAAACCCGGAGAGAAAACCGCCTTGTTCAAAGCGGACATTGCTGATGTGTCGCTGCTGTGCCTTGTCTCGGGCATAGTCCAGCATGGCTGTAGAGATATCCGTAGCGATGACTTCTTTGACATGAGGGGCCAGCGCTAGAGCACATTCTGCCGTTCCGGTGCCGATTTCCCAGAGACGATTATCAGCCGTCAGAGCCAGTTGGTCGAGGATCTCCTGTGCTTCCTGAGCCGTATTGCGTAGTTTCTGCATGTGGCGATCGTAAGCTCGTACCTCGTCGGCACAGTGGTAGTCGGTGCCGGTAGAAATGGTTTCATCGTAGCGCCATGGCTGGGTCATTGTTGTGAATCCCTTTGGATTTGTGTAGGCTGAGAGCTCTTTTTTCATGACAGAAAAACGCCGGTGCTGTCAAGCCTGCGGCTAACGAGCCTCTTACGTTTTTCATTGAGGGAATGGAGGGAAATCATGGGGAGGGAAATCATGGTTCAACCCGTGGCTGATCGCGGCGTGGTGAGCTGTTTTATCGGCTTATTTGTGGTGGTGACTCTGTTGCTGCTCCCCGGACTGGCCGCCGCAGATTCCGACCCGCAATGGGTTTACGAGAGTACCGATGAAGGCGTGGCTCTGTATCATCAGCGCGACGTGGCGGAAGGGTTGTTGCCGTTCAAGGCCATTGCCGAACTGGATGTTGCCAGTGAACAGGTTGTCCTGGCGCTGCTCAATGCGGAACAGAAACCGTTGTGGGCACCCAAACTCAAGGGGACAACCGTCCATGCCACATTGGCCGCCAACTGTTTTCAATACAGCGAATATTATACGACGCCCTGGCCGTTCAAGGACCGGGAATTCCTTTTGCTCGGCACAATTGTTCGTCAGGGTGATGGGATTGTCTTCACCGCCGTGGATGCGCCGGACCGTCATTTTCGCGATGATACTCACGTCCAGGCCAATATCCACGAGTTGACGTTTGCCATTATTCCTTTAACGGCCAACCGGACGCGGGTGGAGTTTACGTTTTCTGGTGATCTGGGGGGCTGGATTCCCGATTTTGTTCAGGAAATTATCCAGAAACGCTGGCCAGTACGATTTATTCAGGCCCTACAGGCCTACTTACAAAACAACACCTTGAGTGAAAACGAGCGCTATCGATTATTGCAACAAGCGTTAGCTGCCGATCTTGAGGCAAGCGTGGCTCGAGTGGAATAGGTGCATGGCATGGACGTACCGGCAGAGCCGTTGATGCCGACTCTGCCGACAGTCGATGGGATCAGACCACCAGTTTGGAGATGGCCTTGAATTCTACGGCACTCGCATCACGTACCAGTTCAAACAGCACTGACTCGACATTCGTCAAGATGGCTCCGGCTTGCTGCATGCGGTTCAAGGCATTATCGCGATTGACGTCAGAGCGTGAGCAGGTGGCCGTGATGGGCACATGCACCTGATAACCCGCTTCCAGCAGATCCAGAACCGTTTGCAACACACAGACATGGGTCTCCATGCCGGTAACGATGATCTGCTTGCGATTATAATGAGCCAGATGCGGCTGAAAGCTCTCCTCACCGCAACAACTGAATGCCGTCTTTTCAATACAGCCCTTTTCTTCGGCTGCCGCGCGAATGCTGTCAACCGTTGGTCCCAGCCCTTTGGGGTACTGTTCGGTGGCTAACGCCGGGACGCCAAGGATTTTCATGCCTGTTTGCAGTTGGATAATGGCCTGTTCGACGCTGTCACGGTGCGCCATCGCCTTAACCAATCGTTCCTGAACATCAATGATTAACAACAGGGCCTGATCTTTGTCTAACAGTGTTGGGTGGTGATTCATCGAACTTCTCCTTATGTGATCGCATCAAAAATATTGGACCAGCATCTAAAACAAACAGTGTTTTGTCAATAGCCGGTATCGGAATAGACGGGCAAAAGGTTTTGTTTGCTCTGTGATGCAGTAGACTGATAAGTGCGAACAAGGCCGTTATTCCTGTTTAAACGAGGAGGTCGCCATGCCCCACCCGGAGGAGGAAACGCATAATCCCTTGATCGAGAGCATGCTCAAGGCAACGTTTTACGATCATCCGGTTGCCGATGTTGACTTGATCGAAACCCATATTTCATGGGTGTTTTTAGCCGGAGACTATGCGTATAAGGTGAAGAAACCGATTGATTTCGGATTCCTTGATTTTTCGACCCTGGCCAAAAGAGCCTTTTTTTGTCAGGAGGAGTTGAGGCTCAACCGTCGTCTGGCTCCGCAACTTTATCTGGATGTCGTCGCTATCGGCGGCGAAGCTGATGATCCCATTCTTTACGGCAAGCCGGTGATCGACTATGCCGTAAAAATGCGCCGTTTTTCTCAGGCGCAGCAACTGGATGATCTGCTCCAGGCCGGAAAGCTCACCGGTGGGCTCCTGGAGAGCTTCGCCGACAGTATGGCGACATTTCATGGCACCGCTCCGCGTGCCGAGGTCACAAGCCATTACGGGACGCCAGCTGTGGTTTATCAACCGATTGAGCAGAATTTCTATCAGATTCGCACACACCTCCCCGACCCCGGAATGACGCACCCGATTGATCAGCTGGAAGAGTGGAGCCGCGCTTGTTATGCGCGCCTTCAACCGACGCTGGTAAAGCGTAAAGAGCAAGGTTATATCCGCGAATGCCACGGTGATGCCCATCTGGCGAATATGGCCTGGTACAAGAATGGGCCGGTGTTTTTTGATTGCATTGAATTCAACGCTGATCTGCGATGGATCGATGTGATGAATGAAGTTGCCTTCCTGGTCATGGACGTGGAGGATCGCGGGCGCCATGACCTTGGGTGGCGATTTTTGAATCGTTATCTGGAAAAGACCGGTGATTATCCGGGTATCCTGGTGCTCAATTTTTACAAGGTTTACCGGGCCCTGGTGCGCGCCAAAGTGGCCTGTCTGCGCCTGGCCCAGTCCGGGCTCACGGACACGGAACGCGCGGCCGATCTGGATCTAGTGCGTAGTTATCTCAACCTCGCCGAGAGTTATACGCAATCCCGTCAACCGCAGTTGATCCTCACCCATGGCTTTTCCGGCTCCGGCAAGAGCTCCTTTGTTAAGGACCTGGCTCCTCAGGTCGGAGCGGTGTGCTTGCATTCGGACCATGAACGCAAACGTTTGTTTGGTTTGGCCATGGATGAAAAAAGCCACTCACCGATTCAGGGTGGTATTTATTCAGCGGATGCCGGCAGCAAAACCTACGCCCGTTTATATGAGCTGGCCGATCTACTGTTGAGCGCTGGAGTAACGACCATTGTCGATGCCACCTTCCTTAAACAACACGACCGACAACGCTTCCGACAGCTGGCCCAGCATCACCATGTGTCGATGTCTCTGCTGGATTTCAATGTTCCAGAGGCCGAGCTGCGTCGCCGCCTGTGCTTGCGTGCTGCACAGGCAGAGAGCGTATCAGAGGCTGGCGAAGAGGTGCTGAATAGCCAAATCTCAACCGCAGAGCCTTTGTGCTCTGCGGAGAGGGAATCTTGTTTTGTTGTTACGCCGCAATCTGATCCGTCGCGGGTGGCGCAGCGGCTCAGCTCAGCATGATTTTACGTGTTGGGTGCTGGCTATTGCCTCTCTAAAAAGGTAGGATGTTTTCGGTGCTGTAAACGCTGTTGTCCTGCGGAGATGAAACTGTTTTTAGGAGGTTGTCACCACGATGAAAACCCTGCTTGCCGCTGCCGCAACGATTGCCTTCGTTGTTGTTTTTTCAATGTTGTCCGTACAGCTCTGGGCCGAAAAAGAGGAAGTGATCGCGCAAGATGTTGCCCTGACCATTAACGCAGAGATGACCGTCGCCGAGTTTTCTGACGTTAATCATTTGAGCAAACTGTTGTTGAAGGAGATCTTTTCCCTCACCTCTCAAGAACAATTGCAGCAGCCTATTGGTGGTTTCGGCCTGACTCTGCAACAAATCACCGCTCAGGTTAATCAGAAGAGGGCGCTGGACGAGGAACAGGCGAGCAAAAACTGGTTTAAGATCCCGCTCAAATTTGCCCTGTGGTTTGCTTTTATGGGCATGAGTTTTGTGCTGCTGCGGCGCAACAAAATCACCCGCAAAACGCGCCTGATTCTCTATGCCTGTAGCTTCGTGCTGTTCGGTGTGGTGCTTGGAGCTGATCCCAGTCCGATGGGCACGGTCAAAGATGCCATTGTCCTCTACGGTGCCAAAGGCGTGGTCTTCAAGCCACGGCTGGTGGCGTTTTGCGTTTTTACGCTCACCGTTGTGCTGGCCAACAAATTCATCTGTTCATGGGGCTGTCAGCTCGGCACCTTGCAGGATTTTATCTTTCGCCTCAATCGTAACCGCTCCGATTCCGCTGCCGGACCACTGCCGCAATTCAACATCCCTTTTGTCCTCAGCAACACCATTCGCGTGTTGTTTCTGGTTGCCCTGACCTGGGTCGCCTTTGCCTGGGCGTACGATATCAGCCACGAAATTGATCCATTCAAAATCTTCAAACCCCTGAAATTATCGCTGTGGGGATGGGGGTTTGTTGGTGGAATTCTTTTTGCCAGCCTGTTTGTCTACCGGCCGTGGTGCCATCTGTTCTGCCCGTTTGGTTTGACCGGCTGGCTGTTTGAAAAGCTGGCTGTGTTCAAAATCAAGGTGGACTATGACAAATGCATCTCCTGTGGTTCCTGTGAAAAGGCCTGTCCCAGTTCAGTTATGGGGGCCATTCTGCATCAGGATAAAAAGGTGATTCCCGACTGTTTTTCTTGCGGAAATTGCCTGGAGTCCTGCCCGACCGATGCGGTGTCCTTTTCGTCTGGCCGGCGGCAGGTTCCACCTGTGAAACAGAAAAGCGTCCGATAGACGGTTTATTTGGAGATAGCTGATTGACAAAATGTGATAAGGATTTTCGGTGAAACGTTGAAGCAGAGCGGATAGGAGCGGTGGGGGTAACAGCTCAGGGGAGGCGATGATGGATGAAGCGGTACGTCATTATGAACGGCTCGGTTATTTTTATCTGGGGAAAAAGGTCGGTCTTGACACTGAACCGGAAAACGACGAGCTGTTGCTCTACAAAAGTCGCGATCTGACCACCCATGCCGCCATTATCGGCATGACCGGCAGCGGTAAAACCGGGCTCGGTGTCAGCTTGATCGAAGAAGCAGCCATCGACAATATCCCGGCGCTGATCATCGACCCCAAAGGGGACATGGGCAACCTGCTGCTCGCCTTTCCCCAACTGCGACCTGAGGATTTCGCGCCCTGGCTGGATGCCGCCGAGGCGGAACGCAAGGGCTGCAGCCTCGAACAGCTGGCCGTGGACACCGCTGACCTCTGGCGCAACGGTCTGGCCCAGTGGGCACAGCCGCCAGAACGGATCAGCGCCTTTGCCGCCGACCGCGATATCAGTATCTACACGCCGGGCAGTAGCGCCGGGCGTCAGCTGTCGCTGCTGGCCGGGTTCGACGCGCCACCCGCCGAGCTGATCGCCGATGGCGACGCCTTTGCCGCGCTGGTGAAAACCACCGTGACCAGTCTACTCGCCTTCATCGACGTCGAGGCCGATCCCCTTCAGTCTCCCGAGTACCTGCTGCTCGCTACCCTGTTCAGCCACTTTTGGCGCAACGGGGAAAATCTCAGTCTCGAAGGACTGATCGGCCAGGTTGCCCAGCCGCCGTTCCGCAAGCTCGGTGTTTTGCCTCTCGACAGTGTTTACCCGCAGAATAAACGGCTGGAGCTGGCCATGCGCCTCAACAACATCCTCTCCAATCCCGGCTTTAGCGCCTGGACTGAAGGGGAACCCCTCGATATCGGGCAGTTGCTGTTTGACGCGCACGGCAAGGCCCGCGTTACCATCCTGTCCATTGCCCACCTCAGCGACAACGAGCGGATGTTTTTTGTCACCTTGCTGCTCAACCGTTTTATCAGCTGGATGCGGCGCCAGAGCGGTTCCACCAGTTTGCGGGCGCTGCTGTACATGGACGAGGTGTTCGGTTATGTTCCGGCCACGGCCAATCCGCCAAGCAAGGAACCGATGTTGCTGCTGATCAAGCAGGCGCGCGCCTTTGGCGTCGGCATCGTCCTGGCCACGCAGAATCCGGTGGATCTCGATTACAAAGGATTAGCCAATATCGGCAGCTGGTTTCTCGGCCGGTTGCAGACCCGGCAGGATGTGGAACGGGTGATCAACGGTCTGGTCAGCGGCAGCGAGAACACCGACCGCCAGCACTACGCCAACCTGCTGACCGGTCTGAAGAGCCGGCATTTTCTGCTGAAGAACGCCAAAGACGATCAGCCGCAGCTGTTTGAAACCCGCTGGGCGCTCAGTTATTTGCGCGGCCCCATCACCCGCCAGGAGATCATGCAGCTGATGGCCGGACGCAAAGAGCCGTCTGCCGCCGTCACGCAGCCGGCAGTCACCGCGTTGGTTGGGCAGGACGCCCCGGATCACGCCCATGCGCCGGTGCTGTCGGCTCAGATTCCCCAGCTTTACACCAGTGGCCTGGCCACCGGCGCGGTGCGCTGCTATCCGGCCCTGTATGCTCGGGGCGAGGTGCGTTTTTATAATCAGAGCCGCGCCATTGACCAACACCAAGCGGTGATCCGTAAGCTCGATCTGACCCCGGAGCTGCGCCAGGTCGACTGGAGCACGGCTGAAACCTTGGAGTCCGCCGAGCAAACCTTGCTGGCTGCTCCGGCCGGGGCACGTTATCTGCCGTTGCCGTCCTGGCTCAGTGCTGCCACCAGTCTGCGTGACATCGAAAAGGAGTTTGCCGATTACCTCTACCGCAACAGCAGCTTGCCCCTGTATCGGTGCCGCACGCTGAAACTGGAATCGCGGCCCGGTGACAGTCAACAGGACTTCCAACTGCAGGTGGCCGGGGCATTGCGCGAGCAGCGTGATGCCGCCGTTGAAAAACTACAAAAAAGCTACGCCGCCAAAGAGGATCGCTTGCAAGCCAGACGCGAGCGCGCCGTCATCAAGCTGGAAAAGGAGCAGGAGGATGTCAGCGCAAAAACCGGCGATACCATGATCAACGCCGGGCTGACCCTTGTCGGCGCCCTGTTCGGTGGCAAGCTGTTTTCCCGCGGTTCCGCCTCGCGTGCCGCCGGAACCCTGCGTAGCGGCAGCCGTATTCTCCAGGAAAAACAGGACGTCAAACGAGCTCAGGAGGAACTGCCACGCATCGATGGGGAGATCGCCGCTTTAGCCGATCAGCTCGAAGAGGAAATTGACGCTATGGGAGAGCGCTTTGCTCCCGACAGTGTGACGGTGGAGCCGTTTGCCATTACTCCACGCCGTGGTGACATCCGCATTGAGGAACTGGCGTTGTTATGGGAGGTGGCTCTGTAAGAAGTACTAACTGGTTTTGACGTCCGCTAGGAGTTGTCCTCCAATAGGCGGATCTCTTCTCTTAACATGTCAATCTTGTCACGAAGTTCAGGGCGAGGATCCTGGGTCACTGTAAACGTATTAGGCTGCCCGGTGATCGGGCAAGTGCCGACATGTTCTTCAGCATACGCCAGTTCTGCGTCGATCTTTTCCAACACATCTTCATACGCGTGCAAGTTGGCTCTTTTAATTGCTAAAAGCTTTTGTTTGTCTTTGAAAAGATAGCTCAGGTTATGGGCTGGTGCCATGTTTACCAGAATAGTGTACCCGCCAAAAGCGATGCCGCCGATAAGAACGACAACTAGACAATGCTTTATGATTTTTGAAAACGTCGACGATTGAGGTGCCGATCTGCGGTCAGGGTGAATCTGGGCGGTCGCATAAGAATTCTGCTGAGAGGATTTATTGTACGCTTTTTGACAGGCCGGGCACTGCCAGTCGGGGCAGAGATCATTGGGCTTTCGTTCATAGCCGCAGCTGGGACATTTCATGGTGCTCTCCTGTCTGCTATTGGTTGACTTTGCAGATGCTGTGCGATTGTTCAACCAGCCGCACGGTATCCGCTTCCGAACAAAGGTGGATTTTTTTGCCCTCGAATTGTTCCATCAGTTTTTTGTGCCCGGCGTAGGAGCGGGCATTTTCTCTTTGGTCATAGTGTGATGCCCACTCGATAAGTTCACGAAGGTCCTCCTGTGATTGCTGCCGGTTCATGTGGCTGCTTGCTTCGCAGCCCCGTTGCAATCGTCTGTCTCTGCATAGTGGCCAATCAATGTCAAGCCAGACAAAACACTGCGCACGGTCCATAAATTTCTCAGCCAGCTCTCCGAATGCCCCTTCAACGACCCTCGAATTTTTATTTTTGGCATCAGCAATCATCTGGTCTACGACTTCAGGAGAACGCTTTGCGCTGAAGCCTCCTGGCGGCCAAAAGATGTGATCGCGATGGATTATCTGACAGTGATGAATGGCAGCAAGATTTTTGGCTAGCCCGGTTTTTCCACTGCCGCTGTTATCTGTGATGATCATGCGCATAGGTAGTTTGTCCTGTTCTGTGAACTCCGTGCAAAGAATGTCCTTTAGGAAAACTGCCTATCGCTGGGCTTTTGATCGTTTGTAAAGGACAAGAATGGAGATCAGAGACATCAACGCCAGAATGAGGGACATCTTGGACAGGGTTTTATAGTTCGAGAACTCTTTGCTCAAGTTGTCGCCGATATCATCAAGTTCTGAACTGAAAGAGCCTAATGGCTCAAGAGTTGCCGCTTGATAGGCAACGACGCGGCGTTCGGAGCAGTTTGTGACGTACGCAGTGTCTTCCCAAACTGCAATATCTCCGGCAGCTTCAGCCCCTGGTGTCTGTGGCTGGGTCGCGAGGAGTTCTCCATTGAGATCGTAAGAGGCAATCACGCAGTAGTTGACCAGCAGGTCACATTCGAGAGTGACCAGGTTGTCATTGTCTATGGCAAAGTCTGTCAAGAAGATGTAGCCAAACTTTGCTTTGGGTTCAGTGATTGTTTTGACAAATTGTCCCTCTGTTGTGAAGACATCGATTCCAGGGCGAAGCGTGTTGCCGACGATGAGTTGGTCTTCACCGTCAAAGACAATATCTTTAGGATAGAAGAAGTCTCCCGGTTCATGGCCCCTCTGACCAAACCCATCACGGTATGTACCATCACTGTCATAGACAAGAATACGGCTCGCTTGGCTGTCAGAAACGAAAAGCCTGTCGTTTTTTGTATCGGCAGCGACATTCAAATGCGCTTCAATGAACGCATCTTGCAGGGCAAGGGAGGTCATGCCCTCTGGAGAAAATTTAAGAATGCGGTCGTTCTCCCAGTCCGAAACCCACAGCTCATCATCGTGCCAGACAAGCTGGCAGGGTTGGCAGTCTTCAGGTAATTGGTATTGTTGTTCAACATAGCCTTCGTGGCCAACCACATAGATCTCTTTACCGTAGAGGACAGCAAGCCCTTTTTCGGATGCCGACAGCCAATACGGATAGGGGATTGAGCTTGCCTGTTTTTCAAACCAGAATCGGCTGCCGATCAGGCAGGCAATAAGGATAAAAAGAGTAACGATATAGAGGTTTGTTCTCGATGTTTTGTTGTCGGTTGCGGGCGTTGATGGCGTTCCGGTGTTTGTCTGATTTAGGGCCGAAGAGAGCGTTTGCGGAGGATTTTCTACCACTGGTGTCGGTCGTACCGTCGGCGAGAGGGGCTTCGTTGGTGTGTACTGAAACTTTTTTTGGCATCGTGGGCAGTTCACTGTCGTTGGTCGCTGAGGCAGTTTGGCTGTCGGCATTTCTCGTGAGTAGCCGCAATGGGGGCAGGTCAGGGATGTTTTAGGCATAATGCTCTCCGGAAAGTTGCAAATACATGATCGTGGATAGCCGTTAAGTGGGGCGTGGTGAACATCCCCATGACTGAAAATTACCTGTGTCGTTTTTGTTGCTGCCGTTGGGGCCTTGCCGCACCCGGTGATGGTTTTGGCCGCTAACGTTATTCGGAGCCTGGGAGCTCTTCACTGAAAGAACGCATGCCGCTCAAGTCGCTGATTTCAGCAGATTGGTCAATTTTATCCAGCACCCAACAGCCTTGTGCATCTGTGATAAATTTCCATAGTTCTTTAAACCGTTCATCGTTCCTTCAAGATACACCCAGATATGGTCTTTTGAGTCATCCTTGGAGTCGGCCACCTCAACAATCCGTGCCGTTTCCAGATTGATGTTTTCAAGGACGTTTTTTCTGTTGTCGCGAATCATCTGATCCGTTTGCGTCTTATGTTTCCGATAAAGACGCTCACTCATATACTCCTTGGCCAGATCCTGATTGCGTTCCATCCACGCATGCTGAATTTTGAAAAAAGCCTCTTCAATGCGCGCCTTGATGGCGTCGATCTGCCACGCGGCATCGTGGGCGGCCAGCTTTTCGAGAAGCGCTTGGCTCTCCTGATTCTTTTTGCGGACTTTTCGGGCCAAAATGGTCGAATAGATCAAAATGACGGGCCATAAAATAACATTGAGCCAGCTGCCGCCACCTTTACCGCCACCGCCTCCGGCACGCGCCAGCGCGCTGTCGGGAGCGCAGCAAAGCATGGCAACGGCAATCGCGCCAACCGCTAACAGCAAAACGATGGATCTGGTCTTTACCATGATTTTACCCTTGTTGTGACAGTGCGTTTCGGGTCAAAACCCGCTATGGCCTGATAAGAATTGTTGATTCTTAATATAGGTATATTGTTAACCCTTGGCTATGATTCTAATCTTTGTTAAGGCAATTCAATTGAAATACTGTGCAGGAGGCAGAAATGTAAAAGCATTTTGACTGCTCAAGGGGGAGGCCGCTGGAAGACGATGAAAGGAGCTATTCGGGCGGCAGTCAGCGATGTGGCCGCCCTTGCTATTGCTGTTACGAGATGACGACTTTTAGCTCTTTGAGACGCAGCTACAGCTTGAGAAATTCGAACAGGTCGCTGAACGAGTCTATGACAGCGTCGGGCGGATAAGTGGCACCTTTCTCGCACCCTTGACGATATTTCCCGGTTCTCACCAGAACGCCGTGCATGCCGACGGCTTTTCCTCCGCCGATATCGGTTTCAATGTCATCGCCAATCATGGCGACGTTCGACGCGGGGAGGTGCAGGGATTCCAGAGCGAGTTCGAAAAAGTCTCGGCTCGGTTTGCCGATCACTTTTGCCTGTTTGCCAGATACGTATTCCAACCCGGCCACAAACGCGCCGATGTCGACCTGAAGACCTTCTTCACCCTGGAAAAACCTGTTTTTGTGCATGGCGATCAGCTCGGCCCCGGCATGAAGCTGCGAAAAGATGGTGTTGATAAGGGGATAACTCCACGCTGCGCCGATGTCGCCGATAATCACGTAATCCGGCCGTTCATTGTTTCTGGGGAAGTCGGCAAATGCCGGCAGGACACTGTCGCGCACCACCGGATTGATCGTTGGTCGGCCCAGTCCGTTGAGGAACTGCACCGTGGCCGAGATCGGGCTGAAAACTTCCTCTTCGTGGACGCTAAATCCCAAGCGCCTTAACTTTTGAACGACGGACGAGGCGGTACGCGTTGTTGTATTGGTCAGGTAGCGCCGAGGAATGTTCTCATCATCCAATCGCTTCAACACCTGCTGAGCGCCGGGCACCGGTGTTTCGCCAACGTAAAGGACGCCATCGAGGTCGATAAGAAGGCCGTGGATGGGGGTTGGTAGACGCATTGGTGGACTCCTTTCTACCGTGAACAGTTCGGGCGCTGATTACTGTGACACGTGCCGCTTTTAAGGGGGATATTACACTGTAGCGCAAAATTGGGGGAAAAGGCTGGATGCTGCTATTCTAACTGGTGGGCCATTTGCACAATCTGCTTTACTGTTTTTGTACCTCAACGCGCAAGAATGTGACCGTTGTTTACTGTAGGAGCGGCTAAAGCCGCTCCTGGCGCAACTTCTACTATGCCGTAGTACGAGGAAGATTCCCCCACAAACAGATGGTATGCCAAAACATGTAATAAATATGATAGGATGCCTCGGTTCGTTTTTTTAACTCCGATCATAAGCACAGAGATCAAAACCGGTTCCCATCAACACGCACAAGCACCTCTCTGGAGACAATACAGGACTCAAGATGGTTGCTTTTCTAGAAATATCGCCAATGAAAAAGACCTTTGTCATTATTTCATTTTTGATTGTGAGGCTTATCTCCCCTGCACCATCTCACGCAAGTGAACTACTGGAAGTCGGTCAGTTTCAGGTGGAACTTGTTGGCCCAGGGGAGACAGTATTAGACGCCTCAGGCCGGGAAACGACAGGAACCACGGCCTGGACTGAGGAGCAAAAGACTGCGGTAGTAAGTGTTTTGGAGGTCTTGAATCTTTCATTTCCCACGTCTGCGGCTCGTCCGATACGCATTGCCATGGCCTGGAGCGATGACCTTCCCGAACAAGTGGGAGGAAGAGCTTCCAGCACTGTTTTTATCACCACGACCGGAGAGATGCAAACAACGATAGAAACGGCATGGCGTGATAATGACCCCACAGACAATGCGCAGGGAACAGCTGATATCGTGATCCAGTATAATACTGGATACGACTTTCATCTTGGAGATGGTCTGCCAGGATATCATCTCGATTTCAGAACATTCGTCACGCATGAAATTCTTCACGGTTTTGGGATCACCTCAGGTTATAGCCCAAGTAGCGGATTCATCGGAGTCTCCCGCTGGAACAGCCTGATGGAAGATAGTGATGGCAATCGCGCCGAGTACGGAACCTTCGGAACGCCCAATCCCCTGACCGTTATTGGCCCCCAAGGAACGGTGCTGTGGCTGGGCGACTATGCCAATGCCACTTACGGTGGCCCGGTTCCGATCAAAACGTTTGAGGAGGCATTCTATTCGGGCTCCAGTTTGGTGCACCCAGGCCCTATGGGAGAATTAATGAGCTGGGAAATGGGTCTCGGAGAGAGGTCCCGCGCACCCAACACGTTGCTTCTGGACATGTTCCGCGACTTGGGTTGGCAGATCAATATGGATTTTTACAACTCCTTTGGCCCGACTTACTATCGTGAGGATACACTCCTTGACAGTGCAGAAAACTTCCTGTCTGACTATGATTACAGCTATGCCTTCTACGTCAACGGCGACAACAACGAGATTGTCCAAAGCGGTGTGTTGGAATCACGTGGCAATTTTTCCGATACCCTTCGACTGGTCGGCAACAACAATACACTTACGGTGACGGGCAACCTGACCGCCACAGGTGACGGCTCTACTGCTCTTTATGCGGCAGGGGGGCAGAACCGCATTCAGGTTTCCGGCAACGTAATGGCGTCAGGAGAAGACTCCGTCGGCATCTATCTCGTTCCATGGTACTCATACAATACGCTTATCCTCTCCGGAGCCACCATACAAGCAGAGACTGCCGTGTACTCCCCTTATGCCAACAGGCTCTCTATCCTGAGTGATTGCCAGATTCACGGAGATATCATTACTACGGTGGGTTCCAGAGTGACCTTTGGCTGCTTATGGGATTCCGATACCGCTGGACCTGTCGCTCTAGACTCTGACTTCAGTTTCCGCTTCGATGATGACATCATCGGCGCTTGGATCGGTCATCTTGGCACCGGAGAACTCAGCCTGAATGGCGATGCTCAATTCTCCTCACTGACCATTCATAACCCGGCAACCCTGAAAGGCACTGGTACCATTCATGGTCCTGTCATCAATTACGGAACCGTCGCACCGGGGAATTCCATTGGCACCCTGTCGATTGACGGTGACTACATGCAGTTGGCAGGTTCTGTGCTGGAAATCGAAGCCGGAGGGGGTACAGCGGACCTGCTCCAGGTGTCCGGCACGGCCGTTATCCAAGGTGGCAGCCTGATAGTGATTCCTGACGGCTATCTGACCAGCGGCAACTACACCATTCTTGAGGCCAATGTGCTGCAGGGGGAATTCGATGACCTCTTCAGTCCGGCCGTGTTCTCTGTGGCTTTTGACGACACAGCGATCAACAGCCTCACGCTGGATATTGACCGAAACAGCTACGCTTCTCTCGCGGCAACAGCTGATCAGGTGAGCCTTAGCCAAACTTTGGACACCCTCCGGCCAACTGCGACAGGTGATACGGCTGCAATCCTTAACACCATAGACGGCATGACCCTGCCAGCCTTGCACGGCGCACTGAATGATCTGATGCCGCGATTCCATAATTCGGTGACCAGTGCGTCTCTGGATGCAATTCATCAACACAGCGCTCTACTTGCTCAACAAATCGATTCTGAGCTGAACCCGCAACTGCAGCGACATGTCTGGCTACGCGTTGTTGCGGATAACGCCCGCTATGACGATCGCGCGCAAAGCCCGGCGTTTCGCGCCAAGACCAATGGTCTGATGATGGGCATCGAACAGCAGACCACCTCGGGGCTACGCATCGGCATGGCCGGAGCCTACAGCAACGCGGACCTGCACGAACTGGATTTCGCCTCAACGGCGGACCGCCTGTCCTGGGACGGCTATCTTTATGCCCGCTGGGATGACACGGAGGAGAATGGAGGCTGGTTTGCCCAAACTATCCTCAATATTGGAACCGACCGCTTCGACACCAAACGCGCCATTGCGTTTCTCGGCCGGCAGGCCGAAAGTGACCATGATGGCAGCCACGGCTCACTCTTGGGCCATGGTGGCTACCGCTTTACTCTGGATTCGTGGAGTATTATTCCATCACTTGGTTTTGAGTATTTATGGTTGCAAGAAGACAGCTTTACGGAACAGCAGGCCGAAGGGGCGTCACTTTACGCCAGCGGCAAAGATTCGCAACGCTTTTGTAGTCAGACCGGGTTAAAGATCGAGTACGACTATGAGTACGAAGAGATGAGGTTAGTCAGCCAACTGGCTGTGCTGTGGACTCACGCGTTTGATGATGAAGCAGAGCACACCCAGTCCCAGTTAGTGGAGAGCGAAGAGCATTTCTCTCTTCAGGGGCGTGATAGCGCACAAGAGAGTGTTGACCTGGGGGTGGCCCTTCGTGCCGTTTTCGTCAACGGCATCACGACCCGTTTGGGCTATCAAAGCACGCTTCAGAACAAGGACGGCTATCGCTCCAGCCAGATAAATTTTGGCCTGGAGTGGGCTTTTTAGCTGAATAGCCTGGCGGCAGCACATTTGAAAACCTGCTTAGCCACTGCTCCTCTGTGGCGGGTTCGGTGGCCAATTAGGAAATTTTATACGACATCGATCAAAAATGACTTTTCTGCGTAGGACGTCTTTATCTGTTCCTCAAAACGAATTCCCTCGGCTAATCTTGCACTCAGCTTCAACGTCACTTCCAACTCCAGCAAGTAAGGCAGATTTCCGGTCACGGCCACACCAAACGCCTGTTTCATCTTTTCCAGACATTCCATCTCCGCCGCCTGGGCGATCTGTTGCGGCATGGCGAGGTAGTGGGTGGGGAAGTTGACCGAATCCTGGTCAAGCTGGGCCATGAAGGCTTGTTTTCCTTCACTGGTAAGGGTGGAAAAATCCAGTGTGCAATAATGCGGGTCCATGGTGGAGAGCAGAGCGCGGCAGGCCAGGGGGCGGTAGTCATAGACCGAGCAGGCACCGTCTGCGTCGAGCAGTGGGCAGGGGCCGACTTGCTCGCGGCTGGCTTTGAGGAAATTTTTCAGATCATTGTTGTCGCGGTCAATCTGTTTGAGCTTTTCGGCGTGAAGGTGGATTGCCTCAATCTGGTTGTCGGTCAGGTGCGGAGCCAGGGCCACGGCTTCGGTGAGAGTACAGCGGACATTGAGGGTGCAACAGCCCGCGCAGCCGCGTTGGCAGTGGATGGTGCCGCCTTTGCCGACAAACTCACCACTGCACAGGGTGCAGAGCTGGTCGAGGAAGCGCTGTTTTTGCTGGGCGTGTTCAATGAGGGCAGTCCACACGGGCAGGGTCTCCATCAGGCGCAGTTGTCGAGCTTGTTGACGATGAGGTCGGCGAGCTTGAGGATTTCCAGCTCAACATAGTCATAGCGTGATTTGGAGTGATGGTTGCCGACGATCTCGGCAACTTTTTTCGTCTTGGCCGGATCAAAGTCGATGTTTTCCAACAGCTCGGTGGCGACAGCAGGGCCGTATTGCTCCTGGGTTTTCCCATCGTTGTAGCCGAGTTCGGCCTCAGAGGGTTTGATGCCGACATCGTGAAGCACAGCGCAGGCCAGCAGCAGTTCTTCATCGACATGGTCATAGTGACTCACCAGCAGCTCGGCCTGTTTGAGCACTTCAATAGCGTGGGTGATGCGGCGATAGTCGGTGTCGAAGAAATCGACCAGGGTTTTGATCAGTTGCCCTTTGAGCTGTTCGTGTTTCATATCAGGCGTTCTCCTCAGTGGATGCCAAGCGATCGGGGTCGATCAGGCTGTCGCTGTTGTCGTGAACATAGATGCTCTGGCTGGGGAAGGCAATTTCCATATTAAGTTCTTCGAGGATCTCCATGATTTTCAGACACACATCTTCGCGGGCTTCAAGGTATTCGCCCCATACCGTAGTCGTGGTGAAACAGTAGACCAAAATATCCAGAGACGACGCGCCGAAGTCGGTGAAGTTGACCAGCATGAAATCCTGCTGGATGGCCGGGTGGTTTTTCAGCATAGTGCGAATGGCGGCCACCGCCTCGCGCATCTGTTGCGGGGTGCTGTCGTAGGTGACGCCGACACTCATCTTGATGCGGCGTTTGGGCATGCGGCTGTAGTTGTTCAGCGACGTGTTGGCGATGATGTTGTTGGGCACGGTGATCAGGGTTTTGGCAAAGGTGCGGATCTTGGTGGAGCGAAAGCCGATCTCTTCGACCACCCCTTCCAGATTGTCGGTTTGCACCCAGTCGCCGACGCGGAAGGGACGATCAAGCAGGATCATGATCGAGCCGAAAATGTTGGACAGCGTATCTTTGGCCGCCAAGGCGACGGCCAGACCACCGAGGCCGAGGGAGGCGAGCAAGCCGGAAATCGAATAGCCGAGGTTCTGAATCACCAACACCACGGCCAATACGATAATAAATAGCCGCGCCGACTTACGAATAAACGGCAGCAGATGATCGTCGAGCGGCGAGCCGGTATGATGCGCCCACTTGGCAATGGTGCATTCAAGAATATCGACGGCGTTAAACAGGATCCAGCCAATGTTGAAGGTGAACAAGGTCTTGATCAGAGCCTGGCCGAACTGTTTCAGATTGGTCGGCTCCGAGGGGAGCTGTAGCACCTGCAGGGCGATGAACAACCCGGCAATAAAAACGAGAAATTCCAGTGGCCGCCGCAAGCTCTGCAGCAGTAGATCGTCAAAGGTGTTCTCGGTGCGGTCCACCAGCGGCGAGATGACGCGAGTCAGCAGACGGCTAAACAGACGCTTGAAGATCAGACATAGCAGCACAATGCCCAGAGCGAGGGCATAGCGTTGTAATGAAATATCGAAATACTCCAGTTGCAGCCAGGCGTGGAGTTGCTCCATAGGTGGTCCTCCGGACGGGGTGATAAATGAGGACAGTATAAGGAACGCGTCCGTCAGCGGCAACCGTTTCAAAGTTATTTCTCGATGAAAGAGCAAAAAGGTTTTGTGTGGTTCAACCCTTTTTTTGCCGTAGCACGGTCACGGTTTCACCGCCGATGCCCCAGTTATCGGTTTCGACTTCTTCAATGGTGACGACAGTGGTCGCCGGATTTTTACCCAGGACATCCACCAACAGCTGCGTCGCCCCTTTGATCAGTGCGGCTTTCTGCTCCTTGGTGGCACCTTCGTTGGTAATGCGGAAATGAACGTAAGGCATGGGTTGTCTCCTTTATCTCGGGGGGAAATGATCAAAAAAGAGGATGATCCCTCCACAAATAACACAACTTCCGGCCAAGCCAAGTGGCAGCGCAAAGCCGGACTCGTGGTCGGCAAGAACACCGGCAATCGCTGGACCGAACATCTGGCCGAGGCTGAAAGCGGTCGTTAAAATCGCAGCGGCATGGTGCGTCTCTGCCGGCCAACGACGGTTACCTTCAGAGAGTGTCAGGGCGACTATGCCAAGAAAGGTGGCACCAAAACTTGTTGCGCAAAACACGACTTCGGCCACAGAGTCGGCATACATGCTGACCAGTGTCCCGGCGGCCTGAATGCTGAATGCGGCGATCAAAGCTTTTTGTTGGCCGATGCGTTGAGCCACAAATGGCCAGATCAGTGTCGACGGAATGGCTGCCAGGCCGACGATGGTCCAACTGTAAGGGGCGAAATCTTCAAGCCCTGGTGTTGCGGCGATCATCGCCACAAGGAAGGTTGCCGAGACAATATAGCCGAGTCCTTCAAGAAAATAAGCGATTGCCAGTGGCCACAGAGGATGCCGCGGCTGGGACGGGCATGAAGAGAGGTTTCGTGTTGTCGGGTGGACATCAATGTGACGGCGACCCAGAATCAGGCCAATCGCGGACATGACCACTGACAGGGCAGCCATGCCGAGCCATGCTCCGGACCAGCCGCCGAGATGACTGAGCCATGGCACCAGCGCACCGCTTGCGGCAATGCCCAAGCCGATTCCGCTGTAAAGAGTTCCCAGCCAGTGTCCGTGATGATGACGGATCAGGGTTTCGGCGACTTCCGCTGTAATGATAATAAACAGCACGGCACTCGCCACTCCGCCGGTGAAGCGCATGGCACTCCAGAGCAGTGTCGACGTGGTCAGCCCCATGCCCAACGTTGTGGCAATGCTGAGAACCAGGGCCGTCGCCGGAAAGGCGCGCTGACGCAATACCGTCGGAGACAGCATGCACAACAGGGCACCCATGAGGTAGCCTGTATAGTTTAATGCGGCTAGGCTGCCGGCAACACTGTTGTTGATCCCGAGGTCGCGCTGCATCAGTGGTAAGATCGGTGTGTACGCAAAACGGCCGATGCCCATCGCGACCATCATGCCGAAAATCCCGCCGAGTAAAACCGTGATGGCGATCTGTTTGTCCTGTGCTGGGTTCATGTTTGACATTTTAACGCGACAAAAATATCATCACAAATGAAATATGGAGATCTTTTATATCTTTGAAAGTGATATCAAAATGGAAATCCGTGATCTGAAAATTTTTTTGGCTGTGGCCCGTCATGGCAGTATTTCCCGCGCTGCCGAAGAATTGAACTATGTGCAGTCCAATGTGACCACACGTGTCCGGCAGCTGGAAGAGCGCTTGGCAACCACGCTGTTTCACCGTAAAAGCAAGGGCGTGTGCCTCACGGCTTCAGGGCAAACCTTGCGTGATTATGCCGAACGCATTATTCAACTGACCAGGGAAGCTCAAAACGCTGTCAGTGCGCAGGGCCCGCCGCAAGGAAAGCTTGCTATCGGCTCTATGGAGACAACTGCGGCGGTTCGTTTGCCCGATATGCTGGCCGATTTTCACCGCCGCTATCCGCAGGTTGAATTGAATCTGGTGACCGCACCATCTGTGGTGTCTTTGAAAAAACTGCTTGATTTCGAGGTTGATGGGGCTTTTGTTGCCGGAGAGATAGATCTCCAACGTGTGGAGAAGCGCCGTGTCTTTGAAGAAGAGTTGGTGCTGATTGCGCCGCGTGACATGGACCCGTTTGCTGTGGCGTCATTGAAAATCCTGGTTTTTCGTGCCGGTTGCTCTTATCGGGCGCAGCTGGAAGACTGGCTGCGTCAAAGGGGCAGGGTGGGCTATCAGGTGGTCGAACTGGGATCTATCGAAGGTATAGTCGCCTGTGTTGCTGCCGGGATGGGCATCAGTCTTCTGCCGCGTTCCGTGGTTGAGCGCCCCCATTTGGCGGAGAATTGTGCGATTCGGAAAGTGACTGATGGCTTTGGCCTGATGACAACATGGTTTGTCTGGCGGCGTGGTGAAAATCCAAGCAAAGCGCTGCAGGCTTTTCAGAGTCTACTCTTTGCTGATGTCGAGTGACAATGAGAGCCGGGCATTTTATTCCCGAATTTGACACGATTTGGAGTAAGATTAGCCTGTTACAGGGAACGGATTGTTCGTTACGTTGATAAAAGGAGTGCGCCATGGAAGAAAATCAGTTGCGACAGTTCACCGATAAAGCCCGTGCGTTGGGAATGGATGATGCCAGCTGTGTTGTCGTGACGGAATTGCCGATTGATCCTACCCTGACGGACTTTTGTCTTGAATGCGGTGCCTATGGCGAGTCGGCCCTGTGCCCTCCCCATCGTGGTGCCATTGATGATGTGCCGGGCATGCTGGCCGGCTATGAATGGGCCGTGGTCTTTAAACGCGATCTGCCGGTCTCTGATCTGCAGAGTGATGAGTACCAGGTTGAGGCGCGACAAATTCATGTCGTTGCCGCCCAGTTGGAAAAATGGGCGCGTATGCGCGGTTTCAAAGCGGCCGGGTTGGCTGCCGGTTCGTGTAAGCGGCTGTTCTGTGCGACCAGTAAAACCTGTCAGGCCCTGGAGCCGGGGGGCGTGTGTCGCTTTCCCCAGTGGTCACGTCTTTCGTTGTCAGCACTTGGCATCAATGTGTTTGAGCTGTGTGACAAAATTGGTTGGCCGATTGAGAAGGTGACGCGTGACAGTAAGCATCCTTCCGATGCCATGGGTGTGTTGGTGGGCATTCTTCTGGTGGGCAAAAATTAGTGCGCCCGCTGAAGCGGGCGCATTTTGAACTATTTGATATTGTGAAAACAGCGCTCAATGTGCTGCTCTGAATAAGCTTTGTTGCGTTTCAGGTTGAACAGAATCGTTACCAGAGCAGAAGCGGGGAGCGCAATGACCAGTGGGTCAACCACCGCCCACAAGGTGCCGGAACCCAGAGAATCGACGCCAAACAGGGCGTTGCAGACCATTAAGGGCTTTGATTCTTTGGCGTGAACAAAAAACAGCCAGAACAGGCTGGTCAGAGTGCCGGTGACAAAGCAGGCCCAGGCGCTGAGACGCGTCATGTTGCGAAAATAGAGTGCGCCGAAATACATGGGCAGAAATGCGGCCGCGCAGATGCCGAAGAAAATCGCCGTTCCCCGTGCAATGATCGCTGTTCCCCCTTCAAAAAATGTCGGTAGCGCCCAAGCGAGAAAATAACTGATCAGGATGGCAAACAGAATGCCCATCTTGGTGAGAATGATGCTGTTGCCGCTGCCGCCCAGAGCTTTTTCGTAGATGTCACGACCCAGGGCGGTGCCCATGGCGTGAAACTGGGAACTCAGGGTGCTCATGCCCGCAGAGAGCAGGGTGATCATAAACACGGCGGTAAACCACTGGGGCATGGCCGTACTGATATAAAGCGGGATAATCTCCGAGACATTTTTTCCTGCGGCTATCAGGGCAATTTTGCCTGCCGTCTCCGGATTTTCATAGTAGAAAAATACGTTGGCCAGCGCTCCGATGGCGAGAGAGACGCCAACGACAATCAGGACGAAAATGCCGCCGATGAGAACGGCGCGGTTCAACTCACGGTTGCTCTTGACCGTCATGAAACGCACGATCAGCTGAGGCTGGGCCAGAACACCGATACCAACGCCGAGGACGATGGTGGTGACGACCACCAGCCAATACTCAGTGCCGAATGCCGGGAAATTGGTCCAGCCGGTGTGGCCTTTGGCACCGAAGATTTTGATGGCAATTTCCTGCATGTCGGTCAGGCGTTGATGGGCAGTGATGAATCCGCCCAGCTTATAGTAGGTGGCCACCAGCAGGGAGACCATGCCGATAAACATCATGCTGCCCTGAAAGGCATCGGTGTACATGACTGCTTTGAGCCCGCCCATAATGACGTACACGGCGACGAAGATGGTCAGGAAAAAAAGCGCCACGTTGTAGTTGGTGTCGAGGATCTGGGCGATAAACTTGGCTCCGCCCATCAGCACGACACTGGCATACAGTGGCATGGCGATGAAGATCAACGCGCCGGTGGCACCCTGCAAACGGGTGGACTCAAAGCGCAGACCGAGAAATTCCGGAAAGGTGTGGGCATTGAGATTTAGCCCCATCACCCGGGTGCGACGACCGAAAAAGACAAAGGCAATAAAGACGCCGACAAACACGGTGAGAAACGTCAGCCATTGCAGGCTCATGCCGAACACCGCCGCCGCACCGCCGAAGCCGATAATGGCTGAGGTGCTGACAAAGGTGGCGCCGTAGGACAGGGCCATGACAAAGGGGTGAATCTGACGACCGGCGACCAGGTAGTCGGCGGCATTGTGGGTTTTCTTCCAGGCTTGAAGCGATAAAATGGCGATGATGGCCAGATAAACGACAACAACGGTGGTCAGTAAAGGGATGCTCATGTAGGATGTTCCTGTTTTTGCGGGAAAGTGCAGGCTGTTGAGATTCAGTCTGCTTCAATGTCCTCTGTTAAAGTTGCTCTTCGACGTGTTGTTCTTCTTCGTTCCAGCGTTGTTCCTGGGTGAACTCTTCGTCGGTCATATAGCCTTTGTTCCAGTTGAGCAGGCCATAGACAATGCACAGCACGGTGCTGAGCAAAGTAAGGATCATGCCCAGGGGCACGAGAATCCCTTCAAGTCCTAGCATGGTAAACACTCCTTTTTGATTTGTTTTATCGAACTTTTCGAATGTATTCGATGTGGCTTAATTTGTATAAGTGGCTATTTCTACAGGTTTATTTTTGTTTTAATAAATTGATTGTTTAGTACGTAGCGTTCGATTTTATCGAACGCAAGAAGTGGGAAACCGTATGGAACTTTATCAGCTACAGTCGTTTGCCGTCATCGCCCAGACCAAGAATTTGACCCGCGCTGCGGAGACCCTCAACCTGAGTCAGTCTGCGTTGTCGAGCCAGCTTAAAGGCTTGGAGGAAGACCTGGGAGTGACCCTGTTCAAACGCGGAGCGCGTGGTATGCGCCTGACTCTGCAGGGCGAACAGTTGCTCGATGAGGCCAATCGCGTGCTCAGCTCGGTACGTCAGTTGCGCGAGCAGGCTCATGCCCTGCATCAGGGCGGTGGTGAACTGGTGACACTTGGCCTCAATGCCAGCCCGTCCTTTTTACGCATTGCCTCAATTTCCCGTCGTTTGAGCCAATTGCACGGTGAGGTGCGACCGGTATTTCAAACCAGTCAGACGGTCAACACCGCACGGATGTTGAGAGATGGGCAGATTGATGTCGGCTTTCATTATGGACGGATGCGCGAGCGCGATATTGTCCATCAGGTGTTGGCTGAGGTGCGGGTGTGTGTGGTGATTCCAACGCGGTTGAGTGACGATGTCGACAGTCTGAACTGGACGCAGGTCGCCGCGTTACCCTGGATCTGGGTTGGTAATGACTGCCCGTTTTATACCATGTTGATGGAGCGGATTGAGCGGCAGCTGTTGCCACGTCAGGTGGTGACAACCGTCGATGAACAGATTGTCCGCGAACTGGTCGCCGATGGTCAGGGCGTGGCCATGATGCGTGAGGATGAAGCCATGCCTCTGGTACAGCGTGGCCGGGTGAAAATCTGGGAGCCGGGCTGGCTGACTCTGCCGTTGGGACTGGCCTGGCTGAGTAAGAATGCCGGTCAGGACCGTATCCGTTCCATGGTCAGCGTTATCCAGGATGTCTGGCAGACAGAGCAGACCGAGGATGACAGTGAAACACCTTATTGGCTGTAGACGGCCTTAAGGCAGAGAACATTGAGACGGTGTTGCGCCAGAGACCTCAATGTCGAGTTTTTTCAAGGTCGTGATCAGATCAGAGACGGTATAGCCTTCGCCAAAACAGCCACAGTCGCTGTAGGGATCAAGGTCTGACAATTGTTCAACAAGGCATTCGACCAGGTCCAGGCGGTTCTGATAGTGTTCGGCATTTTCGATGACCATCTGTAATGGTGCGACCAGGTAATCGGGGAGTTCTCCCTGCTCATGTTCTTTGCGGATGGCTTCGGCCAGTCGTTGAAAGTGCTCCATATTCCCTCCCTGCTTTTTTGCAATGAGCTCTCCATTTAAGTTCTCTCCAGCTTGCCCCATGAATCATCATTCTGCAATGCTGTTGCCCTCTATTGTTTTGTCTTTTGCCGTGTTATGCTGCACGCCACAGTCAACAAAGGAGAACGTATGGAACTGTTGATGAAATGGCGCGGCCCCCTGTTTGGTGGTGCTGCAATCCTGTTTTTTGCCATTGCCGCCTGCGGTGAAAATATTGCACCGAAAGCATTGAGCCAACAGCTGAAAAAAAAGAACCGTCCTGTGGTCGTGGATGTACGCAGTTCGTTCGAATATCAGTCCGGGCATGTGCCGGGAGCGATTCATATTCCGTTTTGGTCGGTGCTGTTCAGTCGATCAAAATTGCCAAAAGAGTTGGATGGGCTTGTGATCTATTGTGAACATGGTCCGCGAGCGGTGTTGGCTCGCGGACTGTTTCTGATGATCGGTGTCCGTCCCGTTGCTTTTCTTAAAGGACACATGGCGGCTTGGCGTCAAGCCCGGTTGCCCATGGAATAAACCGATACTTTTTTGAATGGTTACTTTCAATGGAGAGAGAGATGAATTATCAATCCCCTCAAGAGTTTGTTCAAGCCACTGTGACATGTAAGGCCAACCTTTATTTTGATGGCAAGGTGATCAGTCACAGTCTTGTTTTGCCGAATGGTGAGAAAAAGACGCTCGGTGTCATGTTTGCCGGCAGCTATCGTTTTGAAACTGATGCAGCGGAAAAAATGGAAATCATCGCCGGTCAGTGTAAAGTGAAAGTTGCCGGTCAAGGCGACTGGATCGGTTTTGAAGCCGGGACCTGGTTTGATGTGCCGGCGAAATCCTTTTTTGAAATTGAAGTAGCGGACGAAGGGATGGAATACGTCTGCTCATTTATCTCTTAACGGTCCAGAAAGGCTGCCATGGTTCAGATTGGTTGTTGGCATACGCTGGTAGTGGTGTCGCGTGATGATCGCGGTGCCACATTGTTGCTTGAAGAGCAGCCGGTACTCTTGCCGAAAAAAGAATGTCCCATGGCGACCCGGGTGGGCGATGAGCTGACGGTGTTTGTCTATAATGGCCGCCAGGATCAGCTGATGGCGACGTTTAATAAGCCGTTGGCTGAAGCGGGTCAGTTCGCCTTAATGCGCGTCAGTCAGTCCAACAAGTTCGGTGCCTTTGTAGACTGGGGACTCGACAAAGAGTTACTGGTGCCATTTGCGGAACAGCCGGAGCGGCTGAAGGTCGGTCGCGACTATATTGTTCATGTCGGCATTGATAATAGCGGGCGGCTGATCGGCAGTACCCGCATTGAACGCCATCTGGATGCCGAAGATATCCCCTTCAGCCCAGGTGAAGAAGTCGATGTGCTGATCTGGCAATTGACTGACCTTGGTGCCAAGGTCATTGTCAACAACCGTTACGCTGGCCTGATTTATCGCGATGACTTACCACCCGATCTCAAAAGAGGTGAACAGGGTAAAGCCTATGTGTTGCGCGTGCGCGAAGATCATTTGATCGACATCACATTACGCAAAGTGGGCAAGGCCGGTATGGATGAGGCGCGTCAGGTGGTCTTTGAAGCATTGCAGGTCGAAGGGCGGTTGCCTCTGACGGATAAAAGCTCTCCTGAAGAAATCGAGCAGGTGCTGGGTTTGAGCAAGAAGGCGTTCAAGCGCGCTGTGGGCATTTTGTATAAGGAGCGGTTGATTGAGATTGCTGAAAATGAAATCCGTTTGAGCTAGTTGACATCCTCAGTCGGATAACGTTTGAGTCTATATGACCAAGAGCCGGTTTCCCGGCTCTTGGTCATTTTGTTGGAGCGCGTCATGGCTTGACCAGAATCCGTCGTTTCAATGTCCCGGCCAGCATTGATTCGATGGCATCTTTCAAGCCGTCCAGACTGATCTCGTCATTCATGCTGTCCAGCTGCGGTAGTGCCCATTCGTTTGCGAGCTTCTTCCATACCGCCTGGCGGCGAGGCATCGGGCACTCTGCTGAGTCGATGCCGATCAGCCGCACGCCCCGCAGGATAAAAGGGAAAACATTGATGTCGAGATTGGGCGAGCCGACCAAGCCGCAGCAGGTGACAACACCGTCGTATCGGGTTGCCTTGATCGCGGCGGCAAGCATTGGGCCACCGACACAATCGACCACGCCAGCCCAGCGAGGTTTAATCAAAGGGCGTTCGTTGTTTTCAGTCACCTCGTCACGGGTGATAACCGTTGTGGCGCCAAGTCCTGTGAGGTAGTCGCGTTCTGAAAGTTTTCCCGTTGCAGCAGTCACCTGATAACCCAGCTTGGCAAGAATGGCCACGGCCAGACTGCCGACACCTCCGGTGGCACCGGTAACAAGGACTTCCCCCTGTTGCGGGGTGACTCCTCCCTCAACCAGCTGTTGTACACTTAACGCGGCGGTCAAACCGGCAGTGCCATACATCATGCTTTGTTTTAACGTCATTTCTGCGGGAAGCTTAAGCGCCCAGGCGCTTGGAACCCGAATCATTTCAGAGAAGCCGCCATCAGTTTCCATGCCCAGATCGTAGCTGGTCACAATAACCTCTTCACCCGTTGAAAAGCGGCCGTCACAGCACTCAACCACGACGCCGGCGGCATCAATGCCGGGGGTGTGCGGGTAATGTCGTGTGACTCCGGGATTGCCGGTCGCGGACAGGGCGTCTTTGTAGTTAAGAGATGAATACGCCACGCGGACCAGGAGCTCTCCCGCTGGCAGCGCATCAACGTCGCGTTCAACGACCTGGCGGACAAATTGTTTTGGCTCGGGGCTGGTCACCAGAAAAGCGCGAAAGGGTGTAGACATCGTGTGCTCCTTTGACTGTTTGTAGAGAAAATTCTTTTTTGTTGCAAGAAGTGTAGAAAGGAAAGATCATATCGGCAAGTACCTACTCGTAAGTTTGGTAGTCACCTAAAAGATACTATTGTGAGATTTCAGATGGTTAAGAATGAAATAACTGTAGAAGAAAAAAATTATCGCTGTCCGGTCGAGATCACCTTGGATGTCATCGGCGGCAAGTGGAAGAGTCTTATCCTCTGGCATCTTAAACATAAGGTCCTCCGCTTCAGTCAATTGCAGCGTCGGTTACCGCGGATCACTCAGAAAATGCTCACCCAGCAGCTTCGTGATCTTGAGCAGGATGGTTTGGTCTATCGACAGGTCTATCCTGAAGTGCCCCCTCGGGTTGAATATTCTCTGACCGACCTTGGCCACAGTGTGGTGCCGATTCTGGATCAGATGTACCAATGGGGGCAGAACTTTCTTCCTCAGAATCAGGACTGCTTTCCCGCTGACTTCAAAGAGTAGACGTCACATCCGTCTTTTC
The DNA here is from genome assembly GCF_963666745.1 of uncultured Desulfuromonas sp. NCBI lineage: Bacteria > Pseudomonadati > Thermodesulfobacteriota > Desulfuromonadia > Desulfuromonadales > Desulfuromonadaceae > Desulfuromonas > uncultured Desulfuromonas sp. The sequence goes on along the minus strand of NZ_OY762961.1, from coordinate 2,803,514 downwards.
CGTTAGGCTGTAGAACTCCCTTAAAAAACGCCGCTTTCTAACGGCACGCTCAACAGAACTTAGCGCCCTTCTTACATAGCCCTAACCTTATCCTAACACTATGGCGTCACCTTTAGCGAAGTTTTAAACCTCGATCGATATCGAGGCAAACCGCTGAACATTGCAGCTGGTTTGAGATTAAAGTCGATGAAACTTCAAGGAGAATCAGGATGAAAACAATGGCAGTAGGAAGTGTTGTTAAGCGGTTTGCCGCGACAGCCTCTGTTGTAGCAGCAATGCTGCTGACGGCGGTTCCCAGTCAGGCGTCTGCGCCCCAAGTTGATGTCAATCTGTCCGACTATGTTACCGTACAGGGCGTCGGTGGTAACCTGAGCAGTGTTGGTTCCGATACGCTCAACAACCTGATGACATTCTGGGCGGAATCTTTCCGCGCCAAGTATCCCAATGTCAACATTCAGATCGAAGGTAAAGGTTCCAGTACGGCTCCTCCCGCTCTGATCGAAGGTGCCGCTCAGATCGGTCCCATGTCCCGTAAAATGAAGAGCAGTGAAATCGAGAAATTTGAGCAGCGTTACGGTTTCAAGCCGACCACAATTGGTGTTGCTCTGGACTCTCTGGGTGTTTTTGTTAACAAGGACAACCCTGTTGATTCCCTGTCTCTGCAGCAGATCGACGCGATTTTCTCTAAAAACCGTAAAGGTGGTGCTGCTCGTGAGGCCATTGTCTGGGGTGATCTCGGTTTGACCGGCAAGTTCGCCAATCTGCCTATCAGCCTGTATGGCCGTAATTCCGCTTCCGGTACCTATGGCTATTTTAAAGACCACGCACTGTTTAAGGGTGACTACAAAGATACCGTAAAAGAGCAACCCGGTTCTGCCTCTGTTGTTCTCTCTGTCACTGAAGACCTCGGTGGTATCGGTTACTCCGGTATCGGTTACCGTACTTCCGGTGTTAAAGCGATCGCTCTGTCCAAAAAGGACGGAGAAACGGCTTACGAACCGACCTATGAGAACGTACTCAACGGTACCTATCCTCTGGGCCGCATGCTTTACCTCAACGTGGTTAAAAAGCCCAATGAACCTCTGCCTACGCTGATCTCTGAGTTTATTACCTTCGTATTGTCCAAAGAAGGTCAGCAGATCGTTGTTAAAGACGGCTACTTGCCGCTGCCTGCCCCGGTTGCAGCCAAGGAACTGGCCAAGCTCAAGTAACAATCAGTGTTTATCCGGATCGACCGGATGACAATTGATTGCTGGATCATGGCACCGCCCGGCACTTTGTCGGGCGGTGCACGTGTCTGACGGTATTGTCCTGCAGGTCGTTAGACCATGTACGTCGGGTGATAGCTCTATGGATAAAAAAGTTTTACGTAAGATCAAGCGGCATGATGCGCTGGCAGCTCTCGGTATCCGTGCTGGCGGCGTTCTGGTCATCGCCAGTGTGATATTGATTCTGCTGCTGATCGGCAAAGAAGCACTGCCTCTTTTCTTTGCTCCTCAGGCTGAGTTGAGCAAGCGTTTTGCCTTGCCCGATGAACTGGTTGATAAAAAAATTCTTGCTCTGGGGATGGATGAGTATCGCGAAGTTGTCTACGTCGTCGATGTCCATGGGCGTTTTACCTTCGTCAAGGTTGAAAATGGGTTGGTCCTTGAGCGCCTTGATCCCCGTTACGCGGCGGAAGGGCAGCAAGTCACTGCCGTTGAAAGAATCGATCCACGAAGCTATGCCCTGACCTGGAGCAACGGGCACCTGACGGTTGAACAGGTTGTGTTTAGCCTCGACTACAATGAGAAAGGGAAACGGATCACCCATATCTCGTTGCACGAAGCCGGCCAGTTCGCCGTGGGCAACCGTAAGGCTTTGAAGTCAATAGTTCGTAAATCCGACCACGGGGTGGTTCTGGTCCGTCAAACGGCAGCTTCGGATCTGGAAATTATTCAGCAGGTGACAGAAGAAGATCTGTTCGGCAATGTCGAAACGAGTGAAGAAAATACCCTCCTGACAAAAGTCCACCCCGACCAGATCACTGCGCTCACGTTGAATGCCGATGGCACAATGCTGTATGCGGGAACGGATCATGGTGCTCTGTTGCGCTGGGACCTCAGTACGGCGGGTGAGCCTCGACTGCTGGATAAACTCCAGGCCTTTCGTGATCGACGCGCTATTACCAGCATGGCTTTGATGCTCGGGCAGATCTCTCTGGCCGTTGGTGACGATGGTGGCCAGGTGACTGTTTGGTTTCCGACCCCGACGGAAGAAGGGGACGGCCATAAACGTCTGCAGCTGATCCATACGCTGTCGCGACACGACACGCCTGTTGCTGCTTTGGTCCCTTCAGTGCGCAACCGTACCATTGTCAGTCTTGACCGGGGCGGTGTCATTCATCTGGATTATTCCACCAGTGAGCGTCATTTGCTGGCATTGTCCGATAATGATCCGGTGTTGTTGTTTGATATTTCCGTACGTGGCGATGGTGTCGTGGCCTTGCAGCCTAACAGTCAGGTGGCGTTGTGGTTGATTGATAACCCCCACCCTGAAATAAGTTTCAGTTCCCTGTTCAGCAAAGTCTGGTATGAGAGTTATTCCGAGCCGGCTTATGTGTGGCAATCGTCCTCGGCGAGTGATGATTTTGAAGCGAAAATGAGCTTGACGCCCCTGATTTACGGCACGCTGAAGGGAACCTTTTACGCCATGATTTTTGCCGTACCTCTGGCCCTGCTCGGTGCGGTGTACACCAGCCAGTTTGGTAGCCGTCGTCTGCGTGACCTGATCAAGCCTTCTGTTGAGATTATGGCGGCTGTGCCCTCGGTCATTATCGGATTTCTTGCCGCTCTCTGGTTCGCTCCGCTTCTCGAGGCTCATTTTCCTGGATTTCTGTTGAGCTTGGTCACTGTTCCACTGGTTTTCCTGTTACTGCTGATCTTTTGGCAGCCATTCCGGGACCGCCCTTGGGCGAAGTATGTCGAAAGCGGCCATGAGTTTATCGTCATGGCGCCGTTGTTGGTGTTGGCCGTGGCGATTGCTGTACAGCTTGGCCCTCTGCTCGAACAGGGGCTGTTTGACGGCAATTTCAGGCTGTGGCTGTTCAGCGAGGCGGGTGTCCGTTACGATTCACGAAACAGTATCGTCATCTCATTTGCTCTCGGATTTGCGGTGATTCCGATCATTTTCACCATTACCGAAGATGCGTTGTCCAATGTGCCTCAGAGCCTCAAAGCGGCCTCTCTCGCTCTCGGTGCCAGTCGGTGGCAGACCGTATGGCGGGTGGTTTTGCCTTCGGCCAGCCCTGGGATCTTTGCTGCGGTGATGATTGGACTTGGCCGCGCTGTCGGTGAAACAATGATCGTTTTGATGGCAACGGGAAATACGCCGATTATGGATTTGAGTATCTTTAACGGCATGCGACCCTTGTCGGCCAATATTGCCGTCGAAATCCCTGAAGCGCCTCACGGTGATACGCTCTACAGGGTGTTGTTCCTGTCGGCGGTGTTGCTGTTCATCCTGACGTTTGTGCTCAACACGGTTGCAGAAGTTGTGCGACATCGGTTGCGTCGCAAGTATGGGCGGTTCTAGCCGAGTGTTGAGACACCGTCTGTGAAGACCATGGACGGGCGACAAAATCAGGGATGGATTCTCAAGCCCTGCTCGTTTTTGTTTTATCCTGGTTGAAAGAGAAAATTGAGGATACGCATGAAGCAGTTTATTACACGTGGTGAGCCCCAGGTCTGGATGACGGCCGCTGCCCTGACATCGACCCTGTTGATGGCGCTGATATTGGTTTTGGTCGTCATCGCCAACGGTCTCGGAACCTTCTGGCCCGCTCGTTTGACCGCCTTTGATCTTTCCAGTGGGCAGTCCGTCTTGGGTGAGGTTCTCAAAGAGGAGCCCATTCCGGGGGAAGACTCTCGGCGCATTCAGCTTAAGGTGGGAAACCGCGATCTCTACGGTCTGGACTTCCGCTGGATTCGTGAAGACAATGTCATTGAACGTCGCCAGCCGGATCATGTCGCCACCATTGAACGGCAGGAGTACGGTAATTTTTACGGAATACTGAGCGAAGTTGTTGCTCCAGGCGTGGCGACGACTTTACCGTTATGGCAGCAGCTTGAAGCTGGTCGAGAGATGATTGTGCCGCTTCAGGATAAGCTTGATGAAATTGATGGCCATATCAATGATATCAACCGTGAAATTTCTGCGCTGAACAATAAGGATCTTCTTTATCACTATAGAGGGGTTGAAACGGACGATCCAAAGCGTGTTGAAATCGCCATTGAGATTTCAGATTTAAAGAAGTCCTTTGCACACTGGATGGTCGAGAAAGATAAGCAGAACCAGCTTTTACGAGGCTATTACGCGAACTTTACTGATATTAACGGTCGCCCGGCTCACATTGCCTTGTCGGAGATCGTTCGCAGCTTTCAACCGAATGACCTGAATGTTCTGCAGCGTGCCGGAATCTATCTCAATAAATTAATTGAGCTTTTTGTCGGCGAGCCCCGTGAGTCCAATACGGAAGGGGGGCTTTTCCCGGCAATTTACGGCACGGTTCTGCTGATTTTTGTCATGAGTCTGTTTTCGTTCCCTCTCGGTGTGATTGCAGCGATTTACCTCAGCGAATATGCCGGAGAAGGTCTGATGGTCCGCCTGGTACGGATAGCAGTAAACAATCTGGCCGGAATCCCGTCGATCGTCTATGGTATTTTTGGTCTCGGCTTTTTTATCTACGGCATCGGTAGCGGTATTGATCAGCTGTTTTTTCCGGAACGTCTGCCGACGCCAACCTTTGGTACCGGTGGTTTGTTGTGGGCCAGTCTAACTCTGGCGCTGTTGACGGTGCCGGTGGTGATTGTGACGACAGAAGAGGCGTTGGGGGCGATCCCCGGCGGCATCCGTGAAGGGTCTCTGGCTCTTGGGTCGACACGGTTCCAAACGTTGACCCGTATTCTGTTGCCCATGGCGTCGCCGGGGATTATGACCGGGTTGATCCTCTCTATGGCGCGTGCTGCGGGTGAGGTCGCACCATTGATGATCACCGGTGTGGTTAAATTGGCCCCTTCTTTGCCGCTCGATGGAGAGTTCCCCTATTTTCATCTGGAGCGCAAGTTTATGCATCTTGGCTTCCATATTTATGACATCGGTTTTCAGTCGCCCAATGTTGAAGCCGCACGCCCCATGGTGTTTGTTACCACGTTGCTGTTGGTGCTGATTGTTATTGTGATGAGTGGCGTTGCCATTCGTTTGCGTAATCATATGAAGAAGAAATACACCTTCGGCACCTTCTAGGTTTTGCCAACGGTTCTAAAGACCGTGTTAGAAAGATAATCGGGAGAATAAAACATATGACAACCCCCAATCCTTTGGCAGATCCTGTCATTGAAGTTGAAAATCTTAATTTCTATTATGGCTCATCCCAGGCGCTGTTTGATCTGAATATGGTGTTTGCCCGCCGTCAGGTCACTGCTCTGATTGGACCTTCAGGGTGTGGTAAGTCCACATTCTTGCGTTGTATCAACCGTATGAATGACCTGGTCGATATTTCGCGGATGGAAGGCAGTATCCGCATCGACGGCACGGAGATCAATTCCGGAGACCTCGATGTCATTGAGCTGCGACGTCGCGTCGGTATGGTGTTTCAGAAATCCAATCCGTTTCCAAAGTCCATCTATGAGAATGTTATCTACGGGTTACGTATTGCCGGTATTAATGACAAAAATATTCTCGACGAAACCGTGGAGCGCAGTCTGAAAGGCGCTGCCTTGTGGGAAGAGGTCAAGGATCGGCTGCACGAATCTGCTTTGGGGATGTCCGGTGGTCAGATGCAGCGTCTGTGTATTGCGCGGGCCATTGCTGTTAACCCTGAAGTGATTCTGATGGACGAACCCTGCTCCGCATTGGACCCGAAATCGACAGCACGTGTCGAAGATTTGATTAAAGAGCTGCGCAAGGATTACACGATCATTATCGTCACACACAATATGCAGCAGGCAGCGCGTGTTTCAGATTATACCGCCTTTTTCTTTGAAGGGGTTCTGGTAGAGTTTGATAAAACCGGCGATTTGTTCATGAAGCCGAAGAGCAAGCAGACCGAAGACTATATTACCGGCCGTTTCGGCTAACTGGCTTATGACACAGGGCTTTTGTGACAGGCCGGACGAATAACGGATCGTGCTGACGGTGTTCAGGCGCGGTGACGATTCCATGAATGAACAGGGAAGGACCTATAGATGATGGCAATCCATTTACAAGAAGAACTCAACACGTTGAAGCGGATGATTCTCGCCCAGAGCGCTTTGGTTGAAGAAAGCGTTCAAAAGGCGGTACAGGCTCTTGAGCGTGGTGATGAGGGACTGGCAGACAGCGTGATCAGTCTTGATAAGCGCATTAACCATCATGAGGTTGAGCTCGAAGAGGAGTGTCTGAAAATCCTCGCTTTGCATCAGCCGGTGGCGACGGATCTTCGATTTATCGTGTCGGTGATCAAGATTAACAGCGATCTGGAACGGATCGGCGATGTCGCGGTCAATGTGGCTAAGCGCACATTGGCTTTTGCTGAACTGAAAAAAATCGAACCTCCCTTTGATTTTCCGCTGATGGCGAAAAAAGTTCTCGCTATGCTCGATAAGAGTCTGACGTCTTTGGTTAATTTCGATTCTGATATGGCTCAGCAGGTGATCACCGATGACGACCAGATTGATGCGCTGCACCGTGAGACCTATGCATTGGTCAAGCAGGAACTGATTCGCTCAAGCCATCATCTTGATGCCCAATTGCTGTGGCTGGCGGTTTCGCGTCATATGGAGCGAATTGCGGACCTGGCAGCACATATTGCGGAAGATGTTGTCTATATGACGGATGGCAAGATTGTTCGCCATCGTTCAGGAGGCTAATCTTTGCTGCGGCATCCCGTGTGAGGGAAGCGTTTACGTTGGAAAAAACAACTCTCGGTGGAAAAACGCGCTTTTAACCCATTTAAGCAATTGACAAGAGCGACGAAAGAAGGTAGACAGAAAGGCGAAGTATGTCGGGCAATAGGTGTTTGCGCCGATAAATTCAATTCCTGAATACCCCCAATGGAACTATCCCACTTGTCCCTGTCACTCTAAACCGAGAGGCCTGTTGTCGCAGCAACGGTATACCTTCCTTTCGCTGTTGTGCAGCCGCAAACTAATGAAAAAAACAGACATTAAAAAAACCGAGACCAGAACTACGCGTAAAGTCGTCGAAAATGACGGTTCTTCGATGCACCTGAAGGACCTCAAGGCGAAAAAAATTACTGAACTGACCGAGATTGCCAACGATCTGAAGATTGAAGGTGTCGCCGGGATGCGCAAACAGGATGTTATTTTTGCCATTCTCAGTGCGACGGCGGCCCAGAAGGGAGCGATCTTCGGCGAAGGCGTTTTGGAGATTCTTCCAGACGGATTCGGTTTTCTGCGTGCCACGGATGCCAACTATCTGCCGGGGCCGGATGATATTTATGTGTCGCCGTCGCAGATTCGCCGTTTCAGCCTGCGTACCGGCGACACGATTTCCGGGCAGATCCGACCGCCGAAAGAAGGCGAGCGTTATTTTGCGCTGCTCAAGGTGTCGGAGATCAACTTCGAAGATCCGGCCGTTGCCCGCAAAAAGACGCTGTTCGATAACCTGACGCCGCTGCATCCGCAGGAGCGTCTGGTGCTGGAAACGACCAGTGACAACATTCCCATGCGTGTCATTGATCTGGTGTCGCCCATCGGTAAAGGCCAACGCGGACTGATCGTCGCACCGCCGCGCACCGGTAAAACTGTTCTGCTGCAAAATCTTGCCAACTCCATTACCACCAACCATCCCGAAGCGTATCTGATCGTCCTGCTTATCGATGAACGTCCTGAAGAGGTTACCGATATGCAACGTTCCGTGCAGGGAGAGGTGGTGTCCTCGACCTTTGACGAGCCGGCCACCCGCCACGTCCAGGTCGCGGAGATGGTGATTCAGAAAGCCAAGCGTCTGGTTGAGCACAAACGCGACGTCGTCATTCTCCTCGATTCCATCACCCGTCTGGCCCGCGCCTACAACACCGTGGTGCCGCCAAGCGGCAAGATTCTCTCCGGTGGTGTCGATTCCAACGCATTGCACAAGCCGAAGCGCTTTTTCGGTGCGGCGCGTAATGTTGAGGAGGGCGGTAGCCTGACCATCATCGCCACAGCGTTGATCGATACCGGCAGCAAGATGGATGAGGTCATCTTCGAGGAGTTTAAAGGGACCGGCAATATGGAACTGGTTCTGGACCGCCGTCTCGTTGATAAGCGCACCTTCCCAGCCATTGACGTCAACAAGTCCGGCACCCGCCGCGAGGAGCTGCTGCAGGACTCTACCACGCTGCAACGCATGTGGTTGCTCCGTAAGGTGCTGACCACCATGAATGTTGTCGACAGCATGGAGTTCCTGCGTGAAAAACTGGTGGAAACCAAGGACAATCAGGAGTTCCTCGATTCCATGAATCAGTAATCGTAAGAGGGCGGGGGTGTCTCGGAGCGATCATTTCTAACGGTTCTCCCAGGCTCCCGACGCTTCAACATACCATCGCAGTAAAATAAAGGGTTGCATCAGGGCGTGAAAGCGTGTATTTGTACCTATTGCCCCTCAGTAGTGGGGTCATACTCTCGCCTGTACAACGCCAGGCACTTAAAAGGAGAAGTACCATGAAAGAAGGGATCCATCCCAAGTACGAAGAAGTGACCGTCAAGTGTCACTGCGGCAACTCGTTCCAGACCCGCTCCACCTACGACAAGGGCGGTGAGCTGACCACTGAAATCTGCTCTGCGTGCCATCCGTTTTACACCGGCACTCAGAAACTGCTGGATACCGCTGGTCGTATCGAGCGTTTCCGCAAGAGGTATGCACAGAAGTAGTTGTCTGCTTCGCTGCGCACCACACCAATTGGATCAGCCGCAAGGGAGTTTTCCCTCTTGCGGCTGTTTCTCGTTAAATAATTCCTGTTTTTAAAGGCCGTGCCCATGGATGTTCAGCTGCTGAGCCATACACCCGAGCCGGAAAAAATCGTCGCTGCTGCCGCCCGTTTATGTTACTCCGATGCGGGGATCAGCGATTTGTTGTCTGCGGATCAAGCACAACAGGTACGCCTGATTGAGAAAATTCTCAAATTGGGGCACTTTTCCGTGTTGGAGCATGTCAGCTTCAGTTTCGGACTAGAAGGTGTAAGCCGTGCCTGTTCTCATCAGCTGGTGCGCCATCGGTTGGCTTCCTATTCCCAGCAGAGTCAGCGCTATGTGGCGCATGATGCGCCGTTTGCTGCCGTTGAGCCACCGTCTCTGGCTGAGCATCCTGAGTTGCAGCAGCGCTATCACACGCTGTTTGAGCAGGTGCATCATCTCTACAAAGATCTGCTCGAGGCCGGGGTGCCGGCAGAAGATGCGCGCTTTGTGTTGCCGAATGCTGCTGAAACCAAGCTGGTGATGACCATGAATGCCCGTGAGCTGCATCACTTTTTTAGCTTGCGCTGCTGTCGCCGTGCCCAGTGGGAAATCCGTGCCATGGCCAAGAAAATGTTACTGCTGTGCCGCGAAGCTGCACCTGTGCTGTTCGCTCAGGCGGGGCCTGGCTGTTTGCGCGGGGCCTGTCCGGAAGGGGCTATGTGCTGTGGCGAGGCCGAGGCCGTTCGGCAGGAATACGGCTCAAAGTAAGCAATGATCAACACACAGGAGCCGTATTGCGTCTCCTCGCGTCGATAGAAAGACACGACTGTGGCTATTTTTGACAAACTTGAAGAAGTGGTAGATCGCTTTCAGGAAGTGGAAGGACTCTTGTCTGATCCCACTGTGCTGGCAGATCAGAAGAAGTTTCGCGATTTGACCCGTGAACATGCCGAGCTGGCGGAACCTGTGGAAGTCTATCGCCGTTATCGCCAGGTTCAGCAGGAGATCGAGGACAATCGCGAACTGTTGCGCGATGACGATCCTGATATGCGTGAAATGGCACGTGAGGAACTGCCGCTTCTCGAAGAGGAAGAAGAGGCGCTGGCTGGCAAACTGACTTTGCTTATGTTGCCCAAAGATCCCAACGACGGCAAGAATATCATTCTTGAGATCCGTGCCGGAACTGGTGGCGACGAAGCGGCGTTGTTTGCCGGGGATCTGTTTCGTGCGTACAGCCGTTATGCGGAAAAGCACCGCTGGAAAGTCGAGATCATGAGTTCTTCTGAATCTGGTGTCGGCGGCTTCAAGGAAGTGATCGCCATGATCAGCGGCGACAATGTCTACTCCCGTCTCAAGTACGAAAGTGGGACTCACCGTGTGCAGCGGGTTCCAGAAACGGAAACCCAGGGTCGTATTCACACCTCGGCCTGTACCGTGGCCGTGTTGCCCGAGGCTGAAGAGGTCGATCTGGAGATCAACCCCAGCGACCTGCGTATTGACCTGTACCGGGCATCCGGTTCCGGTGGCCAGCACGTCAACAAAACCGAGTCGGCGGTTCGCATTACCCACATCCCCACCGGGGTTGTCGTTGCCTGTCAGGATGAGAAATCCCAGCACAAGAACAAAGCCCGCGCCATGAAGGTACTGCGTTCGCGGATTCTGGATTCCATGGAAGCGGAAAAACATGCCGAAATGGCGGCAGACCGTAAAAGTCAGGTTGGCAGTGGTGATCGCAGTGAGCGGATTCGTACTTACAACTTTCCCCAGGGGCGGTGTACCGATCATCGCATCGGTCTAACCCTGTATAAGCTTGATGCGATCATGCAAGGGGATCTGGACGAGGTCTTTGATGCGCTGACCACGCATTATCAGGCCGAACAGATGGCACATCAGGAGAGCGCGTGACCGAACGCTGGACCGTGCTCAAGGTCCTGCGCTGGACCACGGACTACCTGAAAGAAAAGGGCGTTGATTCACCGCGCCTTGACGCCGAGTTGCTGATTGGTGAGGCGCTACACAAAGACCGGGTCGGACTGTATTTGTGCTACGACCAGCCGTTGCAACCTGAAGAGCTGGCATTGATCCGTCAGCTGGTCGCACGGCGCGCCAAACGCGAACCGCTGCAGTATATTGTCGGCCATACCGAATTCTGGTCGTTGCCGTTCAAGGTGGCTCCCGGCGTGTTGATTCCGCGCGGTGACACGGAAGTTCTAGTTGAAGAAGCCTTGCGCTTGCTCGAAGAACAACCTTGCATTGGACAGACCGTACTTGATGTCGGCACCGGCAGCGGTGCCATCGCGGTTGCCCTGGCGCACAGTTGTCCAGAACTGCAGGTCGAGGCTGTGGACGTGCAGCCGGAAGCGCTGACTCAGGCGCAAGCCAATGCCGAACTGAACGGCGTGGCGGAGCGGGTGGTGTTTCGTCAACAGGATATGGCTGAGCTGAGTGGTGGACGCTATCGACTGGTGGTGTCGAATCCGCCTTACATCCGCGAGGATGAGATGGCTGGGCTGATGCCAGAAGTGCGCGATCATGAACCGGCCGTTGCGCTGCAGGCCGGTGTCGATGGTCTCGACTGTTATCGCCTGTTATGCCAACAAGCTGTCTCGTTACTGCTTCCTGGTGGTTGGCTGCTGGTGGAAGTGGGTGCCGGCCAGGCCGACGAGGTGGCGCAGTTGATGACCGGCCACGGGTTGGCCGCGATTTTTAAACGCGAAGATTACAACGGAATTGCCCGGGTGGTTGGTGGTCAGGTGCCGATGGTCGCGGGTGAGGAGTCATAGCGTAACGTGAAGAAGATAGTGATCCACGGCGGACGCCGATTACAGGGAACGGTCGAAGTGAGCGGGGCAAAGAATGCTGCTCTGCCACTGTTGTGTGCGACCCTGTTGTGTCCAGGTGAGCATCGGTTGGGGAATGTTCCCAATTTGAGAGACATTCAGACCGTTTTACAGTTGCTAGAGACCCTTGGCGCAACGACGGTGTTCGATAACGGCCAGGTGCGGGTGAATGCCGACCGGGTCATCAACGCTGAAGCGCCCTATGATCTGGTTAAAACCATGCGCGCCTCGGTGCTGGTACTCGGCCCACTGGTGGCTCGCTTTGGTCAGGCACGGGTCAGTTTGCCGGGCGGCTGTGCCATCGGCGCGCGGCCCATTGACCTGCACCTCAAGGGCCTCGAAGCCATGGGCGCCGAGATTACCCTCGACCACGGCTATGTCGAAGCGCGGGCAGAAAAGCTGCGTGGTGCAACCATCTATTTTGATACGCCAACCGTGGGCGGCACCGAAAACCTGATGATGGCCGCCGCTCTGGCTGAAGGCACCACCGTTTTGGAAAACGCCGCCTGCGAGCCGGAGATCGTTGATCTGGCCAATGCGCTCAATGCCATGGGCGCCTGCGTGCGCGGTGCCGGAAGCGACACGGTCACCATTGAAGGGGTGGACAGTCTGCAACCGATGGATCATCAGGTGATGATGGATCGCATTGAGGCGGGGACCTTTATGGTCGCTGCGGCTATGACGCGTGGCGATGTGCTGATCAGTAACGCCGATGCCGATTGCCTGGAAGCGGTGATCAGCAAGCTGCGTGAGGCCGGAGTCGAAGTGATCCTCGGTGATGATGGTATCCGTGTTCGAGGCCCTGAGCAAATTAAGCCGTTACAGATCAAGACCAGTCCACATCCCGGATTTCCGACGGATATGCAGGCCCAGTTCATGGCCATGCTGACCTTGGCCAACGGCACCAGTGTTATTGCCGAGAATGTGTTTGAGAACCGCTTCATGCACGTGTGTGAATTGCAGCGACTCGGCTCGAAGATCCGCATCGATGGCAAACAGGCTCTGGTGGAAGGGGTTGAACAGCTGTTGGGCGCGCCGGTGATGGCTACGGATCTGCGTGCCAGTGCCTCGCTGGTCCTGGCCGGGCTGGCGGCAGATAACACCACCGAAGTGTCGCGGATCTACCATCTGGATCGCGGCTATGAACGACTCGAAGAAAAATTGCTGGCCTTAGGTGCCGATATCCGCCGTGTGGCGGAAGACGCCTGATCGATAACGTGACGTTACGAAAGAGGACGCTATGAGTGATTACATCACCTTTGCCCTGCCAAAGGGGCGCATTTTGGAAGATTCCATGGAGCTGTTTGCCCAAATCGGCATCAGTTGCCCGGAAATGGAAGAAAAAAACCGCAAACTGGTGTTTGAGAATAAAGAAGATAAACTGCGTTTCATGGCCGTACGCGCTACGGACGTGCCGACCTATGTTGAATACGGCTGCGCCGATATCGGGGTTGTCGGCAAAGATACGCTGTTGGAACAGGACAAAGATCTGTACGAGCCGCTCGATCTCAACTTCGGTTATTGCCGCCTGGTGGTGGCTGAGCCCAAGGCCTTGAGTGAGCAGGATGATCCCACCAGTTGGTCGAATATCCGCGTCGCCACCAAGTATCCCAAAGTGACGGAGCGTTATTTTGCCGGCAAAGGGGTGCAGGTGGAACTGATCAAGCTCTACGGTTCGATTGAGCTGGCACCGCTGGTCGGCCTGTCCGAGCGGATTGTCGACCTGGTCTCCACCGGCGCGACCCTGCGTGACAACGGCATGGTGGAAGTGGAAACCATCGCCGAAATTACCACCCGGCTGATCGTCAACCGGGCCAGCATGAAGACCAAACACGAGCGGATTCGAAAGATTATCGATGGCCTGGAAAAAGTGATTGCCGATACGCCGAAAATCTCTCAATAAAAGGTGACCTATGATCAAGCTACTCCGTTTTGATGACCCGGATTTTGCTGAATCGTTCGCCCATATTGAAAACCGCGCCGAGGAGATTCCCGCGAATATCGATACCACGGTGCGGGCGATAATTGACGACGTGCAGCAACGCGGTGATGCCGCGCTGCAGGACTATACCCTGCGTTTTGACCGTCTTGATCTGCAGGCCAAAGGCATGGAAGTCACCGCTGAAGAGATTGCCGCAGCCGTGGCCAAAGTAAGCGCGGAAGAGCTTGACGCGTTGAAACTGGCCGCCGAACGGATCGGCACCTATCACCGTCGCCAGAAGCAGGAGACCTGGTTGTCCACCGACGAGAGCGACATTCTGCTCGGTCAGATGATCCGCCCGCTCGATCGGGTCGGCATCTACGTGCCTGGCGGCAAGGCCGCCTATCCGTCGTCGGTGTTGATGAATGCCATTCCCGCCAAGGTGGCTGGTGTGCCGGAAGTGATCATGGTGGTGCCGATGCCCGATGGCGAGGCCAATCCCCACGTCTTGGCTGCCGCGCACATTGCCGGGGTGGATCGCATTTTCCGCGTTGGCGGTGCTCAGGCCGTAGCAGCACTGGCCTATGGCACGGATACCATTCCGCGGGTGGATAAAATTACCGGACCCGGCAACATCTACGTGGCTACCGCCAAGAAGATGGTGTTCGGCCAGGTGGATATCGACATGATTGCCGGACCCAGCGAGATTCTGGTGGTCAACGACGGCAGCGGCTGTGCCCGCCACATCGCCGCCGACCTGCTGTCGCAGGCCGAACACGATGAGCTGGCTTCGGCCGTGCTGGTGACCAGCTGTGACACCATGGCCAAAGAAGTCGCCGCCGAGGTGGAAAAGCAGCTGGCGCTGTTGCCGCGCAATGCCATTGCCCGTTCCTCCATTGATGAGTACGGGGCGATCATTGTTGCCGATAATCTTGATCAGGTGCTCGAGTTCTGCAACCGCATTGCCACCGAGCATCTGGAGCTGGCCGTGGACAACCCTTTCGACCTGTTGCCGAAAGTGCGTCATGCCGGAGCAATTTTCATGGGCCACCATACCCCGGAAGCGCTGGGTGACTATGTGGCCGGACCGAACCACACCCTGCCCACCGGTGGCACGGCGCGGTTCTTTTCGCCGTTGTCGCTGGATGATTTCGTCAAGAAGTCGAGCCTGATCTGCTGCTCACCGGCCGGGTTGAAACGCCTCGGCCCGCAGACGGTACAGATTGCCAAGCTCGAAGGGCTGGATGCCCATGCCCGCTCGGTCAGTCACCGGCTCGACGACGACGCGTAATTTTTTGTTGCACCACCTTTTGCTGTCAGGAGTGTCTATGTCACGAACTGCTTGCATTGAACGCCGCACGGCTGAAACGTCCATTGACCTGAAACTGGACCTGGACGGTAGCGGCCAGGGCGAAATCAGCACCTCGGTGCCGTTTCTCGACCACATGCTGACCCTGCTCAAGGGCCATGGTTTTTTTGATCTGACCATCAATGCTCAGGGCGATGTCGAAATTGACGATCATCACACCGTCGAAGATATGGGCATCTGCCTTGGTGAAGCCTTCAAGCAGGCCCTTGGCGACAAGAAAGGCATCCGCCGTTACGGCCGTTTCACCATGCCGATGCACGAAGCGCTGGCCTCGGTGATTCTCGACTTCTCCGGGCGTCCGCATCTGGTGTTCAACGTCGATATGCCCAAGGCTAAGGTGGGTCAGTTTGATACCGAACTGGTGGAAGAGTTTTTTGTCGCTTTCTGCAACCATGCCGGGCTGAATTTGCATATCAACTTGGCCTACGGCAGCAATCTGCACCACATTATCGAAGCGATTTTCAAGGGTTTCGGTCGCGCCCTCGATGAAGCGACCCAGATCGACCCGCGTATCAGCGGCGTTATGTCGACCAAAGGAAAACTGGAATAGCATGATTACAATTATCGATTACGGCATGGGCAATCTGCGCAGTGTGCAGAAAGGCTTTGAAAAAGTGGGCTACACCGCCCAGGTGACCGATGATCCGCGCGTGGTGGAAAAAGCCGAGCGCTTGGTGTTGCCCGGCGTCGGCGCGTTTCGCGACTGCATGGACAACCTGCGCGAGGGCGGTTTTATTGAACCGATCCATCAGTTTGTTGCCACCGGACGGCCATTTCTAGGTATTTGCCTCGGTTTGCAGATGCTGCTGAGTGAGAGTGAAGAGTTTGGGCATCATCAGGGCCTTGGCATTATTCCCGGTAAAGTCACCCGCTTTGCTGAAGATATGCAGGTCGACGGTGAAACCCTCAAGGTGCCGCACATGGGCTGGAACCGCATTCAACACCGTGAGATTCCCCTGTTCAAGGGGGTTGCACAGGATAGTTTCGTCTATTTTGTCCACTCCTACTACGTGCAGCCCGAAGACAGTGCCGTGGTCGCCGCAACCACCGATTACGGCATCGAGTTCTGCAGCGCCATCTGTCGTGACAATGTGATGGCCACCCAGTTTCACCCGGAAAAAAGCCAGCAGGTCGGTCTGACCATGCTGAAGAATTTTGGAGAACTGTAAATGATCGTTATTCCCGCCATTGATTTAAAAAACGGTGCCTGTGTCCGACTGGAACAGGGGCTGATGGACCGTGATACCGTGTATTCCGATGATCCCGGTGCGCAGGCTCGCATCTGGCAGGACCAGGGCGGTGAGATGCTGCATATCGTCGATCTCGACGGTGCCTTTGCCGGTGAGCCGAAGAATCGCCATGCTATAGAGTCTATCGTTAATGCGTTGGATATCCCGACGGAACTTGGCGGCGGCATCCGCGATATGGAAACCATTGAGTGTTATCTCAAACTCGGCGTCAGTCGAGTGATCCTCGGCACCATTGCCAAGGAGAATCCCCAGTTCGTCAAACAAGCGTGCAAAGCGTTTCCCGGTCAGATTGTCGTCGGTATCGACGCCAAACAAGGACTGGTGGCCGTGCGTGGCTGGGCTGATGTGACGGAGAAGAAAGCCATTGATCTGGCCCGTGAGATGGAGGACTTCGGTGTTGAGGCAATCATCTATACCGATATTGCCCGTGACGGCATGATGCAGGGGCCCAACCTCAAAGAGACTGGCGACCTGGCCGAAGCCATCACCATTCCGGTGATTGCCTCCGGCGGTGTGTCGAGTCTTCAGGACATTGAGAACCTGCTGACCATCAAGGACAAAGGCGTCGCCGGCGTGATTACCGGCAAGGCGATCTACAGCGGTGCCTTGGATTTGCGCGAGGCTGTGGCTCTGACACGGAGAAAGAGGTAAGCCGATGCTGACACGACGCATTATTCCCTGTCTTGATGTCAAAGACGGCCGGGTGGTCAAAGGGGTGCAGTTTGTTGATCTCATCGACGCCGGTGACCCGGTGGAAGCGGCCATGGCTTATGACGCCCAGGGCGCTGACGAACTGACGTTTCTCGATATCACCGCATCCAGCGACAAGCGCAATATCATTCTCGATGTGGTGGCGCGCACGGCTGAGCAGGTGTTCATGCCGTTGACCGTTGGTGGTGGCATTCGCGAGATTGCCGACATCCGCAACCTGCTCAATGCCGGAGCGGACAAGGTCAGTATTAACACCGCTGCTGTGCATCGTCCCGAGTTTGTCCGTGAGGCGGCTGAGCGCTTCGGAACTCAGTGCATCGTCGTCGCCATCGATGCGCGTCGCGTGCCCGGCAGTGATCCGCAACGCTGGGAGGTCTATACTCACGGCGGTCGCAACGCCACCGGTATTGATGCCATTGAATGGGCGGTGAAGATGGAAGATCTGGGTGCTGGAGAGATTCTGCTCACTTCCATGGATTGCGACGGCACCAAGGATGGTTACGATATCGCCCTGACCCGGGCGGTCAGTGATGCCGTGCATATCCCGGTGATCGCCTCCGGCGGCGTCGGCAATCTGGAGCATATCAAGGATGGCCTGACCGAAGGTGGCGCCAGTGCTGCCCTGGCGGCAAGCATCTTTCACTTCCGCGAGTACACCATTGCCGAGTGTAAAGAGTATTTACAGCAACACCAGGTCCCGGTGCGGATCTGAACAGCAGGAGATCACATGCGTCTGGTTGAGCAGTTAAAATTTGATGATAACGGCCTGGTGCCGTGTATTACTCAGGATGTTGACAGCGGTGAAGTGCTGATGCTGGCCTACATGAATGAAGAGGCCGTGGAAAACACCCTGAATACCGGTAAGGTTCATTACTACAGTCGTTCCCGCGGAAAGCAGTGGATGAAGGGCGAATCTTCCGGTCACGTGCAGAAAGTGCGGGAAATTCGCTATGACTGTGACGGTGATACCCTGCTGATCAAAGTCGAGCAAGTGGGCGCGGCCTGCCACACCGGTCGCCATTCCTGTTTCTACAGCGTTTGGGACGACAGCAAACTGGTGATTGACGGTGAGCCGGAAGTGGATGCCACGGCTGTGTATGGCGAGAAAGACATTCTCGATGCGGTGTATCATGTCATCCAGGACCGTCGTCGCAACCCGTCGGAAAAATCCTACGTTCATTCGTTGTTTACCAAGGGGCTGGATAAAATCCTCAGCAAAATCGGTGAAGAAGCGACGGAAACCGCTGTGGCTGGCAAAGGTGGCGACCGCGAGGAAGTGATCTACGAAGTCGCGGATCTGTTTTTCCACACCTTGATTCTGCTGGGCTACTACGATCTGCCGCCCGAGCGCATTTACGCCGAGCTGCGCCGCCGCTTTGGCCTGTCAGGGATTGAGGAAAAAGAGTCTCGTACGAAATAAATTCTCTGCCAAAAGCGAAAGATGGCTTTTTGTAACAAGAACATCGCGACATTCCTTCTCCCTTGGGGAGAAGGTGGCCGCAGGCCGGATGAGGGGGCTTTGCATGATTTCCCCTCACCCCATCCCTCTCCCTCAGGGCGAGGGGCTATTTAACAGACCTGGGAGTTGACCATGGATTTACAACAACGCCTCACTGAGGCGATGAAAGAGGCCATGAAGGCCAAGCAGACCGAACGCCTCGGCGTCATTCGCCTGATCCGTACCGCCATCAAAAATGCCGAAATCGATCAGCGTAAAGAGATGGACGACGACGCGATTATTGCCGTCATGTCGACCCTGCTCAAGCAGCGCCGCGAGTCGGCACAGATCTACCGTGATAATGATCGGCTGGATCTGGCGGAGAAAGAGGAGCGCGAAATTGAGGTGCTGCAGGAGTTTCTGCCCCAGGCGTTGACCGAAGAGGAACTCAAGCAGCTGATCGCCGCCGCAATCGCCGAAGTGGGTGCCTCCTCGATGAAAGAGATGGGCGCAGTGATGAAAGCGGTCACCGCACAAACCGTGGGACGTGCCGATGGCCGGGTGGTCAGCGAGCTGGTCAAGGCCAGTTTGATGAATCGTTAATCGCGGCGACACAAGGGGAGCGGCGTTATGAATGGACTCGATGTCGGAATTCTGATCATCCTGGCCCTGTTTGTGGTCAAGGGCGCTCTGCGCGGTCTGATCAAAGAGGTCTGTTCTTTGATCGGCCTGGTGGTGGCGGCCGGTGTCGCGTTCCATTTTTATACGCCATTGGCCCAAAAACTGGCGGAGATGAGCCAACTGCCGTTGCAATTGTGCGTCATTGTCACCCTGGTCCTTTTATTTGTCGCAACAATGATTATCTTTACGGTGATTGGTGTTGTGTTATCACGCTTTGTCCGTCTGCTGTTTCTTGGCGGCTTCAATCGCGTGCTCGGTGCACTGTTCAGTTTGCTGCAGGGAACCTTTGTCCTGGCTCTGGTGCTCTATGGCCTGTCTCTGGCTCAATTGCCGTCGGCAGTGCGATCGCAGTTCAAACAGTCGCAACTGCGGCCGCCATTTGTCGAGCTGGGTGATGAAATGGTCAAGTTGAGTGTGCGCTATCTCGACAAAGTTTCTTGATTGAGTGTTGTTTCCGGTGGGCCTTTGTTGTCGGCGCACCTAACCGTGTGAAGGTGAATGTTACAGGAAACCCTGCACGTTCTTGAATTTGACAAAGTGGTTTCGTTACTCGGGCTGTTTACCGTGACGGTGCCCGGTAAGTCGCTGACTCTGGCATTGCGTCCGTTGCAGGAGCGCGAAGCGGTTGAGGCCTCGCTGCAGCGGGTGGAAGAAGCCGGCGCCCTGCGGGAAGACAAGGGCACGCCACCTTTGGGTGGCAGCCATGATCTGCACGAGACGCTGGAGCGGGCGAAAACCGAAGGGGTGTGGCTATCGGCAGCGGCGTTGCTGCAGGTCGCCGAGAGCCTGGACGCGGCTCGCGCCTGCCGCGGTTATTTCGGTAACGAGGCGATGGCACCGTTGCTCGCTGGTGATGTTGGAGAGCTGCAACTTCTGGCAGAGTTGCGCGATCAGATCAAGGCCAGTATCGGCCCGGCCGGTGATGTGCTGGATGAGGCATCGTGGCGCTTGTCGGATCTGCGCAGTCAGATCAAAGTTTTGCGTGGCCGGATTCGTGCCGCCCTGGAAGCCATGCTCAGTAATAGCGATTACGAAGGCGTGTTTCAGGATCAGATCGTCACCGAGCGCAACGGCCGCTACGTGGTGCCGGTGCGGGCGGATTATCGCGGTCGGGTTAAAGGCTTTGTCCACGATGAATCAGCCAGTGGTCAGACGTTGTTCATTGAACCGGCGGCGGTGCTGGAGCGTAACAATACGCTGCAGTCGTTGCGGCGTGAAGAACAGCGCGAGGTTGAGCGGATTCTTCTTGAACTGGCGGCACTGGTGGGCGAGGCACGCGGCCCGTTACGCCATAATCAGCAGATCCTGGCGCGACTCGATTTTACCTGTGCCGTGGCCCGGTTCGCTGAATTGACCAACGCCTGCGCACCGCAGTTGACGGCGAAACGGCAGCTGGAACTGCGCGAGGTGCGTCATCCGTTGCTGCTTGTGGGCAGCGATGGGCGGCCGCGGATGCAGAACACCGTGGCCATTGATCTGCGCCTGGGCAAGAAACACGATACGCTGATCATCAGTGGTCCCAACACCGGTGGTAAGACCGTGGCGTTGAAAACCGTGGGCCTGCTGTTTCTGATGGTGTCGGCCGGGTTGCCGATCCCCTGCCATCCGCGCAGTCGGGTGTATCTGTTCAGCCGGGTGTTTGCCGATATCGGCGATGAACAAAGTATTGAAGAGAATCTGTCGACGTTTTCCGGCCATCTGCTGCGGATGCGACGCATTCTCGAACAGGTGGACGGCGATTCTCTGGTGCTGCTCGATGAAGCAGGCACCGGCACGGATCCGGCCGAGGGCGGGGCGCTGGCTCTGGCGATTATGGATCGCTTGCGCGCCATTGGCGCACGCACGGTGGTGACCACTCACCTGAATATGATTAAAAGCTACGCCTATCTGCAACCGCGGGTGGAGAATGCGGCGGTGGAGTTTGATCCCGAGACGCTGGCGCCGACCTATCGCCTCCATTACGGGGTGCCGGGAGCGAGCAGCGCCTTTACCATTGCCCGCACCATGGGCATTCCGGATAAGGTGCTGGATAAGGCTAATCAGTATCTCGGCAGCGAGGAACGTGACGGCCTGGCCA
Source organism: uncultured Desulfuromonas sp. (assembly GCF_963666745.1). Lineage (NCBI taxonomy): Bacteria > Pseudomonadati > Thermodesulfobacteriota > Desulfuromonadia > Desulfuromonadales > Desulfuromonadaceae > Desulfuromonas > uncultured Desulfuromonas sp. Next base: position 2,782,312 of record NZ_OY762961.1, on the reverse strand, counting down.
TGGTGGAACAGCTTAATCAGGTGCAGAATCGCCTGGAGCAGCAATTGCGCGAAGCCGAAGAGTTGCGTAACCAGGCGGCCACGGAGCAGCGCAAGCGGCTCAAGCTGTTGAAGGACTTTGAAGCCCAACGCGAAAAGCTGCTCGAAAAAGCGCGCAAGCGTGCCGAACAGCTGGTCAATGAGACCCAGGGCAAGATGAAACAGCTGCTCAAGCAGGCGCGCGAGATGCAGGGTGGCGACGGCCGCCAGCAGGCTGACTTGATGCGCCAGATGCGCGAGAGCCGCGAAGAGTTGCCGACGCCGGTGGAAGTCAAGCGCCAGCGCAGCGCCCCGGCTCAGCTCAGTGAAGGCGAGCTGGTGCGGATTGTCGCTCTCAACGCCGAAGCCCGCGTCGAGCGGCTGTCCGGTGATGAGGTTGAGTTGAATGTCCATGGCAAGGTGATGCGCCTGCCGTTGAGCGCCCTGGAGGCGTTCAGCCCGCGCCGCTTTGCCGAGACCAAAGAGAAACGTGGTGGCACTAAGAGCCAGGTGGATCGCAGCCATTTTAACCCGCGTCTCGACGTGGTGGGCTGCCGGGTCGAAGAGGCGCTGCCTCAAGTTGAACGACTGATCGATGATGCCCTGCTCAATAACTGGAAGGACATCAGTGTCGTCCATGGGCGTGGAACGGGTGCTTTGCGTCAGGCGATACATGATCTTCTGGCGCGCCATCGGGCGGTGACGGCATTTCATGCTGCCGACAATGCCCATGGCGGTACGGCGATCACGGAAATCGAGCTGGGGGATTGATGGGGCGCATACCGGAAGAGTTAATCAGCCAGGTGCGTGAACGGGTCGACATCGTCGACGTGATCTCCAGCTACGTGCAGCTGAAGCACTCCGGTGATAACCATCTTGGCTTGTGTCCGTTTCACAACGAGAAGACGCCGTCGTTCAACGTCAACAGCAGCCGACAGATTTTTCACTGCTTCGGCTGCGGCGTCGGCGGCAACGTGTTCAGCTTTCTGATGCGCATGGAAGGTCTGGCGTTTCCCCAGGCGGTGAAACGGCTGGCTGATCAGGTTGGTGTGGACATTCCTGACGACGAACCGAGTCCCGAAGAAGTGCGCCGTCGTCTGGAACGCGAAGATCTGGCGGATGTCTACGAAGAGGCGACCCGCTTTTATCACGAGTTGTTGCTTGCTGACCCACGTGGTGCTCAGGCGCGGGGCTATATCCGCCGGCGCGGTTTTGACAGCGACGCCGTGCGCCGCTTTCGTCTCGGTTTTGCGCCGGACAGTTGGGATGCGCTGTGTGAGCATCTGGCGGCGGCCGGAAAGAATCTGGATCAGGCCCGGCAGCTCGGGCTGATCCGTAACAGTGATAAAACCGGGCGCGATTTTGATATGTTTCGCCAGCGGCTGCTGTTCCCGATTGAAGATCTGTCGGGCAAGGTGGTGGCATTTGGTGGCCGGGTGCTGGATGACAGCCTGCCGAAATATATTAACTCGCCCGAGTCGGTCCTGTACCACAAGAGTCGCTTACTCTACGGTCTGTACCAGGCTAAACAGGCCATGCGACGCGAACGGGCAGTGATTGTCGTCGAGGGCTATTTTGACCACCTGGCATTGGTCCAGGCGGGGATTGAGCATGTCGTCGCCACCTGTGGAACGGCGTTGACTGAAGACCACGCCAAAATTCTCAAGCGTTATGTCGAGCGGGTGATTCTGCTGTTTGATGAAGACGCGGCTGGTCGTAAGGCATGTTTCCGTGCCATGCCGAGCCTTTTGCAACAAGGGCTTGAGGTGATGACGCTGAGTCTGCCGACTGGAGATGATCCGGATTCCTGTGTACGGCGCGAAGGGAGCGAAGCGTTTCTTCAGCGTTTGCAGACGGCTCATTCGGCGGTCGAGACCCATATGGAAGCGACGCTGGCCGAGGCCGATGAGCGTGCCGAAGCGCAAGCACGCGCTATTGACACGGTGCTACAGATGATAAGACGGGTGCCGGGGGAGATTCAGCGTAATCTGCATCTCGGCCAATTAGCCCAGCGCACAGGCGTGACGGTCGATCTGCTGCAGCGCCAACTTGAGCGTACGACAGTCGAGGAGGCGGCTCCTGTAAGGCCGCAGCCAGCGGTTCGGCCTGCCGTTCAGCGCCCGGTTGTGCAGGAGGAGGCAGCTGGTGATCTCAAGGCCCAAAAATGGTTGTTAACGCTGATGCTTGCCGATTGCGGAGTCAGCGCTAAAGTTGAAGAACAGGGGTTTGAAACCTTTTTTGACAATGACGTCTGCCAACGACTGGCACAACAGATATATCAAGCTCACGCAGCGCAGCGTGAACCCGGAGAGTGGATGCTCGACCAGTGTGAGGAAGCGCGCGATCAGGATCTGCTGACGCAGCTTCTGGTTCGTGAACAGGAACTGGTCAGTGAGGATATTGAAAAAATCTTCGACGATTGCCGTCAGGCAGTTGTCCGTAGTCAGCTAAAACAACGCAGGGCAGAGCTGCATACGCAGATGCGTGACGCCGAGCAACGTGGAGACTCGGAACGACAGACAGTCTGTCTGCAGGAACTGACACGGATCAACCGAGACCTCAAACGTCGAGGATAGCACCACCAAATACGGACCACGGACGCGTGGTCGACAGGAGAAATGCACCTATGGCCAAAAAGACAAAAGAGGAAGAATTTCAACAGCTCATCGAAACCGGGAAGGAAAAGGGCTACCTGACCTACGATGAGGTGAACGACGCACTTCCTGAAGATATGGTGTCAAGCACCCAGCTCGAAGATGTTATGACGATGTTCGGTGAGCTGGACATTGAGATTGTCGACAATGATTCCAAAGACGATCAGCTCAAAGACGATGCCGGCGATGACGATGATGATGATTCCAAGGATGACGGCGGCAATTTTGAAGCCGGTGTCATTGGACGCACCAGTGATCCCGTGCGCATGTACCTGCGTGAAATGGGTCAGGTTTCTTTGCTGACGCGTGAAGGGGAAGTAGAGATCGCCAAGCGGATCGAAGAGGGCGAAGGCCTGATTACGCAGGTCGTCCTCAAGACACCGATTGCTCTGCAGGAAGTGATCTCTCTCGGCGACCAGCTTTCCGAGGGGTTGATCGGTATCACCGATATCACAAAAGATTACGATGAAGAAGAGGGTGCTGAAGCTGAAGAACAACAGTATGAGCGCATTCTTGCTCTGATTGAGCAGATTCGTGCGAAAAACGAAGAACTGGTCGAGCAGCGCCGTCTCAGTAGTGAAGGCGATGAAAAACAGAAAAAGGACGCGGTTGAGCGCATTTCGGCTCTGAAAGATGAGTTGTGCGATCTGATGCGTCAGATCCGCCTCAAAGAGCAGACCGTTTCCAAAATCGCCCAGCGCCTCAAAGAGCTGAGTGCCCAAGTGAAAAAGGCACTGAGCGAAGTGACCGCCTGTGAAAAAGAGCTTAAATGTTCGCATAAGGATATTCGCCGCTATTTGCGTCGTTTTCACAAAAGCGATGACGAGGCCGCCAAGGTTGTAGAAGAACTCGGTAAAAGCGCAGATGAGCTGCAGGTGGTTGAAAAACGCCTCAAGGGGGCCCAGCGCAAGTTCAAGAGGGTTGAAGAGGAAACTGGCTTTTCCCCCGAAGAATTGGTCGATTCCCTTAAGGAAGTGCATCGCGGCGAGTGGCGTGCCAAAGCGGCCAAAACCGAATTGGTGGAAGCCAACCTGCGGCTGGTCGTCTCCATCGCCAAGAAATACACCAACCGTGGTCTGCAGTTCCTCGATCTGATCCAGGAAGGCAACATTGGTCTGATGAAGGCGGTCGACAAATTTGAATACCAGCGTGGCTACAAGTTTTCCACCTATGCCACCTGGTGGATTCGTCAGGCGATTACCCGCGCGATTGCCGATCAGGCGCGCACCATCCGTATTCCGGTGCACATGATTGAGACCATCAACAAGCTGATCCGTACCAGCCGTCAGCTGGTGCAGGAACTCGGTCGTGAGCCGATTCCTGAAGAGATCGCTGATCGGATGGACCTGCCGTTGGAAAAAGTGCGTCGCGTGCTGAAGATTGCCAAGGAACCGATCAGTCTGGAAACACCGATTGGCGAAGAGGAAGATTCCTCACTGGGCGATTTTATCGAGGACAAAGGGGCGGTTTCTCCGCTCGAAGCGGTGATCAAGAGCAACCTGTCTGATCAAACCGCTGAAGTCCTGTCAACACTCAGCCCGCGTGAGGAAAAAGTGTTGCGTATGCGGTTCGGCATTGGCGAAAAATCTGATCACACCCTCGAAGAGGTCGGTCAGGACTTCAATGTTACTCGTGAGAGGATCCGCCAGATTGAAGCCAAGGCCCTGCGTAAATTGCGTCATCCCAGCCGGGCCAAGCGGTTGCGCAGCTTTGTCGATACGCCTTGATCCTTCACAGTTCCTGCCATGAAAGGCACTGGTTCACAAATCTGGGATGAGGCCTTGACAAGGGTAGTGCCGATTTGGTACACATAGCAGGCCTTGGCAACAAGGGCTTAAAAACATGACGCGGGGTGGAGCAGTTTGGTAGCTCGTCGGGCTCATAACCCGAAGGTCGAAGGTTCAAATCCTTCCCCCGCAACCAAAAATAAAAAAGGGACTTGCATCTGAGATGCAAGTCCCTTTTTCAGTTTATGCCGTATCGCTTAAGCGTCGGTGGCATCGTCTGCGTAGGGGCAATCCTGCAGATTTTGGTATTGACCGGCTTCTTTATCTTCGGAATTCATGGAACCGCCGTTAGCATTTGCCAAGCCCGCCTCACGCTCGGAATTGACGATGGCATCAACCTCCTCCTGAGTCAGGTACTGAGCGACGTACTCAACATCGTTGAGAGACAGCTGGTAGACAAAGCTTCTCAGATGATTGCGGGAACCGCGCAGCAGGTTTTGATAGACGGTCATGATGTCTTCGTTGTCAGTTTGTGCCAGGTACTCTTGCAAGTCGTAGATGTCGAGATCTTCGATGGTGGCACCGACATGAAGGGCGTCGATCAGGGAGATGCTGCCGCGTTCAACCAGAGCATCATAGAGATCCTGCATGGCATCGGAATCAAACATGCCGACGGTATCCGCATTCAAAGGGAAATCCAGCTCATAGCGCTCAAGCAGGCAGGCTACGGCATCCATGTGACGTTGTTCGCTGTTGGCGATGTGGTCGAACACCCAATGACCCCATGTGGCGTAAAGCGCGGTATACACGTCGCGGGCGACTTTTTCTTCTTCATACATATAAAGAAGTTCAGCGGCCTCTTCGTCACTCAATTCTTCAAGGGGCAGTTGGCTGATCAGGCAATCAACGGTTCCGGCAAGGGAGCTGCCGTTGGAAGCGGGCGTCTGCTCTGCTCCGCTACGATAACCTGCGGCCAGGGACAGAGATGCGGTAAGTAGTACACACAAGATACACATGATAAGAGAGGAAAGTTTCATTGTCAGGCTCCTTTTTCCTGGGGGTTTGTAAAATGTATCGGAACTGACTTCTTAACTATCAAGTTGCGTGCCATCAAGGGCTATTTTCTTAACCTCCTAAAAATAATGGGGTTTCTCCATTTATTGTTTTTTTGTGAAGGCCTGCATTCGACAAAAGAATACAACTGGAACGACAATTTTGTCGAAATCAGCGGATCTCTCACCGCCTACCAATAAATATGCATAGCGCGCCTTTCACACGGGCAAAACATCAAGGGGATGACCCGGCAAAACAGGTCAACTTGGCGGGATCGGTTTTGCCGAAGCGCGTTCTCCTCGTTGATGCTCGGAAATGAAGGTGATGATTTCTTCTCTGAGCTGGTCGGCGTGGACAATGGCATCGAGCATGCCGTGGTCCAGAAAGTTTTGCGGCGCATGGGCATTCTGCAACATGTGCTCTGCACTTTTCTTCTCTATCTCATTGCGGCCAGAAAGAAGCTGCATGGCTACGGACTCACCATAAATAGTCATGATAGCCGTTGGCAGCGCAATAAAGCGATCAGGGCGCATGCCAGCCCCGGACATGGCATAAAGTCCGGCAGTGTACGCTCTGCGCACAATAACGCAGAGTCTTGCCGTGGTGGCGGTTGCAATGGCCTGCATCAGGCGGGCACCGTTTTTGATGCTGCCAAATTGTTCGACACCTGAGCCAACCATGAAGCCAGCCGAATCGGATAGAAATACCAGTGGTATGCCGAAAGCGTCGCACAGGGCGATAAAGCGGACGACTTTTTCACTGCTTTGCGGAAAAAACAGGCCACCTTTTTCCATGGAGCGATTGGCAATAATCGCCGTGGGATGTCCGTCGAACAGCACCAGAGAGGTGATCGCTTCTCGAGCAAAGTCCTGGCGTAACTCCAGAATGCTTCCGTCATCCGCCAGAGCTTCGATCAGGTGGTCCATGTCCAGCGGTTGTGTCGCACTCGACGGAATCAGGGCGCTGACCGACGGGCCGCATGGTGGATGGGTGTTCAGGGCGGGTAGAGGCAGTCCGCTGCTGGCAGGCATGTAACGGATGTAGCTTTTGATATAGTCGAGGACTTCTTCTTCGCTGTCGAAGACTGCATCGATGCTGCCGGATTGTACCGCGTGCATTTTGGCACTGCCGAGTTTATCGTAGCTGACTGGAGCACGGGTCATTTTGCTGACAATGTCCATACGGCCAATACTCATGCCTGAAGGCGTTGTCATGACGGCAACATCACACAGGGATACCGGAAATGTCAGTGTTGCCCCGAGGCGGTTGAAAACGGCACAGGCCATAGGGACTCGCCCCGAAAGACGTGACAGGAAATAGTACCAGGCTCCGACACCGTAGCGGTTTGCGAGAAGGTGGTCCGGGGATGTGGGGATGTGGCTTTTCTGAGCGCTGTCGTGAGAGGCCGGTAGGTCCATGAGCAGAATTAGAGGTGCAGGTTCTGAAAGAATTTTTTCGAGAAATCGCGTCATGCTAACGAAGCTGGCGAGCTCATCAAGGGGCTGTTTTGCAGGGTTGATCGCGCAGATCCAGACGGCTTTGCCGTCCATGGCGGCACGGCCGAAGTCGAAGCTGCTGTCAGCGGATGCTTCTGCCGGTAGAAAACTGCCGAAGTCGGTGAGAAAATCGATGCGTTCCCTGGAGGGAAAGGGTATGGGCATGGCGGTCAGTCTCCCGGCTCAATGGCTGACGTGGTGAAAAAGAATGCGTCATAGTCAATCGGCTTCTGCAACCACCCCTGTTGCTGGAGTTGGTTGACGACCCGCTGGTAAATAGCTCGATCAAGCAGGCCGAGCAGGTTGGCATCGAGGTCGTTTTTCAGCGCTTCATTCATTTTATTCAGCATCCAGCGTTGATGCACCCGACTGACTGGCAGACTGGCTTTGGGCAGTTCGTTGGCGAAAAGCAGTGACGGTAGCACGGTCAAGAGGAGGGCGAGAAGGACTTGTCGTGGAAATAGCATGAAAAACACCTTTACGATGACCTGAGGGAGAGAGTGATCCAGCTGTCCTTCTGATCTCATCATACTGTGGTTAACCGGGGCAGCAAGTATTTATTTCAATCCGGGAAGATCCTGTGGAGGCTCCTTAAGTCAGATTTCACGAGTCCGCTTCGCTGTGTGCCAGTAAGTCGATGACCGTAATATCGGCAAGAATATGCCCCTCTTCGTCCACCACCGCGAGCTCTTTGACGCCGGTTTTGGCCATCCGTTTGAGAATGGTGTCGACGCTCTCCTCTGGTGATGCCTTGATGTTACCGTGACTCATCAGGTCGGCGGCTTTTTTGACCGTAAGACGACGTAAGATGTCGCGAGAGTGGATTTTGTCCTCATAGTGATAGGGGTAGAGATAGCGTAATAACGAGCCGAGCGTGATCGCGCCCAGCAGCCTGTTGTGGTGATCAACCACATAAACCAGTCGTGAATGCGGAAATCGCACCGCAACCTCAATGACGTCGCGGATGTCGCACTGTTCATTGACGCTGGGGATTTGCCGGTCCTTGATGTGTTGCATGATCTCTTTAATTTTCATCTGTTTCCTCCACATGTGTTTCTCCGGCATTGCTGATCGCCCACTTGACCAGTGGTGGCGAGATCATTTCGTTGAGGATGATAGAGACCAGAATGGCACTGAGCAGCATGTCAAAAATTTCTGTCGGCAGAATCGGCTCTGCCAGAAACACCAGTCCAAGAGACAAGCCGGCCTGCGGGAGTAGCGCCAGACCGAGATTGTGGTAGATCTGCGGCGATGCTTGCGCAATTTTTCCGCCGACCAGTGTGCCGCCCAATTTGCCGACAAACCGACCAAACAAGATGATGAGCCCCAAAACGGCGGAGGTTTTAAAGACTTTCAAGTCAAAATGGGCGGCAGCCAGTGTGAAAAACAGGCAGAAGATGGTCTCTTCCATGATATCCAGTTGGTGGAACAGGTCATCGGCATGCTGGACACGATTGATAATAAAAAATCCCATGGTCATGTTGGCCAGCAGGGGTGAAAAACCGAGATGACTGGAAATGCCGCTGACAAGAAAGATGGCCCCCAAAGAAAGCATCAGGTTGCTCTCTGGCCGTTTTGCAGGTTGAAAAAAATGACCGAACACCAGACCACCGACTCCGCCTATCAGCAGCGAGCCGACAATGGTCAACACGCCTTGCATGATCAGGTGGTTATCTGCGCTACTGAGCAATAATTGACCGGCAATGGTGATCGACGCCGAAAACAGGATAATACTCAACGCGTCATCCAGGGCGACCACGCCGAGCAAGGTGGTCGTCAGTGGCCCTCTGGCACGTAGTTCATGCATAACGGCCATGGTCGCTGCCGGAGCCGTCGCGACGGAAATGCCGCCGAGGATGAGGATCACGGAGAGGAAAATACTGTCGGTTTCGTGCAACAACGGCGAAAGCAGCGGTTGGCTGAGATACACCGCCAGACAAGTACAGACAAACGCTCCGGTCCCTTCGGACAGATTGATCCAGATGATTTCTTTGCCGAGGTCCCGAATGCGGGAAATACGCAGACTGCCGCCGATGGAATAGGCGATGAATGCCAGCGCGATCTCAGAAGTGAACAGAAAAAGACGGTTGATCTGGTGATAGGGGAGCAGACCACTGACCGAAGGGGAAAAGAGCAGACCGGCAATGATATAGCCGCTGATACGTGGCAGACGCAGGAAGTTGGCTGCCTTGCCGGAAAAATATCCGGTAACGAGAATAAGTCCTAAAATCGTCAGCGGTTGCAGCGATGGAAATGTCATAGCACACTTTCAGTGCAACAGATGTGTCGGCCAGCAGAGTACGAACTGTTATTCAAAGTATGCCAGATATTTTTGACAGGGGGGCAGCGGTGGACATTTTGTCTGGCAGGAGAGACGGGATGGCGTATTTTCCATTAGAATTCGCCACCCGGCAGTCAATTTGCGCTATCCTGCGCAGAATTCAATTACATGGCTGCAAGGAGGAAACATGGAAAACGACACGCAACCGAAATCCAGTGCGCATCCCCTTTACGTATTGTTACATGGTGAAGAGGTTGAGGAGTTTAATGCCCAACGTGAGACCTGTACCGACCTGAGCGTGCTCAAAGGACTTGATTTCAGAGGTCTGGACCTGCGAGGTGCTGATTTGTCCGGGTTTGATCTGTCGGATGGCTATTTTCGTCAGTCGGATCTGCGGGGCCTGGATTTACGATCCTGCAACCTGGAAGGTGCCAGCTTGCGCTCAGCAAAAATTTCCGGCACCTATTTTCCTGCTGAACTGAGTGCCGATGAGATCCTTATGTCGCTTAATCACGGCACCCGGTTACGCTACCGGTAACCGGCACCCGTTCTTTCAGGAGCGTCCCTCGGTGGGATAGCTACGTGGCCTTGCCCTGTTGCTCAACGTCGGCCATCGCCTGTTTGACCGCTTCGGGGTTGCCGAGATAACCGCTTTTTATGGGATGAAGGGCCTCATCCAACTCGTAGACCAGTGGTTTTCCCGTCGGGATGTTGACATGGGCGATTTCGTCATCGGCAATCCCGTCCAGGTGTTTGATCAGTGCGCGTAGACTATTGCCGTGGGCGACAATCAGGATTTTTTTCTGCGCCCGGATGTTTGGAACAATGCTCTCTTCCCAGAACGGCAGAAAGCGCTCGACGGTATCTTTGAGGCATTCCGTTTTGGGTAGCTCCTTGTCACTGAGCAACCGGTAGCGTGGATCATGACCGGGGAATCGCGGGTCCTTTACCTCCAGAGGCGGTGGCTGGATGTCGAAGCTCCGGCGCCATTTCATCACCTGTTCTTCACCATGTTTCTGCGCGGTTTCCGCTTTGTTGAGTCCCTGCAACGCGCCATAATGACGTTCGTTAAGCCGCCAGTCACGCTGAACCGGAATCCACATCAGGTCCATGGTGTCGAGAACAATCCACAGTGTGCGGATAGCGCGTTTCAATACGGAGGTATAGGCCAGATCAAAGCTAAGCCCTTCCTCTTGAAGCAGCTGTCCTGCCTCGGTCGCTTCGTGGCGGCCCTGCTCCGTCAAGTCAATATCCGTCCAGCCGGTAAAGCGGTTTTCCTTATTCCACTGGCTTTCGCCATGTCTTAATAGGACGAGTTTATACATTGTGGCCTCAACAGTGAGAGTCAACGGGTTCAATAGGGCGGTTGATCCGGGATGAGCAGCAGGAGATCGGTATCATCAAGTTCAAGACCGGCTTGTGTCAGTAGTGTGGCAACCTGGCCGCGATGGTGAGTCTGGTGATTGAAAAAGTGCAGGATCAAACTGCCGTAAAGCTTACGGGCTTCGACACCGCGCATACTGTGATAGGTCAGGAGATCCTCTAAGTCCGGGTCACCAAGCGTCTCAATCCACAAGATGATCTGCTTATCCAGCCATGCCCGATATTGCTTGAGTGCGGCAAAATCTTCAAAAAGAATCTGATTAAGCGCGACGGGTGCCGGTTGTTCGCTCACCAGACGTAACGTTTCTGTCGCCGCCGGATGCCGGGCGAAGCGTTGCAGCCACAGGGTATCGCCGACCACAATATGGTTAAGGGTGGCGAGGATAGAGCCAAAAAAAGCACCTCTGTCCTGAGCCAGCTCCACCGGGCTCAATTGCCCAGTCACGTTATAGACTTTGTCGTTCATCCAGTGATTGTAGTTCGCCAGTAGTTGAAAGTGCTGTTTCATGGCTCTTGCTCCCTGATGGCGTTTACTGTTGCTGTCGGCACTGCAGACTGTGACACATTCTCTCCATAAAACAGATTTTATCTTTGCTGACAAGTTTTTTACCTGGCTGCGTCAGCTGCACTATTCCATGCTGCCATCGTGAAAAATTGCCCCTTGAGGGAATTCCCCGAGGTGTTTGATCTTTTTTTGAAGTCGTTCTAAAACACGGATGTTATTTCACTATGAGAGGATTCGTTTGAAGACGTCTTGAGGGACACGGCTATAACGACCTGTGCCGTGTCACAATGATCTTATCCAGAGAATGTAACTGAGAACTCCGACGGAGATGATCGTGGGTAAAACGGTGTGAAAGATGACAATGGCTCGTGCGGAGTATTTCCAAACGGTATGACCTGTGTTTGATGCGCAGTTCCAGGTCACCATGGCCGCCCAAAGCCATAACGTTAAAATAGCCCCTTGGGTGAGTGGGGTGATCATCAGATCGGCCAATTGAGCCGTCTCAATGATGTGATAGTGCTTCAACCCCCAGATAAGGCCCTGCGTGAGTAATGTCAGAATATAGGGCACTGCAATGTACAGAATCCAGAAAGCCATCCACAGGGGCAGTTCTTTGTTAATCGCCTGTTCCAACATCCCTTGAGATTCCTGTTGTGCCGGGTTCTGTTCAGCATGTCGCAGCAGACGCGCCAGATAGATGGCTGCAATTCCAAAGATGCCGCTCCATAGCGCGACCAGAGAAATCCCCCAGGTCGCGAGCAGCCAACCCAGATCTTTGTCCCTTGTCGTTGCTTCACGCATCATCACACACAGCTTCTGCAGCGACTCAGCATCCGTTATGTTTGTAATGTCATCCACCAGCGTTGGGAAAATTGAGATATCAAGTTTGTAGACAACCCTGATAATTACGGCAGAGATCAAAAGGGTCAAAATCGCCCATAAAGACAAAATCTCAAGGGTGAACGCAGCACGTTTGATTGGTTGCATAACGTGTTTTTCCCGGCTTTAGGTTCAACTCTTTGTGGCAGAGAAATGAAAACGTTAATTCCTCTCGTCAAAACGTCAGAAGGATGTGCCAACGGCGTGATGTTGGGGGTTAAGAACAGGCACCCATTCCTTCACAGGCCATTACCGCCAGTTGATTCACCAACGCCGGGATATCCTGTACTTTGGTGACCAATGACGTAATGACTTGTTTTGCTGCTGCCAGAGAAAGTCCCAAAATCAAAGCGACCCCCGGAGCGACAACTTCGATAGCGCCGAGTGCAATTTCTCCACCGGCAAAGAGTGCCGCACCACCCAATGAAATAGGCACCGTAATAGCAACCTCCATCCCTTTCGTACAAAACCAGCACGTCCAGAATTCGTTAGTCCCTTTGGTTTGTCCGGTTATCGGCTCTGGAACCCCCTCAATCTCTGCAGACAGAGAGTTTGCCAGTCCCTCTTTGATCTCCACGGGCAGTCCGTCAAAAGATAAACCGCGCTCTTGAAGCAATTGCAATGGAGACGACTTGAATCTCTGCAGCAATTCCTCGCCATGCTCTTCAAAACAGATTTCTTGCTGTAATTGCTGAAAGACCGCTTTGATCTGGTTCATGTCGTTTTGATTAATCTGCTTGGTGTCCATCGATTTTCTCCTTTCCAAGAGGTCCCATGGGAATGCTGGAGGGGCAAGCCGTTTCTTTTTAGGCAATCACAACGGCAACACATTGGTTTTTATTTATTCGGCTTTGCCAACTGTAGTCTTGTGCTACCCATTGAGGCAAGAAAAATCGGAAAATCTAATGTTAGCTATTTGATTTTGTTCTGTTGTTGTGCGGGGCTGCGACGGAAACGTGGGAGGGCTTTTATTTAGGGGACATTTTGCAGAAATTCATTGTCTTGAACGCTAACGAAGAAGTCCAGACTGGCTGCGTAATCATTATGAGGGATCTTTCGGGATAATAGAGGCATAGAAACATTACATCGGCGAACGATGTCTGGGGTGAAATCAAAGAATCGCAAATGTCAGCCGTTTCATTTTTGTGCAATCACTGTGACAAAACCCTTGTCGACAGTAGATTCAATAAGAGTGAAGCCGAGTTTCAAAAGCTGGCTATCCACCCATTCCTTAGAGACTTTGAGCTTTCTGTAGTAACTCTTGCTAAAGGTCCATCCGCTCTCCTCTTTTCTATAAAGAAGATCATGGACCTTGACGGTTTCGGGCTCATATTCCAGGAAACAACTAAGAATGGTCCGGTCATCGCTTTTTACAGGGATAAATCGATCAAGCTCAGAAAGCTCATGCGACAGATCGCGGAACGTGACAATAAACCGCCCGTCTTTTTCCAGTGCAGCCAAGACCTTTTTGAAGAGCGCAATGAGTGTGTCTTTGGATTCAAGATGCAGCAGCGTATCCGTCATGCAAACAATGAGTTCAACATTGCCTTCGCTGTGTTTGTCAAAGTTGACAAGATCGTCCTTGATGATGGAGATAGGGAGTGTACCGATATGATTTTTCAGCTCGTTTAATAATTTACTGTCGCTGTCAATCGCGGTGACAGAGAACCCCGCCATCGCCAACGGAATAGACTGGAATCCGCAACCTGCACCAAGATCAATGGCCACTGTGGAACGGGACGGACTTATTTTGTGCGACTGGAAAAAATCTGAGTTTTTCTGAATTCCAGCGTCGAAGCCACCAAGCATCCAGGAGTAAATATCAGACAGGACGGTATCGTAATGTTCTTTGGCTGTCGCCATGTCATTTCTCCAGCAGGGAGTTTGAGGTGATGAGCGTTTTTGATGCGCGGAGGAGTGTCTTTAGGGTTCCTCCTTGAGGTGTATCGCTTTACATAGCCTATTTTTTGTTGACCAAAGTAGTAAAGGATGGAAATGTCAACTACGTCCAGTCCATACGTCCCAATTGTGCCAGAGACACCCTCGACGATCCAAGTTTGTCGATTTCGTCAACAAGCCGCTGCTTTTCAGCAAGTATTGACTCGATTTTGATTTCTCCCAGTGGCTTTTGCAAGTCCATGATTGCGCTTGTTTGATTGTCGCTGAAAGAGAATTTTTCGATCATTTTGCCTTTGGCGGTTGATCTATCTGCTCGAATTTTCTCAATTTCGATCTGGTTGTTGTGCGCAACAAGTAGGCCCTCAATAATATGCAACCTTGCCTTTTCAATTTTTAGTTGCTTGTCCATGATCGATTACTCTTGCCACATAGCGATTAAGATGTGGGGCGCGTGACGCGCAGCGGCACAGCGTCCCACACGAGCGTCTTGTTAGCGCTCTGTTTCATTTCGGGTAATGTGATGAAATTCAATTGGGCTTGTTGGCTCAAAGCTCATTGCATATTGATAGCAAACATTGGTCCACTGGTGATTTCTATTAAATGCGATGATTATTGACTTGACTGTTTGGTAGCCAATGTCAAATTCGTTCCTTAGTGCCATTTCAAATTCATGCCAATTTATTATTTCCCCTTCCTCTATTTTGTTATCGTATTTCTCAAATATATCGTGTGCGCGGTCAATATCACCTTCGCCCCAGTCCATCTCCAATATCAGCGCTTCAACAGGGTGGTTTTGGTAGTCAATGGTCTCACCTAATGCACGAACCTGATATTTTAACTTTTTAAATTCTTTTTCTAATTCTTCGATATTCATGCTTTACCCTCCATTTGAAAAACCGTGCTACTCATGGCTGAAACTACATCTTGGATTTTTGACTGGAGTTCATGAACATCTTGCGCATTTGGGGAACCCGAATTCCAAGAAATTTCGTAAGAGTTTAGTTTGCGTTGTCCCTCGACAATGAGCGCCCTTATATCTGAATCAGGACCCGTTGCATCCAGTGTGTTTAGGGCAATATCAAACTGCTCACGAATTTTTTGGATAATTTCAACTGGTTTAACCCCTCGCAGTACACCTTGAGCAGTTGTTGGTAAACGCCTGATTTCATCCTGAGCTCTTTTAAGGCGCTCGGCCACATTTGAAAGATTGATTTTCCGGATATCAAATTTAATCTGGTTTTTGTAATCCCTGGCTTGGGATGCTTGCCATATGGTTATTGCCATTCCAAGCAACGTAATCACAGCGCCTACCATTGTAACGATGCTATCTGGGGTCAATGATCCCTCCTTTTTTTGCGCTAATGCTTCGCGTAACCGGTTGCCAAAAGCTGCATAGCGAAGCGGCGCAGCTTTTGGCAGTCCAAGTTTACGTTATTAAATTGCAATGGCAGTGATGGTGCACTAGTAGCCATAAAGGGACAAACTTCTTTCGGCCAGCAATGCATCGGCTGTCGCGTCACCAGCAGGCAACAAACCTAATCTAGTTCTCGCTGTAGGATCAGCTCCCGCTTCTAACAACGCCTGAATATTTTTTGCCTTTCCACCCATGTAAGCATAATGGAGCGGAGTTAATTCGCATACGACACGATGATTGACGTGGGAACCATTCTCCAACAACCATTCCACTTCCGTAACACTTCCTTTCCACGCTGCAATATGAATTGGTGCCTCGCCATGGGCGTTAAGCTGTTCAACGTATTCGAGCGGTATATCCAAGGTATTGTCGGCCATAACCATGTCCCAATGATCACACAAAGCTTCCAATACCGAAGCCGAAATCGGCGTTAACTTCACATCTGTCATTGGTTGGGCTCTAACCGTGCATTAGAAAGAAATATTCCATATTGATAGATTCTGTCTAATAAATGATGTCGTTCTAGCATTTGAGAGCCTCGTTGCCTTGTTTTGTTAATCATTCTAGAATGTTATAGCTATCTCATGGCTTATGCCAAAGCATCAGGTTGTCACAAAAGGCAGAAGATATGGAAAGCTATCTGTCTTTTTGGTGATAGCCACTATGCTAGGCCGATTTTGATGTTGCTCTTGGGATTGCCTGGAATTAGACAAAATAAAGATAGTTGATGCTCGTAAATTAATCTATTTTTTTAATTTTTGATTTGTGGCCATTTGCAATAAAAAAGTCCAACGCATTGAGGTGATGCGTTGGACTTTTTAGATCATGTGCGGAAGCCTGAAAATCAAAAACCCAAGGTTGATAACCTCGGTATCCATAGCGCGTAATCGGCATAGCTCAATACCGATTGCCAATGCCCTGTGGCCATTCCAAGACCGATGCCGGTGACATAAATTCCCAAAGCAACGACGGGGAAAACCCATTTTGGCGTATAAGCGACTTTAGGAGGTGCCATTTGCAGCGAATGGTGTGGGCACGTCTCGACACAGCTCAGACAGCCGGTGCATTCCGGGCTGTGGATGGTTCGTTGTTCATCGACAGGCAGCATGGATGGGCATGCTTTAGCACATTTGCCACATGAGGTGCAGCTGGCGATGTGGCGGCGAATTTTGAACGGACTGAGCATGCTGACCAGGCCGAGCAGAGCGCCATACGGACACAGGTAACGGCACCAGGCATTTTTAAATAACAGGGAAAAGCCGATCAGAACCGACAGCACGGCAATGGTGTCAAAATTGGCTCCGGTAAAGAAGTGGAGCATTTTAACATCGCTCATGGCCCAGTACGGGGAGCCGAGAAATCCTGACAGGCCTCGCATCGGCATGTCGAGCAAGATCAGTTTGAGAAAGAAAAGAAGCAGCAGGTATTTAACGCTGCGCAGTGTGAGGTCGAGCCAGCGCCACAGGCGAAAGTTTTCGCCAAAAGCGGCTTGCCCCAGTTTCCAGATCGATTCGGAAAGGGTGCCAACCGGGCACAGCCAGGAGCAGAATGATTTTTTGGCCAACAGGCTCATGGCCACAAACGAGACGAAAAGAACAACAGCAGCCGGATGAACGGGATGAATCGTGCCGGTCAGGGCCCAAAATTTTGTGCCGGCCAAGGCGCCAATCGGTAGAAATCCTTCAACGCCGGGGGGGCGGTTCACCAGAGGGGCTTGACCCTGGCTGGTGAAATGGTACACAAAACGACCGAATTGCACACCGATGAACAAAATCCAAGTGAAAAAAGCCCACTGAATTGTTAAACGCCAGAAGCGTGTGGTGGTGATGCGAGAAGATAAGAACATGGAGTCTGTCTCCGAAGCGTAGGGGAAATGCTGCGGAATATCCTACCATTTTCTGGATTGAGGAGTGAATTGGATTCTTGCGGCTTGGATAAATCGAAACGCTACCGTTGCCTGGCTATTTCAGTTTTTTGGGTGTGGTGTGGTAAAGCGTTTGTCCGCTGCCTGGTGTGATGTCCGCCCAACGGGCAATTGGCAGCTCAATGTGATAGACCGCCGTTGTCGGCAGGTTTTCCAGCATTTCGCCGGTCAGGGCTTTGACGAGGTCGAGCAGACCGGGGTTGTGACCGACCAGGGCAAGGTGATCAATGCGATCATCGGCGTTGGTTAGTATGACGAGCAGTTCTTCGGCGTCAGCGAGATAGAGTTTTTTCTTTTTGCTCAGGCTGCTCAGGCTCAGCTTGGTGTGGCTGGCAATGATTTTGGTGGTCATCAGAGCGCGTAAGGCATGGCTTGACCAGAACGCATCCGGGCGCCACTGTTGATCTTTAAGCCACCGGCCGACTCGTGCAGCGTCTTTTTCTCCACGACGGGTCAAGGGGCGGTCAATATCCTTGAGGTCGGTATCATCCCAACTTGATTTGGCGTGACGGATAAGCGTCAGTTTCTTAGTCGGCTGAGACATCAGCGTTTCTCCCAGGTCGAATAAGGGGTCACGCTGAGGCTGGCGTTGAAATAGCGCGGATCTTCAGTGACCTCTTCACCCAGCCAGTCTGGTTGACTAAACGACTGCTGCTCGGTTTCGAGTTCAATTTCAGCGAGGATCAGCCCCTGGTTTTCGCCGAGAAATTCATCGACTTCCCAGGTGAGGCCGTCTTTTTTGATCAGGTACCGCCATTTTTCGATCAAAGGGCGTTGGCAGAGGGTGTCAAGCATTTCCAGTGCGTCTTCAACGGGAATCATGTATTCAAATTCGCTACGCGTTGCACCAATGGTCGGTCCTTTAATGGTTAGCCAGGCATTCGTGTCGGCCACACGAACACGAACGGATCGACCGGGCAGGGTTGTTAGGTAGCCCTGGCTGAAGTGCGCTCGACTCTCTGCCTGTTGCCGCCAGGCGTCTCCAACTACAAGAAATTTTCGTTCAATTTCGACGCCCACGTACCCTCCTAGGAATCTACTGGGGGAATAATCTTTTGCAGATGGTCGATCAGGGCCATTTGCGAACGGATGATCGGTTGACTCTTGGTCCGTTTGCGGAACTGGTTCTTCATTTTAGCATCCCACACCCGTGCTTTACAGTTGTCCGCCCATTGTAGGTCAAAACAGTCGCGTAGTTGTTGACAAAGTTGGGGATCGTAAATCGGCGCGGCGACCTCGACGCGGCGATCAAAGTTGCGTGGCAGCCAATCGCCGGAGGAGATAAAATGTTTGGGATCATTGTCGTTGCAGAAAATAAAAAAGCGGGAATGCTCGAGAAAACGATCAACAATGCTGATCGCCTGAATGTTTTCACTGTATTTTTCAATGCCCGGGACCAGAGAGAACATGCTTCTGGCGATGATGCGGATTTTGACTCCAGCATTACTGGCCTTGTACAGCAGCTTGGCTACGTCCTGATCCGAAAGATTGTTGATCTTGATGTCAATCCAGGCCGGTTTGCCCGCTTTGGCGTTGCGAATTTCTGTGTTGATCAGACGTGTCAGCTTGTTGCGTGTCTGGAACGGCGACACAACCAGATGGCGGAAAATAGGGATGCGGTATTTGTTGGTGAAAAACTCAAACACCTTATGCACCTCTCCGGTCAGGTGCGGATTTGACGTCATCAACATGTGGTCCGTGTAGAGTTTGGCCGTGCCCTCATGGAAATTGCCGGTGCCGACACAGGCGTAGCGAATTTTTTTGCTGCCTTCGTGACGGGTGATCAGACACAACTTGGCGTGGACTTTAAGTCCGGGGAGACCGTGAACCACCTGAACACCGTCTTCCCGCAACAGGCTGGACCAGGACAGGTTGGCTTCTTCGTCAAAGCGGGCCTGCAACTCAACGACAACGAACACTTTTTTGCCGTTTTGTGCCGCGTTGACCAGGGCGTTGACGATCTGACTGTTTTTGGCCAGGCGATATACGGTCATGCGAATGGTCGTGACACGTGGATCGATGGCGGCTTCGCGCAACAGGTCGATCATGTGTCCAAAACTGTGATAGGGGAAATAGAGCAAGACCTCTCGCTGCCGGATCTGGTCCATCATGGACCGGTTCGGCAGCAGCCAGGGGTGGTTTTGCGGCTCAAAATTGCCCGGATAGTAAAATTCAGGACGGTTGAGCTTGGGAAAGCCCATGAAGTCCTTGAAGTTGTGATAGCGGCCACCGGGGATACAGGTGTCGATATCGACAATATCGAGGTTTTTGCGCAATTGTTCGAGACATTGCTCCGGCATACTGCGGTCATAGACGAAGCGCACCGGCACCCCGGATTTGCGTCGGGTCAGGCCGTCTTGAATTTTTTGGGGAAAGGTTTTAAACAATTCATCATCAACATCCAGCTCGGAATCACGAGTCATTTTGACGGTAAAGGCGCTGAACGTGTCATAGTCGAAATAACAGAAGATATCGGCAAGTCCCAGCCGGATGATGTCGTCAAGCAGGATGAGCTCCACCTTGCCGTTTTTGGAGGGTAACAGCAAAAATCGGGAGACTTTATCCGCCGGGACCTGGATCAATGCATAATCCGTGGCGGCATCGCTGCTTTTCTGCAGTGTCACTGCAAGGTAAATGAGGTGGTCTTTGACAAACGGCTCGGTCTTGCGATTAAGCATCAACGGTACGAGAAACGGGCGGACCTTGTCGTGAAAATATTCCATGACAAAGGTCTTTTGTGCGTCATCCAGTTCCGTTTCATCGCGCATAAAGACTTCACCCTGCGCGAGTAATTCGACGATTTCATCGTAGAGGCGTTCAAATTCATCAGTCTGTTTAAGCACCATGGACTGAATATCGTCGAGAATTTTTTTCGGGTCCTGGCCGATCAGCGAGATGGCTTTTTTGCGGATCTTGAGGAGTCGGTGCAGGGTTGCCACGCGTACGCGAAAAAATTCGTCCAGGTTGGACGAAAAAATACCCAGAAAGGTCAGGCGTTCGAGAAGAGGAACCTGTGGGTCTGAGGCCTCCTGTAGTACGCGGGCGTTGAAAAGTAACCAGCTGATCTCTTTACTGATAAACGGTTGGTTTGTCACCGAAGTCCCCATGGCATCGTCATTCTGTCATTCTATCTGCACATTGCACACTTGGAGCAGCGCTTATCATGTTGTTTTTATGTTAGGAGATGATGAGTAAAAAAAACTGGGTGATTAAAAACGGCACATTGATAAGCGCGGCTAAGCTTGTCTTTATCTAGACGTTTTCAAGTCTAACCGATTTGCGCCTGTTTGCACTGATGAGTGGTGCCTTTTTGCGAGAGTGACTTGGATAAGCGAAACGAAAGCCTGAGGTGAGTGCCTTTTGCAAATGTCCATGACGGAAACAGGGGCTGTTTCCGTCATGAAATCGTAAGGTGACGGTTAAGATTGCACGGTGGTTTCCGGGTAGAGCAGCTGACACTTCATGCGAAAGACCTGCTCAAGCATTAACGGAAGGCTGGCATTGAGACGGTGGTCGTCATCAACTTCAATGAGCGGTGCGCCGAAACGGCGTGAACTGTCGATGGGAACTACGTCATCTTGGCGGCCATGAATGATAACGGTTGGCGGCAGGCCTTTAGCGCTCAATCCAGAGGCGTGGTCCGTATGTAACGCAGGCGCGCAGAGAACGAGGGCTGCGACACGCGGTTCGACCTGCTGCAACAGCAACGCCATCAGTCCCCCGGCGCTGGAGCCGACAACAATAAACGGGCCGGGGTGGTTTCGCAGAGTGTCGCAGATAATAGTCAGGCGCTGCTGGGGATCAAAAACACCTTCGCAGTCCGGAGAAATCACCTCACCGAACATCGCTTTAAGCGCCTGATACTTACTGCCATGCGGTCCGGTCTCCAGACCATGTAAAAAAACAAGCTGCATGATTTCGCCTCCTTGGCAGGAAAAATGCCAACCAGGGTTGACAAACAGTCACAGGATGATAGTTTAATATTAAACTATTCGATATGGAGTTAATTATGCCAACCGCTTTTCAAGGTACAGAACAGGAACAACGCGCACTGAATGCTTTTATCAAGTTGCTGCGTGCTGCGGAATCCGTCTCTTCCTTTTTGCAGGATGGCCGTCTTCGTGCCGGGCTGTCCATCAGCCAGTTTGGTGTTCTGGAAGCCCTTTACCACCTCGGTCCCCTGTGCCAGAAGGAGTTAGGACAGAAAATACTCAAAAGCAGCGGCAATATTACCACAGTGATTGATAATCTGGAAAAACGTCAGCTCGTTGAACGGCGTCGGCTGGAATCAGATCGTCGTTACTTTCTCGTTCATCTGACCGAAGAGGGCCGTAACCTGATTGCCGGTGTTTTTCCCGCTCATCTTGAACGGATTGTTGATCGTTTCAGCGTGCTGACTGACGAAGAACAGGAGCAGTTAGCTCTGCTGTGTAAAAAAGTTGGTGTGTCAACGCACGCTGAACCCAATAAATAAAAAGGAGTTTGTCATGAAAAAAATGATGTTGCTTGTTTCGATTGTATTGGCGCTCTTTGTTTCAAGCGCATTTGCCAGTGACTGGGCCGTTGACCCGGATCACTCTAATGCCCAGTTCAGGATTCGTCACCTGATGATCAGTGAGGTCGCCGGAATGTTCCCGACCATTACCGGGACTCTGACGCTCAATGATGAGAAGGTGACCACGTCGTCCATCAGCGTCGCCGTTGATGTGGCCTCTCTCGATACGGGTGTGGCCAAGCGGGATGCGCACCTTCTCAGTGGTGACTTTTTCGATGCTGCAAAATATCCGACCATGACGTTTGTGTCGAACAGCATCGAAAAGACCGATCAGGGCCTGAAGCTTTATGGAACCTTGACCATTCGTGATCATAGTCAGCCCGCTGTTTTCAACGTGACCGGACCAAGTGATCCAATCCATGATCCTTGGGGCATGACTCGCATGGGCGCTTCGGCAACGACAACGATTAATCGTAAAGATTTCGGCATGGTGTGGAACCAGGTTTTGGATAATGGCGGGGCCATGATCGGTGATGACGTCACATTGCAGATCGATATGGAATTCATCCGTCAGTAACGAGTTTA